>JANXCY010000004.1:22801-99958 GCA_025060135.1 Anaerolineae bacterium | reverse complement strand
CCAGACCAGTTCCTTCAAAGAACGGCAGCGCTTTTCCACGGCCTTCTGAGGGCCTTCCCGCAGGACATCTCCCAGAAACGCAATCACGTCCAAAAACGTCGTCTTCCCACTGGCATTGGGGCCCACCAGGATGTGGAAACGCTCCAAGGGCTGCCGGATGTACCGCAGACACTTGTACCCCTTCGCCTCTATGAGGGCAATCATTCGCTATCCTCCTCTCTGCGTCTCGCGGCGCCAGTACTGCAAAGTATCCCTCAACGTCTGCTCAAAAGGAATCTGCGGCTCCCAGCCGGTGCAATGCCGAAACTTCTCCGCGCTCCCGTAAATGACCGGCGCGTCGGCAGGGCGGTACAGAGCCGGGTCTACTTCTACCCGGACCTCTGCGTCGGTGAAGGAGAGCAAGGTCTCCAGAATCCAGCGGATGGGACGGGCCACGCCGGAAGCCAGGTTGTAGACCTCTCCTGCGTCCGCTTTCGTCGCGGCCAGATAGTAGGCCCGGACGATGTCCCGGACATCGGTGAAGTCCCGCGCCACGTCCAGGTTCCCCACCCGCACGATCGGCTCCTGAAGCCCTGCCTCAATCCGGGCGATCTGACGGGCGAAGGCCGGGACGACGAAGCGGGGGGATTGCCCTGGCCCTGTGTGGTTAAAAGGCCGCAGCCGAACCACGTCCATCCCATAGGCCAGGTGGTACTGAAGCCCCAGGAAATCCTGTCCGACTTTGCTGACGGCATAGGGGTTCACCGGGCGCAGGGGGCTCTCCTCGGTGAGCGGCAGGTCCTCCGGACGGGGCCAGCCGTACTCCTCGTTGGAACCGATGACAATGACCCGCGCCGAAAGGCCTGCCTGCCGCACGCCCTCCAGCACATTCAACTGAGCTCGCAGGTTGTTCTCCAGCGTCTCCCACGGATCTGAGAAGGAGGTGGGAACGTAGGACTGAGCCGCCAGATGGAAGACTACATCGGGACGGAAATCCGCCATCAGTTCGGCCACCCGCGCGCCATCCCGCAAGTCCAGATGAATCAGGGAGACACGGGACTGAGGGGGCAGACCTTCCACCGGCTCAGGATACACCGTCCCCCAAAGTTCCCAATCGGTGCAGGCCAGAAGATATTGGCAAAGATGGCCGCCAACGAATCCCCCAGCCCCAGTGATCAAGGCACGCATGGAGAGTTCTCCCCACCCAGGAATCGAAAGTGCAAAATCCGGATCCTCAATCCACTATCCACATCCCTTTCCCTCTCTCCACAACCACATCCCTGGATGCTGAGCACTGTCCATCTCCCATATCTGGACCTCTGCACCCTCATCGTCAGCCACAGGGCTGTGGATAACCTGCCCACCTCTGTGGATAACCCCTCAGCGATGTGGATAACCCGCGCGGCAGAGGCCTTCTGACTCGTCCGGACCCACTCACGCCTTGCAGCACCGGGGCGCGAAATCGGCCCTCTCCCTAAAGGTTCCACATTCGCTGTGGATTTTCTCCCCACATCCCACTCCCAGAAGTATATCCGGAGGCTCCGCATACCTCCAGATATAAGCCACACCGTCCCACTGACTCCCCATTATCCCCATATCCACTTTCTCTACGAAGACGACGAACCTCTGAGAAGCTCTGGATAGTCTATCTGGCAGAAAATGGATACTCCAGCAGTTCCAGGGGTTGCGCGTGTCAATCTGCAACCGCCAGAATACCCAGAACGGCAATCCAGAAAAGAATCTGAATCATAAGAGCACTTCCCCAGAGCAAGTAAGCCGCCAGCCGTTCCTTCTGATACAGCAGACCTCCCAAAACACCGTTGACTGTCAGAACGATCAGGCCGATCAGGGGAATAAAAAAGATCTGGCCGCGTACTCCCAGACGGTCAGGTATACCCAGGGCATCAAAGTGGAGAGGGAGCAACGGTGGGAGATGTGGGAAGCGAAAGCAGAGAAAGCCGGTCAGGACCAGCAACAGTCCCAGCCCTCCGGCCAGCAGGATCAGGGCAGGGCGATCCTTCCAGAAATCCCAGTAAGCAAAGGCCGGTCCATAGGAAACCTGCTTCAACACTTGGGTTGGGCCCATCTGCATCCGGGTTTGAAGGGTGGTCAGGAATCCGTTTCGGTCCTCTGGGGAGATCGCGTAGGTCAGGCCGGGTGTTACCAGGAGAACCTGCTCCTCCAGAGGCGCCGTGGAGTGAAAGAGTGCTGGCCCCAGACCTTCTATTTCACCGTACCCCACCCAGTACCCGGGCCAGCGGATGCCCTGGAAACGTAGGCGGCCCTTTACTTCTTCGCCCAGCAGAACCTGCTGGATATGGGGGAGCGGCACCACATGTTCGCTTTCTCCCCAGAGGATGACCAAGGCATTGCGGTCCAGAACATAGGCGGATTGGACCAGCCCACTGATCCGATAGCCGATGGCTCCAATAGCAGCCAGGCTGCCCAGAACGAACAGCCCGATAAGAAACGTAAGCCCGCTGACCGGTTGCGTGGCGGCCCAGATGACCAGACCTGCGTCTACCAGCGCTATCGCGGCGATCAGCGCCAGCCCGACCCGCAGGCCGGTCTGAGGATTGGGATACCATTCCGTCATTGGGGCTCTCGGAAGTGAAATCGGCCAGGCATCCCGGAAATGCCTGGCGCCTGCTCTGTATTATAACCAGTTGTTAGGGGATGTCAACGACTTTCCCCGCCCGATCGGAGCAGGGCTGATGCCCGGTGGCTTTGGTCAGGTTTGGTCAGGGGGATTGTTCTCCGATCTCCATTCGCCAGAAGGTCAGGTCGGTTTGAAATTCCAGGTCCAGAGCGGAGGCCAGAGCCCGACCCTCTGGCTCCTCCATAAGCAGGTCCACAAAGGCAAAGCCCAGACGGGCTGCCAGGGACTGGAGGGCTTCCACTGCCGGGCGCAGGTCGGCCCCGGGAGGCATCCAGATAAAGCCATCGGCCTGAGTGGGAGCCAGGGGCTGGGCCCGCAGGCCCAGCCAGAGTTTCTCCCCACCGGGCATGGGGGCCTGCCAGCGTCCCCAGGGGAGGCGAGCCAGTTCCGGCAGGGGTCGGTTGGCCATCTCATACCACATATGGCGGCTGGCCTGGTAACGGCCCACTCGCAATACCAATCCCTGCCCAGCGGGATAGGGAGCATCATCAGCCCGACGGAGGTCGGCAGGGAGGAAGACCTCCCGCGCCGGAGCCTGCCACTCCCGCAGCCATAGCCAGGGTTCAAACCCCACCCGGTGGTAGAAAGGCTCTGCTGCCTGCTCCGGCTGAGTCGTGAGCGCAATACACCCGCGCTCCCGCGCCAGGGTAACTCCCGCATCCACCAATGCCCGTCCCACCCCCTGCCCGAGATAGGCTCTGTGGACAATGAGGAGAGAGAGATGGAGAACATGTCCGTAGGGGAGAGGCTCTTCATCCTCCACGAACTCTGCCTCGCCGACCACCTCTTCCCCCAACAGAGCGACCAGGGTCAGATGGCCTGTTTCCTGCCAGCGCCGGAGATGGGCTGCACAGGTCTCCGCATTCATCCACGGGCCACCATGGAGCCACTGCTCGTAGGGGGAGAGTGCCTCATAAGGGACGATGTCGCCCTTCCCACCCCGCCGCCAGACCGAGATGTGGCTGCAGTGGATAGCAGTAATAGCCGCCGCGTCCTCGGGCGTCGCCGGGCGAATGGTCAGCCTCTTCATTCCGAAAATTCAGGTTCTCCAGGGACCTGTGGCGCTGTAGTGCGAGCCACCCGGCCCGTCATATCGGAAGGCTGTTTCGGGCTACCCGTTACAGGCGGACAGCCTGCCCTATGCAACCTTCGGCATTGGTCAGAAATATCTCAGGGGGCCGCCCCGGATTATATCCTCGCCAGCCGTTCTGTCAAGGTCTCTCTGAAGTTCGGGTATGAGTTAGGACAAAGGCGAAAGCGGATGTCCCGACTTATGTCCCAACCTCGGTCGATTGGAGGGCCGAAGACGGGTGTTTGACAGGAATGACCGGTAATGCTATGATTCCTCTTGGATGCGGCCCTATGCAGGTGAAACGGGTTGCCGGAGGAGGTAGGGCATGGACCTGTCCCGGTTCTTGGCAGTTGCTCGGGGGGACGAGCCCGCCGAACTGATATTGAAGAACGGACGGGTGATCAACGTCTTCACCGGGGAGATCGTGGAAGCGGATGTGGCTATTGCCGATGGGCGGATTGTCGGCGTTGGGAGCGGAGTGCAGGGGCACCAGGAGATGGACCTGGGAGGGCGGTACGTCTGCCCGGGCCTGATAGATGCTCATGTCCACATAGAGTCCTCTATGGTAACTCCGTATCAGTTTGCCCGGGCTGTGGTCCCCCGGGGCACCACGACGGTCGTCTGCGATCCCCATGAGATCGCCAACGTGGCCGGGGCGGCAGGGATTCGTTACATGCTGACGGCTTCGGAGGGCCTGCCCCTGACGGTCTATGTCAACCTTCCTTCCTGTGTGCCAGCGACAACAATGGGCACTGCTGGGGCCGAACTGGGGGCAGCGGACCTGAAGGGACTGGCAGACCTGCCGCGCGTCCTGGGCCTGGCAGAAGTGATGAACGTACCCGGTCTGGTCCTGGGCTTCCCGGATGTGCTGGCGAAAGTGGAAGCCTTTCGGGGACGGGTGATGGATGGCCATGCTCCGGGCATCAGCGGGAAGTGGTTGCAGGCATACGTGGGCGCTGGCCCCGGCTCCGACCATGAATGCACGACAACGGCCGAAATGATGGAGAAACTCCGTCTGGGGATGCGGATTTTCATCCGGGAATCCACGGCTGCGAAGAACCTGCGGACGCTCTTGCCAGCCGTAACTCCGAGCAATAGCCGCCGCTGTGCCTTCTGTACCGATGACCGCCACCCTGCCGACTTGCTGGACGAAGGGCATCTGGACCATCTGATCCGGCTGGCTGTGGCAGAGGGTTTGGACCCGATCACGGCGATCCAGATGGCGACCCTGAACGTGGCCGAATGGTTCCGCCTCACCGACCGGGGGGCCATCGCGCCGGGCCTGCGGGCCGATTTAGTAGTCTTTTCCGACCTGAAGAATTTCCGTCCGGAGATGGTCTTTTCCGCCGGGCGACTGGTGGCCCAGGCCGGAGAGCCGGTAGGGGCATGGCCCGAACCTTCGGCGGACGAGTCGGCAGTGCGGGGCACCGTCCGCGTGGATTGGGAACGGGTTCATCTGAACATCTCGGCTCCGGACCCGGCGGCCCGAAGCGCTCGGGTCCGGATCATTGGTGTTATCCCCGACCAGGTGCTGACGGAGCACCGGATAGAGGAAGTGCCCCTGCGGGAGGGAGAGGCCGTAGCCGATGCGGAGCGGGACATCCTGAAACTGGCTGTAATAGAGCGCCACCGGGGGACGGGAAACGTGGGGCTCGGATTCGTGCACGGGCTGGGGTTACGACAGGGCGCGCTGGCAGGAAGCGTGGGGCACGATGCCCATAATCTCATCGTCGTGGGTGGGGATGATGTTTCTATGATGACTGCGGCGCGGGCGGTAGCCGCGATGGGCGGTGGACTGGTGGCAGCCGTTGGAGAGGAAGTGCTGGCTGCCGTGCCTCTCCCTGTGGCCGGGCTGATGTCCGATCGGCCGGTGGAAGTGGTACGCCATCAGATGGACCGGTTGAATGAGGCCGCGCGGAGGCTGGGGACGATGCTTTCCGATCCCTTTATGACGCTTAGTTTTCTGGCCCTGGAGGTCATCCCCGCGCTGAAGTTAACGGATCAGGGGCTGGTGGATGTGGAGCGGTTTACCTTTGTCCCCCTGTGGGTTTAGGGGCGGCTAGCGTAGGCCGCCCGGTCTGTTAGATACCGGCTAACTGTCTGCGCGGTGCATCGGTTCGCTGGTGCTCCAAGGGGGCTGGGGAACTCCTGGAGAGGCCGCTGCTTTTCCCCGATAGGATTCTGTTGGGCAGTAGCGGTTCCCTGCGGGCAAAGCCGCCGCAGGGAACCGTTTCTATCCCGCCGCTGCGGAAGAGCCCCATCGTCGGGCTATGGCCCGGATGTGCTCCGGAGTGGAGCCGCAGCACCCGCCCACAATGCGCGCGCCCAGGGCCACCGCTCGGACTGCGAAGTCGGCCATCATTTCCGGCGTCGCATCGTAGACGGGTTTGCCCTCCACGATGCGCGGCAGGCCCGCATTCGGTTTGGCAATGAGAATGGCTCCAGGCGCCGCTGCCCGCATCTTCTCCAGCGCTTCTCCGGTCATCTCCAGGGTGGCGCCGCAGTTGACGCCGAAGGCTGCCACCCCCCATTCCAGGGCCGCTCGGGCGGCCTGTTCCGGTCGGACGCCCATGTGGGTGCGTCCGTGGGTATCAAAGGAGAACGTCAGCGTGATGGGCAGATGGGGAGCAGCCCGCCGAGCCCCTTCCACTGCCGCCTGGGCTTCATCTAAGGCGGACATGGTTTCAATATAGAGGACGTCCACCCCGGCCTCCGCCAGGGCGGCGGCCTGTTCGGCGAACAGGTCTACTGCCTCTGAGTACGACCGCTTCCCCAATGGGGCCAGCCATTCTCCCAGCGGCCCGATGTCTCCGGCAACGAAGGCCCGTCCGTCGGTGGCCTGGCGGGCGATTTCCACGGCCCGGCGGTTGACTTCGGCGACCTGTCCGGCCAGTCCCATTCGCTCCAGGCGAGGGCGGGTGCCCCCGAAGGTACAGGTGAGAATCAGTTCCGCGCCCGCTTCCACGTAAGCGCGATGGACAGTGGCGATGGCCTCTGGGCGTTCCAGAACCCAGAATTCTCCGGTCTTGCCCGGCGGCAATCCGGCGGCTTGGAGCATAGTCCCCATCGCACCGTCGGCCACTATCGGGGCGCCAGATGTCAGACGGGTGAGAAAATCCATAGATGACCTCCTTGTGTATGCAGGAATCCAGCGTTTCATCCGGACACCCAGCGGCTCAGGAATGCCACCGTCTGGCGGGCGATGCGGTCCCAGGAGAAGTCGGTGGCCAGAGCCCGCGCACCGGCCTCCAGGCGAGCCCGCAGGGCCGGGTCGCGCCAGAGCCGGAGGACCGCTTCCGCCAGCGCGTCCGCGTCTCGGGACGGCACCAGCAGCATATTCTCCCCGTCCCGGACTTCCGGTAGGGGCACCGCCGGGCAGGTGGTAACGATGGCCCGCCCATGAGCCAGACAGGCGTGCAGCGTCCCTCGCCGGAAGGAGACCCCGTCCCGGTAGGGGAGAATGCAGACGTCCGTCGCCAGCAGGCCCGCCGAGACCGAGGGAGGGTCTGTGTAGCCGGTCCAGTGGACCCGCTCCGTCAACCCCAGTTCGGCGATGAGGCCATCTATAAAGGCCGCGTAGGCCCGGTTGGTGGGATCGGAGGTGCCCACCCGCCCGCCGATCATCAGCAGGTGGGCCGGGACGCCGCGCGCCACCAGCAGAGCCAGCGCCCGGATCAACTCCTCTCCACCTTTGCTCTCATTGAGGAATCCGAAGTAGCCCAGGAGGAGGTCGCCGGGCCCCACCCCCCAGCGGGTCCGTTCAGCGAGCGGGTCGTAGCCCGGGGGCGGCGTGGGCGGGATGTTGCTCCCGATAGGGATCAGGGCCAAGCGGTCGCGGGGAATCTCCCCTTCCAGCCGGAGATAGTCCTCCCGGTTGGTAACGATGACGCCATCGGCACGGCGGGCCAGCATCCGAACAACTTGCCAGCGTAGCGGACCGGCCTTGGGGAAGAGGTACGGCACCCGAAGGTCGTGGAAAGTAACCACTACCGGTGGGCGGGCCGAAGGCTGGGGGAGGAAATGGACCGCCGGATGCATCCCGTACGCGGCAGCCTGATACTGGAGGTTTAGGAGTTCCAGGCGTGTCTCCTGGGCTACTCTCAGAATCCCCCGCCAGCAACCCCAGCGCCAGGAGGGGACCGCGCGGTGGACGGGGAAGGGGGGACGGGTTTCGTGCTCCAGAGTGCGGAGGGGGCCGGTGATCACGTGCACGTCGCAGCCCAACGCGACCATCGCCTCCGCCAGCCGGAAGGTGAAATCTCCCACGCCACCCTGGTCAGGAGGAAATTCGCCGGTTACCAGCCCGATGCGCATAGGCTCCTAATCCCCGTATCAGGGCCTGCACCACCTGTCGGTATGCGCCGATGCGTGCTGCCCGCAGTGGACGCTGGTGGCCCAGGAGCCACTTGGCTCCCTCCAGTCCGATTTGCCAGAGGTAGTTGCCCAGAAGGACCGCTCTCAGCGTCTCCGCCGCGACCGGGCCATGATACTTACGGAAATAGCGGACCTTGCTGGTCTGGAAGTGGATATGGCGGGCAGGGAGGGCCTGTTCGCTGCTTTTGCCCTCGTGATGGATCACCTGGGCGGTGGGTAGGTAGACGACCCGCCAGCCCGCCTCCCGAAACCGACGGCACCAGTCCAGTTCCTCCGAATACATGAAAAACCCTTCGTCCAGTGGCCCCACCTGCTCTACGGCCTCTCGCCGGGCCATTAATGCCGCTCCGGTTACCCAGTCCACGTCCTGAATCTCATGGTCGGGACGGTCCAGGACGTAGTAGTGCATGAGCAGGCGCCGGGGGGCATACGGCTGAAGCCAGGTGGACTCAAAGAGGGCCGTCCCCAGGGTAGGGAAACGGCGGCGGGAGGACTGGACCGTCCCATCGGGATTCAGCAATTGCGGGCCGACGATACCGACGTTGGGATGGGCATCGGCGAAGGTGATCATCGTCTCCAGGGCGTCGCCGACCACTTCGGTATCCGGGTTCAGGAGAAGGATGTAGCGGCCCCGGGCGACGGCCAGTCCCTGATTGTTGGCCCTAGTGAAGCCCCGGTTATCGGTGTTGGCAATGAGGTGGACCTGCGGGAACTCTGCCCGAACCATCTCCGCGCTTCCATCGGTGGAGCCGTTATCCACGACGATGATTTCCAGTGCACCGATGGGCAGGCTGGCCAGGATGGAGTGAAGGCAACGCCGGAGCAGGTCCCGGACGTTCCAGTTGACGATGAGAACTGAGAGGTCGGGCATAAATGACGAAATGGTGGAATGACGGAATGACAGAATGATGGAATGAGAGAATGACGGGATGACCAAGGTCAGAATTGACGCCGGGTGACGAAGTCCGCCAGGTCCAGCAGGGCGTCCCGGTAGTCGGAGGGCGGAAGGGATTGGAGGGTTTCCTTCGCCTCCCGGATGTAGCCGCGGGCGACCTGAAGGGAGCGGTCAATCGCCGGGGAGGCCGCAACGGTCCGGACGGCTTCCTGAACCGCGTCTTCGGAGAGGGGTCCGTGGCGGAGCCGCTGGAGAGTCGGATGATCGTGGCTGTCCTCCAAGAACAGCATGACCGGGAGGGTGATCAGGCCCTGACGCAGGTCGCTGCCCACCGGTTTCCCCAGGGTCTGCTCATCGGCGACAAAGTCCAGGATGTCGTCCACCACCTGGAAGGCCAGGCCCAGCCGTTCTCCGTACCTGTGCAGGGCGGAAATGGTGTCCTCGTCAGCGTGGGCCAGGATGGCGCCGGCTTCTGCCGACAGCGCGATCAGGGAGGCGGTCTTGGCATAGATGCGCTGTTCGTACTCCTGAAAGGTGGGTACCCGGTCTCTTCCGTCAAACATCTGGCGGATTTCCCCGTTGCAGATGACCATGAGGGTCTCAGCGAACCGCTGCACCAGACGAACGTTGGCCGTGCGGGCCACCAGATAGGCCGCGCGGGCGAAGAGGTAATCGCCGGTCAGGACGGTGGCGGCCGGGGACCAGCGGGCATTCAGGGTCTCTGCGCCCCGGCGCATCAGGGAGCCGTCAATCAGGTCATCGTGGACCAGGGTGGCTGTATGGAGCATCTCCACGCCAGCGGCGGCGAAGAGGGCTGCACTGGGGTCTGCTCCGCACAGATGGGAAGAGAGGAGGACCAGGGCCGGGCGCAGCCGCTTGCCCCCGCTGCCCAGCAGATGGTCTACCGCGCCAGCGATCGCCGGATGGGGGTTCGCTTCCTGGGCTCGCAGGAGAGCCTCTACTTGACGGAGGTCGTCAGCGACCAGGTGGAAAAACGGCAATGACGACACGGGCGTCTCCGGAACGGGTGTTGCCGACAGAGCCGAACCGGTATGGCGCTCCACCGGATGCTTTCATTATGCCATTTTCCTCCCGCTCCGTCAAGGGGCATATCGGGGGGTTTTCGCCATTCCTTTTGCCAAATCCGGAAAGGCGTGGTATAATCCAAAAGATACTTCATACCATCCATCTTCATGCAGCGCTTGGCGCGCCAATCCGATACGCTGGGGAGGAGAGTATGAGAATCGGAGTTCTGACCGGAGGGGGCGATGTCCCCGGACTGAATCCCTGTATCAAGGCTCTGGTCTATCGGGCCGTGGATGAGGGGCACGAAGTGCTGGGCATTCGTCGGGGATGGGCCGGACTCCTTTACTACAATCCGGACGACCCGTCCCCCCAGCCAGAATATGTGATCCCTCTGGAAAAAGCCGTGGTGCGCACCATTGACCGGACCGGCGGCACGTTTCTGCATACTTCCCGGACCAATCCCGGTCGGGTCGCGCCAGATAAGGCTCCTCCGTTCCTGGACCCGGAGGCATTCCCGGTGGACAAAAATGGGAACGTGGACTTTACGGCCCATGTCCTACGGGTGCTGGAGCATCTGAAGATAGACGTCCTGGTGCCTATCGGTGGGGAAGACACCTTAGGGTACGCGGCGCGCATTCACCGCGAGGGCTTCCCCATTGTCAGCATCCCCAAGACGATGGACAACGACGTTTTCGGCACGGACTACTGTATTGGCTTTTCCACCGCTGTTACCCGCAGTGTTCGCTTCATTCACCAACTGCGTTCTACTGCTGGCTCCCATGAACGCATCTGCGTGGTGGAACTCTTTGGCCGCCATTCTGGAGAGACCTCTCTGATCGCTGCTTATCTCTCTGGGGCCGACCGGGCCATTATCTCCGAGGTGCCCTTTGATATTGAGAAACTGGCCCATTTGCTGTTAAAAGACAAGTACGAGAATCCCAGTCGCTATGCGATTATGACTATCTCGGAGGGGGCCCGCGAGATCGGGAAAGAGGTGATCCAATCCGGTGTCCCTGACCCCTATGGGCACAAGAAACTGGGTGGTATCGGCGCCGTGACGGCGAAGCGGTTGGAGCAGATCACGGGCGAAGGGACGATGTGCCAGGAACTGGCCTACCTGA
Source organism: Anaerolineae bacterium (assembly GCA_025060135.1). Classification (GTDB taxonomy): domain Bacteria; phylum Chloroflexota; class Anaerolineae; order B4-G1; family DUEL01; genus SpSt-77. Next base: position 88,832 of record JANXCY010000004.1, on the reverse strand, counting down.
TGCGCTCAGGTGAGCCGGACGCGCTGGACATTATGGTCGCTGTCAACTTCGCCAACACGGCTATGGATCTCATTCAGGAGCGGAAGTTTGGGCGGATGGTTGCCCTGCGGGAGGGGCGCTACACCGATGTAGACGCGGCATCGCCGACGTTGGGGACCAAGCACGTGGATGTACGGGCCCTCTATGATGTAGACGAGTACCGCCCCAAGGTGATGCACGTTCACGGTAAGCCGATGTTCCTGTATTAGCCCATATTGCCGATCGGTGGAGACTGAGCCATTTCCGTTGGGGCGGGCCCGCCGCCGGGAAATTCTCCAGGGACTGTCAGCATTCGGGGGAGAAATGAAACGTATCGCCGTCCTGACCAGCGGGGGGGACGGGCCCGGGTTGAACCCCTGCATTCGGGCAGTAACCCGGATGGCCATTCATCTGGGCGTCGAGGTGGTTGGGGTTCGGCGAGGGTACCTGGGCCTGATCAACGGCGAGGTTGTGGACCTGGATCGACGGGCCGTCAGTGGTATCATGGGGCATGGAGGCACGTTCCTGGGCACTGCCCGCTGTCCGGAGTTCCTCACTGAAAAGGGACGCCGGGAAGCGCTGCGAACCCTCAATCGGCTGGATATAGACGGCCTGGTCGTTATCGGCGGCAATGGCTCCCTTACCGGCGCGCTGGAATTGCACCGGATGGGCTTCCCCGTTGTCGGTGTCCCGGCCACGATAGATAACGACATTAACGGGACCGACATTGCCATCGGTGTGGACACCGCGCTGAACACCATTCTGGATGCGATCGATCGCATTAAAGATACGGCTTCCTCTCATAATCGGGCCTTTCTGATCGAGACGATGGGGCGCGACTGCGGGTATCTGGCGCTGGCCAGTGGCGTGGCCGGTGGGGCCGAATTGGTACTGATCCCGGAAGTCGAAATCACTATGGAAGAAGTGGCGCGGGTTATCGGCGATACGTATGTGCGGGGGAAGGCCCATTGTATCATCATCGTTGCTGAGGGTTGGAAGCCCGGCACGCGCGCCCTGGTGGACTATCTGAACAGCCGCCATGAGGAATTAGGGTTTGAGATTCGCCTGACCGTTCTGGGCCATATCCAGCGGGGAGGGCGTCCGTCGGCTTTTGACCGGTTGCTGGCGACCCGGCTGGGCGCTGCTGCTGCCGAAGCCCTGATCCGGGGCAAAAGCGGTGTGATGGTGGGATGGCGACACGACCGCGCGGTGACCACGCCGCTGGAGGAGGCTGTCGCTTTTTGCAAAGAGATTAATATGGAACTCTGGAAACTGGCGCTGGTGATGGAGAAGTAGCCGGTCGGCATGGCTGCCGATGTCCCTCCCCGTTCCAGTCCCTATGATCTCTCCTTTCCTGCTCTCCAGGCCCTGATGGACCAGTGGGGTGAACCCCCTTTCCGCGCCCGGCAGGTCTGGGAATGGCTGTATGTCCATCTGGCCGATGATTGGGAGCAGATGACCAATCTGCCCCGCTCCCTGCGGGAGCGTCTGGCAGAGCGGTATCCTCTCCTCTCCCCTCCGATCCAGGCCACCCGGGTCTCTTCCGACGGTCTCACGCGTAAGGACCTGCTCCGGCTGGCCGATGGCGAGACGGTGGAAGCCGTCCTGATGCGCTACGAGCGACGGCGCACGGCCTGTATTTCCACTCAGGTGGGCTGTCCTCTGGGCTGTGTCTTCTGCGCCACCGGACAGGTGGGGTTCCGTCGCAACCTCTCTGCGGGCGAAATTGTTGCTCAGGCGCTTCACTTTGCCCGTGTTCTGGGGGCCGAGGGTGGGTCTTCCGGTCGTTCCCTTTCCCATGTGGTGCTGATGGGGATGGGGGAGCCGTTGCTGAATTACGAGGCGACGGTGGAGGCGATTCGCCGTTTGAGTGATCCTCAGGGATTCCGGTTAGGGCAGCGGCGCATAACCCTTTCTACGGTTGGCATAGTCCCGGAAATGGACCGACTGGCCAGCGAGAGCAATCCCTGGGGCGGGCCGCTTCAGATCACGCTGGCCGTTTCCCTCCATGCTGCCACCGACGATCTGCGGAACCGCCTGGTACCGGTCAACCGCCGCTACGGGCTGGATGCTCTTTTTGCGGCCTGCCGACGGTATTTTGCCCGCACCGGTCGGCGCCTCAGTTTTGAATGGGTGCTCATTGCCGGAGTCAACGACTCTCCGGACCAGGCGGAGGCGCTGGTCCGGCGATTGGAGGGATTGACTGCCCATGTCAACCTGATCCCTCTGAATCCCACTCCGGCCTACGATGGTCATCCCTCCTCACGGGAAGCCATCACCGCGTTCACTGCTGTGCTGGAGCGACGAGGGGTCCCGTTCACGGTCCGTCTGCGGCGGGGAACGGAGATTCAGGCTGGCTGCGGGCAACTGCGGGGGAGCCTATAGCGCCGGCCACCTGGCCGGTGTACCAACCGGAAGCGCCGGGCCCATCAGGGCCCGGCGCTTTGGGTGGTGGAGATGGCGGGATTTGAACCCGCGTCCGGAGAATTGGGCCAGGGACATCTACGAGCGTAGTCGGCTCTTGGGTTCTCGTCCGGCGCGTCGCGGCCGACCGCGCGCTGCCTGGACTCAGCCGATGGGGCCTTAGGCGGCCGTATCGGCGTCAGGCCGCCGCACACCGACTTTGTCGCGCCCGATCCTCAGCCCGCCGGTGAGGGGTTGAGGCGGACGGGGCCGCGCTCCTGGCGGCCCGGTTTCCCTACCGCTTACGCGGCGACGGGAATGGCAGCCCAAGTGTTGGCATTCTTGGGTCGCTCCGTTGTTCACGGGGTCAGAGCGCCCCGGCTCGCCGTCCGTGACCGTCCTTCCCCGTCGAGACCGTTCATCCCCACGCTGGGGCTTTATCCCCAGTACCCCCGGCAGGACTTGAACCTGCAACCTTTTGGTCCGCAACCAAATGCTCTGTCCATTTGAGCTACGGGGGCGCGAGGCGGGGAGGCAGGGATTCGAACCCTGGGTGGAGTTTTACCCCCACAACCGCTTAGCAGGCGGCCCCGATCGACCTCTCCGGCACCTCCCCGGACGGTTCGCCTGAACCTGAAGATATCGCTCCACCCTTTGCGATTCAGCGGAGGGAGAGGGATTTGAACCCCCGGTGACCGTCCGGTCACAGCGGTTTTCAAGACCGCCGCCATCGTCCGCTCGGCCATCCCTCCATATGCATTGTTATTGTACCATACCCCCTCCATACTGTCAACAGGTCCGATGCCACTCGCTCCGGCCGTCAGGGATTATCGTTGCCGAAACCGGTCCATCCATTCCTGAATCTCATCCTCGGAGAGAGAAGGGGTGGGTTTCTCCTGGGGGGTGGGAATTTCCGCTCCATTTCCGCAGCAAAGGTCTCAGAGGAAAGCACCCGCGCACCGGCCTGTCGGGCTGCCTGCTGAACGGCGCGGTCGGACGAGACGACCGTCCATCCAGCGGGGTCCCGAACTTTCCGCAGACGTTCCCGGATCACCTCATCGGCGTGGCGACCCGAGGGCGCAAATACTACTTCCACTTCGGGCGTGCTCAGGGCCTCGGAGCGCCCTCCGACCACACCCGCGTCAAAAACCACAATCGCCTGCCGCCGGGAGCGCCGGCAGTATCGTTGGATCCGGCGGACCAGGGCCGCCTCGTCATCCGGATTCGCCAGGCTGAGCCCCGGGGTCTGGCCAATCAGGTTGTGACCATCAATTAATAGAGGCATCAAAACCCCTGATTCAGGAACGTCGGGCATCCAGGGCTTCGGCGTACAGGCGGTAGGCGTCCCCAACGGTGCGAACCTGCCAGGCCATCTCTATGGGGATACGGATTCCCATCTCTTCCAGGCGCAGCATCATCTCCACCAACCGAATGGAATCGGCCATCAGGTCTTCCACAAAGGACGCTTCCGGCGAGACCTTGGATTCATCCACATCCAGTTCCTCCGCCACAATCCGACGAAACTCCTCAAAGGTGATCCTGGGCATCGGGGCCTCCTGAAAACGCGAAATGAGCATATCTCTAATATTGAAAACACCCGATCCTCTCTCTCGTTGTTGGGCCCATCGGAGATCAGCCAGCAGAAGGGAGTTATGTCCGATCTTCGGGTTCGGCACTGCGTGCCGGAACGGTTTAATCCGTCAGTGATTGCTGATATACCCGGAAATGTTTGTATCGCTCGGCTCCCCACCGTTGGGCGACCAGGTTCATCATCAGGTTGTATTCCCCGGTAACTGAGCCATCCAGCCAAGCATACCTCCGTCGCATAAATCCCCGAATGACGCCCAGGTATATCAGCGCGTCTATGCCTCTCATCCGGTATGGTTCCAGAACTCCCATTAATTTAAAGGACGCCACGTCGATCCGGCGCATCAGCCAGCGCGCCCGTAACCAGTTGAAGGGAAACAATCGCCCATTCAGGTGGATAAGGACCCGATTGATGTCCGGGATTGCGACCCCAAAGCCCACCGGTTCTCCGCCGACTTCGGCAATGAGCGCCATTTCCGGGTCGATCAGGGCGCGTAAGGGATTGGCCATTGCGATGAAATCTTCTTCCGCCATCGGGATGTAATCCGGGAAATGTTTCAGCGTTTCATGGAACAGATGCCAGACGATGCGTACCTCCCGATCCCAGTCATTCAGGCGGATGGGGCGGAGGGTCGCCTGGTTGATCCGCTGGGCTGCCTGCGCCACATGGAGAATCTCCGGCGGCACATGCTCCAGGTGTTCGCCAATCTGATGCCGGAAAATTCGATAGGCATAGAAATCGGCGTGTTTCTCCATGCCGTATTGTTCCAGGAATCGGGCATAGTAGGGCGGGGTGTGCGATTGCAACATAACGGGTGGACAATCCGCACCGGCGATGAGGACTCCCCCGTGGTCGGACTGGGTGAAGTTCATCGGGCCGCGCATGACCGTCGTTCCCTGTTGTCTGAGCCAGTCCCGCGCGGCGTCTAACAGTGCGGCTGCTACGGCATAATCCTCCACCACTTCAAAGAAGCCGAAGCCTCCTACTGCCTCGCCCCGATACTCGTTCGCCCGATGGTCCACGAACGCTACGATCGTACCCACGACTTCCCGCCCGGCCCGGGCCAGCAGACGCAGGACGTCGGCGTGGCGGAAGAAGGAACTCCGCTGGGGATCTAGGCGCTTCATCTGGTCCGAAATCAGCGGCGGTACCCAGTTGGGGTCTCCCCGATACACTCGCCAGGGGAAGCGGACGAAGGCCTCCAGGTCGCGATGGCTCCGGACGGGCTCAATAGTTACCATCTTTTCTTTTCACCTCCGGTGGGTACTATGCCATTAAAAGGAGAATTTGTCAACCAGGTTGTGGGAACGACCGCTGTGTGTTAAAATGACCAGCGAACTGATGACCGGTAGTCGGGTGACGGGATGAGCAACAAGCGCACAGGTCTGCTCAGACACTTTATCCGGGTTGGGGGGATAGTGGGGATGGTGATGCTGGCCATCGGGCTTGCCCGCGCGCAGGAAGAGCATCCAGCGGCGCGGTTCTACATGCTGGTCTGTCAGGCCCGGCTGGATAATGGGCTCCCGCCCTACGGCTGGTCCAGTCTTCTGGCTGCTGCCGCTCAGCGGCATGCCGACGATCTGGCGGCACACCGACGGGCTTCCCATGTGGGCTCCGATGGCTCCACTCCCGCGCGGCGCATCGCCGAGGCGGGCTACGCGGCATGGGGAAATGGCGCGGTGGTCGGGGAGAACTATTGGACCGGATACGGGGATGTCCAAGATGCGCTGGAATGGTTTATGGGGGACCCGCCTCATCGGGAGAATCTTCTCAGCAGCCGCTATCGGGAAATTGGTATCGGCGTTGCGACCGACGATGAGGGACGGGTCTATTACGTCCTGGATTTTGGGGCCCGGCCCAATGTTCTGCCGGTTTTCATTAACGATGGTGCCTCCACGACGGAGTCTCCTCAGGTGGCCATCCGGCTGACGAACGAGGAAGCGTATCCTCAGGGGGAAGGGAACGCGTATATGGGCCGCGCCGTAGAGGTTCGTCTGAGCAACACGCCGGATTTCAGCGGGGCATCTTGGCAGCCGTGGGCGCCGCTTCTGCCGTGGACTCTTCCGGAAGAGCCTGGGGAGCACTGGGTGTATGTTCAGTTTCGGGATGGGGCCGGACGGACCGCCGGTTCCGCTGATAGCATCCGGCTGGTGCCACCCGGCGTGTCTGCCACCCCGCTGGCTCCCACCAACACTCCTACTCTTCCTGCTCCCACCGATACACCGACTCCGCCACCCACTCCTCCGCCAACGGTCCCGCTGTTACCGGCTCCTACGCCCCTCCCCCCGTTAGCGACTCCCACGCCCGGTCTCTCCCCGAGTCCTGCCGGGGCTCCTTTTCCCTCCCCGCCCTCTATCCAAGCCACCACTCGTACTCCGTTTCCCACCTGGACCCCCCTCCCAACGGCGACGACCCGGATCGACGGGGGGTCCGACCCTCTGCTGATGCTCCTCTTTGGGCTGGAAGGGCTGGCTATCGTCCTGGGCGTCTATCTGGCTCTGCGGAGACGGGGGTAGGGGGCCAGGACCCCGCGCGTCCATTCGGGTTCTCCTTATCCGATTCGCTAAGAGCCTATTAAATTCAGGCCCTCCAGGGACTTGCGGCGGGGTTCAGGCTGCTTCTGCATCCGTACAGGCGAATAGCCTGTGCTACGGGACTCTTGGCTTTTTTCAGACATGTTCTAAAGATTACGGCCCACCCAGCCATTTTCGTCGCAGACGGGGGAGGGTGCCGTCCGCTTCCATTGCTGTCAGCGCGCTATTGACGGCCCGCAGGAGTGCGCTGTCTGCCCGGCGGACAGCCACGGCGTAGAGTTCATCGGTTACTGGGTCACCAGCGATTTGGAGGGGGAGCCCTTCCCTCATTCCCGTCAGTGCGGAGAGGTGGTCCACCAGCGCGGCATCGGCCTCGCCGGAGGCGACCCGAGCCAGGGCCTCTTCGGCTGTCGGGGAGGGAAGGACGGTCATACCAGCCAGTCGCCGGGCCCACTGTCGGGCCACCACGTCCCCCTCGCTTCCCCACTCCACCGTCAGGGTTCGCCCGGCCAGGTCGGCCATCTCCGCTATCCCGGCCGTCCCGGCCCGCACTACCAGGACTTCTCCAGCGTTGAAGTAGGAACGGGAGTAGGCAAAATCTGCCATCCGCATTGGGTCCACGTAGAGGGCCGAGATGATCACGTCTACTACGTCAGCGGTGAGCGCGTCATAGAGGCCATCGTAGGAGAGGTTGGCGACGAAGTGGGCCTCCACTCCCAGCCGCGCGGCCAGTTCTCGCCCCAGGTCCACGTCTAGCCCCACCAGGTTCCCTTCTCCGTCTATGTATTCAAAGGGCGGATAACTGGCGTCCATCCCGACTCGCAGGACCCCCGTTTCTAGAATCCGGTCCAGGCGGTCGGTGGGGGAGCAGGAGATCAGGAGCAGAAGACAGCCAGCGGGCAGAAGGCAGAGGAACGCGGAGAAACGGCGGGTGTCCGGTGGCATTATTCCTCCAGCGGCTCCCACCACCGGGCCTGCGAGGAGACCACGGGATCCATCTCTCCGCTCCAGGTTCTGGGCGGTGCAGGGGGACACCCAGTGTATGGCCCGAGCAGGCTCAGAGGCAGGACTTCCGTGGTGGGGCCTGTGCAGGCTGCCAGGGTTGGGGATCCAGGCGCACCGCCTGCGCTACAGCGCTGCCATAGGGGGTCCCCTCTCTGCAAACGTGATGACCGCAAAGGAGCGCTCAAGGGCCGTCCTGTTCACCGAAGAGGTATCGCTCTACCTCCGCCAGGCGCTCCACGCCTTTCACTTCGTAGGGCAACAGGGGGAGTTCCACGAGCGTCAGGCGGTCATCCAGTTCTTCCCGCAATTGTCGGAGGTATCGTTGCTGCATCTCCCATCGTTGTTGGTGGAACGCGCAGTCGGGTTCTCGGATGACGTCGTTGACGATCAGGAAACGAACGTGCAATCCATAGCGGCGGAGGTCCCGGATGACCCGGCGGCTCTGATAGACCCCCAGCGCCTCCGGGATGGTCACCATAATGAATGCCACATGCTCCGGGTCGGTGAAGAAACGGATGGTCCGTTCGGAGAGTTGTTTCCAGCTCTCTATGATGTCCAGGAAAGGGGTACGAGAGAGCCGGAAGGTATCCCGGACTTCCAGGTAAATCCTCGGGGCTACCCGCAGGTGCTCCAGAAAGCGCTGGGGTAGGCCCAAGAGGCGGAGCGTGTCCCCGGCTGGCGCGGTGTCCCAGACGATGAGATCATAGCGATGGTCGTGGATGCGCTCCAGGATGTAATCCAGCAGGAATTCTTCCTGGATGCCCGGCGCCATCGCCACATAGTCCACCACTTCGTCATACGGGAGGTCCACCAGCGCCGAGGCGGCCGCATACACTTCCGGCCCGAACTTTTCCTTCCACCGGCGCATCACCTCTTCCGGATCAATCTCCAGGCCGTAGAGGTTGTCCACTCCGGGGACTGGTCGTTCGGTCGGACCGATTTCGGTCTCAAAGATGTCGGAAAGGGAGGGGGTGAGGTCGCTGGAGATAATCAGGGTCCGCCGGCCCTGGCGCGCGAAGTGAAGGGCCGTTGCGGCGGAGGCGGTGGTTTTTCCCACTCCTCCCTTTCCGCCGAACATCAGGACCCGGTGTCGGGCAGCATCCAGAGGTGCCAGGGACATCGGTATGGGCTACACTCCCCGGTACAGTCCTCCATCCACCAGGAGGCTGATGCCGGTGATGTAGGAGGCAGCCGGGGAGACGAGAAATGCCACTGCACGGGCAATTTCCTCCGGAGTGGCCATGCGGCCCAGGGGGATGGCAGCGGTGATGCGGGCTTCCTCCTCTTCGGGTGTTGTTCCGTTGCGGGCCGCCCGGTCTTCCAGCAATTGCACCACCCGCTCTGTGCGGGTCCAACCTGGACAGACGGCGTTTACCCGGATGCCCTCCGGTGCCAGTTCGTCGGAGAGGGTTTTGACCAACCCCACGACGGCCATGCGCAGGCTGTTGGAGAGGATGAGATGGGGCAGAGGTTGCTTCACGCTGACGGAAGTCATCGCGACGATGGCACCGCTTTTCTGGGCGCGCATGGCGGGGACGACCGCGTAGCAGAGGCGGACGACGCTCATCAGGGTCAGTTGGACGGCGGCCTCCCAGTGGGCTGGGGTCAGTTCCAGGAAGCGGCCTGGCGGGGGGCCTCCGGCGTTGGTGACCAGGATGTCTATACGGCCCAGGTGAGCGCGGGCGGTCTCCACCACTCGCTCCACTCCCTGCGGATCGGCGACATCGGCGGGGACGGCGATGACTTCGGTGCCGGTGGCCTCACGGATGGCCCGCGCGGCGGCCTCCAGCGGGCCTTCCTGGCGGGCACAGATGACCACTCGCGCGCCCTCCCGAGCCAGTTCAGTTGCCACTGCACGGCCCAGTCCCCGGCTGGCAGCAGTTACCACAGCGGTTTTGCCCTGCAGTCCCAGGTCCATGTTACGTCTCCTTGGGGGCCGACGAGGCCTGGCAGCCTGTGCTCTGTTCTTTACGGAAGCCCTAACTCCGCCAGTTTTTCCGGCGTCGGGACTCCGTTCTCATCCCAGCCTCGCAGCCGGTAGTACTCCGGGAGCATCCGGTCCAACTCCACTACATGCCCCTTCGCCGGCCCCTCCGGCATCGGCTCATACAGCATTCGGGGCGGAAGGGTGTCGTCGGCTCGGGAGAAGCCCGCGCGTATCAGGAACATGCGCTCCAGGTTGTAGACCCGTTCTCCGGCCTTGAGCAACGTCTCCTCATCGTACCCGGCGCCGGTGGCGTACTCCATCAATCGGGAGATGCGCACCGGTTCCACGTTGTACGTTGGCTCAAAGAGGTAGCGGATGCTCAGGAAGACGCACAGTCCCGCTGCATCCACGATGGTAAAAATGTCCTCAAAGTATTTTACCAGCCGGGGCTTGTCCTCCCAGGAGAGGGGGTCTACTTTCTTGGGGACGCCGAAGACCTCCATGTAGGCTGTGTCGCCCCTCATATGGGAGGCACCGATGTTGGAGGTGGCATAAAGGAGGCCCATCCCTTTAGCGCCGCGCGGGTCGTAGGCGGGGAATTCCTGTTTCTTGGCGCTCATGGAGTACTCCGGATGGCCGTAGTGGGAGGCCAGGCGGTAACTCCCCTGGGCGATAAGGTCGCCGAAGCCTTCCCGCAGGCCGGCCTGGCGGACCATCTCCACCACCGCCTCCGCGTCGCCGAAGCGCAGGGGACGGCCAATATCCGATGTGGGGATGAGGCCCTGTTCGTACATCTCCATTGCGCAGGCGATGGTGATTCCAGCGGAAATGGTATCCAGACCCAGTTCATTACAGAGGTAGTTGGCTTTGGTAATAGCCGCCAGGTTATCCACGCCGCAGGCGCTGCCCAGCGAGCCGATGGTCTCGTACTCCGGCCCTTCTCCTTCGCCGCCGAAGAGGGGGTCTTCCACCCGGGTGACCCGGCCGCAGGCGATGGGACAGCCGTAGCAGGCTTTAGGTCGCACCAGGTATTTCTGGTTCAGCGTGCGGCCCGAGATGGCCTCCGCTCCGGCAAAGACGCCTGTCCGGAAGTTGAAGGTGGGCAGGATGCCCACTTCGTTGGTAACCGGAGGCACGTAGGCAGTGCCATAGATGCGCAGGGTGGATTTCCCTGCTGCCACTGCCTGCTTAACCTCCTCCACTACCTGGCCCGAAAGGGCCTTCAGTTCTTCGGGGCGGGCCAGGGGGATGCGGCGGGTGCCCCGCACGACGACCGCCTTGAGGTTCTTGGAGCCCATCACTGCGCCCACGCCGGAACGGGCAGCGGCCCGGTGTTTCTCGTTCATAATGGCTGCGATGAGCGCCTGTCGCTCTCCTGCCGGGCCGATGCAGGCCACCCGCGCGCGGGGGTCCGTTTCGGCCCGCAGCATGTCTTCGGTCTCAAAGACGGTCCGTCCCCAGAGATGGTCGGCAGGGCGAATCTCCACCCGCTCGTCGTTCACCCAGAGGTAGACGGGCCGCTCTGCTCTCCCCTCAAAGATAAAGAGGTCAAACCCGGTGCGCTTCATCTCGGTGGGGAAGAAGCCACCGGAGTTGGAGCAGGAGAGCGCTCCGGTGAGGGGGGATTGGGTGACCACCATATACCGGTTGCCGGTGGGCACCGGGGTAGCGGTGAGTGGGCCCGTGGCGAAGATCAGTTTGTTCTCCGGGGAGAGGGGATCCGCCTGGGGGGCCATCTCGTCATAGAGGTAGCGGATGGCCCACCCCCGCCCGCCGAGGAAATCGCGCGCTATGCGGGGGTCCACCTCCTCCACACTTGTTGCTCCAGTTGTCAGATTGACCCTGAGGATTCTCCCGTTCCAGCCGTACATGATCCCTCCTGGGCGTCGCTGTTCCAGGGCGGCAGGGCTTTGCCCAGGTGGTCACAAAACCCTGCTCCTTATCCGAATACTGGTCTCTCCGTCCGCCTCAGGCCATGGAGATACTCCCGGCGCTCCGGAGCCAGTAAATCAGTTATCGCGCAGAATCCCGTTTTGTCAAGCCCCCCACGCGAGTTCGCGCGGGTCGTCTTGACTTTTCGCCCTTTCCGGAGTATGCTATGGGATGAAGGGGGACCCGCGCTGAAGGCGAGGGTTCCCAGCCCCGCTGTGGAGGACGATGTGCCCCGACCGTTCTATCTGGCCATTGAGGGCGTGATCGGTGTCGGCAAGACAGCCCTGGCCCGGTTGTTACAGCCCCGTTTCCAGGCTGACCTCCTGCTGGAAGTCTTTGAGGAAAACCCTTTTCTTTCTGACTTTTATGCGGATCGCCGCCGGTACGCCTTTCAGACGCAGATTTTCTTTCTGCTTAGCCGCTACCGTCAGCAGCAGGAAATTCGGCGCAACGACCGTCCGTTGATCGCCGATTACACCTTTGCCAAAGATCGCCTCTTTGCCCATCTGAATCTGACAGGAGACGAACTGGCGACCTACGAGCGGCTCCATCAGGCCCTGGCGGAGAAGGTTGTTCTGCCCGACCTGGTGGTATATCTACAGGCCAGCCTGGAGGTGCTGATGGCGCGCATTGCGGCGCGCGATCGGCCCTATGAGCGGGGTATGGACCCGGCTTATATTGAGAGCCTGCGCCAGGCTTACGAGCGCCACTTTGCCACCTACCATGCCACTCCCCTTCTGGTCATCAACACCGACCACCTGGATTTTGTTCGCAACCCGCAGGACCTGGCCTATATAGAGGGGCGGATTCGGACTGCCTTGAGCGCGGCGGAGGTTCGGGAGCGGCTGGTGGAGGAGCCCGTGGACTCCCGGGAAGCCCCGTTGACCCCTCAGCGCTCACTGGTGGCTGCCTTCCTGGCCCTGACCGAAGCGGTTGGCGTGCTGGGCGCGGCTCTTTCTGCCGACCCCACGGGCGATTCCCAAGCGTTTCGCCAGGCACTGGCGCGGGTCCGTTGCTCTCTGGCACGGATGGAAGAGGTCTCCGGGACCGGTGAGTTTATGCCGGAGGAGGAATGAGTTGCCCCGAAAACCTGGGCTCTCCACGCACATCCGGCAGCGACCGATCAGCGATCCGGACGTTGTTCGTCATCTTCTGGTCGGCACTGAACTGGAGGAGGTCCTGGCCGAGATTGTGGCCGCGGGCATCCAGAACAGTCATGCTGACCGGGGGGCGATCTATATCTACGACGCAGAGCATGACCGCCTGACGGTGGGCGGTGCTCAGGGGCTCTCTCCGGACTACCTCTCTTTCCTGACGGAGGTTTTCCATCAGGTGCCCGGTTCCCGCCTGCTTCGCGAGCCAGGCCCCATCATTATCCAGGATGCCTGGAACGACCCGGAGGCCCGGGTCCTTTGGGAGGCCGCGCGTCGGGAGGGATTTCGCTCCTATGTGGTGCTCCCTCTGGCCTATCGTCAGAAAGTCCTGGGAGCGCTTGTATTTTACTCCAACCAGCGCCACTCCTGGGGGCCGGAAGAGATGCGTTTCTATCAGGCGCTGGCGGACCAGGCGGCACTCGTCCTGGCGCATCTATCGCTCTCCCGGCAAACTCAGCGCTGGATGGACATCCTGGCCGCTTTTCGGGAAGTGGACCAGCGCATTCTCTCCACCCATAACCTGGAAGAGGTCCTATGGGTCATTGCGGGTACGATTCAGCGGGTTCTGGGTGTTTCCACCCTCTACATTGGCCTCTACGACGGAGTGCTGGATGAACTGCACGTTCCGGTGATGATTGATCGGGGGGAGCGACAGCCGCCGCTGCACCTGAAACTCTCCGAAGAGGCCGGCCTGGCAGGGTGGGTGATCCGTACCGGTCAACCTCTCTGGATCAACGATACGCAGCAGGAAGAACTGCCGGTTCCAGCGATCCGGATTGGCGATCCCACTCGTTCTCTGGCTGTCCTCCCCCTGGAGGTGCATAACCGGATTGTTGGTGTTCTCTCGGCTCAATCTTATCTTCCCTACGCTTTTCAGCCCGAAGATCGGTGGATGCTGGAGGGGATTGCTGCCCAGGCGGCGATTGCCATTGAAAATGTCCGCCTGCTGCAAGAGAGCCGGCAGCGTGCCGCGCAACTGGAGATGGCCGCCGAGGTCGCCCGGGCGGCTGCTTCCATTCTGGACGTTCGGCGTCTTCTCTCCGAGACTGCCGAACTGGTCCGGGAGCGATTTAACCTTTACTATGTTGGTATCTTTCTGCTGGACGAAAGCGGGCGTTGGGCCGTTCTGCGGGCCGGTACGGGCGAGGCTGGCCGGAAGATGCTGGAGATGGGCCACAAGCTGAGGGTGGGTGGCCCCTCTATGATTGGCTGGTGCACGGCCTACGGCAAGCCCCGCATCGCGCTGGATGTGGGGAAAGAGGCGGTCCGGTTTGATAACCCCCTCCTGCCCGCTACCCGCTCCGAGATGGCTCTGCCCCTATTGAGTCGGGAACGGGTCATCGGCGCAATGACCATCCAATCCGACCGTCCGGCCGCGTTCACTCCCGAGGATGTAACCGTTCTGAAGACCGTTGCGGACCAACTGGCGACGGCGATAGAAAACGCTCATCTGTACCAGGAATCGCTGCGCCGCCAGGCGCAGGCATGGGTGTTGCGGGAGGTCATGCTGGCGGCGGCCTCCACGCTGGATTTTGACCAGGTCCTGCAGCGGACGATCCAGACGCTGCGCGCCGCGCTGGGAGTGGAGTTCCTGGCTGTCATCCTTCCGGACGAATCGGGGTCGTTCCTGCGGGTCCACCCCTCCCAGATTGGCTACACTCTCCCGGCGGAGTCGTTTCGCATCCCGCTGGACCGAAGTGTTAGCGGGATGGTCTTCCAGACCGGACGGGCCATGCTGATCGGAGATGTGCGGGCCGTTCCCTTTTACTACGAAGGCCATCCGGAGGTCCGTTCGGAGGTGTGCGTTCCTCTCCGGGTGGGCACGGAGGTTATCGGCGTCCTGAATGTGGAGAGTCGGCAGCCGAACGCGTTCCGGGAGGAGGACCTGGTTTTCTTCACCGCTATCGCCGGAGAACTGGCTATTGCTCTGGAGAACGCCCGTCTGTATCAGCGGGAACAGCGGCGTCGGGAAGAGGCGGAGAGCCTCTATCGTGCCGCCCTGGCGATGACGACCTCTCTAGACCTTCGGGAGGTCCTGGAACGTATCCTGACCGAACTGCAACGGGTGGTCCCCTACGACAGTGCGTCGGTCCAGTTACTCCATGATGGAAAACTGGAAATCATCGCTGGGCGGGGGTTTCCCAACACGGAGGAACTGTTAGGGGTAACGATCGACCCGGCGGCAGGCGATAACCCCAACGCCCAGGTGATTCGTACCCGGGAGCCCTTGATTCTGGAGGATGCCCAGGCCCTCTACGAACGGTTCCGCCAACCGCCCCACGCAGCGGCTGACATTCATGCCTGGATGGGGGTTCCGCTGCTCTACGGGGACCGCGTGATCGGCATGCTGACGGTGGATAAGCATGAGCCCGGTTTCTACACCCGAGAGCATGCCCGGGTGGCGACGGCGTTCGCCGGACAGGCCGCTATCGCCATGGAGAATGCCCGGTTGTACCAGCAACTGGAAGAACAATCCGCGGAACTGACGGTCGCGCTGCGACGGTTACAGAATCTGGACCGGCTGCGGGACCAGATGATCCAGAACGTGGGGCACGAACTGCGTACGCCGCTCACGCTGATCCAGGGGTATGTGGAACTGCTTCTGAACGATGAACTGGGTACCCTCCATCCGCTGCAGCGCTCGGCCCTTCAGGTCGTCTATGAACGAACTCAGACGCTGGCCCGTCTCATCGGCAATCTGACCGCGCTGCGCAGTGTCCGTCCGGAGGCGATGCGGATTGCTCCCATAGCGGTGCCAGAAGGGGTCGCGCTGGTGGTGGAACATTATGCGCGTCGGGCCCGAAACGCCGGGATAGAAATCGTTACCCGGATTCCGGTGGACTTGCCCCTCATTCTGGCCGACCAGGAGCACTTTCTGCTGGCTCTCTCGCAACTGGTGGACAACGCCATTAAGTTCAGCCCCCAAGGCGGGGTTGTCCAGATTCGGGCCTGGGCCGAGGGAGAATGGGTAAAGATAGCAGTCCAGGACGAGGGGGTGGGGATTCCGGAGGAACACCTGAGCCATATCTTTGAGCGATTCTATCAGGTCAACGGCTCCACCACCCGTCGTTTTGGAGGGATGGGCATCGGTCTGGCGCTGGTGTGGGAAATCATGGAGGCCCACTGCGGCTCCGTCCAGGTGGAAAGCGAAGTGGGGAAGGGGAGCACATTCACCCTTTCCTTCCGCCGAGCCGGGGAGATGCCATGAACAAATGGTTTGTCGCCATCGCTGGGAACATCGGGGTCGGCAAATCCAGCCTGACCTGTATGCTGGGGGAGCGCCTGGGGTGGGAGCCGTTTTATGAGGCGGTTTCCGATAATCCCTACCTGGCCGATTTCTATCAGGATATGGCCCGCTGGAGTTTCCATTCCCAGGTCTTTTTCCTCTCCCGGCGGCTGCGCCATCACCATCAGTTGCTCCAGCGGCCCCATTCTGTTGTGCAGGACCGGACCGTCTACGAAGATGCGGAGGTCTTTGCCCGCAACCTCTACCGGCAGGGGCTGATGAGCGGGCGGGATTATCGCAGTTATTGGGAACTGTATGAGGTGATGCGGGCGTTGTTGCCCCCACCCGACCTGATCATCTATTTGCGAGCATCGGTCCCCACGTTGATGACCCGCATTGCTCAGCGAGGACGCCCGTTTGAACGAAACATCTCTCCTGGGTACCTAGAGCAGTTGAACGAATTGTACGAGGAATGGATCGCGGGTTTCCACCTCTGCCCGGTGCTGACCATTCCTGCGGACCGACTGGATTTTGTGGTCAATTCCCACCACCTGGACCTGATTGTGGAGAAGGTATTAGAGAAATTGCAGGGGCGGGAGGTTGTGGAGTTTGACGGGTGAACGCGTCAGGGAGTCTGGAGAGTAAAGGACAAACTCTAATGAAACGGTGGAGACGGCGCTGGGCCCGAGGGACCGGTTGGTTGATGGAAGTGGTTCGGGAACTCACCTCGGGCTTAGACTTAGATGGCCTGGCCCGGCGGGCATTGGCGCTGGCCGTTCAGGCAGTGGAAGCCGACTTGGGGAGCCTCATCCTGGTGGACGAAGAGGAGCGGGTCGTCTCGGTGCTTCTGCTGCGAGAGGGGCGATTCCGGCAGGGGAGCACGGAGGCCGCCCGGCTGGTGCTGGCGGAGGGTTTGGGCGGCTGGGTGCTCCGAAGCCGCCAGGCTGTGCGGATAGATG
Organism: Anaerolineae bacterium; assembly: GCA_025060135.1. Classification (GTDB taxonomy): domain Bacteria; phylum Chloroflexota; class Anaerolineae; order B4-G1; family DUEL01; genus SpSt-77. Next base: position 72,086 of record JANXCY010000004.1, on the reverse strand, counting down.
ATGTAGAGGCAGACTCTCGCTGGCGGAGATTGCCGGAAGCCGAATCTGGTGTTCCTGTTCGTGCTGCCCTTTGTGTTCCCCTGATCTCCTCCCGACGGGCCATCGGCATCCTGACCTGCTTGCATCCTCAGCCTGGCTATTTTGACGATGATGACCTGCGGGCTCTCCGGTTTATTTCCGATCAGGCGACGGTGGCTCTGGAGAACGCATGGCTGTTTGCTCTGGAGGAACAACGTCGCCATCTCGCGGATACCCTGCGGGAGATCGCCCGCGCGCTCACGGCCACGCTGGACCTGGATGAGGTCCTCTCATTGATTCTGGCATCCCTGAGCCAGGTGGTACCTCACGATAGCGCGTCCATCTTTCTGGTGGAGGGTCCGCGACTGGTCATCCGCGCATGGCACGGGCTGGAGCATCCGGAGACGGTTCGCAATCTGACCCTTCCGGTGGAAGGCCGCCACCTGATGGCCCGGGTGGTGGCCGCCCGGGAGCCCCTGGTCTGTGCCGACATCCAGAGTGAGGAGGGTTGGCCGAACATCCCGGGCGCCCCTCCGATCCGCAGTTGGATCGGAGCGCCCCTGGTGGCCCGAGGAACAGTTATTGGGGTACTCGCGGTGCACAGCCTGCAGCCGAACATGTATACCCGGGAGGATGCCGGGATCGTGGCGGCCTTTGCCGACCACGCTGCCATCGCGATCGCCAACGCCCAATTGCTCCAGCAGACCCAGCGACAATTGGAGGAGGTCGCGTTTCTCCACCGCACCGGGCAGGCGCTGGCGGCTTCGTTGGAAATGGACGACGTCCTCCGCTCCCTACTGGAAAGTGTTCGGGAGCATTTTCGGGTGGAGGCCGCGTCGGTGGCCCTGGTGGATGAGCAGACCGGTGAACTGGTCTTTCGGGTCGCGACGGGCGCGGCCGCCAGCCAGGTGGTTGGGGTCCGCCTGAAGCCCGGTCAGGGTATCGCGGGCTGGGTCGCCCAATCGGGCCTTCCCGTGGTGGTCCCCTCGGTGGAGCAGGACCCCCGCTGGTACTCTGGCGTGGATCAGGAGACGGGTTTTCGGACCCGCACGGTCATCGCCGTCCCTATCCGGCTGGGAAGAGAGGTTCTGGGAGTGGTGGAAGCGATCAACCCGCTGGAAGGGACGCTGGACGAAGGGGGAATGAAACTGTTGCTGAATGTGGCGGCATTGGCCGCCAGCGCCATCCAGAACGCTCGCCACTTTAACCGCGCCCGGGATGCGGAAGAACGGTACTCCAGCCTCTTTGAAAACAGCGCCGACCCCATCTTGATCACCGACGCTCAGGGCCGGATCACCGATGTCAACCGGAAATTCTGCCAGATGTTGGGGTACACCCGGGAGGAACTCCTCCATCGGGATATGTTCCCTCTGACTTCCGCTCCCCAAGAGGCTCGGGAGTGGCTGGAGCGAGGACTGCAGGGGGAAGATATTTTCGGCTATCTGGAGATGACCACCCGGGAGGGGCAACGGCTTCCCTTTGAAGTGCGAGCCACCCGGATTTTCCATGCTCGTACCCCATACATCCAGTGGGTCCTTCACGACATCACCGAAAGGCGGCAATTGGAGAAAGTGCGGGAGGACCTGACCCATATGATTATCCACGACCTCCGCAATCCGCTTTCCTCGATCATGAGCAGTCTGGAACTCATCCGAGCGACGGTTCAGGACCCCACGATGGGGATTTCGCTGGAGCAATTATTCTCGGTCGCGGAGCGCAGCGGGGAGCGGCTCTTTGCGTTGATTGACTCTATTCTGGACATCGCTCGTCTGGAATCCGGGAAGGCGGAACTGACCCCCCAGGCTATAGATGTCCGGCAGATGGTGCAGGAGGCGGTGGAACAGATGGGCCCGGTGGCCGTGGCCCGGGAGATTCACTTGGATTCCGACCTCCCTGAAGGGCTCCCAGTGTTGACCGGCGACCGGAATCTCCTCCTGCGAACGGTGATTAACCTGCTGGATAACGCAATCAAGTTTACCCCGCCCGGAGGACATGTACGGGTGGAGGTGGATGCTCCCTCGGCGGATACCCTTCGCTTTACCGTATCCGATACCGGTCCGGGCATTCCTCCGGAAGAGCAGCAACGTATCTTTGACCGTTTTGTTCGCCTTCCTCATCAGCCGGTGCGCGGCACAGGCATCGGGCTCGCGTTCTGCAAACTGGCGGTGGAGGCGCACGGAGGCCGTATCTGGGTGGAAAGCCAGCCCGGCCAGGGGGCCCGGTTTATCTTCACTCTACCTATTCATCCCAGCGTGTCGGCCCCTCGGTGAGAGCCTATCTGAACATTCAGGTCCTTTCACTGGTGGCGCTGTGGCGCAGGCTGCCAGGCCTGCCGCATACAGGCTCAATTACAGGCTCACAGCCTGCGCTACGCGGCTTTCGGCATTTCGAGAAGTTATCCAGTTCACCCGAATTTGTGGCGATGACTCTGGCGCGCGACAACCGGGTAAACCCGTTTGTGGAGGGGCTATCTTCTCAGGGCCTATGCTGATGACGGAGCGGCTATACTATACCGATTCGTACCAGACCCGGTTCACCGCCCGGGTGGTAGAGCGGTTGATCTGGGCGGGCCATCCGGCGGTGGTGCTGGACCGGACGGCGTTCTATCCGACCTCCGGTGGCCAGCCCTCCGACCGGGGCCGGCTGGAGGGCATTCCGGTCATCGGGGTGGAAATCCGGGAGCCGGATGGGGCCATTGTGCACCTCCTGGAGGCGCCCCTCCTTCGCGATGAGGTGGTAGGCGAGGTAGACTGGTCTCGTCGTTTTGACCACATGCAACAGCACACCGGACAGCATCTGCTCTCCGCGGCCTGCGAACAGTGGTTGGACGCCGATACCGTTGCTTTTCATTTGGGTGCAGAGGTCAGTACGATTGACCTGAACATCCCGCGTCTCTCGCGGGAGGCGCTGGAGGAAGTGGAAGAACGGGTGAATCGGATCATCTGGGAGGACCGCCTGGTGCGGGCCTATTGGGTGCATCCGGAGGCAGTGGCGGCCCTCCCACTGCGCCGTCCTCCGGTGGTAGAGGGGCCTATCCGCCTGGTGGAGGTGGCGGGGGAAGAAGGGGGGCGCCCTTTTGACCTGAGCCCGTGCGGGGGGACGCATGTCGCCCGGACTGGCGAAATCGGCCTGCTGAAGGTGTTGCGCCTGGACTACCGGGGCCAGGAGACGCGGGTAGAATTTCTCTGCGGCGGGCGCGCATTGCGGGATTACCGAATGAAAAACGGCGTGGTAGCGGATCTGGCCGCGAGGCTGACGGTAGGGTATCGGGAGTTGCCGGAGGCGGTGAGCCGTCTGCAAGAGGAGGCCAAAGAGGCCCGGCAGGAAGCGCGCGGGCTGCGACAGCGGCTGGTGGAGGTGGAGGCAGAGCGGCTGGCAGAGACAGCTATTGCCAGCGGCTCGTGGCGGGTGGCCTGGGGGGTGAAGGAGAACTGGGAGCCTGCCGACCTGCGGGCGTTGGCCCAGAAAGTGGCCGACCGGCCGGGCACTGTTGCACTGGTGGCATCGGTGGGCGGAGAACGGGTCCACCTCTGTGTAGCCTGCGCGGAGGGGGGCCCGGCCGATGCGACGGCCCTTCTGCGGGCCGTCGCCGAACCGCTGGGGGGCAAAGGGGGTGGGCAGGCCCGTTTCGCGCAGGGGAGTGCTCCCGCCGCCCCGCGTCAGCGGGTAGCGGAGGTCCTGGAGGCGATCATCCAGCAGATACTTGGTCGGAGTTAAGGGGACGGTAGGATGAACGAGGTGGCTCCCGGCGTCTACGTCTCTTCTGTCTATCCGGGGATCAACGTGGGCCTGGTGGTAACCGGGCGATGGATGGTAGCGATAGATGCGCCCCCGTTTCCCTCCGACCATCAGGCGTGGCGGAAGACTGCTCGGGCTCTTGGGCGTCCTCTCCGCTATCTTGTTCTGACCGATGCCCATCCGGACCGGTTGCTGGGAGCGCTCTGGGTAGGAGTTCCCCTTATCGCCGGGCGCGGGACCTGGCAGACCATCCGGGAGCGAGGCGACGGCTTGCTGCAGGCACTAGTGGAGGATTGGAACCGCCGCCACGCTGCTCAGGGGAAGCCCATTCTCCCTCCGGACCTGGAAAGCGTCCCGCTTCCGGAACTGGTGGTGGAGGGACGCATCACGCTGGAAGATGAGATTCCGGTGAATGTAGAGTCTGTCCCTGGCCCATCGGCGGGCAATGTGTGGGTCTGGCTACCTTCCCAGAGGGTGCTATTTGCAGGCGACGTGGTGCTTCACTCCTATCCCCCTCTGGCGGAGGTGCCATCTCCGACCCGCTGGCTGGAGGTATTGGACCGACTGGAGGGAGGGACTCCGCCGGCCCGGGTGGTCGTGCCAGGCCGGGGGCCGGTGGGTGGGCCAGAAGTCGCTGCGCCGTTGACGGGGTATCTCCGATCGGCCTATCAGTACCTGCAGGCTGCGCTCGCTGAAATCCCCTCTCCCAACTTAACGGTGGTCGCGGAGGCCCTGGCGCAGCGATTCTTCTCATCGGAGGGTGAAGGGGAGCCGCTGCTCCTCCAGATTCGGACCGGATTGGAGCGCTGGTTGGAAGAGTTAAAGGCGCTGGAGTAAAGCGAGGATCAGGCCTCATGCGGAGTGGGGGAAATGGGGCAATCGGATGAGATGGCGCGCGTTCAGGCGATCAAGAGGGCGCATGAGGCGGAGTTGATGCGCAAAGCGAACGTCGTTGGGGTGGGCATCGGCCTCCGCCAGCGGGGTGGGCAGTATACGGGCGAACTGGCCCTCATCGTCTCGGTCACCCAAAAGGTGCCACCGGAGGAATTGGCGCCGGGGGACCTCATCCCGAAGGAGATAGAGGGGATTCCGGTGGATGTGCAGGTGGTGGGGCCGCTGAAGGCGTTGGCTGCCCCGGAGCAGAGATTACCCCAATAACCGGGCGAGGTGGGCCAGCACCGCGTGCGTGCTGGCCCTCTGCCGGGGATCGCAGGCGACCACCTGTCGGGAAGATACCCCCAGGGCCCGGGCAATCTCCGGCAGAGGCATGGGACGATGTCCGTCCTGTTTGGTCGCTACCACCAGATAAGGCATTCGCCGACGGGCCAGGCGTCGCAGGAGTTGGCGGGCCAGCGTCAGGGTGGAGCGGTCGGTGCTATCCACCAAGACCAGGAGGGCATCGCCATCCCGAGCCAGAATATCCCACATAAACTCAAAGCGCGGCTGGCCGGGTGTCCCGTAGAGGTGAAATCGCCACCCTTCCACCGTGGTCTGTCCGTAATCCAGGGCCACCGTGGTGGTTTCCTTTACCTGGGACAGGGCATCGGTGATGCGCTTCTCTGTGCTGACGACGGCGATGTCAGAGGCCGCCTGGATAAAGGCGCTCTTCCCGGTGTTGAATGCGCCGGTGATGACTACTTTGCAGGACTTCATGGCTTTCCTCCTGCCCCTGTTTCTGCAGCCCGTCGGAAATCCACAAAGCGGTACCCTACCCCTCGCTCGGTGAAAATGTAGCGCGGGTTGGAAGGGTCTGGCTCAATCTTCTTGCGGAGATAGGCGATATATAAACGGACGTAGTGGGTCTCATCCCGGTATTCGGGCCCCCAAACTTTGGTCAGCAGGGTTTCCTGAGGGACCACCCATCCGGCGTTCTCAATCAGCACGCTGAGGAGACGAAACTCCGTGGGGCGGAGTTTCGCTCGCTTTCCCCCCACGATCACCTCCTGAAGGTTGTAATCCACGCTGAGATAGTCGTCAATCTTCAGGACGGCGGACTCCGGTGGAACCATCGGACGGGCCCGCCGGAGGACGGCGTGGATACGGCTGACCAGTTCCCGTATGCTGAAGGGTTTGGTGATGTAGTCATCTGCGCCCAGGCGCAATCCGTAGACGATATCGTCCTCATCGGAGCGAACCGTCAGCATAATGACGGGCACGTCGGAGAACTCTCGCAGAAGTCGGAGTGTCTCAAAGCCATCCATGTCCGGCATCATCACGTCCAGTAGAATCAGGTCCGGGTGAACGGAGCGAACCCGTTGGAGTGCTTCGATTCCCGATGTCGCCGTGATGATTCGAAACCCTTCCAGTTCCAGGTTCATACGTACGAACCGGAGGATTTTTTCCTCGTCATCCACGATGAGGAGGAGAGGGCCGGAGGATTGTTTCCCGCTCATCCGTTATTCCCGTACGAACGTTACCAATTGCTCTTCCTCACCGGTGGGCAGAATCTCCACACAATGGATCCGGTGCCATGGGAGGATCAACGAGCGAACTTCCGGGAGGAGGTACTGGATTTCCCGTCCGTCCCGGCGGCGGGGGTTCTCACAAACCAGAAATTGGTCCGTGGGTTCCGGAACGCGCTCAATTTCCGCCACAATCGGGTCTTCGTTCATCATATGAATCAGAACCGTCATCGGCATATGCCACCTCCTGAGCCCGCGGGGCGCCGGAGTCTGGGCTCCGGGCGTTAACGGACCGATGCTTGCTCTGTCCCCTCACCGGTACCAATCGTAACGTGCAGGCGCAGGCGGCCCAACTGGACCTCGGATTCTTTGGGAAGGGGATACGGCAGATAAGGGGTCAGGCGCTGGCCATTCAGGAAGGTGCCGTTGGCGCTTCCCACGTCCTCTATGTACACCTTGCCTTCCCGCTGGGTAATCCGGGCATGGCGCCGGGACACCCCCATTTTTAACCCATCCTCTACGCCCAGGTCCAGATGGGGGAAAATCCCATGGGTTGGGTCCAGTCTCCCCAGCAGCAGTTCGGGCAGGGCGGGAAGAACGACTTCCCGCTGGGTATGCAGGATGCGCACTCGCACCACCTGGGGGGCTCGTTCTCGCTGAGGTTCCAACGTTTCCACTTCCCAGGTTGCGGCGCGAGGCGCCGCCAGTTCATCGGTGGGGAACGGCTCGGTCCGCAACGTCTTGCTCGTTGGGAGATAGACGCCGCATTCGGTGCAGAATAGGGTGCCCAACCGATGCTGCTTGCTGCAGGATGGACACTCTATCATTCCCATTCCCTCCCTTCTTTTAAACCCAGGCCCCGGGTGCCGTAACGGATCACCTTCTCGCCCTTGCTGGACATTTGCCCGCCCTGGGCGATCCGTCCGGCTTCCAGCAAGGCCACGTGTGCCAGTTCAGCCTCCCCCATATCCAGCAGGCGGGTGGCAATGGTCTCCAGCCGCTGCCGGGCCTCCTCGGTCCGTCCGGTATCCAGCGCCTTCCAGACCTGCTCCTGCATCCGGAAGATGCTCAGCCGGCTGAGGACATTCACCAAGATCGGCGATACCGGTTCTTCCACCTCTTCGGATACGAACTCCCGCTCCAGGTCAAAGATGAGCCGTTCCTGCCGGTGGAACGAGGGGATTTCCGCGTTCATCTCCAGTTGGGCCAGGCGATGGAACCCGGGCGTTGGTTCCTGCACTACGATTTCCAGGAGGACCTGCATGGGCCTTCCGGCCAGCAAATTGCCCAGCGTGTACACTCCTCCCTCGGCGCTCAGGCGTTCTATAAACGGGGCCGCGCGGAATGCGTTCTCTACCCATGCCCGTTCGGTGGAACGAACCGTCAGCGTAACGTTCCGGGCCAACAGCATGGAAAGCCGCTGGATCAGGTCCCGCATCACCCCGCGAACCTGCTGAGGATACGCGATGTAGGCAGAAGTCCCTCCGGTCTGACGGGCCAGCCGGTCCAGAAAGACGTCATTCCAATCTTCGCCAATGCCCAGGACTGTGATCTCGATCCCCTCCGCCGCTGCCCGTCGGGCTTCGGCAAGGCAATGTTCCTCATCGCCATAGGTCCGCCCATCGGTCAACAGAATGACATGGCTGAGCATCTCGCCTTTGCGATGGAATCGGCGGACTTCTTCCAGGCCGGCCCGCAATCCCTGGAAGATCTCCGTCCCTCCGCCGGCCCAGATTGAGGAGATGCGGGCATGGACTCGCAGCGGTTCGGTCAGGGCCTGGCTGGGATGCATGATGGTGGCCCGGTCGTTAAACGCGACCACCCCGACGATGTCCTCTTTGGTTAACTCGTCCACAATCTGGTGGGCGGCCACTTTGACGTGGTCCAGCCGGTCGCCGTCCATAGAGGTGCTCTGGTCAATGACCAGGCACAGGTTCAGGGGAATCCGTTTGAAGGTCGTTTGACCGGACGGCTTCAAGTCCACCAGCAGGTAGAGCATCTGTTCTTCCGGCAGCGCCAGGAGTTGCTGGCGGCTGACCAGGATGTCCCATGCCAGGGCGGTGGTCGGGCTCTCCCCCCGCTCGGCCCGTCGCCGGTCGTAGGCCTGCCGGCGGGCGATGTCTCCCAGGACCTGATAGGCTTCTTGGACCTCTTGGAACCGCTCCGCCGAGGCCTCTTCCGAACCGCTATCCGGGTGGAACCGCCGGACCAGTTTGCGGTACGCGTGTCGGATTTCCTCCTGGGTGGCCAGTGGGGAGACCCCCAGTATAGCGTATAAGTCCTTTTCGCCCTCCCGCATCCTTACACTCCGGAAGCCACACTTCCCTCACAACCGGGTGCGGCGAGGATGACGCTGATGTTATCCCGGCCTCCGGCCTGATTGGCCTTCTCCACCAGGGTGTCGCACGCCTCCTGAAGCGAGGCGGAGGCCGTTACCACCCGAACGATTTCTGCTCCTCCCACGGTTTCCCACAGGCCATCGGAGCAGAGCAGCAGGACCTCACCGGGCGACAGGGTGCAGATAAACGTATCCACTTCCAGCGTTCCCCGCTGTCCCACTGCTCGGTAGAGCACATTCCGCTGGGGGTGACGGGCCGCTTCCTCCGCCGTCATCTGTCCCAGTTCTACCATCATATCCACCACCGAGTGGTCTCGGGTAATCTGCCGACAGCCCTGGGGAGAGACCAGATAGGCCCGGCTGTCTCCAACGTTGGCGATGTAGGCCCGATCCCCCAGCAGCAGCGCGCACAACAGGGTCGTTCCGCCGCCGGGCACACGCCCGGTAACGGCTTCGTGCGCCCGACGGAAGGCGTCGGTCAATACCTCTTGGAGGGATGGCTCATCAGCGCTGTGATGCTGGTCCGAAAGCGCGGCCCATAGATTCTGCAGGATGTGGCGAGCCGCCGTCCGCACCGCCAGCGCGCTGGCCACCTCACCGGCCCGGTGGCCTCCCATGCCATCTGCCAGAAGGAAGAGACCCACCGGGGGCATGGCGTAGTGTCCCTCCTGCCAGGCCTCCATCACCAGCACCGCGTCTTCGTTGAGACTTCGTTGTCGCCCTACATCGGTGGCCCACCCCACTTCCATCCGGGGGGGACGGCGAGGCTCAGGCCCGGGGGTGGTCGGAGGTGCGGGCCGTTCTCTCTCCCGCTGGAACATCCACCGCAAACGGTGAAGCCACGATTTCCAGTGCAAGGCCTTGACTCCAGGGGTAGGATGGATTGATTCCTCAAATCGGCAACGCGTAGACATTGTGGTCCAGCGAGCCGAAATAGACGATGTCGTTCACTGCCCGAGGGCTAGAGACCACCGGGCCGCCGGTCTGGAAGCGCCAGCGCAGTTGCCCGGTTTGGGCATCCAGCGAATAAAGGCACCCGTCCACAGACCCCACGTACACCGCGCCCTGGTGGACGGTCGGCGAAGAGGTAACCTGTCCCCCGGTCCGGTACCGCCAGACCAGATAGCCGTTGGTGGCATCCAGGGCGTACACGTGCCCGTCGGCCGAGCCAATGTAGAGCGTGTTCCCAACCACGGTTGGAGAGGAGACCACCGGCCCATCGGTGCGGTAACGCCAGACTACCCAGCCCGCCCGCAGGTCCAGTGCATAGACGAACCAGTCCTGAGAGCCCACATAGAGCAGGTCGTGGGCGATCGCGGGGGAAGAGGTTAACGCCCGTCGGGCCCGGAATCGCCAGAGCAGACGACCATTCACACCCACCGCGTTCAGGATGCCTGCCTCGTCGCCGAAGTAGATAGCATCCGGGCCAATGGCCGGGGTGGAGCGGATGGCCCCTTCTGTCTCTACACTCCACGCCACTCGCCCGTTGGCCACATTCACCGCGTAGAAGCGATGGTCGTCAGAGCCAATGAAGACGTGTCCGAACTGGACGCGGGGCGAAGCAAAGATGCGCCCTTTGGTGGGACAGGTCCACAGAAGGCGTCCCGTCTCGGCGTTGACGGCGTAGAGTGAATGGTCAATGGACCCGAAGAAGACTCTCCCCTCGGCCACTACCGGAGAGGAAGCAATGCCGCCCTCGGCAGCATATTTCCAGAGAAACTTCCCCGTTTCGGCATCCAGGGCGTATAGGTTGTTGTCGTAGGCACCGATGTAGAGAATACCCTCGTGGATGCAGGGGCTGGAGCGCACTTCGTCCTCGCAGGCGAACTGCCAGATCACTTTCAGCGCGTCGGGTCGAACCGTTTCCGGTGCGGAGATGTAGGCGGTGGCGGCCAGCCCACGGGCGGATTTGAGGGAGAGAAGGGCCCGTTTCATCTCCTCCGCCGACCCGAACCGTTTCTGGACGTCGTATTCCAGGGCCCGGTAGATAATCTCCTGCAGTTCGGCAGAGACGGCCGGGTTATACTGGTGAATGGGTCGCTTCTGGAACGAGAAAGGCGGCTCCAGGCGGGGGTCCTGTTTGGTCAGCAGATGGTGGAGTGTGGCCCCCAGCGCGTAGATGTCCCCCCGGGGCTCGGCGATCCCCCGGTACTGCTCCGGCGGAGAGTACCCCTCCGTGCCGATCATCGTTCCCTTCTCTCCGCTCTGGAACACTTTGGCGATGCCGAAATCCACCAGGTGAATCCGCCCCTGGTCATCCAGCATAATATTGGAGGGCTTCATATCTCGGAAGACGACCGGTTGGGGCTGGCGGGTATGGAGATACGTGAGCACATCGCAAATCTGGATCGCCCACTGAACCACCTGGGCCTCCGAGAAGAAGCCCTCTGTTTCGTTCAGCAGCGCTTCCAGGTCTTTGCCTGAGATAAATTCCGTTACCAGATACGCCCGGTCGCCTTCGGTGAAGTAATCGTACACCTGAGGGATGGCTGGATGGCTGAGGGTGGCCAGGATGCTGGCTTCCCGCTCAAAGTTCTGAACCATCAGGGCCCGCAGTCGGGGGTCGGTGGTGGTGTTCAGCATCTCCTTGATGGCACAAAGGCGGGTAACCTTGGGGAAGCGCAGGTCCTGGGCCTTATAGACGACGCTCATCCCCCCGGCTCCCAGGACGCCCAGGATGCGGTAGCGGTTCTGGAGGACGGTTCCTTCTGGGAGCCACCCTTCCGTCCGCTTCGGCGAGGGGGACACTGGCCCAATCGGACGGGTCGGTGGGGCGGCGGCAGGAGCCGGTACGGCTGGCTCCGCCAACACCCGGCTCCCCACCCGGGCCGCCAGTCCCGGGATGACCCGGGTGGAAAGATCGTCCGGCGGCTTATGGGTCTCTTCTTCGGGCTCGGAAGGATTCCGCTTCTGAGACTCGGTCAAGGCCTACTCCCCACTCCGGATTTCGAGTTCAGTAACGGTCCCGATCAGCGACCAGGGCCCGGCCCAGGTGATGCGCACCCGGACCCGCTGACCGGTCCGGTCGTGCGGGCTTTCAAAGAAGACCCGTTTGTCGGTCCGGGTACGGCCCCACCAGCGGCCCTTTTTCTGGCCCTCTACCAGCACTTCTACTTCTTGCCCCACCAGTTGGGCGTTGATCTCGGCCGCGATGCGGGCCTGCAGGTCATCCAGCATCTGGCGGCGGCGCTCCTTCTCCTCTGGCGGAACGTCATCTGGATAGCGGCGGGCCGCCAGGGTTTGAGGACGGGGGGAATATCGGGCGATATGGGCCTTATCCAGGCGCAGTTCCGCCAGCAGGTCATACGTCCGCCTGAACTGGGCCTCTGTCTCTCCTGGGAAGCCCACGATGACATCAGTGGCTATAGAGACACCCGGGATGAGCGCGCGGGCTCGTTTCACCAGGCGGCGATAGTCGTCGACGGTGTAGCCTCGGCGCATCCGGGCCAGGATTTGGTCATCCCCCGCCTGCACCGGCACCTCCAGGTGCTCGCAGACTTTGGGCAGACGGGCTACCGCCTCCAGGAGATCGTCCGTCATCCAGGAGGGGTGGCTGGTCAGGAAGCGGATGCGTTCCAGCTCTTCTATTTCGTGGAGCCGCTCCAACAGGCTCACCAGCGGAGGACGGTCGCTCTGAGGGTACAGGTCATATCCGTAGCGATCCACGATCTGACCCAGCAGGGTGATTTCTTTCACTCCCTGGGCGACCAGTGCGCGTGCCTCGGCCAGAATCTCCTCCATCGGTCGGCTGCGTTCCGGCCCCCGGCGGTAGGGGATAATGCAGTAGGTGCAGGCATGGGAACAGCCCAGGACGGCGGGAACGTAAGCGGTAACCGGGTGGCCATTTCCCTGGCGCGGCAGACGAAAAGGGACGGGGATCAAACGGGCCGCCTCTTCTGCTATCAATGCCCGTCCCATATCGGCCCCTCCCCGCTCGGCCAGATAGTCCAGCAGCGGCCCGGGGTCGGAGGGTGGGGCGAAGACGTCTACCCATGGGAACCGCTCGCGCAGGGGGGTCGGGTCCCGGCGGCCCACCAGACATCCCATCAGGCCGATGACCACGTCCGGGCGGCGGGCTTTCAGGGGGCGCAGGGAATTCAGACGTCCGTAGACCCGGTCTTCCGCCTGCTGCCGGACGACGCAGGTGTTCAGCACAATGACATCAGCCTCCTCGGCCCGGGGGGTCGGAGCGTATCCCAGGTGCTCCAGCGCCGCCGCCAGCCGTTGGGAGTCCGCTTCATTCATCTGACACCCAATGGTCCAGATATGATATTTCATTTCCCTAAATTATACCCGTTTTTGGAAGAAGAGGCAACATCGTGGATTGCCGGCGGCTTCTCAAGAATGCAACGAACTTCCCTGGGCCCTCCAGGCCCAGCGTCGCCTTCGCGGATGCCCGATGGAGGGTCGGCGAAGGCCGACCTTGTTGCGAACGGAGTGAAGCAACCCGGCCGAAGGCCCAGGCCAGGGCGACGCCTCGAGCGAGCGAGGTCATCGCGAGCGAAGCGAAGCGATCTCGGTGGGGCCCTTTCGTCGGCGCCCAGCGGCGGCTGACCGACGCCCGACCAATTTAGGATGCACCCTGTTGCCGGAATGGGCCCTTCGTCTCCGTCAGAAATACATCCTTTGGAGGAGTGGGAAGACTGAACCGCCTGGGGAAAAGATTTGACAGAGCCCCTCGCTCAAGTATAATCATTGAAGGTCTTCTTTCGCGAAGAGGCCACCCTCTCGGCAAGGAGGTTAGAGCATATGCAACCGGTGATTGCTTTCACCCGGGGGATCCCTGCTCCCGAATCCTTTCCGAAAGCGAAACTGGCAGAGTGCGCCACCACAGTGCTGAGGGAACATGGGGACGAGGTCTTGCAGTATGCCCCGGCCCGAGGCTTCCGCCCTTTGCGTGCCCACATCGCCGCCGAAGCCGGCGTCCATGAGGACCAGGTCATTTTGGGGCAGGGCTCCCTCCAGTTGCTGGACCTGCTGGCGCGGATGCTCATCCGCCCCGGGGACATCGCCTGCACGGAGGAACCCTCTTACGACCGGGCCATCACCATCCTGCGCCGGGCCGGGGCACGGGTGGTTGGTATCCCTCTCCAGGACGATGGGCCGGACGTGGAGGTCCTGGAAGAACGACTCAGGAGCGGCGAACGCCCCGTTCTCTTCTACCTCGTCCCTGATTTCCAGAACCCCAGCGGGTCGGTGATGGCCGTCCAGAAACGACAGCGGGTCGCCCAACTGGCCCGGGAATATGGCTTCCTGGTAGTGGAAGACCTCCCCTACCGTCGCCTCCGCTACCGGGGCACTGACCTCCCTACCCTGCGGGATTTCGCCCCCGAACGCGTCATTCAGATGTCCTCCTACAGCAAACTCATCAGCCCTGGGCTGCGGGTGGGGTATATCATCGTGCCGCCTGACCTGGCGGGGCCGCTGGCCAAGATGGCAGAAGATACCTACATCAACGCCAGTTACCTCAACCAGGCAATGGTGGACGAATTCATCCGTCGAGGCTGGCTGGAACCACACCTGGAATTCCTGAAAGAACTCTACCGTCCCCGGCTGGACGCGATCCTGGGCGCGCTGGAGGAGTACCTGGGAGGGAGAGCCACCTGGCACCGCCCGGACGGTGGCTTCTTCGTGGGGTTGTACCTCAGCGGGCCGGTGCAGGCGGAGGCGCTCCTCCAGAGGGCTCAAGAGGCCGGGCTGCGGCTGACCGATGGCCGGGGCTTCTTCGCCAACGGTGGCGGTGATCACTTTATTCGCCTCCCCTTCTGCGCGCTGACGCCCGAGGAAATCCATGAGGGGATTCGGCGACTGGCAATGGTAGTGCGGTAATCCAGATGTCCTGGCAGTTTCCTCCCTACATCTGGCCGCTGGTTGGGGCAGGGGGGCTGGCCCTTGCTCTGGCCCTGATGGCCTGGCGGCGACGGCCTGCACCGGGATCGTTTCCGCTGGCCCTCCTCCTGCTGGCAACGGCTGAGTGGTCTGGCTGCTATGCTCTGGAACTGGCCGCTCGGGAACCCCGTTTCGCGCTCTTCTGGGCCCGGATGGGATACCTGGGTGTCGTGACGGTACCTGCGGCCTGGCTGGCCCTGGCCATCCAGTATACCGGTCGAGGGAACTGGTTGGCAGGCCGCCGCTGGCTCATGTTGACTCTGGAACCGGCCCTCACATGGCTGGCGGCCTGGACCAATGACCGTTATGGCCTTCTCTGGAGCCGGGTGGAGTCGGTGATCCGGGGGCCGTATGTACTGCTGAGCGTTACCCACGGGGTCTGGTGGTGGGTCCACTTCGCGTACTCTTACCTTCTGCTCTTCTTGGGCGTGGTTCTCCTCCTGAAGGAACTTTTCCGTTCCCCGCCTCCCTACCGGGGGCAAATTGCCGCCCTCCTATCTGGTGTCATGCTTCCCTGGATGGCCAACGCGCTTTACGTCTTCGGGCCGAATCCCCTCCATCCGGTAGACCTGACCTCCCTGATGTTTGCCCTGGCGGGCCCGGCGATGGTCTGGGGCCTTTCCCGATTCCGGTTGCTGGATATTATCCCCATTGCGCGCAGCGCGGTGGTGGATGGGATAACCGATGGGGTGATTGTGCTGGATCGGCAGAGCCGGATCGTGGACCTGAACCCGGCGGCCCAGCAGATTTTCCGCCGACCGGCCGCCGAATTGGTGGGCCGGCCGATCCGGCAGGTGGTAACCCGGCGGCACGATCTGGTGGAGCAATATCATGACGTCCTTCAGGCGGAGGCCGAGATCACCCTTGGGGAGGGCATCCAGCAGCGGGTGTACAACCTGCGCCTCTCCCCCATCCACGACCGGCGGGGACGGCTTGTGGGCCGGGTGGCCGTCCTGCGCGAGATCACCGGACTGAAGCGGGCCGAAGATGCCCTCCGCCGCCGGGACGCCATTCTGGAAGCGGTCGCGAGCGCGGCCGACCGCCTGCTGCGGGCACCGGATTGGGAACGGGAACTGCCCGATGTCCTGGCTGCTTTGGGGAACGCCACCGACGTCAGCCGGGCCTATATCTTTGAAAACCATCCAGGACCCGATGGCGACCTGTTGACCAGCCAGCGCTACGAATGGACGGCACCGGGTGTTACTCCGCAGATGGATAACCCCGACCTGCAGAACTTTTCCTACGAGAAGTGGGGATTCCAGCGCTGGGTCCAGAGGATGACCCGGAGAGAGGCCGTCTGGGGCCTGGTGCGGAACTTTCCTCTCAGCGAGCAGGAAGTCCTGGCGGCCCAGGACATCCGTTCCATCGCAGCCGTGCCCATCTTCGTGGGCCCGGAATGGTGGGGGCTGATCGGGTTTGACGAGTGCCGCTTTGAGCGCGAATGGACGGAGGCGGAAATCGCTGCGCTGCAGGCCGCTGCCAATCTGGTGGGCGCCGCGATTCAGCGCGCCCGTGCCGACCGCTTGCTGGAGGGGCAGACCCGCTATCTGGCGACGCTCAACGAAATGATCCGCATTGCTATCGGCACCACCGACTTCCAGAACATGCTCCAGGCCCTGGCCGACCGGTTGGGGGAACTCTTCCAGGCTGACGTTTGCTACCTTGCCCTCTGGGATGAGGCGCGCGGGGTGCCTGTTCCCGTCGCGGCGTACGGGCCGATGCCGGAGGTGGTCTTTACCCTTTCCGCTCCACCGGAAGACACCCTAGCGAGGGTGACGGAACCTGCCCTCCACTTCGGACACGTACTGGCGATGGAGGATGTGCTGCATACCCCGTACCTTAGCCCTCATCAGGCGGCCCGATTCTCCGCCCGTTCTCTGCTGGTTCTTCCGTTAATGATCGGAGAGCAGAAACTGGGCGCTGTGCTCATTGGGTTTAAGCAGCCCCGTCGCTTCTCCCCCGACGAGATCGCGCGGGCCGAATACATGGCATCCCATATCGCCCTGGCGATCGCCAAATCCCAGGCCCTGGCACTCACCCACCGGGAAATTGCCCGGCGCAAACAGGTGGAAGCGCAACTGCGCCAGTATGCCGACCAACTGGAGGCCCGCAACGAAGAACTGGATGCCTTTGCCCAAATGGTCGCCCACGACCTCCGCAGTCTGGTCGCGCTCATCGTCGGCTATGCGGAAATGCTGGAAGATAACCTTCCGGCCTTCTCCTCCGACGCGCTGCGCGAGCATCTTCGGAGCATTGCCCAGTACGGGCATAAAATGACCGACGTCATTGATGCCCTCCTGAAACTCGCCACCGTCCGTTCTCAGGCAGTAGAGAGCCATCCTCTGGACATGGCAGGCATTGTGGCCGATGTTCTGGCGCGCGTGCGCGACCAGATTGAGCATTCCGGTGCCCAGGTGATTCTCCCCCCGACCTGGCCCGTTGCTCTGGGCTACCGACCATGGGTGGAGGAAGTGTGGTTCAACTACATCAGCAACGCGCTGAAATACGGCGGGCAGCCGCCACGCGTGGAATTGGGCGCGGACTATCCACCCGACTCCCCCGGCATGGTCCGTTTCTGGGTACAGGATAACGGCCCCGGCCTGACTCCCGAGGAACAGGGCCTGTTGTTTACCCCCTTTACCCGGCTCACCTCCAAGGGCGAGGGACACGGCCTGGGGCTTTCCATCGTTAAACGGATTGTGGAAAAACTGGGCGGTGAGGTCAGTGTGGAGAGCGAGCCGGGCCGGGGAAGCCGTTTCGCCTTCACCCTCCCCACTGCCCGATGAGAAACGCCGATAAACGCCGATGGACATAATTGCCATTTGTGTCCTCCCTCCTGCCTCCGGTATTCTTTTTAAGGAGAACCGTCATGACCCTAAAAGGACAGGACATCCTGGACGGCGCCCAGTTCACCCGGGAGGAACTGGAGCGGATGATGAACGTCGCCGACGAATTCCGAACCCGCCTTCAGCGGGCTCCCTCTCTGGACCTGCTCAGCGGCTACGTCCTGGCGACGCTCTTTTTTGAGCCCAGCACCCGTACCCGTCTCTCCTTTGAAACGGCCATGCACCGCCTGGGGGGACGGGTGATTGGTTTCTCCTCAGCGGAGTCCTCTTCTGTGGCCAAGGGGGAGACGCTGGAGGACACCGTCCGGACGGTAGACCAGTACGCCGACATTATCGTCATCCGTCATCCCCAAATGGGCTCGGCGAAGGTGGCGGCGGAGGTGGCGGAGCACCCCGTCATCAACGGCGGCGATGGGGCCGGACAGCATCCCACCCAGGCCCTGCTGGACCTTTATACCATCCGCGCTGAGCGGGGCCGGGTGGACGGCCTAACGATTGCCCTCTGCGGCGACCTGAAATATGGCCGCACCGTCCACTCCGGAGTTTGGGTCTACCGCCACTACAATTGCCGCCTGATGCTGGTCAGCCCCGAGGCGCTGCGGATGCCCCCTGACATCGTCGCCGCGCTGCGGGCCCAGGGCGTGCAGGTGGAGGAGACAACAGACCTGGAGGCCGCGCTGGCCCAGGCCGACGTCCTCTACATGACCCGGATCCAGAAGGAGCGCTTCGCCGACCCTGCCGAGTACGAGCGGCTCCGGGGGAGTTACATCCTGACCCGGGAGATGATAGAACGGATTAACCCCAGCGTAACGATCCTGCATCCTCTCCCCCGGGTGGACGAAATCGCGCCAGAGGTGGACGGACTTCCCAACGCCGCCTACTTCCGTCAGGCCCGTAACGGCGTCTACGTCCGCATGGCGCTCCTGGCCCTGGTGCTGGGGCGGGTGGGAGAGGGAGTGTGGATATAAAGCGCGCGGACCGCAAACAGCGCACCACCCGAATCGGGCTGTCTGTTCTGGTCGGAACGGGCCTCCTGGTCTGCACCCTGTGGCTCACAGCGAGCGTCGTCCCTTCTCGCGCTGACCCCTCTCCCCCGGAAGCCGTTGTTCAACTGACCGGCCTCTGGAAAGGCCTGGGCCTCGCTTCCCGGTACGTCATTACCAACCAAGGAACGACCACCGCCACGACCGCGCACACTTTTTATGATGCTCAAGGGGCTCTGATCACGATCACTTCTGACCTGATCCCCTCGGGAACAGCCCACATCTACGATCTGGCCGTTGTCGCTGACCTGCCTATTGGCTTCCGGGGCTCCGTCACGGTAACCGCCAACCAGCCGATTACCGGAGCGTTGATCCCTTTCCTCGCCTACCTTCCCCTGGTCATGCGGAATTACCGTCCGCCGCCTCCTCCGCCCGTCTATCCCAACGACGCCTCCTACGGTTCTCAGTGGGGATTGACCTTAATCCGGGCACCCGAAGCCTGGGCCCTCTCCAAAGGCACGGGTGTCCTGATTGCCATCCTGGATACCGGCACCAACTATTATCACCCGGACCTTTCCGGCAAAGTGCGCACGGATATAGACTGGGATTTCATCCACAACGATGGAGACGCAATGGACGACCACGGCCACGGTACTCACGTTTCCGGCATCGCGGCGGCGACGACGAACAACACCCAGGGGGTGGCCGGCCTGGGCTGGGAGGCGACCGTTCTGCCGTTGAAGGTGCTGAACGCTCAGGGTAGGGGAAGCACGGACCAACTGATTCCGGCCATCCGCTACGCCGCCGATCGGGGCGCAAAGGTCATCAACATGAGCCTGGGTGGCCCCTATCCCTGTCCGTCCACGCTTCAGGACGCGGTGAACTACGCCCATAGCCGGGGCGTCCTGCTGGTGGCAGCAGCAGGGAATCGGCCGGATATTACGGTTCCCGCATTTCCCGCCAACTGTACCCATGTGCTGGGGGTGGCCGCGACGACATCGAGGGATACGATGGCCTCCTTCTCCAACTCTGGGGCCCACGTCAGCGTGGCCGCGCCCGGGGAGGCGATTCTCAGCACCTGCCAGGATGGGAATTACTGCTATATGAGCGGGACCTCTATGGCCACGCCCTTTGTTGCCGGGCTGGCCGCGCTGGTCTACGCCCGTTTCCCCACCTATACTCCCGACCAGGTGGCTTCAGCGATTCTGGATCAGGCGAAGGACCTGGGGCCCAGTGGCTGGGACGTAGACTCCGGCTGTGGGCGAATAGACGCCTTCGCGACGTTGTGGGAGGGCGCAGAGGGAAATTACCCCGTCTGCCTGGGCGCGCGGGTATGGGGCCCAGAGGGGCAGAAAGCCCGGGAAGCCGGGGAGGTTGTACCCGGAGAGGTGGTGGTGACGGTACGGGCGGGCGGGCAGGCGGAGCGCCTGTTCGGGGTATTGGGGTTGGCCCCTGGTAGCGAACGGCTCTATACGGACCGCTCCGGCGTGCAGGTGTGGCGGTTACGGGTGCCGGTGGGGCTGGAGGAAGCCATCGTGGCTCGTCTGCGGGCCGATCCGACCGTCATCGCGGCAGATCGGAATTTCATCATCCGCGCGCAATAGCAGGACGTGGGCCGCCGCGATCGCCCGGGAGAGGGAAGAACCGAAAGGGGATGGGGTGGAGGTGGCCTCTGGCCATGCTGCGAAACTCCTGGTTTTCCTGCGCGGGGGAATCCTGCAGCCAACCGGAGGGTCGCGCGCAGCCAGCCCGAGGTACCGCAAGAGTGGGGCTCATTTTTGTCGGATCGTCCTGGCCGGAGGCGCAGATGGGAAATCCGCCTTCCCAGGGCCCTCCGGGCCCAGCATTCGCCTTCGCGGATGCCTGATAATAAGGGTCGGCGGAGGCCGGCCTTGTGGCGAACGAAGGGAAGCCACCCGGCCGTCGGCCCCGGCAGGGGCGATGCCTCGGGCGGGTAAGGTCATCGCGAGCGAAGCGACCTCGGCGTGGCCCTTGAGTCGGCACCCAAGAGGCAGACCGATGCCCGAACAATTGAGAGGCACCTCACACCGAGGGGCTCTTCGTTATCACGCGGGGCGACTCCATATGGATGCTCTGCGCGATTTCGGTAGCAGCCGTTGCCAGGCCCAGGATGAGCCAGAAGAGCGTCGCCGAATGATGGAAATCCAGGTTGAAGAAGTAGTGATCAAAGAGTCCCCCCACCAATGCCCCGATGATGGCCGCATGCAGTCCCCACCACAGGGGCTCTAACCGCCCAAGGGGATCCTCTCCCCTCTCGGAGGCGGTGTGCTCGCTCTGCCGGAAGGAAGCCCGGGCCCGCCAGAACCGGGCCAGGAAGACTCCCATCACCACCAGGAAGGCTGCCAGTCCCACCAGCCCGGTCTGCTCGGCGATCATCAAATAGAGGTTGGAGACCCCGATGTAGGTATCCACATCCGGCGAACCGGCAAAGCCGACACCCAGCACCGGGTAGCGCAGAATCAGTTTGATGGCATCCCGGTATTCTCCAAACCGCATCTGGGTGGCCAGGTCTTCGCCCCGCAGGCCAGCGATAAAGTGCTCTACCAGCGTCTGGGTCTGGGGGAGGAGCAGGAGCAGGGCCCCAGCCGCCAGGAGGAGCCCCCAAAGTTTCCGATAGCGCAGGGTAGCGACGACCATCAGCGCTACTCCCGCGCCTACCATAGACCCCCGAGAGATGGTCAGGCCCAGACAAAGCGCCAGCGCGCCCAGGATGGGCACCAGGTACAGCCGCCGGATCAGCGGTCGGCGGGCAAAGAGTTGGGGGACGGCCAGGGCCAGGGAGAGGTTCATCAGGCTCCCCAGGATGTTGGGGTCCACCGATGTGGCGGTGGCCCGCTGAGGGAGTGTCGGGTCGTCCATAATGTAGCGCAGGACTCCTGGCCCCGAGGGGTAGCCCAGAACCCGCAGGGCCGAAAGGGCGCGGATGGCCCAGTCGTCCGGGACCCCATACAGCAGGATGCCCAGGACCGCCTCGGCAAACGCGCAGAGGATGAGGGCCCGGACCAACCGCTCCAGCCGACTGGTATCCTGGACCGTGTTGACCACCAGGAAGAACAGCAAGATGCTCATCAGGATTTCGGCAAAGTGACGGATCATGTAAGCGGTCGGCGGGGCGTGGCCCAGACCGAGGACGAAGGCCATCAGCACGACCAGGAGGAAGAACAGGACGGGTCCGCCCAGCCCGGTGGCGATGAAGTTCCGCTCGCTTTCCGTCATCCAGCGGAGGAGCCAGACGAGAAAGAGCATTCCCAGAGCGGCGTCCAGGAAGGTGGGGCGGAAACCGATCTCAAAGGGGAAGGAGGCGAAAGGGAGCAGGCAGACCACACCGATGACGGTCCAGTAGGCAATCTCTATGTTCTGCAGCATCCAGAGGGCCAGCACCAGGGCGAACAGGCTTGCTGCTGCCAGGAGCGGCCCAAATTCGGCCAGCAGATATCCCCCACCGATAGCGGCTGCTATCGTCACCAGCAGAATGCTCAGCCCTTTGAGGATGCTCCCGATCGGTCGGGTTTGCAGCATACCACTCCCAGTAGTAAGGTGGAGACGGCAGGAGGCTGGGCCACCGTCGCAAATCCTGGATCCCCCACTCAGAACAGCGTCGGCTGGCGGGCAGTGGGGAGAGCCTCTCCACTGGCCACCCGGTGGGCCCAGCGGATGGGTTCCGGCAGCCGGCAGGTCGGCGCGCAGGCCAGCACCAGGTCTATCGCGGTCTCCAGGTCCACCCGATGGCCGACAGAAACATATACGGGCTGGACGCCCGTCTGGGTGCGCAGGACAGCGCCGATGACCTCTTCGCCGTCCCAGAGCGGTACCCAACTCCCCCGCTGGGGCGGGGGCTCCTCGTGTTCCCCCCAGAGGCGGGATTTGGCACAGCCGATACTGGGCCAGTCCAGCAGAATGCCCATATGGGTGGCCAGGCCCATCCGGCGGGGATGGGCCAGCCCCTGAGCGTCAAAAAGGAGAACGTCCGGTTGACCATTCAGTTGCGCCAGCGCTTCCAGCACCGCCGGACCTTCCCGGAAGGCCAGCAGGCCGGGAATATAGGGGAAGGAGACTGGCACCTGGGCGGTGGATGCCTCCAGTGGAGTCAGGTCGGGGAAGGAGAGCAGCACCACTGCTGCACGGGCGATGTCGTCCTGGATACCCACATCCACCCCGGCGACCCAGCGAGGCGGAGTGGCCAGCGGAGTTATCCGTACCTGGGCGCGCAGTCGTTCCTGGAGGGCGCGAGCCTCGGCTGGAGAGAGGTCCCAGGGGTGAGCAAACTGAGGGAGTACAGCCATCGCTATCGAGAGGCAATGTACTGAGCCAGGTGGTTGAATTGAACCGCCACCACGCTTTCGGGCTGGAGCATCACCATCGGCACTCCCCGCTCCGCTGCCTGGAAGGCCAGTTCCGGCGCGGGGGGAATGATGCCGATGATTTCCCGTCCTAAGAACTCTTCCACCGTATCCTTGCCGGGCGTCATAGATGTGGGTGCCCGGTTGACGAGCGCCACACCTTGGCGGTGTCGGCCAACTTCCAGGGTGTCCAGCATACCCAACAGTCCCTGGGCCAACAGCAAGCCGAGCCGGGTGGGTTCGACCACCACGACCACGTAGTGAAGAAAGCGCAGCAACGTTCGGTTCACCTCTTCCAGCCCTGTCCCCATATCTATCAGGACGTAGTCCAGTTCTCCGGCCAGAGCGCGCACAAGGGCTTCGGCATGGGTCGGAGTAAACGATGGGACAACGCCCGAGGGTTCCGGCAATCCACCCAGAACCAGCATTCCCGTAGCATGTCGGTCGGCGTGGGTCAGGATGGTGTCCGCCGTCAGGCCAGCAGGGTCCCGCTCTGCCAGGACTTGGAGGCCCCGCTGAGGGCGCAGACCCATCTGGAGAGCCAGGGTGGACGAACCGGTACGGATGTCAATCAGAATGGCCCTTTTCCCGGATGCCGGTCCCCGAATTAGCGCCACTCCCAGGTTGACGGCCAGCGTGCTGGTTCCTACGCCTCCCTTGCAACCCAGAAAGCCGATGCTTTTGCCGCGCGGGACGTGAACCGGTGGTCCCAGGCGGGCAGAGCGTGCCAGTAGCGCCTCTATTCGGGTAACCAGTTCCGCCGGATGGACGGGCTTGACCAGGTATTCGTCGGCCCCAGCCTCAAACCCGGCCACCTTGTCGGTAACCTGTCCCCGGGCAGTAAGCATAATGATGGGAAGGGAGGCAGTGCGGGCGTCGGCGCGCAGCCGCCGGGCCACCTCATACCCATCCATCCCGGGCATCATAACATCCAGTAGAACCAGGTCGGGAGACTCGTTGACGGCTTTGCTCAGCGCCTGGGGACCGTTCTGGGCGGCGATGATCTGATACCCCCGATTCTGGAGCATCAGCCCGATCAGTTTCAGGCTTTCCAGGTCGTCTTCTACGATCAGAATTTTCGCAGGCATGGTCCTCTCCAAGGGGGAGGTGATGGCTACCGGGACACCCGAAACCTGCCCTCCAGCCGGTTAAGGGCGATACAGTCGGTGCTCTCGGATATAGGTTTCCACCGCTGGAGGGACCAGGTAGCGGACCGGCAAACCCTCTCGCACCCGTCGCCGCAGGTCGCTGGCCGAAAGGTCCAGGCGGGGCGCGTCCAGCCAGACCACTCGTGCCCGAAGGCCAGGCACCTGTTGCTCCAGGGCGTGGAGGTCCACAGGCCAGCCGGGCCGTTCCATCACTCCCAGCGTTGCCTGGCGGAGAATTCCCCCCGGGTCGCGCCAGGTGGGGAACTCCACCAGGCTGTCGCTTCCCATTAAAAAGTAGAACTGCGCTCCGTCCAACTGTCTCTTCAGCAGGGCCAGCATCTCTACGGTGTAATGAGGGCCAGGCCGGTCCAGATCGACGCGGGAGAGGACGAAAGCGGGATTGTCGGCGATGGCGGCCTCCACCATGGCGGCCCGGTGGACCGCCGGAGTGATCGGGCCACCGGGTTTGTGAGGCGGATCACCGGCTGGGACAAACAGCACCTGGGCCAGCCCCAGTTGTACGCGCGCCGTCTCCGCCAGGGCCAGATGACCGTAGTGAGGAGGATCAAACGTGCCGCCCAGGATTCCAAAACGAAGGGACTCACCACCCTTCAATGTATTTGATCCATTCCTGGTTATCCCGCAGGTAGTTGCTGAAAAGGTAACGGGCTGTAGGGCGGGGCTCAAAAGGAGGCCTCAGGAGCGTCATCCGGGCCTCTTCCAGCGTGCGATTCCCTTTGCGCCGATTGCATTGAGGACAGGCCGCCACCAGGTTCTCCCAGGTGTGCTCTCCCCCTCGGTGGCGAGGGACCACATGGTCGATGGTCAGATTGGCGACTTCGCGGCCGCAGTACTGACAGCGGTACTCATCCCGCCGTAAAATCTCCCGCTTGGTCAGACGAACGCGGGGCGCAGGCCGGCGCACGACGAAGACCAGGCGAATGACCGACGGCCGCTCGTAGACCGTGGAGACGGTTCGGATATAGCCCCGACCGTTCTCCACCACGACGGCCTTCCCGGAGAGAATTAGCCCCATGGCCCGCTTCGTCGTGCAGACATGCAGAGGCTCGTAGTTCCCGTTCAGCACCAGTACCGGCCGGTTCATCCCTGTCCTCCGTGCTTGTTACAAGTATAGCACAAATGGGAAATCCGTCAAACCCGACCGTTCCCGAAATCCCGCGCTGGTCAGAGGCAGTGAATGTGGTATAATCTTCCTAGAATCCTACCCTGATGGGAGGTGAACCATGCGTCGTCGGCTGCTGGTACTGCTGGTGGCGGCGGCACTGGCAACAGGCTGCACGCCCCAACCGGGAGGCCGGATCGTCTACGGCCTCACCCTGGCCCCCTCCGGGATTGACCCCCACATCAACGCCTCGTCCGAACTGGGCATCCCTCTCACTTCCGTCTACGATACCCTGGTCTACCAGGACCCGAAGACGGGGGAATTCGTGCCCGGATTGGCCCAGCAGTGGGAGGTCTCGGAGGACGGCAAAGTCTATACGTTCTACCTGCGCCGGGGGGTGAAGTTCCACGACGGCACCCCCTTCAATGCCGAGGCGGTGCGCTTCAACCTGGAGCGTATCGTCAGCCCCGACTTGGCCTCCCAGCGAGCCCGCTTTATGCTGGGGCCCTACGAGCGGACGGAGGTGGTGGACGAGTACACCGTCCGCATCATCCTCAGGGAGCCCTTCGCGCCCCTTCTGGACTCGCTGAGCCAGGTCTACCTGGCCATGGCTTCCCCGACAGCGGTGCAGCAATGGGGAAGCGAGTACCAGTTGCATCAGGTGGGCACGGGGCCGTTCATCTTCGTGGAATATGTCCCAGGCGACCACCTGCTCCTGCGGCGCAACCCCAACTACGCCTGGGGGCCGCCCGTCTACCAGCACCGGACGGCCCAACTGGAGGAAGTGGAGTTCCGCTTCTTCACCGACCCGGCCACCCGATCTCCGGCACTGGAGTCGGGGGCGGCGGACGTGATGGGCGAGATTCCCCCGCAGGACGCGGCCCGTCTCCAGGGGAGCGCGGACTTCCGGATTGAGGCGGTGGCCATTCCGGGGGTCTCGCTGATGCTCTTTATGAACACGACCCGTTCACCCCTGGACGACATCAACGTCCGGCAGGCCCTCCTCTTCGGCACCGACCGGAAGGCCATCATCTCCGCCGTCTTCCGGGATACCTCACCGGTGGCCTGCGGGCCGCTGGCGGCGGCCACCTTCGGCTACAACCCGATGGTCTGCCAATTCTACCAACCGTATAACCCCGACCAGGCCGCCGCGCTCCTGGAGGAAGCCGGTTGGAAGGATACCGATGGAGATGGCGTCCGGGATAAGGACGGCCAGCCGCTGGTCCTGGATTTCTACCTGATGGGCTGGGGCTACATGCCCGAGGTCGGGCAGTTGATCGCCGACCAGTGGGCCCGGCTGGGGGTGCGGGTCCAGAGCCAGGTGGTGAGTTACCCCGAGGCACTGGAAATTGCCAAAGAGGGCCGCCACCACCTGATGCCCTTCAACCTCTCCGGTAGCGACCCGGACATCCTGCGCCGATTCTTCCATTCCCAGGGCGGGTTCAACTGGTCTAAAGTGAACGACCCGGAGATGGACCGGTGGCTGGAAGAGGGGGCCCGGGTCTCCGACCGGAACCGGCGGGCCGACCTCTACGCCAAAGTCCAGGACCGGGTGATGGAATCCGCGCTGATCATCCCCATCCGGGACTATGTCAACCTGAATGGGGTGAGCAATCGGGTGCAGGGGTTGCGGTTTGACGCCCGGGGGTGGTTCCCCTGGCTGATTGATGTTACCCTGCGGCGGTAACCCGGATGGAGGAACCGTTCGCGGTGTGCCATCCCAGGCAACAAGGAGGCGTTCGGGACGGGCGCTGATCCAGCGCCCGTCCCTCTCTCCTGGGGAGATGTTCGGATACGGTTTGCGGCGTCTGCTGGAGGCGGTCCTGGTTCTCTGGCTGGCGGCGACGTTGGCCTTCGGGGCAATGCACCTGACACCGGGCGATCCCGCCCAGACGTTGCTGGCCGCCTCGGGTGCCTCCGCCGATGAGGTGGCCCGCCGGCGGGTTCAACTGGGCCTGGATGACCCCCTCCCTGTCCAGTACGTCCGCTACCTGGCCGATCTGGCCCGGGGCGACCTGGGCGTTTCGTGGCTCCACGGCCGTTCCGTGAGGCGCATGATTCTGGAGCAACTCCCGGCGACGGCCGAACTGGCTCTGGCCGCGACCCTCTTCGGCGCGCTGGTGGGGGTGGTCCTGGGGCTTCTGGCCGCGCTCTATCGGGGGACCTGGGTGGACGCTCTGCTCACCGGGCTGGCCGTCTTGGGCCTTTCTACCCCCGTGTTCTGGTCCGGTCTGCTGGCCATTCTCCTTTTCTCCCTCCATCTGCGCTGGTTCCCCTCGGCAGGGAGCGGTGGCCTTCCTTATCTTGTCCTCCCGACGGCCACGCTGGGATTTGCTCTGGCCGGTTCGGTGGCCCGGATGGTACGGGCACAGGTAGTAGAGGCACTCCGGATGCCCTATGTCCTGGCCGCGCTGGCCCGGGGAATTCCCCCCTGGCGCATCCTCCTGGTGCATGTCCTGCGCCCGGCGCTGGGGCCCGCTGTGGCGGTGGTCGCTCTTCAGTTAGGGTTTCTCCTGAGCGGCGCCGTGGTAACCGAGTCGGTCTTTGCTCGCCAGGGACTGGGACGGCTGGCGGTCCAGGCCATCCTCTGGCGGGACCTACCGGTGGTGCGGGGCGTGGTGCTGGTGGGCGCTCTGGCCTATCTGCTGACCGGCCTCCTGGCCGATCTCATCCAGGTCTGGCTGGACCCCCGTTTGCGGCAGTGAGCCACGAATGACACGAACGTTCACGAAAACGGTAGTGAGCCGCGAATTTTCTCGAAATTTTATATTCGTGCAATTCGTGTAGATGCGTGGCAACATTCAGGCCGTGAAGCAAGATTTGGGTTGTCCAAAACAGAATGTGCTGGCCCGCGCGCTCTGTGGGGTGGCGATTCCCCCGTTACAGGCTGTCTCTCCTCGCCGACCCCTGAGGCGTCAGCCGCTGGTCCTGTGTTCCCTTCTCTGGCTGATAGCCGCCGTACTGGGGGCTATGCTGGCTCCATACCTGACACCGGTGGATCCGCTCACCACGGATCCCTCCCGGGCGTTGCTCCCCCCGGGCTCTGGGGGACTGTTGGGGACCGATTTCTTGGGCCGGGATGTACTGGCGCGCCTGCTCTGGGGAGGGCGCTGGACACTGGGGATGGGCGTTGGAGCACTGACCCTGGCGGTGGTCATCGGCCTGCCGCTGGGGCTGGCAGCGGGCAGCGCAGGGGGCTGGCTGGACGGTTTCCTGATGCGACTGGTGGATGCCTGGCTGGCGTTCCCTGGCCTCCTGCTGGCAATGGCTGGAGTGGCCGTGCTGGGGCCGGGGCTTTCGTCGGTAACGGTGGCGGTGGGGTTGGCGGCCGCCGCGCCCTATGCCCGCGTCGTCCGCGCGGCCGCGCGAGCGATCCGTGCTCAGCCGTATATCGAAGCCGCCCGGGCTATTGGGGCCAGCCCCTGGCGAATCGCCCTGCGCCACATTCTGCCCAATACCGCGCCGGCCCTCCTGGCCTTCGCCGCCACGCAACTGGGCTGGGTGCTCCTCAACGGAGCGGCGCTCCACTTCCTGGGCCTGGGTGTCCCGCCGGGGGTTCCGGAGTGGGGAGCAATGCTGGCCGAGGGTCGGGCCTATCTGCGGGACGCGCCCTGGGCGGCGGTTTTCCCCGGTGCTGCCCTCACCCTCACGATCCTGGCCGCGAACCTCCTGGGAGACCGCCTGGGGCAGCACTGACCTCCCAGTCCCCATTCGGTTCCCTTTGACACCCCGCCTGGAGTATGTTATAGTTATACCGATACAAACCCTCCGGCCCGGTGGACCTGCCGGCCCGGAGCGTTGACGAAAGGACGTATCGTGGGTTCCCTGAAACTGATCACCATTCAAGGTATCCCGGTCCGGGTCCACATCACCTTTCCCCTGGTTCTCCTTTGGGCGGCCGTCCAGTTCGGGCGCGGGCAGACCCACGTGGGCCAAGGAGCTCTGTTCGGCGTGGTGGTAACCCTTTTGCTCTTCCTTTGCGTTGTCCTCCACGAATTGGCCCACAGCCTGCTGGCCATCCAGTTCGGCGGCCGCGTTATTGAAATCACTCTGCTCCCTTTGGGCGGCGTGGCCCAGATGGAACGGCTGCCCGAACGCCCCTACCAGGAACTGTTGATGGCGCTGGCTGGTCCGGTTACCAGCGGGGTGATTGGCGTCGGGCTGGCCCTGCTGACGGTGTTCCTCTTTCCCCTACGGATATGGACGGATTTCCTACGTTCTCTCTCTTCGTCCGGGCCCCTCTCCTGGTCATACCTGCTCCCCTATTTGGCGATCACCAATCTCTTTCTCGCGGGCTTCAATCTCCTTCCGGCGTTCCCGATGGATGGGGGGCGGGTGCTGCGGGCCATCCTGGCCACGGTGATGCCCTATGGCCGCGCCACCGCGCTGGCCGTCCGGGTGGGACAGGCCCTGGCATGGATGCTGGGGTTACTGGGCCTCCTCAGCCGGGACGTTCTGCTCATCCTGGTGGCCCTCTTTGTCTATTCCGGCGCCACTCAGGAGGGACACCTGGTGCAACTCCGGACGGCCCTGGCTGGACTGCGAGTCCGCCAGGTCTATTCCCATTCCCCTCAGGTCGTCCATCCAGAAGACCCGTTGGGCCATGCGGCGGACCTGATGTTAGAGGGCTTCCAGTCCGATTTCCCCGTCTGCGAAGAGGGACGAGTTGTGGGCATGTTGACCCGTACCGGTGTCCTACGGGGACTCAAAGAGCATGGGCCGCAGATTGCTATCCGTCAGGTCATGGAACCGGAGTTCCTAGTCGTTGGCCCGGACGATGACCTGTTTGACGTCCAGCAGCGCATCAGCGAGAGCGGAGCCGAAGCGGTGCCGGTGGTGGATGGAGGCATCTTCCTGGGCCTGCTGACCCGGCAGGACCTGGAAGAGGCCTACCGGCTGGTTACCGCGTATCCGGCTCTCTTACCCCGACGACGATAAAGGGGGGCTCCCATGGAAAAAGACCTTCGGACGGAAAACAAGAGGCCGGCCCGGGCCCTGGTGCTTTCCGGCGGAGGTGGACGAGGCGCATACGAATGTGGCGTTTACAAATACATGGAAGAGGCCGGGTTGATCCCGGACATCCTGGTCGGCACCTCTATCGGCGCCATCAACGCCGCCGCGATCGCTTCGGGGAAGACCGCGTGGGAACTGGAGGCGGCCTGGCTCTCCACCCGAACCCGGGACATCCAGCGGTTCTGGCGACTGCGTCCCTGGCGATCCATCTACGATACCTCCCCGTGGGTCCGTACCCTTCACCGGTTTATCCATTTTGACGCGCTGGCTCGCACGGAAAAGCGGCTGCTCATCACCGCCACCGAGGTGGAGCGAGGGGACCTGCGCATTTTTGACAATCGGGAGACGGAGATCACCCCCGCGCATGTGTTGGCCAGTTGCTCCATCCCCCTGGTCTATCCCTGGACCCGGATCGGAGACCATCACTACTGGGATGGAGCCGTGATGGCCAACACCCCCCTGGCGGCCGCCATTGATGCCGGAGCGGACGAAATCTACGTGGTCCTGCTCTCCCCGGTAGGAGAACGGTATATCCCCCTTCCCCGCTGGCCCTGGCAGGCCTTCGCGGTGATGCTGGACCTGGCCCTCAGCGCCACCTTTGAGAACGACATCAAGCAACTGGAACGGATTAACCAACTGGTCGCCCAGCAAAGGGACGAAAAGCATCGCTATATCCGCTGCCGGGTCATCGTTCCCAGCAAAGCCATCGGCCTTGCGCAGATTCTCCGCTACGACCCCCGCACCAGCCGGGAACTGATAGAGTTGGGGTACCGGGATGCTCGGGACGCGCTGGCTGAGCAGTGAACAGCAGGAAGGGCGAATGAGGCCGGAACAGCGAGGCACCGGTTTGTCCTGGTCGTCTGCGTGCCATAGTTGGCGGTCTACTCTCTGGCGTCCGATATGGACTGGCTGGAAGTGAGTGTGGGGACAACGGGAGAGGGCGCGGAGGCCGTGGCGGAGGTCCTCAGCCGCTTCGCGCCCCGGGGCGTGGCACTGGAGGCCGGCCCGGAAGGCTTTGCGGCCGGCATCATCACCGTTCGTGCCTACATCCCGGCTGATGACCGGCTCCCGCAGACCCGTCGTCGGGTGGAGGAAGCCCTCTGGCACCTGGCCCAGATTCTCCCCCTGCCCGCGCCGTCGTTTCGCCTCATCCCCGAGGCCGACTGGGCCGAGGCCTGGAAGCAACACCTGACCATCCTCCATGTGGGCCGCCGTCTGGTGATCCGTCCCTCCTGGCTGCCGTATACCCCCGCCGAAGGGGAAGTGGTGGTGGAACTGGACCCGGGGATGGCTTTCGGCACCGGCACCCATCCGACCACACAGATGTGCCTGCTGGCATTAGAAGAGCATGTCCGACCCGGCGCGCGGGTGCTGGACCTGGGGACCGGCTCGGGGATTCTGGCCATCGCCGCCGCGAAACTGGGCGCCAGGCGCGTCCTGGCCCTGGATACTGACCCCCAGGCGGTCGCCGTGGCCCGGGAGAACATCCGCCGCAACGGCGTCGCCGACCGGGTACGCGTGGCCCGGGGCTCCTTGCCCCAGGCCTTCGGGCGGTTTGACTTGGTCGTCGTCAACATCCTGGCCCGGGTGCTGGTGGAAATGGCGGAGCAGGGTCTGGCTCGTCGGTTGGCGCTGGAAGGGCGGCTCGTGGCCGCCGGTCTGTTGGCCGGTCAGGAGGATGAGGTCCGGAACGCCTTCCAGCAGGCCGGCCTGAGCGTCGTCGGGCGCCAGCAGATAGAGGACTGGGTGGCTCTGGAGGCGATACGAGAACAGGCGTAAAAATGGCAGTGGATCTCTCGGTTTCCCTCTGCGGCATCCGATTGCCCAACCCCACGGTGCTGGCCTCCGGCATCCTGGGGCTGACCCACGGCGTGCTGGTCCGGGTGGCCTGCTCCGGTGCGGGTGCCGTTACCACCAAATCGGTCAGCCTGGCCCCCCGCGATGGCTATCCCAACCCCGTCATCGTGGAGTGGGGCGGAGGTCTCATTAACGCCGTTGGCCTCTCCAACCCCGGCGTGGAGGTCATGGTGGACGAGATCCGGGCCGCGAAGGAGCAACTGGCCCCTCTGGGCGTCCCCGTCATCGCCAGCATCTTCGCCGATACCATCTATGACTTTGGCACCATCGCCCGGTACGTCTCCGAGGCCCGCCCCGACCTGATTGAGGTCAACATCTCCTGCCCCAACATCGACGACCAGTACCTGCGCATGTTCGCGGCCGACCCCTACGTCTCTGCGCAGGTAACCCGCCGGGTAAAGGCCAACACGGACATCCCCGTCCTGGTCAAACTCTCCCCCAACGTTACTGACATCCTTCGCATTGCCGAGGCCGTGGTGGAGGCCGGCGCGGACGGCATCACCGCTGTCAATAGCCTGGGGCCTGGCCTGATTCTGGATATAGAGACGGCCCGACCCGTCCTTTCCCACGGGACGGGCGGCGTGAGTGGTCCAGCCCTGCGTCCCATTGCCGTCCGTTGCGTCTACGACATCTGTCGGACAGTAGATGTCCCCGTGATCGCCACCGGCGGCATCACCACCGCTCGCGATGCCGTGGAGATGATTCTGGTCGGCGCCACCGCTGTCGGCATCGGCTCCGCTGTCTACTACCGGGGCCTGGAGGTCTTCCGGGAGGTCTGCCAGGGCATTCAGGAGTACATGGAGCGGCACGGCTACCGGCGGGTAGAGGACTTTCGCGGCCGGGCCCTGGAGATGATGGGGCACAGATGAACGCCGAAAGACGAAGGTTCACCCCGAAGATGCAAAGACACAAAAAAAGGAGAGGGGCTCACTTCGTGTCTTTGTGTCTGGGTGGCTGTTCTGTTCTCTGTATTCTCAGCAGCCTGCTGCTTGCCTGTACCCCCATTGCTCCCGTGCGGGTTACCCTGATCGCCGATGGGCAGACCCGCACCCTGACCACCGACGCCCAGACGGTAGGGGAACTGCTGGCGCGGACCGGGATCACCCTGGACGAGGATGACCGCGTCGTCCCACCGGAAACTGTTCTCCTGACCGACGGGATGACCGTTCGGGTGGTGCGGGTGGAGGTTCGGACCGAAACGGTTCAACAGACCCTCCCCTATGGTCGGGAGACGGTGCGGGATGCGACGATCCCGGTCGGTCAGACCCGCCTTCTGCGGGCCGGGGTGAACGGTGTGGAGGAACTGACGTACGTCATCACCCTGGAGGACGGCGTGGAGGTGGAGCGGCGCCTGGCCCGGCGGGTTACCGTCCAGGAGCCCCAGAATGAGATCCTCCTGGTGGGCGCGCGCGAGGAGGTAACGGCGGTGCCCATCTCCGGTACGGTTGCCTACCTCTCCGCCCACAACGCCTGGGTGATGCGGGGGACCACTGGCAGCCGTCGCCGCCTGACGGCGACCGGCGACCTGGACGGTCGGGTCTTTGACCTTTCGCCCGATGGCTCCCGGCTTCTCTTCACCCGCACCGCCACCGAGACCGGCGTTCTGAACACCCTGTGGCTGGTAGATACGGTTGCCCCGGGGGCCGAACCGGTACGGTTGCCCGAACAGAACGTCCTCTGGGCGGCTTGGTCGCCGGATGGGGAGTGGATTGCGTATTCTACCGGCACGCCCCGCGAATCGCCGCCAGGCTGGGAGGCCGCCAACGACCTCTTCGTGGCCCGTCCCCAGGCGGACGGTCGGCTCCGGGACCGCCGTCGGGTGCTGGGGCCCTCGGCGGGCGGCACCTACGGCTGGTGGGGGACGACCTACGCCTGGGCTCCCGCCGGAGAGGACAACGAATCCACTCTCCTGGCCTACGCCCGCGCCGACGAGATAGGTCTGGTAGACCTCTCGGCCCGGAAGCCAGAAGCGGTTCCGCTGGTACGGTTCCCGCCGTTCCGCACCTACGCTCCCTGGGCCTGGGTCCCGACCCTTTCCTGGTCGCCGGAGGGGGCATATCTGGTTACCGTGCTCCACGGCCCTTCCCCCACCGGGGAGGAGCCAGAGGATAGCCCCGTTTTTGACATCTACGTGCTGAGTGTTGTAACCTCTTCGGCGGCGCTCCTGCAGGCGAAACTGGTCCCGGAGGCCGGGATGTGGGCGGCGCCGTTGTTCTCGCCAGAAGGTGAACAGATCCTCTTTGGGCGGGCCCGGGCTCCCTATGCCTCCCACACCAGCACCTACGACCTCTATCGGATGGACCGGGACGGGTCGGACCGGCGGCTGCTGTTCCCCCAGGACCCCCGGGAGCCGGGGTTGGAGTATCCGGCGGCCGCCTGGGACCCGGCAGGGGGACGGGTGCTGGTTGTCTATCGGGGCGACCTCTGGCTGGTAACGGTGGATGGACAGGCCCGCCGGGTGACCGAAGACGGCGCGATCACCCTGGCCCGCTGGCAGGGGAAGTAGGACGCAGATGGACGCAGATTTTTGCTGGCCTCCCTCCGTGTGGGTGCGCTTGCCCATTTTCCGGAGCGGGATATAATTCAGAAGGGTAGGGTGGATGGTTGAGCACCAGCACCCCAAAACACCGGAAGAGCGGGAGGCTATCGTTGCAGCCCTGAAAGGAGTTCTGGAGGCCCAGCCGGATGTCCGGTTTGCCTATCTCTACGGCTCCTTTCTGGAAGGCCTGCCCTTCCACGATGTGGACGTCGCCATCTATCTGGAAGACGGTGGAGATTTTACCGAACGGGCGCTGGAACTGGCCGGGGAGGCCGAACGGGCACCCCGGGGAGATCGGGCATTCACTGCCGGTGGACATCCGGGTGCTGAACGCCGCTCCTCTGGGCTTCCGGTATTCCGTCTTCCGGGGCCCACTCCTGCTGAGCCGGGACGAGGAGTTGCGGGTCCGCGAGGTATTCTGGACGTGGACCCGTTACCTGGTATGAGGCCTCTGGTGCGCACCGCCCTGAAGGAGGCAATCACTTCTTGGGCCTGAATGAATCCCTGATCTGGAGCCGGTTTGAGGATATTCGGGCATCCGCGGATGGCCCGTTTCCGGAAAGTGCGGGTACACCGATACTGGGATGGGGACTACCATCGGGTATATGAGACTCTCCAGAACCACCTGGGCGATTTGCGGTAGTGTATGGACGCCATCGGCAGACTGCTCTAACCGGAGGCTTCCCTCGTGATCCACGGCGTTGAGATCAAATCCCTGGTTACCCACACCGACGAGCGCGGCTTTTTCCGCGAGATCCTCCGGGCCAGCGACCCCATTTTTGCCGAGGGGTTTGCCCAGTGGAGCCACACCATGAGCCACACCGGGGTGGCCAAGGCCTGGCACATCCACCACCGCCAGACCGACTGGTGGTACGTGGCCTGCGGGACGGTGCGGGCGGCCCTCTACGACGCCCGCCCCGACTCCCCAACTTATGGTCAACTGCAGGAATTCCTGCTGGGAGACGGCCATCCTCCCGTTGTCCTGAAAATCCCGCCGGGCGTCGCGCACGGTTACCGGGTCCTTCAGGGCCCCGCTCATATCTTCTACATCACTTCTAATGAATACGACGGGACCGACGAGGGCCGCATCCCCCACGACGACCCCACCATCGGCTACGATTGGACCCGCTGGCCGGAGATCAAGTGAGAGCCGGAGAAGAAACTATGGGCAGAAAATATCAGCGACCACCCGTTGTGGAGGCAGTCTGTCAATTTGTTCTCTCATCGGATACCCCCTGGGACGTGACGATCCCTGGCCTTTTCTACGAGAAGCTTATAGACGAATTTCCTCATCGGGAAACCCGTGTCTTTCGGGGAGTGGGAGTTCGCGTTCCATCGGAACAGGAGCAGCCTGCTTTTTTCCTAGGTGCGGAGCCCATTTTGGTCCTCTCCTCGGAAAGCAGAACGATGCTGGTTCAATTGGGCCCTCGCATTTTGACGGTGAACGCTCTCAAACCCTATCCCACCTGGGCTGTTTTCCGCTCAAAAATTGAGAAGGCGTGGTCTAATCTCAGAGCAGTTGTAGAAGTAGAAGGATTGGAATTTGTCGGATTGCGATACATTAATCAGATAAATATTTCGGAGTTTCCGCAGAGGTTAGAAGATTGTTTTGAAATCCGACCCCGTTTTGGGCCTCTTCCGGCCTCCCACATTCTTGCGTTCATTGTAGGAGGCCTTATCTCTCTAAACGAGGGCCGTGACCGATGCAGAGTGCAATTGAACAACGTCTTGGAAGATCCCACAACGGTCGTTCTGGATATTGAATACTCCCTGGCTCAATCGAAATCTTTGGCCCCGGAATGGATAATAGACTGGCTGGAGGAGGCCCATAGCAAGATTGAGGAAATTTTTGAAGGCTCTATTACTGACCATCTCAGGGCCATGTTTGAGCCGGAGGCATAAAAATGAGTTGCTCAACCGAATATCTGGTTGAAACGGCGTACTTCACTGGCCCTTTTGATACTCTACGGGACAGGCTGGTAACCGTTGAGGTACCAGCAGCGCCGGGGTCCTTTAAGAATCTCGCTTGGAGTGTGCCCTTGACCGGCCTATATGTATCTTCATCTGTGCAGCATCCAATGGCTGGGAAAGCCGGTTTCCAGTCAGCGCTCCTGATCCCAGAAAGATTTTGGCCGACCTGGGATGCTCCCTTTCTCCCGGATGTTCGTCTGCTATCTCAGCAGTATGTGCAGTTTGTCCGTATTCAAGAAACGCTGGAGAAAATTCGTAGACATGGCTTAAAAATCATCAAAACCAATGAGGTTCAGGATTACCTTCAGCGCTATCCCGAACTGATAGATTTGGTTCCCGAGGTGGCCCGTCTGGTCCGAAGCCATCTGCCCGATGCCCAGTTAACCTTATCCCTTTACCACGATCCCGAGGAAGAGGATGAGTATCTGATCCTGTGTGCCCGTTTTGCGAAATACGATGAATTGGCTCTGGAAAGAATTCGACGAACCCGGTCGGCCTACCGGGACATGTTGACGGGCTGCCAGGGGTGGATTTTCCTCACCACCGACTTCCAAGCACCAGAGAGTCCTTATGCCGTTTGACTGGAGCGAATTTCTCGCTTTGGCTCGTGACCTTCAAGGACAATCCGGCCCAGGTTATTCCGAAGAAGCGGCTAGTCGTACAACGGTCAGTCGGGCTTATTACGCCGCTTTCGGATATACCTGGAGACTCGTTGAGATGCGTGGCTTTCAACGGGCCCGAAGCGGAACAGACCATCGGATGCTCCGAAACTATCTGTATCAGTTGGGATACAACGACATAGCTGAGGACATCAACGATTTGAGAATATGGCGTAACTATTGTGACTATGATCCCGACGTCCCGAGCTTGCCGACTCTCGTAACTGCTGCGATTCAGGTCGCCGAACGAGTTCTACGACAAATTCCTTAATCCTATAAACCGGGGGAATCATATGGCCGACAAACCTTTGCTGGATGATCTTCAGGGAATCGTTGCTATGGAGGGGAACAAGGTCCAGGTCCTGGACGAATCCCGCCTGCGCGGCCCGGCGCTGGATGGTCTGGTCTACGCGGCGGTGTTTGGGGAGGCGGAGGAACGGGCCGCCGCCCGCGCACTGCTCTGGGAACTGGGCCAGGCCCTGGGAGTCCGCCCGGCCTCCATCCACGACCTCTACATGGCCCGGGGGCGCGGCGAGACCTCCACGAACTGGACCGTGCCCGCGATGAACCTGCGCACCCTGACCTATGATATGGCCCGTGCGGTATTTCGCGCCGCCCGGGCCCGGAACGTCGGCGCGATGATTTTTGAGATCGCTCGCTCCGAAATCGGCTATACCGACCAGCGCCCGGCGGAGTATGCCACCGTCGTTATCGGTGCAGCGATTCGGGAGGGCTACCGGGGTCCTCTCTTCATTCAAGGCGACCACTTCCAGGTAAGCGCCAAAAAATACGCCACTGCCCGGGATGCCGAAGTGGGCGCGGTGGAGGACCTGATTCGGGAAGCCATCGCCGCCGGTTTCTTCAACATTGACATAGATACCTCCACGCTGGTGGACCTGAGCCGCCCCACCGTCGCCGAGCAGCAGCGGGCCAACTACGAAGTCTGTGCCCATTTTACCCGCCTTATCCGGAGCCTGGAGCCGGAGGGGGTAACGGTCTCCGTTGGTGGCGAAATCGGCGAGGTGGGGGGCCACAACACGACCGAAGAGGAAGTGCGGGCCTTTATGGACGGCTACAACGGCTCCCTGCCCTTGGGGATGCCCGGCGTGAGCAAACTGAGCATCCAGACCGGCACTTTCCACGGCGGCGTTGTTCTCCCCGACGGCACCCTGGCCCGGGTCAAAATTGACTTT
The DNA here is from genome assembly GCA_025060135.1 of Anaerolineae bacterium. GTDB lineage: Bacteria > Chloroflexota > Anaerolineae > B4-G1 > DUEL01 > SpSt-77. Next base: position 34,008 of record JANXCY010000004.1, on the reverse strand, counting down.
GATACCCTGGAGCGGCTCAGCCGGGTGGCCCGGGAGGAGTACGGCCTGGCCGGGGCAGTCCAGCACGGCGCCTCCACCCTGCCGCCGGAGGCGTTCCACAAGTTCCCCGAAGCCGGTACAGCCGAAATCCATCTGGCGACCGCCTTCCAGAACCTCCTCTACGACCATCCCCTCTTCCCCGCCGACCTGCGAGAGGAGATATATGCCTACCTTCGGAAGGAACACGCCGCCGACTGGAAAGAGGGCAAGACGGAAGAACAGTTCCTCTACGAAGCGCGTAAAAAGGCCCTGGGTCCCTTCAAGCGGGAACTCTGGAACCTGCCAGCAGAAGTCCGGGAGACAATCGGGCAGGAACTGGAGGCCCAGTTTATCTTCCTGTTTGAGCAGTTGGGGGTAACAGACACTGCCGGCATGGTTGCCCGTTATGTCCGACCGCCGGAAATCCACAAGACACCCGCCGATTTCGGCGCGGAGAAAGCCCTTTCCATCAGCGAGGGCCTGGCGGACTGACCCCTCCATCAAGAACTCTCGTTCTTATGGTGGCGGTTCGGTTGTTGCCGTAAGAACGAAAACTATCCTGCCACAGCGATCAAAAACCGTATTACCAGCCCATGAGGGAAGGGAGGATTCATGTTCCACACCATCATTATCGCGGGGCATCTGGGGCGGGACCCAGAGATGCGCTACCTGCCCAACGGCCAGCCGGTAACCACTTTCTCCGTGGCCTCCACCCGCCGCTGGACCGGTCAGGACGGACAGACTCAGGAGGAGACCATCTGGTTCCGCGTCTCTGCCTTTGGCAAACTGGCGGAAACCTGTAACCAGTATCTGAGCAAGGGGCGGGCCGTCCTGGTGGAAGGCCGTCTCCGGCCCAACGAGCGAGGAGAGCCCCGCACCTGGGTCGGGTCCGACGGCGTCGTCCGCGCCACTTACGACGTGGTGGCCATCACCGTCCGGTTCCTGGGTCGGCGGGAGGAGGTGGCGGCCCCCGTGGTGGAAGAAGAGATGCTGGAATACGAAGAGCCGATCCCGGAGGAAGAAATTCCCTTCTGAACCGCAACGGGAGCCCAACAGACCGGATCGGACATACCGAAGGAGCGGATTGGCATCCCTATGACAGGCAATCCGCGCCGTCCGTGTTCCGCTCTCAGGATAGAACGCGGAAGAGCACGGGTGTGGGCGGAACTTCTCCCATCCGTGTCCATGCGCGTACTATTTTCCAATGAAGTTTCAGGGACACAAAGGGAATCCTCGGACGGCCTTTGTGCCCTTTATTTCCTTTATCGCGGTTTTCCGAGGGAGGAGGAACTGTCATGAGCCCTCGACCTCGCCTTCCTCCCGGACAAGTCCTGACCCAGCGCTTCCCGGTCCTCCATTATGGCCCTGTCCCTCGCTACGAAAGCCTGGACGCCTGGGACCTACGCATCTTCGGGGCGGTGGAGGAAGAAGTCCGCTTCACTTACGCACAACTGACCGCTCTCCCCACCACCCGCATCGTCGCCGACATTCACTGCGTTACCGGCTGGTCTAAATTGGACACCGTCTGGGAAGGCGTCCGTTTCCGGGACCTGCTGAACTATGTCCGGCCCCTTCCCGGGGCCGAATACGTCATCATCCACGCCGAGTATGGCTTCACTACCAACCTGCCCCTCCGGCGCCTTCTGGCCGATAATGTCCTGCTGGCCTGGAAGTATGACGACCGGCCCCTGACGCCGGAACACGGCTGGCCGCTGCGACTGGTCGTGCCTGACCTCTACTTCTGGAAATCGGCCAAATGGGTGCGGGGGGTGGAATTTTCCTTTGAGGACCGACCCGGCTTCTGGGAGCAGGCCGGGTATCATAACGAAGGCGATCCCTGGCTGGAGCAACGGTATGCGGAGTAAGCGACGGGGCCGGGCGCGATGGGGCGTCCCTTTCCTGGTCTTTCTTCTGATGGCCTCATGTGTTGCCTCTCCGTCCTCTCCCACACCCTTTGCGTCTCCGACGCCTCTCTCTCCTCGGCCAACTCCAACAGCGACGCCCGGGTCCGGCCCATGGATGGTAACCCTGACTCTCTGGATTCCGGAGGAGCTGAGCCCGTACAGCGATCAGGCTGGCGCGGATCTCCTGGCCAGCCGCCTGGCCGATTTCGGGGCTGCCTATCCCGACCTCCAGGTCCAGACGATCGTCAAAAAGAGCCATGGGCGCGGCGGACTGCTGGATTTCCTACGGACCGCCAGTGTGGCCGCGCCGTCCGTTCTCCCCGACCTGGTGGTTTTGGATGAGGCCGACCTGCAGGTCGCGGCCCGATCTGGCCTCCTTCAGCCTCTGGACGGCCTGATCCCCCCCGATCTGGAGACCGACCTGTTTCCTTTCGCTACCGGATTGGGCCGGGTGGGCGAATCCACCTTCGGCTTGCCCCTGGCCACCGAGGTGCAACATCTGGCCTATGCTCCGGCTCTCTTTTCCACCCCTCCCATCTCCTGGAGCGCAGTCCTTTCCGCTGGCTTCCCCCTTTTCTTTCCCGCCGCCGGACAGAACGGCATCGCCGACGACTTTATGTTCATCCAATACCTGGGTGCGGGAGGCCACTTGGTGAACGATGAGGGGAATCCAACGCTGGAGGAAGGACCGTTAACGGCTGTTCTGGATTTCTATGCCCAGGCGACGGCGACCCGGGTTATTTCTCCTCTGGTGGTGTTATCCCTCGGGAATCTGGAGGAATGCTGGGCTCTTTTCCAGCAAGAAGGGGGAATGACGGTGGTGGATTCCCGCTGGTTCTGGACGAAAGGGGCCGACGCGGCAGAGCCCGGGCCCATTCCGACCCGGGATGGCCGTCCGGTGGCGCTGGCCGAAGGATGGGTCCTTGCCCTGGTAACGGCCAACCCAGAGCAACAGCAGCGAGCGATGACGCTGGCGGCCTGGCTGCTGGAGCCGGACTGGTATGGGGAGTGGACCCAGCGTACCGGCTATCTTCCGGTGACCCAGAGTGGTCTGGCCGAATGGGTCGTTTCTGCGGAGCGACGGGAGATGCTGCGCGGGATTCTGGCGGGAGCCCGGGAGCCCTTGCCTTCGTCCCTACGGGCGCGGCTGGGGCCCCCCCTCCAGATCGCCCTGGAGGCGGTCCTCCGAGGTCGCCAGAGTCCGGCGGAAGCGGCGACCCGTGCCATCCAGTCGCTGGAGTGATGGGCCGGGGCGATCACATCTCCACCACCAGTTCCTTCGGAAGCGGGGTCAGGTTGTGGACCTCTCCCGTTTCGTCAATCCAGAGGACGTCTTCCAGACGGACGCCATAACCGCTGGAGGGGTCATAAAGGCCCGGTTCGACGGTGAAGACATGGCCAGGTTGCAGAGTCCGGATGTTGCTGGGGACATCGGTGAAGACCGGCTCCTCGTGGATGGCCAGCCCCAGGCCGTGCCCGATGAGATGGGTGAAACCGACTTCTGTCTCCGGGTGCTCGGCGACCGTGGGATAGCCCCGGCGGGCGAAAAAGGCGCAAGCGACCTGTTGGAGACGTCGGGCTTCCACCCCTACCCGAACCTCGGCGACCACCGCGTCCAGACACTCCGCCACGTCCTGATACACTTTCTCCACTTCGGGCGGCGCATATCCCAGGCAGAAGGTCCGGGTCAGGTCAAAATAATACCCCTTGGCCAGTTTGGGAAAAAGGTCGTAGACAATGGTCTGGCCCAACCGGATAGGGTCATCCGGACGGCCCCGGCTGTGGGGGACCCCCGCGTCCCGTCCGATGGCGAAGATGAATCCTTCCGGAGATTCCAGCCCCTGCCGGGCCAGCAACTGGTAGATGTATCCTTTCACCTGACCGACGGTCAGCGGGGTGCCGTCATCGGTGAGCAGGGTGTCGTCCTTCACCCGATGGCGCCGCAGAAAGGCCATGGTTTCCTCCACCACCTCTGCGGTCCGGCGGGCCACTTCCCGAATCTGGGCGACCTCGTCCGCGTCTTTGGTGGCCCGCGCGACATCTAAAAGAGCCCCGTCGTACTCCCCCCGTACACGGATTTCCGGCAGCGCCTCGGCCAGAGCAGAGAGCAGGAGATAGGCCTGCCCCTGGTCAGCCATACCGTAGAACCCCACCTCTCCCCGCACGCCCAGGTCGGCGAAGATCCGGCGATACAGTTCCACCGTTGCCTTCAACCGGTCCCCGGTCTCGCGGAGAATTTCGGTGAACCGGTAGCGGGCTATGTTGACCAGGGGGAGACCACTGGCAGCGGCTTCATCCCGTTCAAGGGGAGAATGGATGAAGACCGGAGGTTCACCCCGTTTTTTCACCACGATGCCCTGGGTTACAGCGGCTCCGTTCAGAAGATAAATGAGGGATGGATTCCCGTATATGGGCCCGGAGACGACGAAGGCATCCAACCCACGCGCTTCCATCAGAGCGTCCAGGTCTCGTTTCATCTGTCCTCCAGTTGGTTCCGACACTTTGATCATAAACGTTTTGTGGCGGCCATAAAGCCGCCGCCACAAAAAGATTTTCTATATCGGTGGTATTTCATTCCGGTTGTGGAGGTTAGAGCATGTCGGAAAATCCCGCAAGCGGTGAGTGCAGACGGGTAGCCTCTTCCTGTAAGGCCTGGCGCGGCCTGCAATACATGGCCCCAAACTCTGGAAAGCCTGAATGTGGGAGCCATGTTCTTACTGGGCGGCCCGCAGAATTTGAGTGACCAACTGGCTGCCCAGAATGGCCAGGCCATCGGTGGGCATATAGTGGGGGGCCGAGTCCTCAAAGAGGACCGATGCGCGCGGTGGGAAGTCTTCGTCCCCCAGCCAGTAGACGACGGCCAGGTGGATGCGCGGCAGGACCGGGAAGACGTATCCCGCGTCTCCCAGGTCCAGCGGCTCTCCGGAGAGCCGTTCACCAGCCTGACGAAACCTCTCCAGTCCCTGCTCGCCCAGTTCCCGGACCAGGCGGTCCTCAGCGTAGCCCCGAAAGGCCTGAGCGTAGAACATCCCGTCGGGCAGGCTGTGGAAAGCGACCCACCGCCGGGAAGGAGTGGCGCCATCGGCGGTTACCAGGTAGGTGAGGAGGAGGGCCTGAATGAAGGGCGATGGCTCCTCCCCCCGATCTGCCCTGCGGACGACAAATTCGGGCGGATAGATACGATATTCCTTCCAGAAGAAGGCAAGTCGCAGGGCTCCTTCTGGCTCCAGGGTCGCACCGCTGCGCAGCGCCAGTTTGGGGAGGGGAACCGCGCGTAACTGCTCCCGCGCGCTCGCCACGCGCGGCGCCAGTTTGTCGTACCATTCCTGAAGCCCGGCCGGATGTCCTCCTGGTCTAAGCATAGCGTTATACGGACCGCTTGGGGTCAGGCCCCTTAGGCTGAATATAGGTTATCCATTGCGGTAGCCAGGCCACCGCAATGGAGAACCGTTTCGTTGTTTGGCCTCCTCCAGGCATGAGCGAAGGGGGACAACGGCGCTACGGTTGCCGCAACTGGCCAACCAGTTCCAGGAACTCCTCCCACTCTTCTTCAAAGAAGTGGACGGTAACGCTGCCGAATTCCAGATGATACGTGATTTCGCCGTCCGGCTCCTCGGTCCGCCAGATGCTGTAATTATCCGTTTCCGCCAGAACTTCTATTTCTTCCATTGGGGTCTCCTTTCATCGGTTTTTCAAAGATGTACAGCGAGTATTCCTGGTGGGAGGCCAGGCCTGCCGACCGGAGGGCTTCCAGAAGAACCGGATCAGCGACGGCAAACACCCGTACCTTCGAGTAGCCCTGCTGAAAGGCCAGGAGGCGCAACCCCCAGGCCATGGCTTTCAGCCCCTCCGGGATCCCGTCCAGGTAACCGACGGAGAGGGTCTCCTCATCCGGATCAGCGAAGACGATGGCCAGTGCGGCCAGCCGTTGGTTCAGGTCTATCCCCCACACCTCACCGGCGGCGATGTGGGCGGCCAGGCGGCTTCGGGTCAATTGTTGCCATCGCCAGGCCTGCTCATAGAGGCCTCTGGAGGCTTGCCAGATGGGAGAAGTCTCCACCAGTCTCCAGGCCTCTTCCAGGTCTTCGGCGCTCAGGGGATGAAGCGCTGAGGGGGTCGGTATGGCTTCGGCGCGGTAACACCAGACTTCTGCCACTCGTCGGAAGCCGTCCCGCAGGGCGTTGCGATGGATGGGTCGGTTATAGGAGGCGGTGGCAAAACGTACCACTCCTGCCCTCTGCTGTTCCGCGACGGTCAATTGATGGGCCTGAAGCAATCGGGATACTCCCAGGCGGCGATAGTTCGGGTGGACCCGCATCCCTTCCAGCCACCACTCCTCGTCGGCGATATGGCTCAGTTTCGCCAGCGCGACCACCCGTCCGTCCAGTTCCACCACCGAGAGTTCTCCCACCGGGTCCGCCAGCCACTGGTCCCAGACCCGGGGGATGTAGTCCTCTCCGCCTCCAATCTGGGCACAGATGGCCTCGATGTCTGGCTGGTCTTCGGGCCGAGCCGGACGGACGACCCAGCGGCGGGCCAGCGTCCGCCGGCGGATGCGGTCCCACAGGCGGCGGCCCAGCCATGGACGGGGAAGGGGCCGCTCAGGAACCACCGGGAACGGCTCCTGATCGGTCAGGCGGCGGTAGAGGTACTGCGCCAGCACCCGTAGCGTGGCCACGGTGGGAGCAGCGATAAGTACGCCCAGCACTCCTGCCAGGCTGCCCCCCAGGATGACGGCTATCAGCACCACCACCGGATGGAGGTTCAGCCCGCGCCCCATAATGCGGGGGATCAGCAGATTGGCCTCCACCTGCTGGATGAGCACATAGACCCCAGCGACCAGGACGGCGAACCAGAAGTTACTCAGGGGTAGCCAGTATGACCCCTGAAAGAAGGCGATCAGGATGGCCGGGATGGCGGCCACTGTCGGCCCGATATTAGGGATGAATTCCAGTACGCCTGCCAGGAGCCCCAGGGCCGGGGCGTTGGGCAGGCCGATGGCGGTGTTCACCCCCGTCGTAATGACGGCGATGAACAATCCCAGCAGGATTTGCCCCCGAAGAAAGGCATTCCAGACCTTCGTAATCTCGTGGCGCAGCCGAACCCAGTCTGACCGGAGCGAGTCCGGCGCCAGGTGGTCCAGCCAGGCCACAATACGATCGGCGTCCCGGGTAAGATAAAAGGCTGAGAGCAGGATAAAGATGACCCAGAACAGGGTGGAGACGAAACCCACCACGAAGTTCACCGTCCCCGTGGCGACGGCCGTCAGGAACTGACGGATTCCCTGCTGGAATTCCCGGTATATCGTTCGCAGGTCTATCTGCCACTGAAGGACGTGGATCGGCTGAGCAAAGAACTGGTCCAGTTGCGCCGCGATGTGGACAAAGTCCAGGTTCAGCGAATTCACTGCCCGCACTATCGGCGGCATAGCAATCACCGGTGCTGTGGCCACGGCTGCGATGAGGACCAGAAAGACCAGCGCGGTGGCCCCAGTGCGGGGAATACGTACCCGTCTCTCCAGAAAGTCCACCACCGGGTCCAGGATAAAGGCCAGCAGGAACGCCAAAATCAGCGGCGGCAAGACGGTCCGAAAACGGTACACGATCAACGCCAGGAGAACAAAGAGAACGGTCCCAACCAGCCGCTTGGTTCCCACATCCCAGTGTCGGACGGGTTTCTCTTCCATGGCCAGGTTATCGATGAGCGATTATCGGATCAGACTCAGGGCGAGTTGGGCAACAAATAGCGCGGAGACCAGGCCCGCGAAGAACTTCACCCAGAAGTCGATGCGAGATATCCGTTGCTCCGGGGCAGAAAAGCGGGCCTCCCCAGCAGTGAAACGGGCCTCCGTCAACCGTTCCAGGTTGGAGAGACCGTGATGAAACTCTCGGCCCATAGGGCCTCCTGCCCTTTTTGCATCTCTGCTTGCAGAGCCTCGTCCGTTCCCGTATTTCCGCTCGCAGAGCCCCGATATTCTCCCTCATCTCGGCCCGCAGGGTTCCGATCTGCTCCTGCATGTCGGCCCGCAGGGCCTCTACATCCTCCCGGAGAGCCTCCACTTCGGCGCTCAGGTGTTCCATCCGCTCCTCCAGGCGAATCACGATGCCCGCTGGGGAACGCCGAAGGGCTTCCAGTCTATGAGATACTCTCTGGGGAAGAGGCGCTCCTCCTCAATCACCTGCCGGGTGAGATCCCGGAGACCCTTAATCTGGTCTACGCGCATGGTAACGGTTTCCGTGGGTGCCATTGCCCCTTCTATCTTACTGGCCCCACTTCATCGGGCGGCCAGTAGACAAAGACAGCATGCCCGATAATGTTCTTCAGGGGTATCGGGCCGAAGGATCGGGAATCGTTGGAGTGGCTCCGGTTATCCCCCAGGACAAATACGTACCCCTCCGGGACAAGGGTGGGTGGGTAGTCGGAGCCGCCCGGCCGGACAGCCCACGGCTCTGTCAATGGCATGCCGTCTACTATGACCTGCCCGCCCTGAATGGCAACGGTCTCCCCGGGCAGCGCCACCACTCGCTTGATGAGCATATCGCGCGCTCCTTCCAGGCGCAGGACGACTACGTCTCCCCGACGGGGCCCTCCGGTTAGCCGGTAAGAGATTTTCTCCACGATCACCCGCTCGTTGTCATGGAGGGTGGGCTCCATGCTGTCGCCACGCACCACTGTTGCCTGGGCCAGAAACGCGTTGATGAAAAGCGCAATGAGAACAGCCGGGAGAACCGTCTCCATCAGTTCCCGGAGGGCCCGCAGGAGGAGCCTTGTTAGGGGCCTCCGTATGCCGCTATCGGGTCCAGGAGAGAGGAGAGCCGGGTCGGACATGGTGGCTCTGCTATCCGGCGGGATGGGCGTTTATCAAGGGGCGCCGATCTCTTCCCCGGATTATCGGCGGCGAGGGGAGGCCTTGCGGTCGCCCAGACCCCGGCCCCCTGGCGCCCGGTCCCGCAGGCGGGCCTCTTCCGGTGTCCATCCCTCCAGTACGGCCCGCCGGGAGAGGCGAATCTTCCCGTCCGGATCAATGTCCGTTACCATCACCATAATCTCATCGCCGATCTCCACCACGTCCCGAACGTTGGTGACCGGGCGGTCAGAGAGTTGGGAGATGTGGACCAGACCGTCCGTACCGGGGGCCAGTTCCACAAAGACGCCGAAATCGGTGATGCGCACGACGCGACCCGTGTAGACCTTGCCAACGGCCGGAACTTCCGTCAGGCGGCGGATAATCTCTTCGGCCCGACAGGCGCCCTCCCGATTAGTGGAGGCAATATAGATAGTGCCGTCGTCCTCAATGTCCACCCGGACATCGCACTCCTCCTGGATGGCCCGGACGGTCTTGCCGCCGGTACCGATGACGGCGCCCAGTTTATCCGGGTCCACATGCAGGATGAGCATACGCGGGGCGTAGGGGGAGAGGTCCGGTCGGGGTGCCGGAATAGTCTGACGCAGGACGTCCAGAATCTGCAGGCGGGCCTGACGAGCCTGCTCCAGGGCTTCCGCCATAATCCGGTCGGAGATGCCCTGGATTTTGATGTCCATCTGGAGGGCCGTGATCCCTTTCTCGGTCCCGGCGACTTTGAAATCCATGTCGCCCAGATGGTCCTCCATGCCCAGGATGTCGGTCAGAATGCAGTAGCGTTCTCCCTCCATAACCAGCCCCATCGCGATACCCGCGACGTGGGTGCGGATGGGCACGCCCGCATCCATCAGCGCCAGGGTGGAGCCGCAGACGGAGGCCATAGAGGTGGAGCCGTTGGACGAAAGGACTTCGCTGACGACGCGGATGGTGTAGGGGAATTCGTCCTCGGGCGGGATGACAGGCAGCAGGGCTCGCTCCGCCAGCGCGCCGTGCCCGATTTCCCGCCGCCCCGGACCCCGCAGGGGTCGGGTCTCGCCGGTGGAGAACGGCGGGAAGTTGTAGTGGTGCATGTACCGCTTGGTCTCCTCCGGGGAGAGGTCATCCAGCAACTGTTCCTCCCGGGGGGTGCCCAGGGTTACCACGGAGAGGACCTGGGTCTCGCCACGCGTGAAGAGGCCGGAGCCGTGGGTGCGGGGCAGGAGCCCGACCTGCGCGGACAGAGGCCGGATAGTGTATGGGTCCCGCCCGTCCACACGCAGGCCATCCTCCAGAATGCGTCGCCGGACCACCTCCCGAGTAACCTCTTCCAGCGCCTGCCAGACCAGGAAAGGATCCTGAGGATCGCCGAACTGTTCTCTCAATTCCTGCAATAGGCCGTTGATCGCTGCGTTGCGGGCCGCTTTGTCCGGCGCATGGTAGAGGGCAGAGACCAGACGATCGCCAACGTGCTCCCGGACCTGGGCAATCAGGTCCTCCGGGACGGTGTGGGAGACGTAAGCCCGCTTGGGCTTGCCCACCGCCTGCCGCATCTCCTGCTGAATGGCGATGACCTCCTGGATCGCCTGATGGCCCAGCCGGAGCGCTTCCAGGATTACCTCTTCGGAGACCTCGTTGGCGCCAGCCTCTACCATCAAGATGGCCCCGGCGGTCCCGGCCAGCCGCAGGTCCAGCAGGCTGCGTTCCATCTCGGGGAGGGTGGGGTTAACCACGAGTTGGCCGTCAATATAGCCGATGCGCGCAGCGCCCACCGGCTCCGCGAAGGGGATGTCCGAGATCGCCAGGGCGGCAGAAGCCGCAATGATGGAAAGGATGTCCGCCTGATGCTCCTCGTCCTGAGAAAGAGGCGTAACGATGATCTGCACCTCATGGCGCATGTCTTTCGGGAACAGGGGGCGCAGGGGACGGTCGGTCAGGCGGGCGATGAGGATGGCGCTCTCCGGAGGGCGGCCTTCCCGGCGCTGGAAGGAGCCGGGGATACGGCCAGCGGCGTAGAGGCGTTCTTCAAAGTCCACCGTCAGCGGGAAGAAGTCCGCTCCTTCTCGCTCCTCGGCGGACATGGTGGCTGTGGCCAAGAGGACGGTATCACCGCAGCGGATGGTAACGGCGCCTCCGGCCTGGAGAGCCAGATGGCCCGTTTGCAAAGTGAGGGTATGGTCCCCCAACCGGGTTATGAATGTGCGACTTTCCATCCAGATTCCTCCATGTCCGGAGCCCGCATGGAGGTTAGAAACTGGAACATGACCCGTTGGGGACGGCGAGACATGTTCCAATTCCGAACCTCCGCTGGCTCCGGTGCGACTCAGGGTTGGGGCGGGCGGCTCAGCCGCCCCCCCCCAACCCCCACACATTAATTGGCAAGCCCCAAACGCCGGCGCATTATTTAAAAACATGGGGGTTGGTACAGAGAAGAATATTGAGAATGG
>JANXCY010000004.1:0-22791 GCA_025060135.1 Anaerolineae bacterium | reverse complement strand
CCCCCCCCCCCGCGGGGGGGGGGGGGGGGGGGGGGGGGGGGGGGCGCCCCCCCCCCCCCCCCCCCCCCCCCCGACCCTCTTACTTGCGCAGGCCCAATCGGCGGACGATTTCTTTATAGCGTTCGGGGTTCGTCCGGCTCAGATAGGTCAGATGGCGGCGCCGCTTGCCCACCATCCGGAGCAATCCTCGTCGGGAGTGTTCGTCGTGCTTGTGAGTCTTCAGGTGTTCCGTTAACTGGTTGATCCGATAGGTGAGCAGGGCAATCTGGACCTCCGGCGAGCCGGTATCTTCTGGCGAACGGCCATACTCCCGGATGATCTGTTGTTTCTCGTTCTTGCTCAACGGCATACGGTTTGTTTCTCCCTCCTGTGCTCCTAATGGGCAGGTCGTGAGCCCTATCGGTGAACAAAAGTATTGTACCACATTTCGGGTAACAGGCAAATGCATGCGGTGCTGAGGCTCAGACACGAGTGGGACAGGGAGGACAATGGCGGCCAAGGCCCGAAAGTGATTCTGAGGGCAGGAATTCCCCGCCTGAGCAATGGTTCGGGAAAAGCCTGTAATCAGTCCGCCGAGGATGGCTCGCCCCCGGTAGGGCACGGCCAGGGCTAACGCCCAGACGCCGAGCGGTCTTCTCGTCCTTCAGGGTACCCCCATACTTGGTCCAGCGGGCGCCAGGTTGCTCTATCGCTGTCGGGTTACCGATGACACCTTCTGCCCTGTTGCTGAGGAGCCGCCCGATCGCCTGACGGAGGTCGGTCTTCTGAATGGGACACCCAAGGGTTGGATTGTACTTGACATATTCCCTATACCAGTGTATAATATAACAAACCCATCGGATCTTGCCTGCATCAGATTACATCCTACGGCTTCGCGCTCCGCTCATCGTCCCGGATGGTAACGGAGATGGGATGCTGGATCCTCCCAATGATGGCCCAACCTTGGATTGACCTCTGCCCGTGCCTCTGGTCGGATAGGGGAAGTACCTGGTTCAGTTTCCTGGCCGTTCCAGACGGATGACAAGGAGGTGTCGGAAGCCCCCAAACCCTCGGCCAGTATTTTCTCCCATTGAACCGACCGCTACTTTACAACATTTCTGATCCCCTTTATGGATAGGAGGGCGCAATGTCCGAAGAACTGGTGAAGGCGATTGCCGATATGGAGGAAGAAGAAGCCATCCGGCTGGTCCGGGATCTGCTGGAGAAAGGGGTCTCTCCCACGGTGATTCTGGATGCGGCCCGGCAGGCGATGGACATTATCGGCCAGCGGTATGAAAACTGCGTCTACTTCCTCCCGGAACTGATGCTGGCCGGCGAGATTATGAGCCAGATTGCCGAATTGATCAAGCCCAGACTGGCTGAAGCACCGGAAGTCCGGCGGCTCGGCAAGGTGCTGATTGGCACGGTGAAAGGGGACATCCACGACATCGGCAAAAACATCGTCAGTTTCATGCTGGATGCCAACGGCTTTGAGGTCCTGGACCTGGGTGTGGACGTTCCCCCCCAGAAGTTCGTGGAAGCCGTCCGGGACTTCCAGCCCCAGGTGGTCGGCCTGAGCGGATTCCTCACCCTGGCCTATGACTCTATGAAGGAGACTATTCAGGCGCTGGAGGCCGCCGGGCTGCGGGACCGGGTCAAAGTGATCATCGGCGGCGGCTCCGTGGACGAACACGTGCGGGCCTACACCGGCGCGGATGCTTTCGGCAGAGACGCCGTAACCGGTGTCTCGCTGGCCAAAAAGTGGGTCGGTGCCCAGTAGCCCCCTCAGCCATGCAAGGGAGGTAGCGAAAATGAACCACCAGTTGTCGCCCGACGAACAGCGCGAAGCCCTTTGGCAGGGGAAACTCTCCCCCAAAGATCCTCAGGGGAATCCCCTGGCCTTTCAGAGTCCGGAAGCCGAGAAGAAATACAAAGAGCGAGTCCTTCGGGTCAAGGCCGCCATTGAAATGGAAACCCTGCCAGACCAGGTCCCGGTAACCATTTTCCCCAGCATGTTTCCCTGGAAGTACGCCGGGATGACGGTCTACGAGGCGATGTACGATTACGAGAAGTGCGCGGCGGCCTTCAAGAAGTTTGTTCTGGACTTTGACCCGGACATCCAGTGGGGCGCCTATGCCCCGGGCCCGGGGAGGTTCTTTGAGATTCTGGACTACAAGTTGTACTCCTGGCCCGGTCATGGGGTGGCTCCGGAGTGCTGTTATCAGTGCAACGAGGGCGAGTACATGAAGCCGGAGGAGTACGACGCGCTGATCCAGGACCCCACGGGCTACTTTATCCACCTCTATCTCCCCCGGGTGTTCGGGGCGCTGAGCGGCTTCCAGATGCTCCCCTTCTTCCCCGGCATCCTGGAGATGTACGGTCTGGCCCTGACTTTCATCCCGTTTGGCCTACCTCCGGTTCAGGCGACGTTCCAGGCGCTTTTTGAAGCCGGAGCCGAGGCTCTGAAATGGGTGGCACCGATCGGTGGCCTGGATACGGAACTGGCCACCCTCGGATACCCCTCCCTCCTGGGGGGGTTCACCAAGGCCCCGTTTGATGTCATCGGCGACACCTTGCGGGGAACCAAAGGGATTATGCTGGACCTCTACCGGCGGCCGGAAAAAGTATTAAAGGCCATGGAGGTCCTCACTCCGCTGATGATCCAAATGGGGGTGAATTCGGCCCGGGCGACCGGCAACCCGCTCATCTTCATCCCGCTCCACAAAGGCGCCGATGGCTTCCTCTCCGATGAACAGTTCAGGAAATTCTACTGGCCCACGCTGAAGGAAGTCATCCTGGGCCTCATTGAGGGGGGCTGTGTCCCGTTGCCTGCTGCTGAAGGCGGTTACAGTTCCCGTCTGGAAGTGGTGAAAGACCTTCCCCGGGGCAAGACGTTATGGATGATTGACCTGACCGACATGGCCGATGCCAAGCGAACTATTGGTCAGAACGCCTGTCTCATGGGCAATGTGCCGTCCTCTCTGCTGAACCTAGGAACCCCGGAAGAGGTGCGGGCCTACGTCAAGCGACTCATCGAGGTGGCCGGTAAGGATGGCGGCCTGATTGTCTCCAACGGGTCGTTCTTTGATGAGGCCAAGCCCGAGAACGTGAAGGCGATGGTGGAGGCCGCCCGCGAGTACGGTGTATATTGAAAGCCGGTGTATCCTGACAGGCTCCCCACTCGGGGAGCCTGTCAGGCTTCCTTTTTGGGGACCATTGAGAGGTCATGGCGCCGGTTGCCGTACGACGGAGTTTTCGTCCAACCAGGAGGGGTCCCATGAAAGTGCGCGCGGCAGTCGTAGGGGAAATCGGGGGGGATTTCCAGATTGAGGAACTGGAACTGGATGAGCCCAGGGACGACGAGGTGCTGGTCCGGGTGGTTGCTTCCGGCATCTGCCATACGGACCTGGGCGCTCGGGCCGGGCATCTGCCCATCCCCGCACCGCCGAGTGTCTTCGGGCACGAAGGGGCGGGCATCGTGGAGAAGGTGGGGGCACGGGTTACCAAAGTCAAACCCGGCGACCATGTTGTGTTGAGTTGGGATTATTGCGGGACCTGCGCGGCCTGTAAAGCGGGTAAGGTCCTGTACTGCCTGAATTTCTTTCTTCACAATTTCCACGGCGCCCGGCCCGATGGCAGCGTAACGCTCCATAAAGACGGTCAGGCGGTCCATGGTTCCTTTTTCTGCCAATCCTCTTTTGCCACCTTCGCCCTGGCCAGCGAACGGAATGTGGTCAAAGTCCCGGAGGATGTCCCCCTGGAGGTTCTGGCACCGATGGGCTGCGGCGTTATCACGGGAGCGGGGGCCGTCATCAACTCCCTGCGGGCCGGGCCGGGGGACTCCATTGCCATCTTCGGTACGGGCACGGTGGGCATGAGCGCCATCCTAGGCGCTGTGGTCTGTGGTTGCACGACCATCATCGGGGTAGACATCAACGAAGAGCGGCTGCAGATGGCGCGGGAGTTGGGCGCCACCCATACCGTGAATGCGGCCAGAACCGACCCGGTGGAGGCTATTCGGGAGATTACCGGCGGTGGGGCCCAGTTCACCCTGGAGTGCGTGGGCCATCCGAAGGTCCTGCGGCAGGCTGTAGACTCTCTCCCCCGCCTGGGCGTCTGCGGGCTGATCGGCGTGGTGCCGCCAGGTACCGAAGTGGCCCTGGATATGGACCTTTTGATGAACGGTCGGACTGTCCGGGGCATCTTGGGAGGTGATGCGATTCCGGACCTCTTCATCCCCCGGCTGGTGGAATTGTACCGTCAGGGTCGCTTCCCCTTTGACCGGCTGATTGCATTCTACCCCTTTGAGGAAATTCATCAGGCCGTCAAGGATATGGAAGTCGGACGGGTGATTAAACCGGTCCTGCGGATGACGCACTAAAGGAGGTTTGCCATGAGACTGATCCGCGTGGATATGACCAACCGGGCCATTCGGGTGGAGGATGTGCCCCCCGAGTACACGGGGCTGGGAGGTCGGGGACTGACATCCACCATTGTCAACACCGAAGTCCCAGCCCGCTGCGACCCTCTGGGGCCGGAGAATAAACTGGTTATCGCTCCAGGCCTCTTGAGCGGGACCCCGCTCCCCAACACCAGCCGGACTTCTATTGGCGCCAAGAGCCCACTGACCGGGGGGATCAAAGAGAGCAACGTCGGCGGCACGATGGGGGCCTCGCTGGGCCGCCTGGGCATCACCGCCATCATCGTAGAGGGCCAGGCCCCGGAAGGAGAACTCTACATCCTCCGGATTGACCAGGAGGGGAACGCCAGCCTGATTCCAGCCCTGGAGTACCGGGGTATGCGGACCTACCCGCTGGTAGAGCGGCTCCTGGCGACCTATGGGAAGGATAACTCGGTGCTCTGCATCGGGCCGGCGGGCGAATATCGGATGGCCATCGCGTCCGTCCAGTCCTCCGATGTGGACGGTCGTCCCTGCCGGGCCGCCGGTCGGGGCGGTATGGGAGCCGTGATGGGGGCTAAAGGGCTGAAGGCCATCGTGGTGGACCAGCACGGCAAGCAGGCCGACCCCATTGCGGACCCGCAGGCCTTTAAGGAAGCGGTCCAGGCGAT
This sequence comes from Anaerolineae bacterium, assembly GCA_025060135.1. Lineage (GTDB taxonomy): Bacteria > Chloroflexota > Anaerolineae > B4-G1 > DUEL01 > SpSt-77. Next base: position 17,742 of record JANXCY010000004.1, on the reverse strand, counting down.
TGTTCAGATGGTGAAAGCGGACCCGATGAATGCTGAGGTGATGCCCAAACTGGGCACGGCGGCCCTGGTGGCGCCGGTCAACACGATGGGGGCCTTCCCCAGTTACAACGCGCGTCGGGGCGTGCTGGACGGCTGGGAGAACATCTGCGGAGAGCGAATGGCCGAAATTATCCAGGAGCGGGGCGGGAACCCCACTCACCTGGGCTGTACCCAGTGCATTATCCACTGCTCCAACGTCTATGTGGACAAAGACGGCAACTACGTTACCAGTTCCCTGGAGTACGAGACCATCTGGGCGATGGGGGGGATGACCGGGATCACCGACCTGGATGTGATTGCCCGGCTGGATAACCTCTGCGATAACATCGGAGTAGACACGATGAGTACCGGGGCAGCCATAGCGGTGGCGATGGACGCCGGGTACCGGCAGTTCGGGGACGCCGAAGCCGCCCTGGCAATGGTGGAGGAGATCGGCCTGGGTACGGAGTTCGGCCGAGTCCTGGGAGGCGGCGGTGTCGCGGTGGGCCGGTACTTCAACCACCCCCGCGTCCCGGCGGTCAAGGGGCAGACCATCGCCGCCTATGACCCCCGGGCCATGCTGGGGCATGGCGTAACCTACGCTACTTCCCCGATGGGGGCAGACCACACCGCCGGCAATGTGGTTGGGGCGTACCTGACCGGTATGCTGAACCCGTTGAGTCCGGAGGGACAGGTGGAGACCTCCCGCTTCCTCCAGATCGCCATGGCCGCCTACGACACCCTGGGCTTGTGCTTTATGGCGGCGGTCTCTTTACTGAATCCGGAGGGGTTTGAGGCAGTCAGCAAAGCCATTAGCGCTAAACTGGGCCAGCCACTGGAACCGGAAGAGTTTCCCTTTGGTCTGGGGCGACGGATATTGAAGGCGGAACGGGAATTCAACCGGAAGGCCGGTTTCACGAAAGAGGACGACCGCCTGCCTCGCTTTTTCTACGAAGAACCCCTCCCTCCTCACCACACGGTCTTTGTCATCCGCGACGAAGAACTGGATCGTGTCTTTGACTTTTAACGGGCTGGGGGCGGTGGCGGTGCCGTGGCACTCAGCCCTTTCTAACGATAGCGCATAGTGCAGTTCCCATTGGCAAAGAGAGGAGGGAGTATGTGAGAATGGGCCATTCTTCTTTACCCCCTGCGAAGCAAAAGGAATATCTGGGGAGTCAACCGTATCTCTAAAGGAGGGAGGAAAAGATGGCTGCTGGAGGTTGGACCCGTCGGGAATTTCTGCGGGGGATGGTGGTGACCGGTGCGGGGCTGGCGTTGGGTGCATGTGCTCCGAAAGCGACGCCCAAGCCGGCCAAGGACAAAATCGTCGTCGGGATGTCCCGGCCGCTCTCGGGCCCTCTGGCCGTGGTGGGAGACTCGGCGTTCCGGCCCGTCTACGAAACCTTCGTGAAGGAAGTCAACGACGCCGGTGGGATACATGTGGAGGAGTACGGCAAGAAACTGCCCATTGAACTGCTGGTCTACGACGACAAAAGCGATGTGGGCACGATGACCCGGCTGACGGAAAAGTTGATCCTGGAGGACAAAGTGGACTTTCTCTGGCCCGCATGCGGTACTTCCTTCATCTTTGCGCAGGCCCCCCTTGCCAACAAGTACGGATATGTGTTGATTACCGCCGAAGGAGGCGCCACGACCATCAAAGATATGCTCCCCAGCCTGCCCTACGTCTTCGTCACCCTGAGTTTCTCCGATTGGTATCAATTACCGGTGCTGGCCCAATTGCTCTCCAAGAAAGGCGCTAAAACAGCCTACATCGCTTATATTGCCGACCTTCACGGCATTGAGTACTCCGGTGTGGCGGGCATTGAGTTCCCCAAGGTGGGCATTGAGATTATCGGCCTCAAGAGCATCCCGCCCGATATGAAGGACCTGTCGCCCATTATCCGGGAGGCCAAGGCAGCGAACCCTGATGTCTTCTGCTGCTTTGCCTACCCCGACCAGGTGATGCCCGCAACGGCCCTCTCTATGGAGTTAGATTTCAATCCCAAAGCGTGGGTGGGGGGCCCCTGCGTCAACTTCGGGTTCTATCAGACGACCTTTGGCCCTGCGGCTGAGGGGGTCATTGGCTTTACCTCCTTTAACCCCAAGCAATCCGACGCCGCCCGGGCCCTGGCCGAGAAACTCTATACGGGGAAGCCGAAGGAGATTCAGGATTATTGGGGGCATCCACTCTACTGGGCTGGCCTGGAGGTCTGGAAGCAGGCCATTGAGAAGGCTGGGTCTCTGGACCAGGCAAAGATTCGCGATATCATTGCTACCGAGCGCTTCCAGACGGTGCTGGGCGAGACCTGGTTTGAAGGGGGCCTCCTTTCCAAAGACTGCCACACCGGAGAGATCGGCCAGTGGATCAAGGGGGAATATGAGGTCATTGGGCCTGAAAAGTGGGCCACTGCGGAGATGGTGTATCCTAAGCCCCCGTGGCCGAAAGGGTAAAACGGCCCGGATCCCCTTCATCATACCAGATGGCAGGCTGTCTGAGAGCGCTAAGGCGGCGGGCTTTGACAGGGCTCCCTCCCTCTCGGACAGCCTGCCCTGTTAATGGCAAAAGAGAAAAGAGCACTGTATGGTTACCACGATCATAGAAGTGGTCATCACAGGCCTGCTCATGGGTGGTCTGTACGCGCTGATCGCTGTGGGGCTCAGCCTGCAGTACGGCGTTGCTCGCATCCTGAACATCTCCCACGGCGAGTTTATCATGCTGGGAGGATTGACGACCTGGAGCCTGTATACGGCGCTGGGCGTGAACCCCCTGCTATCCCTGGCTATCTGTGGCCCCCTGGCCTTTGCCCTGGGCTTTGTGATTCACCGAACGCTGTTCAAGCGGCTGCTGGACACAGCGGCATCGCCGGGCGTCTTTGAGAGCAACTCCATGCTGGCGGCCTTCGGCCTGATGTTCATCATCCAGAACGTCGCTCTGATCGCCTGGGGGTCCGAGATCCGGGGGTATTCCTATCTGACCACCCCGGTCCACTTCTTGGGTACGCTCTTCGGCGCCAACCGGTTGCTGACCTTTGGGATGGCTCTCCTGATTGGCCTGGTCTTTTATCTCTTTCTCAATCTGACCCGTACCGGCAAAGCCATTCGGGCGGCGGCCCAGGACCCGACCACCGCCGGGCTGATGGGGGTCAACATCAACCATATGCTGGCCCTATGCTTCGGCCTGGGCGCGGCGATGGCAGGCGTGGGAGGAGTACTGATCAGCATGTGCTACCCCGTTCACGGCGTGATGGGATTGGAGTACACCGTGATCGCCATCATCGTGGTCGTCTTGGGAGGGTTGGGCAGCATCCCGGGTAGTTTCATGGGCGGCTTCATCCTGGGCCTGGTGGGAAGCATAGTTACCTTCCTGGAACCCGGACTGGCACTGGTAGCCTACTACGTCATCTTTATCCTGTTGTTGCTGATTCGGCCGACTGGCCTTTTGGGGAGATAATATGAAACCTGGCCGCGCGTATCTCCAGAAACTGGGGGGGCCCGGGCTGACCTTGATGGCCCTGGCACTACTGGCGACATTCCCCCTCTACGCCTCGGTGTACAGCATGACCCTGCTCACCGACATCCTGATGTTTGTCGTCCTGGCGCTCAGTTGGGCCCTGTTCTCCGCCCCAACCGGCTACATCTCCCTGGCTCCAGCGGCCTTTTTCGGGGTCGGTATCTATACTTCCGCCATCTTAGGCCGGCAATGGCCGCTGCTGCTGACCATCGCTCTGGGCGGAGCCATCAGTTTTTGCCTGGCGCTCCTGGTCGGAGCCCTCACACTCCGATTGAAGGGCATCTATTTCGCCATGTTCACCTTTGGGCTGGTGGAACTGATTAAACATTTCTGGCTATGGTTTGAAATTCGCTTTACCGGCACCCGGGGACGCTTTGTGGCAGTGGTGGATCAGCAAACCATTTACTTTACCATGTTGGCCTCTTTCGTCCTGCTGTTGTTGACGACCCATCTGATCCGACGTTCCCGGTGGGGACTGGCTCTGCGGAGCATCGGGGAGTGCGAGGAAGCCGCTGCCCACATTGGTGTGAACGTCAACGCGCTGAAAACGATCACCTTTGCCATCAGCGCCATCTTTATGGGAGCCGCGGGAGCGATTATCGCGACCCGCTGGACCTATGTGGACCCGTACATTGCCTTTAACCCGCTTTACTCTTTTATGGCGGTTCTGATGGCCCTCTTCGGCGGCATGGGCCACCCCTACGGTCCCGTCCTGGGTGCGGCCATCTTTGCCTATCTGGAGGAAGTCCTGCTGACCCGGTTCCCTTACTACTATATGCTCATCTTTGGGGTCGTTCTCATCATCACCGTCCTGTACCTGCCGGAGGGGCTGATCGGGTTGATGATGAGAATCCGTCGACGAGTCGTGGGAGGTCCCGATGCCCCTGCTTGAAGGAAAGGGAGTAACCCGGTATTTCGGCGGACTCGCGGCCGTTCAGCATGTGGACTTTTATGTGGACCCGGGTGAGATTGTGGGCCTGATTGGCCCCAACGGTGCCGGGAAAACCACCCTCTTCAACCTGATTTCCGGAGCCCTGGTCCCGCAATCGGGAACGATCCGACTGAAGGGCGAGAACATTACTGGCCTGAAGCCTCACGTTATCTGCCACAAGGGGATCGCCCGAACATTTCAACTGGTCCGGGTGTTCCCGAACATGTCCGTCCTGGAAAACGTACTGATGGGGGTGCTGTTTGGAAAGCCCGATGGATATGACAGGAAGCAGGCCCGGAAGGACGCCGAAAAATGGCTGGATTTTGTGGGGCTGTCGGCGGTGAAGGACTGGCCAGCCCGAAGCCTGACCCTGGTGAACCAGAAACGACTGGAAGTCGCTCGGGCGCTGGCGACTGGCCCGGAACTCTTGCTACTGGACGAATTGATGGCCGGACTCAATCCCACCGAAGTGGCCCAGACGATGGAACTGGTGTGCCGGATTCGGGAGCAGGGGATCACCATTTTCATGGTTGAGCACGTGATGAAAGCCATTATGGGGATTTGCGATCGCATTATGGTGCTTCACCACGGCGAGAAGATCGCGGAGGGAACACCCCAAGAGATTGCTAACAACCGAACTGTGATTGAAGTCTACCTGGGAGAATGACGCGTATGCTGGAAGTTCATGCCCTCAACACCTTTTACGGCAAGATGCAGGTATTGTGGGACGTTTCCCTCCAGGTGCGGGAAGGAGAGATCGTTGCCATTGTGGGATCTAACGGGGCCGGAAAGACCACCCTGCTGAATTCCATCCTGGGTCTCGTGCGCCCGGCTTCAGGAACTGTTACCTTTCTGGGCCGGCGCATAGATGGCCTGCCATCTCATGCCATTGCCGAACAGGGGCTCGCGATCGTACCGGAGGGCGGCCGGGTATTTCCCGAAATGACGGTTCGGGAGAACCTGGAGATAGGCGCCTATCTCTCCCGGGCGTGGAAATCGAGGAAAGAGATGCTGGAACGCATCTACCGGCTGTTCCCCATTCTGAAAGAGCGGGAACGGCAATTGGCCCGGACCCTGAGCGGCGGCGAGCGCCAGATGCTGGCCATTGCCCGAGCGTTGATGTCTCGGCCCCGATTGTGCCTATTAGACGAACCGTCGTATGGCCTGGCCCCGGTTCTGGTGATGGAAATCTTCCGCGTGATGCAGAGCCTCCGGGAGCAGGGAATCACCATCCTGCTGGTAGAGCAGAACGTCCGGCGGGCCCTGGAGATTGCCGACCGGGCATACGTGCTGGAAAACGGCCACATCTGTATGGAAGGGGCATGCGCCGAGTTGCTGGAAAGCGACCATATCCGGAGAGCCTATCTGGGGATGTAGCCCCGCAGGAGCAGAAAATGAGACTGGATGGGAAAGTAGCCCTTATTACCGGAGCCGGGACCGGGATCGGCGCCGCTATCGCCAAACGGTTCGTCGCGGATGGGGCCAGAATCTGCATCACTGGCCGCCGCCAGGAGATGCTGGATCAGGTCGCCCGATCACTCCCTGCGGGAACCGTGGTGACATGCACCGGAGATGTAACCCACCTGGAAGATGTCCAGCGCATGGTGGACACCGCGCTGGGATTCACCGGCAAACTGGACGTGTTGGTGAACAACGCGGCCATAGACCCCGGCGGCAAAACCGTCGTGGAGATAGACCCGGAACTCTGGCATCGGGTTCTGGAAACGAATCTCACCGGTCCGATGTACCTGATGAAGATATCCATACCCCACATGATGGCCGGAGGAGGTGGTTCGATCATCAACATCGCTTCGCTGGGAGGACTGCGTTGTCTTCCCGGCATGCCAGCCTATTGCACGTCCAAGGCTGGTCTCATTATGCTCACCCAGCAGGTAGCGCTGGATTTCGGGCCCTTCAATATCCGATGTAACGCGGTCTGTCCAGGCGGCACCCGGACAGCCATGCTGGAAAAGTCGCTCACTCCCCTGGCCGAAGCCCTCGGGACCGACCTGGACGACGTTTTCGCGCGCATCTCTGCCATGGTCCCGCTGCGGCGGACAGCGCACCCCGATGAGATTGCGGGCATCTGCAGTTACCTGGCCAGCGACGACGCCTCATTTGTAACCGGGGCCGTTTTCCTGGTGGACGGCGGGGCCGCGATTGTGGATGTCTCCGGCGCGGCGCTGAGCAGTGCTGGCGTGAAGTGGGGGGTGTGAGCAACGAAGAGGGATTGGGGGCAGGCTTCGCCCGTCGCTCAATCCCTACCCTGATCTACCGAAAGGAGATGCCATGCCCCAGCAAGAGGGAACCACCAACTACAAGTACGAGGACTATGCATCGGAGGTGGCGGCCTATCGCCTTCCCCCGACCGATGCACTGGTAAACCAGACGCTCCAAATGACGTTGGACTCGGGGAAGGCCTTTGAACTCCACTTTGTGGAACCCAACAAGGTTGTCTGGAAAAGCGACGGGGAGACTGGCACGGACTGGTGTGAGGTCATAGAAGTGGCGCCGAACACCTACTTTATTGATATGACGTTTGTCCAGAAGCCCCGCGAGTCCCAGACCGTTATTGTCAACGTTCAAACGCGGCAGGTGCTGGGGATTCGCACGATTATGCGGGAGGGCGATGTGGGCCGGGAGCCCCGGGCGGTCCACGAGTTCTCACCTGGAGTACTCGGCGACCCGACCGTCCCCCCAACGGGGCGGAAACCGGCTCCCACCCGGGACCTGATCGGTTTGCGGGGGCTCTACGACTACAGCCCCACCCAGTGTTTTGAGCACATTTACCTGAATTCGGAGCGGTACGCCTGGCACTGTATCGTCGGCCCGCTGCGCGGTCAGGCGGATGTGGATATGGCCACCGTTTACAAGTTTGACGACAACCAGTATGTCTTCGCCTTCCGGGAATTCGGCCTGCCTGTCTCTACCGTCTTCTTCTACAACTGGGATCAGATGAGGAGCACAGGCAAGTTCTTTGCCATTGGTGAGGACGGGAACATCCACAACACACCGGCTGGAGCCATCATTCGGAAGTTATCGGTAGCTTTCTATCCGCCCGACCGGCAACCGATATGAAATCGGCGGAGATGGGGTTGGGGAGGGAACGGCAAAGCCGTCTTTCCCACTCCTCGTTCCCGGCAGGGAGACCTGTACGGCGGCGGCCTGAAGGGCCGCCGCCGTAAAATCCCACTCGTTGGGGAGGTCCTTATGGCGGAACCGACCTGGCAGAATTATAAAGAGACCAAATTTTCCAAACCGCTCCCCCTCAAGGGCATCCGGGTGCTGGAGGTCTGCACGCTCCTGCTGGGGCCCTCTGGACCGGGCTTCCTGGCAAGGCTGGGCGCCGAAGTCATCAAGTGCGAAGTGCCTCCTATGGGGGATACGTTGCGCAGTATGGCGCCCTTCAGTTACTTCTTCAAAGACCAGAGCACATCGCTGATTCGCCCCAATCCGAACAAGTACTGGATCGGCCTGGATTTGCATAAACCGGAAGGCCAGCAGGTATTTCTGGAACTGGCTGCCAAGGCAGACATCGTAGAAGAAAACCTGAGGCCCGGGGTCATGGAGCGATGGAACGTCGGCTACCGGCAGATTCTGGAGGTGAACCCCAGCATCATCTACATCGCCAAGACCGGTTTCGGCCAGTGGGGCCAGTACGCCGAGGAGAACCGACCCAGCAACGACGGCGCAGCCCAGGGGATGTCCGGATACGCCTGGATCTCCCGTTTCCCCGGACGCCCCCCTTTGAAAAACCGCCTATACATCTGCGACAGTTACGGCGCGCTGCTGGGCGAGGTGGCGGTCCTGGCCGCCCTCCACTATCGCGATCGGACCGGGAAGGGGCAATACATTGAGCTCTCTCAATCCGAAGCGATTATGCGGACCATGTCCTGGGTCTGGCCCTACCAGCAGATGACGGGGAAGGGAGCCGGACCAGCGGGCAATCGGGATGTGTCCATCTGCCCGGCCGACACCTTCCGCTGCGCCGACGACACCTTTGTCGCCATCGCCGCGCCCGACGAAGCGGAATTCCGGGGCCTGTGCCAGGCTATGGGCAGGCCGGAACTGGCCGAAGACCCCCGGTTTCAGGATCACCTGACACGGCTCCAGGAAGAACATGCTGTGGAGATTCTCCGGATTATCGCCGAGTGGGTTCGGACCCGGACCGCCGAGGAAATAGAACGCCTGGCAGAGGAGTACGGTTTTGCCGCATCCCGGGTCCGCTCTATTCAGGACGTCGTGGAGAACGCGCATTCCCGGGCGCGCGGCTTTCTGACGGAAGTGGATGACCCCCTTCTCGGTGAGTTCCTGGATTACGAATTCCCCGTGATGATGTCCCGGACCTCCCCAAGGGTCCGGTGGTCCGTCCGGCCCGTGGGCTTTGATAACGAATATGTGATGAAATATATTCTGGGCAAGAGCAATGACGAAATCCGGCGGCTGTACGAATGCGGCGCGCTGGGCAAGTGGGCCCAGGTGCGCGGACGCCGACCTCCTCCCGATTGGGACGGCAAAACGGGCCTGATTTTATCCAGAGAGTAAACCCGCTCGCCCCTTCCCTACTCTTCCCTGAGGAGGATGCACAAATGGAAAAACCGCGATGGCAGGATTGGATCCGGGAGCGGGATGACCCCCGGATAGCGTCCACCCAACCCGAGGCGCTGGACGATATTACCGTCCTGGACCTGAGTTACAAGTCCTTCGCGGGCTGCTACTGCTCCTCGCTGCTGGCCGAGTTCGGCGCGGAGGTGCTGAGAATAGAGCCGCCCGAAGGGGATTTTATCCGCAAATGTACCCCCTACGGCGTCCTCTACAAAGGCGAGGGCCTGAATTACCTCTCTGAGGGCAGGAACAAGTTCCATATCACCCTGAATCTGGAGAAACCGGAAGCCCGGGAGATGCTGAAGAGCCTTGTGGCCCAGGCCGACGTCCTCATAGAGACGTTCCGACCCGGACAGATGGAGGCATGGGGAATTGGCTACGAGACGCTGAAAGCGATTAACCCCCGCCTGATTTACGCCTCCATTACACTGTTTGGACAGTTTGGGCCCCAGAGCCACAGCCGGATGCCGGGCTATGATAACGTGATCCAGGCCATGTCGGGGAATCAGTACGATAATGGCGAGATGTTGCCGGAAGGCAAAACTTATGACGAGTGTCCATGGGCTGTTCCCACCAAGGCCGGCCCCTGGATCGGCTGGATCGTGGCCGGAACGTATATGGCCGTGGGGATTCTGGCGGCCCTCCACTGGAGAGAGCAGACTGGAGAGGGGCAAGCGCTGGACGTCTCGGCGGTGGAAGCCTACACTTCTCTGGAGGACTGGGCCGCGATCTGGTATCAGGGAGCCGGCGTAGTGAGTGAGCGCTTTGGCAATCTCAGCATCGGCGGCTGGCTCTACTGTTTCGCCCCGACCCGGGATGGCGCCGTTTTCCTGGGCGGCCTCCGGCTGGAAATGTGGCAAGCCTTTGCGGATATGTTGGGAAAGTGGGACGAGTGGGGCGCCGCCGAGTGGAAAGACCTGGCAGACTTCTCCACCAGGGAGGAACAGTTGAAGTGGGCTGAACGGGTCTTCGCGGAGACCAGCCAGTACACCACCGAAGAACTGGTGCGAATGGCGGTGGAATACGGTCAGCATGGCCGTCTGGCTCCCATCACCCCGGTCGTGGCACCGGTCTGCTCCCCCGAAGCGACCATGCGCGATCCCAACTGGCTGGACCGGGGGATTTTCACCCCGGTGCAGGACCCCGTATATGGCGAGATCATCGTCGCTCAGGCGCAGTACAAATTGTCCGAGACGCCCATCCGGACCAAATGGGTCTGCCGACCCGTCGGATATGACAATGAATACATCTACCTCAAGTATCTGGGCCTGGGTCCCAGGAAACTTAAAAAATTAAAAGAAGCCGGTATCATTTAACCGTTCGGTTGCTGGCAGCGACGAGTGGGCTGCCGCCCCCAACCGTCTGGAACATCTTCATAAGGAGGCCAGAAATGTACCAGAAAGCCTACATTCCCTACAAGGGGTACTGGTGCTCGCCGTTCTGCCGCTGGCAGGGGTCTCTGCAACATCAGAATGCCACCGAACTGGCAGCAGCGGCGGCCAGACGATTCCTGGAACTGCGCGGGATGACGCCGGATATTTTTGATGGCATCCTCTACGGCGCGACGGTTCCCCAACCCCAGTGGTTCTTTGATGTTCCCTATCTGGCCACGCTGATCGGGAACCCCCACATTAGCGGCCCCCGGATCTCCCAGGCCTGCGCGACTTCCACGGTTGCTCTCCACGTCGCCGCGTCCGCGATTGAGGCCGGGGCCAACCATAACCTGCTGGTGGTTACCGCCGACCGGACCTCTAACGGTCCCAACATCCTCTGGCCGAACCCCCAGGGCCTCGGTGGAAAGCCCCATTACGAGAGTTGGATGGTGGACGGGTTCAACCTGGACCCTGTCGCCGATACCAGTCCCCTGGGGACAGCCCACAACGTCGCCAGAAAATACGGCATCACGCGGGAAGAATCCGATGCCCTAGTCCTCAACCGATACCGCAAGTACTTGGACGCGCTGGCGGAAGACCGGAAGTTCCAGAAAGGCTACATGCTTCCCCTGGAAGTGCGGATTTCCCGAAAAGAAACCGTTACTGTGGAGGAAGACGAAGGGATTATCCCCTGCACGCCCGAGGGGCTGGCGGCGCTAAAGCCTGTGGCGCCGGATTCCATCCTGACGTACGCGGCCCAGACTCATCCGGCCGACGGGAACGCGGGCATGATTGTAACCACAAAAGAGCGAGCCGACGAGATGTCCGCCGACCCATCGGTCACCATCCGGATTCTTTCCTACGGATTCGCCCGAGCCGAAAAAGCCTATATGCCCGAAGCACCCGTCCCAGCCGCCCGACAGGCCCTGGAGCGCGCGGGCATCCAGGTATCGGACCTGGCAGCGGTGAAAGCCCATAATCCCTTCTCTGTGAACGACATTGTCCTGATGCGGGAGTTGGGCATTGACGATACCATCCTCAATAATTACGGATGCTCGCTGATTTGGGGACACCCCCAGGGGCCCACAACCATGCGGCTGGCGATGGAACTGATTGAGGAACTGGTATGGAAAGGTGGGGGCTATGGGCTGGTAACCGGCTGCGCCGCTGGCGATTCCGGAGCCGCCCTGGTCATCCGGGTAGGCTAAACCCTATTGGCTTTTCCCCACTACCGGAGAGGAGGTCGGATCATGCGCATCCAGAAAGTTGGTGTTGTCGGTTGTGGATTGATGGGCTCGGGCATCGCGCAGACCGCCGCCCAGGGCGGATTCCTCACCATCGTGCGCGAGCCGACCCCGGAACTGCTGGAAAAGGGACTGGAACGAATCCGCGACTTTATGGCTAAAGGCGTGGAACGGGGCAAGATGACCCCGGAGCGCCGGGATGAGGTGTGGGCCCGGATCCGGGGGACGACGGACCTCTCGGACCTGGCCGATTGCGACCTAATTATTGAGGCCATCCCGGAAGACCGGGAGGCAAAAAAGGCGCTGTTCACCGAACTGGACTCCCTCTGCAAGCCCGAGACGATCTTCGCCACCAACACATCGTCGTTCCGCGTCGCGGAGTTTGCGGCGCTGACCCGGCGCCCGCACCTCTTTGCTGGCTTGCATTATTTCTTCCCCCCAGTCATCAATAAACTGCTGGAAGTCGTCCGCGCGCCAGAGACAGCCCCGGAAGTTGTCGAGACGCTGCTGAACTTTGGCCGCATGACCGGCAAATTGCCCATCCTGGTGGCGGATTCGCCGGGGTTTGCCGTCAACCGGGTATTCATCGCATGGTACAACGAATCCATCCGCATGCTGGACGAGGGTGTGGCCAACATCCCCACCATTGACGCGGCCGCGTGTGAGGCGTTTGGACTCACTATGGGGCCATTTAAACTCATCAACATCTCGGGTGTGCCCCTGGCCTACCACGCAGCCCTTTCCCTTTCGGAATCCGTTGGCCCCTTCTATACGCCCGCCAGGGCCCTGCGCGAACGCTACGAGTCCGGGCAGTTGTGGGACCTCTCCGGCGAGGTGGACCCGGCTCGGAAACCGGCCGTCGCGGACCGCTTGCTGGCGGTAGTATGCGGTGTGGCCGCGCGCGTGGTGGAAGAAGGCGTGGTGAGCATGGAAGATATGGATCGCGGCACCATGGTGGGCTTGCGCTGGGAAAAAGGGCCCTTCGCCCTTATGAACGACCTGGGTTGGGACCGGGTTCTGGAACTCATGAAGCCCATAGAGGAGAAATACCCGGGCTTGATCCCCGACCTGCTCAAAAAGCAGGCCGCCAGCGGTCAACCCTGGCCCCTGCGCTATGTGCGCCTGAGCGTTGAGGGCCCCATCGCGGCCATCACGATGAGCCGTCCGGAAGCGCTGAATGCCCTCAACACCCAAGTGCTGAACGAGTTGAAGGACGCGCTTGCCCAGGTGCGGGCCAATCGTGCGGTCCGGGCTGTCATCATCACAGGCGAAGGCGACGGGTTCATCGCGGGCGCGGATATCAAAGAGATGCAGGCGCTGGCAGACGATCCGGCGGCCATCCGCGCGTTTACCGAACTGGGACAGAGCGTGCTGCGGGATATTGAGACGCTGCCCCAGCCGGTGATCGCTGCCATCAACGGCTTCGCGCTGGGGGGCGGGCTGGAACTGGCGCTGGCCTGCGACATTCGCATCGCCTCGTCCGAAGCGCGTCTGGGCCTGCCGGAAGTCGGCCTGGGCATTATGCCCGGACTGGGCGGCACGCAGCGCACGACGCGCCTGGCAGGCCGCGGGGTGGCTGCCGAACTCATCTTCACCGGCGACCTGGTGAGCGCCGAGGAGGCCGCGCGGATGGGGCTGGTCAACCGCGTCGTTCCCCCTGGGCAGTTGATGGAGGCCGCGCGCCGGATGGCGGAGCGCATTGCATCACGGGCGCCGATCGCGGTCGCCAAAGCCAAAGCCGCCATCCTGGCCGCCGAGCGGTTGCCCCTGGAGGAAGGGCTGGCGTTTGAACGGGAGCGCGCCTTAGAAGTCCATACGACACCGGACCGGGTGGAAGGAATGCGGGCATTCGTGGAAAAACGCCCACCAGTCTTTACTGGAGAGGAACCCGAGATCCATCCCGAGTAAGGCGCCAGGAAGATCGCGCGACATCCCATGGGATGGCCCATGGTCAGATGTTGTGGCGGCGGCTGCCGCCGCAAAAACTCCCATCACCAGGAGGAAGTACCAGGGATGCGGACGTCGCTACGAGAGATTTTTGAAGCCAGGTCCGTTGCCGTGGTCGGCGCATCTAAAGACCCCTCTAAAGCCGGACACCAGGTGGTTCGTACCCTGCTCACCGCTGGATATGCGGGCCGGATTTACCCGGTCAACCCCAACGAAACGGAAATCCTGGGCCTCCCGTGCTACCGTTCCATCACCGACATCGGGGGGCCGCTGGACCTCGTCGTGGTGGGCCTCCCCGGCAGAGCAGCGGTAACCGTGATGGAAGAAGCGGAGCAGCGGGGCGACGTGAAGGGTGTGGTGGTGCTTTCCGCGGGATTCGCTGAAACCGGAATTCCGGAAAACGTGGCCGCGCAGGAGCGGCTGGCCGAAATCGCCCGGCGCTCCGGCATCCGGGTATTCGGGCCCAACTGTATCGGGATTATGAACCCCGAGACGAAACTGGTTACCGGCTTTCATCCGGGCGTGCGGCTCATCCCCGGGAACATCGGCTATGTGACCCAGAGCGGCGCCCTCGGCGGATCGCTGGTTACCCTGGCACTCAGCCAGCCGAAACCTCTGGGCTTTGCGCGCTTCGGCCACGTTGGAAACATGTGCGACGTCTCCAACGTAGAATTGATGGAGGACTATGGGGACGATCCGAAAATTAAAGTGATTCTGGTCTATCTGGAAGGGGTCAGGGATGGTCGGGAGTTCATGCGCGCGGCCTCCCGGGTGACGGCGAAGAAGCCGGTGCTGGTGCTCAAAGTGGGACGGACGGCAGGCGGTGCCCGGGCGACCCTCTCGCATACCGCTACCCTGGCCGGGATGGACGGGGTATATGAGGGCGCATTCCGGCAGTGTGGGGTCGTGCGGGTGCATACGATGCAGGATTTGATCGCCGGTGCTAAGGCCATCTCTATGCTGCCTCCACCCCGGGGCAACCGAGTGTGCATCCTGACCGAGGCCGGCGGTATGGGCGTCATCAGCACCGATGAGGTGGAAAGCAGTGGCGTCCTGAAACTGGCGCCGATGAGCCAGGAGACATGCGAGAAACTGACCGCGCTGTTGCCGCCGATGGCCATGGTCTGCAAACCGAACGGATATGTGGACACTTCTGCCGCCGCAACGGCGCAGGAGTTCGGCGAGGCGATGCGCCTGATCCTCTCGGACCCGAACGTGGACATGGTGGTCTTCAACAGCATTCCTCCCACGTTTCTCTCCCCAATGGATGTGGCCCAGGCCATCGTACCGGTCGTCCGGGAGTTCGGCAAACCGGTGGCGGCGTGCTTTACGGTCAACGAAACGGTGGTGGAGGCGCGCCGGTATCTAGAAGAAAACGGCATCCCGACTTTTGATACCCCCGATGGCGCGGTGCGCGCGCTGGCGGTGTTGACCCGGGCGGCGTTCCGGACGAGCCACCCCCTGGTGGACCTGCCGCATACCCGTCATCCGATTCTGGAGCGCGCGGCGGCTGAGCGGCGCCATCTCTTGGAGCCGGAAGTGCTGGACTTTCTGGCCGACCACGGCATTCCGGTCCTGCCCCACGTCCTGGCACGGAGCCGGGAGGAGGCTCAGCACGCTGCGGCGGAAATGAACGGCCCGGTTGCCCTCAAGGTGGTCTCGCCTCAAATCCTGCACAAGAGCGACGTTGGCGGGGTCCGGCTGAACCTGTATGGCCCTGAGACGGTTGGGCATGAGTATGACCGGTTAGTGAACGATGTCCGGCGCGCCGTTCCCGGAGCGGACGTTCACGGCGCGCTGGTGGTACCGATGGCACTGCCCGGCCCGGAATGCATTATCGGCGTGGTGCGGGACCCCCAGTTTGGCCCGACCGTGATGTTCGGCACGGGCGGTGTACTAGTGGAAGTTTTCCAGGACGTGAGTTTCCGCGTCGCTCCGTTTGACAAAGCAGTCGCCCTGGATATGATTAAAGAGACCAGAGGTTATCTGGTATTGCAGGGCATCCGGGGCGAACAACCGAAGGATATCGCGAGTCTGGCCGAGTTGCTGGTCCAGGTATCCAGACTGGCAGCGCAGTATCCGCAAATCCGGGAGATGGACCTGAACCCCGTTCGGGTCTATGAGCGGGGATACAGCATCCTGGATGCGCGGATCGTCCTGGACCTCGGATAACGGTGGCTGGGCGTCTGCGCCGCCCTGATTCCCCGTCAGGAGGTGCCCGATGGTAGATTATGAATCGTTAAAAGCCAGGGTGCAGGAACTGGCTGAGAGAGAGTGGGATATGGAGGCCATCGTCGCCCGATACCGGAAGATGGCCGAAGAAGGGATTCCCCGGAAGGCCCTGAGCCCAGAGGAAGCACTGGCCAGCAAGGAGCAAATCCTGGAGCGGGTTCAGCAGCGGGCCGAGGAGTACAACTTTCTCGCCCGCAACTGTGCCAAAGGGACTGCCCTGGCCCTGCTGGAGGAGTTTGGCCTGGGCAATCTGGAGATCATCCAGGCGCTCTCTCCGTTCCCGGGTTTCGGGGGGACCGGCTGGATGTGTGGAGCAGTAACCGGAGGGTTAATTGCCCTGGGCCTTTACTTCGGCAGCCAGGATGTGCTAAATTACGCTGCGACGCGGGCAGCCATCCAGGCTGCGCGGGAATTTATGCCCCGCTTCCAGGTTACAGTGGGGTCGGTATTGTGCCCGGAAATTCAGGAAAAGGTGATCTTTGGCCGATACATGGACCCCGCCGCCAGCCAAGAAAATATGGCCGCCTTTGCTGCAGCCAAAGGCTTTGAGAAGTGCAGTCTCCTGCCCGGCATTGGGGCCAGGATCGCGGCCGAGGTGATCATAGAGAGTATGAGGCGAAACCACCTACTGCGGTGAGCTCAGACGAAGTGGAGCCTGTAACGCTGCCGGAACGTCCTGTCCGCTCTCTGCACTCCCTCCACCAGACCCAGATAGGGAACGGGCGGGCCCGCCGTTCCGATCCCACCCGGGGTCGGGCTATTCGCAACACGGTTCTCTCTAGTTTCTTCCTGGGCTGGGCACCCATCTTGGGCAAACTGGCCTATGCCCAGGGGGTCGCCCCATTCAGTCTGGCCGCGCTCCGGACTGTCGTAGCCGTTCTCTTGCTGTGGGGCTGGTATCTGCTCATGCACCGAGATTGGTTGGTCCGCCTGCGCTGGGGGGAACTGGCCGGCTGCATAGCCGTGGGCGCGGTGAACGGCATCGGTTCCCTGCTCTACTATACGGGCCTATCCCGCCTGGATGCCTCGCTGGCATCCTTTCTGAACACGCTGTATATTCTGTGGGTAGTGCTCTTCCTGGCCGCCTCCGGACAACCTGTGGGGCGGCTCACACTCCTGCGGATCGCACTGGCCATTGGAGGGGTCTATCTGCTCACCGGGGGAACCAGAGGGGAACCGAACTGGCTGGGGGCCATGCTCATGGTGGCCTCGGCGGCGACTTTTGGATGGCACCTGGTGATGGGGCAGTGGCTGCTGGCGGACGTGCCCTCCCAGGCCGCCACTCCCTACATCCTCACCGCGATGGCCATAACCGTCGGCCTGGCGCAGGCCCTGGAGGGGCAACCAGTGGAGGCCATCTCGCCCGACGGCTGGAGAGCCATCATCGCGCTGGGCGCCACCACCGCCATCTCTCGTCTCCTGATGTTCACCGGACTACGGCGTCTGGGTGGTATTGAAACAGCGCTGATCAGCCTGCTGGAACTGGTGGTCTCCCTCGGGCTGGCCTTCCTGATTCTGGGAGAACGGATGACCCCGCTGCAGTGGGTCGGTGGGAGCATCCTGGTCTTCAGTATCCTGCTGGGCGTGCGGGAAAGCTCCCCGGAAACCAGCGCCCATTGGAAGTCCGGAGAATAGAGTGCCATTATCCGCACCATCGGTATTTCTTGCCTAGCCCAGGGTCTCATACCTGTGTCTCCTTGCTCCTCTTCTCATACAATCTCCGGACTTCCGAGACCCCCCGAATCCGTTCCGGCAGGAAGGAAATCTTCCCCTTCAGGATCAGGCCGACGCCCATCCCCAGGTCGGAGAAGAGGTCGCGGCTGAGGAGTTTGTACTTCATCAGCATGCTCAACTCGTGGACCCGACCCCAGAGACGGA
>JANXCY010000049.1 GCA_025060135.1 Anaerolineae bacterium | reverse complement strand
TCCCCCAGAGGAGTCCCTTTTCCCTCCCGTACCAGGCGCTCTATTTGTTCCCGAAGGCGCTGATGCGGGACGATCCGACGGTTCCGTCGGTCCATCCCGATGCCTAATCCTGCCCGGCCCTCGGCCGGGATGTAGACGACGGAGACAGAGGGGGCAGCGAAAACTCCGAAGGCCCGCCGCGCGCTCCGCAGTTCGTCCAGGGCGTTTCGTACAATCGCCTCTGGACCAGCGTCCGTTCCCAGATGTGTCCGATAAAACCGTACCAGGAAGGGCAGGTTTCTGAAAAAGTAGAGGATTTGGGAAACCAGCGATTTTCCTGTCCCCTGTTTGCCGATAAACAGGGTGAAGGGATAGAGTTTCAGCCCACCTGGCGGAAACTCCCGAATCGGGCCCAGAACACCTCGCCGAATCTGCAAGATTTCATCTCCCATTGTTCCTCCTCACAGGAGCACCACTAACACCACAATCAATGTGACCCCCGTCAGGATGAGCAGCAGCGTGTCGCTCATCCAGACATAGGGCAGAAAGTTGGTGGCGAACTGATAGGCGGGCGAACCGGGGTCAGGGGGCAAGATTCCCCAGATGTTGTACCCGGCAAAGTGCATAAATCCCCAAATTGTCCCCGCCAGCAGGTATCCGTTGACCGCGCCAAAGACAAACCCCAGGAGCAGGTCCTGAATCTTTTCCCGCCGCGCCCGTTCAGCCAGAAAGGGCGAGAACACCGGCCCGGCATAGCCCGAGAGAGCCAGAATGATGAAGAGCGCACTAAAAATATAGAAATGGTCCACTGGCGAACGCTCTCGAAGGTACTCTCGGATAAACGGGATAATGTTGAGAAACAGCCAGCGTAGGAAATAGGCAGCGATAATCGCCAGGGTAACCAGCAACTCCCGTACCCATCCCCGCAAGGCGCCGATCAGGCCGAATAACAACACGACCAGCCAGAAGAAAGTATTGAGCGGGATCATACCGCCCCCTTTCCTGCACTGCGCTGGAAACTACGAAGAATCTCGGCCAGCCTCTTCGCCGCGTCGGGGCGGGCCAGGGCCAAAGCGCACGCGCGCATTTCAGCCAGCCGCGCGGGGTCGGAAAGAAGCGACCGCACTATCGGCACCAAGTCCTCCTTCAGCCGCGCGTCCTCCAGGATGACCGCCGCGCCGCGCGAGGCCAGCCACTCCGCGTTCACCCACTGGTAGCGCCAGGCATAGGGATAGGGAACCAGAACGGCCGGCAAGCCGAAGTGCGGCAACTCCCCCAGCGTGGACGCCCCGGCTCGACAGACGGCCAGGTCCGCCGCTGCCAGTGCCTGCCCCATCGCCGCCCCATGCAGGTATGGATAAGGGTGATAACAGCCCCGTGCGCTCGCCGGAAGCACACCCACCCGCGCCGCTACCCAAGGCCAGTCCCTCTCCCCACTGACGTGGACCACGTGCGCCACCTCCAGCAGCGCTTCCAGGTTCTCTACCACCGCCTGGTTGATGCTCCGGGCGCCCGTGCTGCCCCCGAAAACCAGAAGCACCGGCCCCCCCTCCGGCAACCCCAGCGTCCCCCGAGCCACCGTCCGGTCTATTCCGGCGAACTCGGGCCGGACCGGGTAGCCCGTCACCACCACTTTGTGGGCCGGCAGGAAGGCCCGGGAGTCCTCTACGGTAACGCCGATACGGGTCGCCAGGCGGGCGATGAACCGCACCGCCAGACCGGGCTCAATATCGGGCAGGTACAGGAGAATCGGCACCCGCAGGGCCCACGCTGCCAGCGCCACCGGTACGCTGGCATACCCGCCGGTGACGAAGAGAGCGTCCGGGCGACGCCGGCGGCCTAACCGGAGCGCCGCCAGGAACCCCCGCGCCAGTTTGACCAGATTGACAGCGGCCCGCCAGGGCGCCAGCCCGTGCACCCCACCGGCCGGGATTCCGGCGAAGGGAAGCCCCGCCTGGGCAGCCAGCCGCTCCTCCACGCTCCCTCGGCCGCCCACGTAGAGCACGTCCACCGGCCCCTGCTCTCTCAGCGCCTGCAGAACGGCCAGCCCCGGGTAGACGTGCCCGCCGGTTCCTCCCCCGGCCATCCAGAGAAACATCATTCTTTAACCACTGACCATCTTCATCGCAGAGAGCGCGGAGAACGCAGGGAGTTTTTGATTGTCAGTTCATTTCCGTTTCCCCTCTGCGTTCTTTGCGGTTGAATCTCCTCTCCCTTCCAGCGACGAGGCGGGCGCCCCCGGGCGACGCTTTCCAGGAGCCCCACTGCTGCCAGCGAGGTCAACAGCGACGAACCGCCCATGCCGATAAATGGCAGATTCGTCCCGGTGAAGGGTAGCAGCGAGGCAATGACGCCCATATTGAGCAGTGCCTGGAAGACCAGGAGCCCCGTCAGTCCGGCGGCCAGAAGTCCGCCGAAACTATCTTTCGCCCGCAGCGCGATGCGGAACCCCCGCCATGCCAGCACACCGAACAGTCCAATGACCAGCAGGCACCCGATCAACCCCAGTTCTTCCCCTACGACGGCGAAGATGGCGTCGGTGTGGGCAGCGGGCAGGTAGAACTTCACCCGTCCTTCCCCAAGCCCGGTACCGAAGAGCCCCCCGCTGGCGAGTGCATACAATGCCTGCTGGGGATGGTACGGAAGCAGCGATGGGTCCTTCAGCCCGGCCAGGAAGGCCTCAAACCGTTCATGCGCATGCGGGTATATAGTAACCAGTCCCCAGAAGACCGCTGCGCCCATCAACCCGGCGACGAACAACTGTCCGATGTGCGCGCCGGAGAGGAAGAAGACCAGGAATCCAGCGACAACCAGGACGGCGGTCGCGCTCAGGTCCGGCTGCAGGGCCACCAGTCCCGCCACCACCCCCATCCAGACAGAGAAGGGAATCAGGCCATAGGAAAGGTCGCGGATGCGCTCCCCTTTGGACGAGGCCCACGCGGCCGCGTAGACCACCGTCGCGACCTTCGCCAGTTCCCCCGGTTGGACGGAACTCCCCAGCAGGGAGCGCTGGGCCCCCCACTGCGGGCGACCCACGAGCAGGACCAAAAGGAGCAGAACCAGGGTCCCGCCCAGCAGTGGCACCGCCCAATCTCGCCAGAGGGTGTAGTCCGTCCGGGCCAGCACCCCAGCCACAACAACACCCAGCACGACCCACAGGACCTGCCGCTTGAGCCAGTAGAGCGGGTCGCCAAACTTACCGTACCCCCAATCAAAGGTCGTGCTGTAGACCATCAACAGCCCCATCAACACCAAGGCCGCAGTGGTCAGCATCAGCAAATAATCGGGCGGTCGGGATTCTCTCATAGGCGCTTTCAGCCACCAATTGCACGAATTGCACGAATAAAACTATATATTATTTTTGTGTAAATTCGTGAAATTCGTGTCCAAACTCCACACCAGTTCCTTAAACCGGTCGCCGCGCTCGGCGAAATCCCGGAAGGCATCAAAACTGGTCCCGCCGGGGGAGAGGAGCACCACGTCCCCTGGACAGGCGACCCGCGCGGCGGCCTCCACCGCCTCCTCCAGCGTCCGCATCCGCTGGATGCCCTCCAGCCGCCCTGGAGCGGCCCGCGCGGCCTCCTCCACCTTTCCGGCGATCATCTCCCCGGCCTCGCCGAAGGTGATGAGGTAGCGAACCCGCTGTACGACCTCCCGTGCGAACTCCTCCCAGGGCAGTTTCTTATCCCGTCCACCGGCCAGCAGGACCAGAGGTTCAGTGAACGACCGCAGGGCCGCCACCACCCGCTCCGGCGCGGTGGCGATAGAATCGTCGTACCACTGGACCCCGCGCCACTCCCGGACGAACTCCAACCGGTGCTCCACGCCGGGAAACGTCCGGACCACCTGCCGCATCGCCTCCACCGGCACGCCGACAATCCCCGCCAGCGCGCAGGCCGCCAGAATGTTCAGCAGGTTGTGGTCGCCCCGGAGCCGGACCTCCTCCCGGTTACAGATGACCTCCGTCGTATCCCCTAGCCGCAGGGCCAGTTGGCCGTTGGTCTTGTAGGCTCCCCGGTCCACCTGGGCCCCGCCGCTGAAGAAGACCACCTGCGCGGGCGTCGCCAGCGCCAGTGCTCGCGCGTTGGCGTCGTCAAACCCCAGGACAGCCCAGTCCTCCGGCTTCTGGAAGGCGACGATGCGCCGTTTGGCCGCAATGTACGCCTCCATCGTCTTGTGCCGGTCCAGGTGGTTGGGCGTGATGTTGAGCACGGCCGCCACCGGCGGGCTGACCGACGTCAGTTCCAGTTGGAAACTGGAGAGTTCCATCACCACCAGGTCGTCGGGTGCGATGCTCTCCAGGTCGTCCAGGAGCGGGTTGCCGATGTTGCCGCCGACCCAGGTCCGGCGTCCGGCGGCCCGGCACATCTCTCCCACCAGCGCGGTGGTCGTTGTCTTGCCCGCAGAGCCAGTGATGCCGACCACCGTCGCCGGACAGCGCTCCAGGAACAACTGCGCGTCGCTGGCCAGCGGAATCCCTTTCTTCTGAGCCTCCACCAGGAGCGGGATGTCCAGCGGCACTCCGCCGCTGACGCAGATGAGGTCGGCCCCCCGCAGGAGCGACATCGGATGCCCGCCCAGCGCGTAGCGGACGGGCAGGTCAGCCAGCGCGGCGATCGCGTCGGCCAGTTCCGCCTTTGTCTTCAGGTCGGAGACGGTGACCTGAGCTCCGGAGCGGGCCAGGAACCGGGCCATCGCGATTCCCTGCCGCGCCACCCCCAGCACCACCACCCGCTTCCCGGCCAGATCATGGGTAACTTTTTCGGACATAGATAAACGCAGATGAGACGCAGATTTGGTCATTCTGTCATTTGGTCATTTGGTCATTCGGTCATTCTGTCATTTGGTCATTCTGTCATTCGGTCATTCTGTCATTGCACCCAGATGTGATCGGGCAGGATGGCGCGCGAGGGCCGGACCTCCACCTCGCCGACCCGTATCGGCCGGGCGCGGCCGTTCCCGCCCAGCAGAGTAGGATGCACGAAGCAGAGTGTTGGGCGCCGCCCGTACTTCTGCTGGTAGCGGGCCACTGCCCGCTGGACTTTTTCGGTAATCCCCCGATAGGGATTGTCGTCAAACCAGAGAAGGCCAGAATTCGCTGTCGTCATCGTTCCTCCCTGATTCGTTGTTCATTGTTTATGCCCCCATCATCGCCAGCACTTCCCGGACCCAGATGATGAAATCCCCCGGACGCAGCACTCTCACCGAGGAATGGCCGGGCCGGAAGTGCCGGACGTTGAAAGTGATCAGCCGGAGACATCCTTCCCGTATTGTAGCGACCAGAATCGGCAAATCCTCGGGACCAGCCAGACCAATGTAGGGCCTCAGTTCCCTCGGCTCCGGGTCCGGCACTACCCGCAGACATCGGTGGACAATCAATTGGCGGGGGAGGGGTGAGGCTGAATAGTTACTTCCAACGAACATCTGCACCTATCCGCGCTCGTCCACGTCCTACACCAGCGCCAGCGCAACTCCCGCC
>JANXCY010000048.1 GCA_025060135.1 Anaerolineae bacterium | reverse complement strand
GTTATGCCGTACAAAGTCACCGACAAATGTATCCTGTGCGGAGCCTGCGTGGCGGGCTGCCCGACCGGCGCCGTCACGATCGCGGATGGGGATACCCAATCCCGGATCAATCCCGATGTCTGCATTGAGTGCGGGACGTGTGAGGAGAACTGTCCGGTAGAGGCCATTATTTACGTGGACGAAGAATAGGAGAACTATGGATTTCCTCGCCGTAGAAAGGCTCACCAAGTTCTTCGGGGGGCTGGCGGCGGTCTACCAGGTGGGATTCACCGTTCAGGAAGGTGAAATTGTTGGCCTCATCGGCCCCAACGGCTCGGGCAAGACAACCGTCCTGAACCTGATTACCGGATTCCTTAAGCCCGATGCTGGCCGGGTCACCCTGGCGGGGAAGGACGTCACCGGGTTGCCGCCCTATCGGATGTGCCGGAACGGTGTAGCCAGAACCTTTCAGTTGACCAAGCCGTTCCTCTGTTGCACCGTTCTGCAGAACGTGATGATTGCGCGGACATACGGCCGGAATCCGGCGCCGAACCTCAGGATAGCCGCAGAGGAGGCGATGGAAATCCTGGGGGTAGTGGGTCTGACGGGCAAGGCGAATTTCCTGGCCCGGGACCTCACGCTGATGGAGCGAAAAATGCTGGAACTGGCCCGCGCGCTGGCGGCCCGGCCCTCTTTGCTCCTCCTGGACGAATTGATGGCCGGTCTGAACCCCGCTGAGACCGAAGAGGCGATGCAGTTGATCCGGAAAGTCCGGGATTCGGGGGTCACGATTCTGGTGGTGGAGCACATCGTCAAGGCAATTTTGGGGCTCTCGGACCGGGTCATCGTCCTCAACATGGGGCAGAAAATCGCCGAAGGGCCGCCTCAGGAGATTGTGCACGACCCCCATGTCGTGGAAGTCTACTTAGGGAAGGCACATCATGCTTGAACTGGAAGGCGTGAACGCCGGTTACAAGGACTTGCAGGTTCTCTGGGGGGTCTCCCTTCGGGTTGGGGAGGGGGAACTGGTCGCGCTGGTGGGCCCGAATGGGGCGGGCAAGACGACAACCCTGCGCATCATCAGCGGACTGCTCAAACCGACGGCCGGGTCCGTTCGCTTTCTCGGCCGCCAACTGGATAAAGAGCCAGCCCACCGGATTGTGGAGATGGGCATCGTTCAGGTGCCGGAAGGAGGTCGGGTATTTACCGGCATGAGCGTGCAGGAGAACCTGGAACTGGGTGCCTTTACCGCCCGGGCCAGGAAAGAGAAAGAGCAAACTATGAAATGGGTGTATCAACTCTTTCCTCGCCTGGAAGAGCGCAGGCATCAGCGGGCAGGCACTCTGAGCGGCGGCGAGCGGCAGATGCTGGCGATTGGCCGGGCCCTGATGGCCAAACCCCGGCTTCTGTTGCTGGATGAGCCCTCCTTTGGTCTGGCCCCGATTCTGGTAGAGCAGATATTTGAGATGATTGCTGAGATTAACCGGCAGGGCGTGGCTGTCCTGCTGGTGGAGCAGAACGTCCGGGCGGCCCTGGAACTGGCCCAACGGGCGTACGTGATAGAAAACGGCCGGATCGTGGGAGAGGGCAGCGGGGACGCGCTGTTATCCTTTGAATCTGTGCGCAGCGCGTACCTGGGGTAGGGCGAAAACGTCAGGAAAACAGGAGGTATTATGCCAACGACAATGGTCGCCCAGAGCCTGGCCTCTGGAATTCTGGTCGGGGCCCTTTATGGGCTGGCGGCGGTTGGCCTTTCTCTGGTCTTTGGAGTCACCAAAATCCTCAACGTGTCTCATGGCGAACTCCTGATGTTGGGGGGCTATACCAGTTTCTGGCTCTTCACCCTCTTCGGGGTAGACCCCTTTGCTGGCATCCCGCTCTCCATGTTCGCCCTGGTCATCATTGGGTTGATCGTGTACCAGTTGCTTTTCTCCCGTCTGATCAAACTCCCCACAGAGGACAAAATCCGGACCTCTCTTCTGGTCGGATTTGGCCTGGGTCTGATGTTGCAGAACATCGCCCTGCGCCTGTGGACGGCCGACAATCGGGGCATTACGCCCTCGTATGCTGGTGCCGTGCTGACCGTCCTGGGGGTGCGCCTGCCCTACGTGCGGGTGGCAAGCCTGGTGATTGCCTTCGTCTTCCTTCTTGCTCTCCAATTGTTCCTGCAGAAGACCTATACGGGCAAGGCCATCCGGGCGACCGCGCAGGACTGGGAGGCGGCCACGCTGATGGGTATCAATGTGCACAGGGTCTATCTTCTCTCTTTTGTGCTGGGTACCGCGCTGGCAGGGGCGGCGGGAACCCTGGTGGCAGTGGGGTATTCTGTAGAGCCGGTGATGGGGTTACATTGGACGCTCAAGGCGCTCATTGTGCTGGTGATGGGAGGCATAGGGAGCATTGCGGGGACCCTGATCGGGGGCCTCATCCTGGGTGTCACAGAGTCGGCGGCCGCGGTCTGGATCAGCGGCAACTATCGGCACGTCGTTGGCCTGGCTATCTTCATCCTGGTCCTGCTCATCAGGCCTCAGGGGCTATTCGGCGCAAAAGAGGGGTAATCCATGACCATCAAGAAAGGCATATCTCTCGCCCTTCTCGTCATCGGCGTGGTGGCACTCGGGCTGGTCCCTCGGATGGGGGCGTCGGAGAGCCTGCTTAACCTGCTGATTTTAATGTTTATCTACACCATGCTGGCTACCAGTTGGAACATTCTGGGCGGTTATACCGGGCAGGTCAACCTGGGCCATGCCGCTTTCTTTGGCTTGGGGACTCTTACCGCACGGATGCTGTACACGGGCGGATGCCCTCTCCCCCTTGCCTTTTTGGTTGCTGGTGTGGTGCCTGTCGTCTTTTCCATGCTGATCGGAGTGCCC
This sequence comes from Anaerolineae bacterium, assembly GCA_025060135.1. GTDB lineage: Bacteria > Chloroflexota > Anaerolineae > B4-G1 > DUEL01 > SpSt-77. The sequence goes on along the minus strand of JANXCY010000048.1, from coordinate 2,832 downwards.
GCCTTCCGACTCCGGCTCAGGGGGGATTATTTCACCATCGGCACGCTGGCACTCTCGCAGATTCTCTATATCACCATTGGGAATGTGCTCCCCAAGATTACCTATCTCCCCATGGCCGACATCCAGAACTACCAGATTCTCCCTCGTTATTACATCATCCTGGCCCTGACCGTCTTTACGATCGGAGTGGCCTACGCGCTGGTGAAATCCCGGTTGGGGCTGGGCCTGGTGGCCGTACGGGAGAACGAGGACGCGGCTGAATCGCTGGGCGTCAACGCGTTCGCACACAAACTGCTGGCCCTGGCGGTCAGCGCCTTCCTGGGTGGCCTGACTGGAGGAGCCTACGCATATTACCAGCCGAGTTACTACTTCAACTACACCTTCTCACCTCCGTGGAGCCTGGAGCCCGTGACGATGACCTTCATCGGTGGCGTGGGCACGGTTCACGGCCCGGTGATCGGAGCGATTTTCTTCGTCCTGCTCAAAGAGTGGTTGGTGCTGAGGGTGGGGGAGTATCACCTGATCATATTCGGCGTGTTATTCATCCTGGTGGTACTCTTCCTGCCGGGTGGACTTGTGGAGGCCTGGGAGCGAATCCGCCGGTTGGTGGCTCGCCGCACGACGGTAAAGGCGACCGCTCCTACCGCCTGCGCCGGTGGCAACAACCTGCCGGGCAACTGAGAGCCTATCCGAAAAATGCCGCGAAGCGGCGCTCTGGTCGGGCAATAGGGCATCCTTTGCCCGGCGGTATCGCGGTTTAACAAGTGATTTCAGCAGTAGCCTTTTGTGAGCGGGACGCCTCCCTCATCTCCCCTTGCCTCCCTTCTCCCCCGAAGCGGGAACCCTCTCCGGCTCCCCCGAAACGGGGGAGAGACTCCTTCTGGTTCCCCCGCCAGCGGGGGAGAAAGAGCGGGGGTTTGCGTGGCAGGCTATCCATTTGTGGGCAATGTGGCGCAAGATTCATCTTGCGCAGCGCAGGCTAAAGCCTACGCTACGCCACAGCAGCCATTTTGTGGGCAACTTGCTCCCCACCCACGGGATTCCCAAAGAACCAGAAATCCGTCCGGTGCAACGGGACACTTACTGTGAACGAATTTTCAGACATGCTCTAATAAACCCATCACGGGAAGGAGGTGCCTATGGTGTGATGTGGGGAGAGTATATGGGGATACGGACAAGTGTTGACACTTAGAAACCCTTTTCAGCAGGCATAAGGAGGATTAGCCATGAGAACCGAAAAAGTGATGGCGATCATGACCGTGCTCCTGGTCGGCGCACTGGTAGCCGGTTGTGGGCCTCAGACGGTGACGCCCACCCAGGCCCCGCCCACCGTTACGCCGACGAAGGCCCTGCCCACGGCGGAACCCACGAAGGCCCCGCCGCCCGCGCCGGAGTACATTGAGTTCGGGGCCTCCATCCCCCTGACGGGGAAGTACGGAGCCCTCGGCGCCATGGTGAAGCCGGGATATGAGATCGCCGTGGCGGACATCAACGCCCAGGGTGGGGTATACGTCGCAGAGTACGGCAAAAAGATCCCCATCCGCCTGACCATCTATGATGACGAGTCCGACCCGACCAAGGCGGTGAGCAAACTGGAGACCATCTACGCCGAGCGGAATCCGGTGGTCTTCCTGGGCGGCGCTGCCAGCGATATGCATGCCGCCACCGCGGCGGTCGCCGAGAAGTACAAGGTCCCGTACCTGGGCATCGCTTTCGCCCTCTACTCCATTCACCAGCAGGGCTACAGGTACCTGTTCTCGCCATTCCCCAAGTCCCCTGCCCAGGCCCGGGACGTCTTTGAAATCCTCAACGCCTCCATCCCCGAGGGCCAACGGCCGACAAAGGTAGCCATCTTCCAGGAGACCACCGACTGGGGCATAGAGTTGGGGAATCTGTGGAAGGAGAACGCCCCCAAGTACGGATACGAGGTGGTCGTCTATGAGACGTACGCCCCCAGGACCGAGGACATGTCGGCCATGATCCTCAAGGCCAAGGAAGCGGGGGCGGAGACGCTGCTCACCGTGCCCAGCCCTCCGGATGGCATCACGATGGTCAAGCAGATGGTCGAACTGGGATGGACGCCCAAGTTCACCCTGATGATCCGGGCTCCGGAAAACGTCGCCTGGGGAGAGACATTGGGCAAAGCCGGTGACTATGTCACCATCTTCCCCGGGTGGCATCATGCGCTGAACTTCCCCGGAGTGGATGAACTCAACGCCAAGTACCAGGCCCAGTTCGGGCGGCCTGCCGACTTGCTAACGGGGCCAGCGTATGCCTGTGTGCAGATCGCTGCAGCAGCCATTGAAAAAGCCGGCACGCTGGACCGGGAGGCAGTCCGGGACGCCATTGCCGCCATCAATATGATGACGGTGGTGGGCCCGGTCACGTTCAACACGGACGGCACGGGCAACGTCCTGAACCCGCTGGTCCAGTGGCAGAACGGCAAGCAGGAACTGGTGTGGCCGCCGGAGCATGCCTCAGCGCCGCTGGCCTACCCGGCGGTCCCGTTTGACAAGCGGTAAAAAGCGGGCGCTGTCGGCGAATCAAAGGACCGCGACGCGATAATGGCCGGCGAGGCCGGTACACTCACCGCAAACAAGAAACCGGCCGCGCCGGCCACACCCGGGAATAGGTTTTCGGATGAACAAGGAACCGGACCTGGACCAGTATAACGTTCGGGCTGTAGAACGGGCAATCCAGATTCTGATGGCCTTTGACGATCAGCACCCTGAACGGGGGGTGACTGAGGTCGCTCAGGCCACCGGCCTGCACAAAGCGACGGCTCACCGGATTATGATGACCCTGCTCCAGCACGGCCTGCTGGAGCGGACC
>JANXCY010000047.1 GCA_025060135.1 Anaerolineae bacterium | reverse complement strand
GCTGATCTGGTGCTCATCGGCATCTTCCTGGCCGGCACCCGACACATCCGCGCTGGGCGGCCGGAGGCGATGGTGCCGCGGGGACTGCAGAATCTGGTGGAGGCCATCTATGAGTTTCTCGCCAACTTTCTGCGCGGCATTCTGGGAGAGCGGGCGGAGAAAATGCTCCCGCTGCTCATCACCTTTTTCCTGTTCATCCTGGTCGCCAACTGGATTGAACTCTTCCCTGGATTTGACACGATCGGCGTGATAGAGCACGTCCACAAAGGGGAAGGGCACGCGGTCCGGCAGGTGGGGCCGTTTCTCTTTCTGACTCACGAGAAGGGGGAGTACATGCTCATCCCCTACCTGCGGGCGGCCAACACCGACCTGAATGTCCCGCTGGCGCTGGCGCTCATTTCGGTCTTTATGACCCAGGTCTACGGGGTGCAAGCGCTGGGATGGAGGTACTTCTACCGCTTCATCAATATCAAAGCCCTGACCAGCGGTGGCCTGATGGGAATCATGAACTTCCTGGTGGGCCTGCTGGAGATGCTCAGCGAGTTTACCAAAATCATCTCCTTTGGCTTCCGGTTGTTTGGCAACATCTTTGCGGGAATGGTCCTGCTGCTGGTCATCTCGTCGCTGGTGCCCTTTGTGGTACCGGTGGTCTTCTATCTTTTGGAGTTATTCGTGGGCGCGGTCCAGGCTCTGGTCTTTATGATGCTCACAGCAGCCTTTATGGCCATAGCCATGGCCGGGCACGGGGAGCATCATTAAACAATCATCATAGTGAGGAGGGAAAGGATGGAGATCGACAAAGAGGCGATCAAGTTACTGGCGGCTGGCCTGGCGATCGGCCTGGGGGCTATCGGGCCGGGGATTGGCATCGGGTTGGTCGGTCTGGGTGGAGCCCAGGCCGTAGGGAGAAACCCTGAAGCCTCGGGCGTTGTCCTCACGAACATGATCCTGGCCATCGCGTTTGCTGAGGCTGTTGCTATCTACGCCCTGGTCATCACGCTGATCCTGATTTTCGTGGTATAAGGAGGCCGGCATGGAGGCTTTGGGGATCAATCCCTGGATGCTGCTGGCCCAGATTGTCGCGTTTCTCCTTCTGCTGTTCATCCTGAACGCTATCGGGTACAAACCCATCCAGCGCATCCTGCGGGAGCGGCAGGAACGGATTCAGAAGGGGCTGGAGGACGCGCGCGCGGCGGAGGAGGCCCGGGCCCGGATAGAGGTGGAACGGGAGGAGATTCTGGCCCAGGCCCGCGCGGAGGCCGAGGGGCTGATCGCCGAGGCCCGGCGGCGGGCGCAGGAGGAGCGGGAGAAACTCCTGGTCCAGGCCCGGGAGGAGGCGGAGCGCATCCGCACGATAGCTCAGCAAGAAGCAGAAGCAGAACGGGCGCAACTCCTGGGCCAGATGCGGGAGCAGATTGTGGCCCTGGCAATGGCGGCGGCCCACAAACTGGTGGGGGAGGCGCTGGACGAGCAGCGGCAGCGCGCGCTGGTGGCGGAGTTCTTCAGCGGGGTGCGCGCGGGCCGGGTGGAGATTCTGCCCGAGGAGATGGGGCCAGCGGAAGGGCCGGTCGTGGTCACCAGTGCAGTTCCGCTGACGGAGGCGGAGGCGTCCGTGGTCCGGCAGGAATTGGCCGCGCGGCTGGGCCGGGAGACCGAAGTCGTCTTCCGGGTGGACCCGTCGGTCCTGGGCGGGTTGGTGGTCCGCATCGGCGACCGGGTGGTGGACGCCAGTTTCGCCGGCCAACTGGAACAGATGCGCCGGGCGCTGAGTATGTGATGGTCCGATGGAATGGCAGTGGCTGCTGCATGTCTATCATACCCCGCTGGCTCGCCAGTATTCCACCAGCCGACGAATGCGGATGCGCTGGGCTCGCAGCCAGCGACGAGGCCCCAGGATGGCTCGCCCGAACTCTGGCGGACGATCCGGCAACCGCTGGAGTTTGCCCTCTTTTACCAGCCGGTCCCAGAACGCAAAGAACCGCTCTTGCAGTTCCTCATCGCTAAATTCGGCCCCCCGCTCGTATACTTCCCGGGCCAATTGTTCAATGTAGGCCGCCGTTTCCTCTATCAGCGTTTCCACCGGCTCAAAGACAACCCCCCATCCATAGACCGGGTCCAGTGGCATAGAACCGAACTCCATCGGCGATGGAGGGCGAACAGGTTCCGCCTCCCCTTCCCGTGATGGACGATGATTTTTGGGCCACATGCTCTCTTCTCCAGACCACCTCGCGTTTCCCTTGGATGAAACCCGTTTTGCTCATTATGCCATAGACTCGGGCAATTGAAAAGCGCCGGTCATCGTTTTGACAAAAAGGGGAACGCGAGTATACTATCTGTAATCGGTTGCATATATAACATTGTGAGCAAAGCCCCCTATAAAACCGATTATCTGGTTGTTGGCCCTTTTGGCCCATCCGGCGCGCCTGGGGATGCTGGCTATACTCCGATGGGAAGCCTGTGTCTTTCACCTGCGGGCGCCGCTGAGGGTCCCCCAGCCCTACGCCTTCCAGCACTTACAGGTGCTGCGGGAGGCTGGCCTGATCTCCTAGCAGCAAGAGGAGGATATCTACTGACCGACTTACCGGCTGGCCGGAGGAACGGGCGGTGGCTCTCCAGGGAACGCTCGGGGGCCGGCAACGGAAGAGACTCCCCTCCCGAAGGGTACCTGTCTCCGCTGTCGGGGAAAACCTGAACGCCGATGATGGTTTACATCATTAGGAGATGCCGAGGAGGAGCCTCCTCTATGTCCGTCAGCCCCTCCATCTGCACCTGGAGGACCCGCAGTCCCCGTTCTACTGCTCGTATCTCCCCTCCTTAGAGTACCCTTACCGCTGTTTGGTCTGCCGTGATGGATATGAAAGTTACGATTCCCTCATCCTGGTTGCAAGACTTTATCCGCCAGCGGGGCGGCGTGCTGAATATTGCCCGCCGCCTCGTCTGCCTGGATTGATGAATCTTCTTTGAGGGCTCATCCGGTCGGATGGGCACACCCGATAACCTGGAAGCGTTCGTCCGCTGGGAGGCGGATGACCTGACGATTTATGTCTCCCGCCAACTCCTGGCAACGCTCAAGCCAGGGGCCAAGGAGATGATTTTCTACATGGACGGATATGGAAGGTTTGTGCTACAGTTTGAACAACCCTGGGAGCCGGAAAGTGAAACCTAAGGAGTGAAACACGAAAATGAGGATGAGGGTGGATTCGGATGGACGGATGGTCCTGCCAGAGGGAGTGCGACGTCGCTACGGACTGGAGGCCGGGGGAGTAGTGCTATTACAAGAAACGGAAGCGGGCCTCCTCCTCCACCCGCTCCGTCCCGATGTGCGTAAGGTCTATCTGGAAATCACCACCCGTTGCAACCTGACCTGCCGGACCTGCATCCGCAACGTCTGGGGGGAGCCGCTGGAGGATATGACCGACGACACCTTTGAGCGGGTCCGGGCAGGGCTTCAGGAACTGCCCCACTTGCAGGAGGTCTGTTTCGGGGGATATGGGGAGCCCTGGGTTCACCCCCGCGTTCTGGAATACCTGGCGGCGATCAAGACCCTGGGCGTCCGGGTAACGGTCAGCACCAACGGCACACTCCTGGACGAGGAGCGGGCGCGGGAACTGGTGGCAATCGGAGTGGATGTGCTGAGCATCTCGGTGGACGGAGTCCGTCCGGAGGTCTTCGCCGAGATCCGCCCGGGGGCCGACCTGCGGACAGTGGTGGCGAACGTGAAGGCCCTGAACCGCATCAAACGCGAGCGCGGCCGGGCATTGCCCCGAGTGCAACTGGAGTTTGTCGTCCTCAAGCGGAATGTGGCGGACCTGCCCGCGCTCTCCGAACTGGCGCAGCAACTGGAGGCTAACCGGGTCCTGGTTACCCATGTCCTGCCTCATACGCCGGAGATGGCCGCCGAAGCCTTGTACCGGCGGGACGAAACGCCCTCGCTCCCGTTGCCGCCAGGATGGGCGCTGGAAAGCGGTGGGTGGTTGTTATGGGGGATCGCGGAACTGCCTCGGATGAACTGGGGGGCCGAACGGCGTTGCCGCTTCGTTACCGGCCAGGCACTGGTCGTGGGATGGGACGGCGGTGTCAGCCCATGTTATGCCCTCTCGCACACATATCCCTACTATATCTTTGGCCGTCAAAAGAACGTAACTCGCTATACCTTCGGGAACGTCCACCAGCACACCCTGGCGGACATCTGGACCTCCAACGAGTACGTTCGCTTCCGGGCAGAGGTGCGGCGGTTCAATTTTCCCTCCTGTGTGGACTGCCATCTCCGGGATACCTGCGACATCACCGAAGCCAACAACGGCTGCTGGGGGTGGTCTCCTTCCTGCGCAGATTGCCTGTGGGCGCAGAACATCGTGCGGTGTCCCTGAGAAGATCGGGGCAGCGAAACCCGTCACAACTCCCTCCTGGCAGCATGTCCGGCCCGGTCATCCGCCTCAGCGCATCCGGCCTCTGCCATTTGCCTTCTCTGCCTACAGGACAAACCGTTTTTCCACGATGCTTCTCGCTTCCAGCAGTACAACCATCGGCTGCGCCTCCAAGCGCCGCCTATTCCAACGCAGCGTCCCCAGGCCATGTCTGGCCTCCTGGCGAAGCAGTTCTATCAAAGAGGCGTCTTTACAAATGCCATTGAGCCAACCGCGAAATGGACCTGATGGACGCCCTGGTCTGCAGCCAGGGGAAGCGAACGGTGGTGAAAGCGTATCTCCAGCGCTCCCACCAGGCGCCAGGCCACCGGTTTCCGCAGTGGAATCTCTTGCAACCAGGAATATATAGATACAGCGTTGGCCCTGGCTTCCACTCGGAGGAGACATTCTTGTCCAAAGTCCAAAAATAAAGCTGATAAGGAGGATACTCTGTGAAATACACTTACTATCCCGGATGCACCATTGGCACCACTGCGGTGGAATTTGGCCTCTCCACCGATGCGGTTTGTGAGGCCCTGGGAGTGGAGTTGGTGGAATTGGAGGACTGGAACTGCTGTGGGGCGTCGTCGGCCCACAGCCTGGACCACGAACTGTCGTTGCGGCTGCCCGCGCGCAACGTTGCCCTGGCGCAGAAGGAGGGGCTGGACATCGTCGCGCCGTGCCCGGCCTGCTACCAGCACACCCTGCAGGCGGACCAGATCCTGCGGGAAAACCCAGAGTGGCGGCAGGAGATGGAGGCGCTTCTGGGATTCACCTACACAGGCCGGCCGCGTGTTCGCCACCTGCTGGAAGTGCTGACGGAGCCGGAGGTCCTGGAGGCTGTCCGGAAGCGGGTGACCCGGCCACTGAAGGGGCTGCGGGTGGCCTCGTACTATGGTTGTGTCCTGGTCCGGCCGCCGGAGTTCACCTGCAGGGACGACCCGGAACACCCGACCCGGATGGATCGGTTGATGGCCGCGCTGGGCGCGGAGCCGGTGGAGTGGTCGTACAAGGTAGACTGCTGCGGGGCCAGCCTATCCCTTAGCCGCAGCGCCGTCGTGGTAGCCCTCTCTTCTCGCCTGGCGCGGGAGGCCCAGGAGGCCGGGGCGGACGTCATCGCCTGTGCCTGTGGGATGTGCCAGATCAACCTGGATACCCGCCAGAACCTGGGGACCAAAATCCCGGTCCTCTACTTCACCGAACTGATGGGGCTGGCTCTGGGCGTGCCGGGCGTGGAGAAGTGGTGGGGGAAGCATATGGTTGATCCCAGGCCGGTGCTTCGGAAGGTTGGATGATGGGCGGATGCGGGTGAACGCAATTTTTCCTCGTAAAAGCCGTTTGAGGTGATGGGTTATGGCGGTGGAAAGGTTCTACAGGACACAGATTTTGTTGAGTCCGGACCAGCATCGGCGACTACGGGAGATTGCGCAGCGGGAGAAGCGGAGCATCG
>JANXCY010000046.1 GCA_025060135.1 Anaerolineae bacterium | reverse complement strand
CCTGGTCGTCTCGGCCGTGGTGCTGACGGCCAACCTGGCCGCCGACCTGCTCAACGCCCGGCTGGATCCCCGGGTTCGGGAGGGAGGTTGATCCGAGAACTGGAGTGAAATCGCAGATGATTTCCCCCGTTTTTCCCTTTACGGCCATCGTCGGACAGGAGAAGATGCGCCTGGCCCTTGTCCTCAACGCCGTCACCCCTCAGGTCGGCGGCGTGCTGATCCGGGGCGAGAAAGGGACCGCCAAATCCACCCTGGCACGGGCGCTGGCGGATCTGTTGCCTCCTATCGCCGTCGTTCCAGGCTGTCCCTTTCAGTGCGACCCCGACGATCCTTTCCCCGAATGCCCCCACTGTGCGCCGCTGTTGGCCCAGGGCCCGTTGCCCCGCACGATGCGCCCGATACGGGTCGTCAACCTGCCCGTCAACGCCAGCGAGGACCGGGTGTGTGGCACGCTGGACCTGGAAAAGACGCTGAAAACCGGTCAAAAACATTTTGAGCCGGGACTGCTGGCCGAAGTCCACCGGGGCATCCTCTACATAGACGAGGTTAACCTGCTGGACGACCACATCGTGGATGTGTTGCTGGACGCCGCCGCAATGGGCGTCAACACGGTGGAACGGGAAGGGGTCCGGATGACCCATCCCTCGCGCTTTATCCTGATCGGCACGATGAATCCCGAAGAGGGCGATCTGCGTCCGCAGTTGCTGGACCGCTTCGGGCTCTGTGTAGAGGTCAGCGCGATCCTGGACGTGGAGGCGCGGGCGGAGATTGTCCGCCGCCGGCTGGAGTGGGAGGCGGACCCCCAGGCCTTCGCCGCCCGCTTTGCGCCTCAGCAGGTCGCCTTAACTGAATCCATCCTCGCCGCTCGCCAGCGGCTTCCCCTGGTGAGGATAGAGGAAGGCGTCCTGCGCCAAATTTCCGAACTCTGTGTTCGTCTGGATGTCCATAGCCACCGCGCCGACATCACCATCGCCCATGCGGCCCGGGCGCTGGCCGCTCTGGAGGGGCGCCTCAGCGTCACCTCCGCCGACGTCCAGCGGGCCGCCGAACTGGCCCTGCCCCACCGCATGCGCCGCCGCCCCTTTGAGGAGGTTCGCCTGGACTCCGAGCAGATCGCCCAAATCCTTCAGGAGTCCCTGCTGGAGACGATTCCCCCTCCCCCACCATCGCTCTCCGAAAGGCCATCTGAAGGGCCCTCATCGGAAGCGCCGTCTGAGAGGGTGTCCCCGCCCGGTTCGTCCATTCAGCCGGAGGCGGAACACATTTTTGACATTCGCGAGGTGCCCGCCGTTCCCCTGCGCGTGCCGAAACGCCGTCGCGTCGCTTCCGGCTCCGAGGGCCGCCGGACTCCCGAAGGGGGTCGCACGCAGCGCGGTCGTTCCGTCCGCTCCCGGGCCCCACAGGGCCCCGTCGCTTCCGGCGACGTGGCACTGGAGGCCACCCTGCGCGCCGCCGCTCCCCATCAAGCCGAACGCTCGCCCTCTTCCCTGGCCATTCAGGTCCAGCCCACCGACCTGCGTATAAAGGTGCGGGAGCACCCCGTCCATCTGACCCTGATTTTCGTCGTGGATGCCAGCGGCAGCATGGGCGCCCGCCAGCGAATGGCCGCAGCTAAGGGAGCCATCCTCAACCTGTTGAAGGACGCCTATACCCACCGGTGCCGCGTCGCCCTGATCGCGTTCCGAAAAAATTCAGCGGAGATTCTGCTCCAGCCTACCGACAGCGTGGAAAACGCCCTGCTGGCGCTCAAGAAACTCCCGACAGGCGGCGAGACCCCCCTGAGCCACGGCCTTATGAAGGCCTGGGAACTGCTGATGCAACTGCACCATCGCGATCCTGCCTCCCAGCCCATGGTCGTGCTCGTCAGCGACGGTCGGGCCAACGTCTTCTACCAGCCTGGAAGCGCGGAGACCCCCTTTGCGGAGGCCGTGGCCCTTGCATGCCAACTGACCGACAGCGGGGCCCGCCTGCTGGTTGTGGACACTGAAGACGACTTTCTCAACCTTGGGCTGGCCCGCGAACTGGCCGAAAGCGCCGGTGCCGACTACGTGAAACTGGCCGCTGTAGAAGCGGTGGCCATTGAGCGCGCTGTACGGGAGAAACTCTTTTGACCGGAGGTCCTGATGTCCCTTCCCCGCATCACCCTGATCTCATCGGCGGCGCCGCTGGCCGCCCTCTCCGAAGCCATCGCTCAACTGGAGGCCCGTCATGGCCGCCTGTTTGACCTGCGAGTCTACCTGACGGTCCATATCCAGGAGGAGCGGGTGGACCCCCAGGAAGTGCTGGAGGCGATGCGCACCAGTCGGGCAGTGCTCTTTGACCTGCGCGGCGACCCCGATAAGGCGGTCGCGCTGGTCCGGCAGGGCTTCGCGCTGACTGCTGAACAGAACGTCGCCTTTATCCCCGTCTTCGGCGGCGGCCCGTCAGTTATGGCCCTGCTGCGCATGGGCAACTTCAGCATGGCCCGCATGGCCCAGCAGCGGCGCAGCGCAGCGCCAGCCGGCGTCAACTACCGGCGCATCAAGCAGGTGACGGAACTGGTGGAGAAGATCGGCTCCCTCCTTCCGGTCGGCGCGCTCCGCCATGCCCGTAACTGGGTCCGCTGCGTCCAGTACTGGAGCAACAGCGGCGCGGACAACCTGCGGGAACTCCTGCTCTTCGTCGCCGCCGAATACGCCGGTGTGAAGGTCCGGGCCGCCCCGCCGATCATCTATCCCGACGACGGGTTTCAGGACTGGCAGAGCGGAAAACGGTACGCCACCCTGAGCGCCTACCTGCGGAACCATCCAATCAACCCTCAGCGTCCCACCGTGTTGGTCATCCTGTTCGGCGGCACCACTCACGATGCCTGCCTGACCGGCGCGCGCGAACTCCTGGAGCACCTTTCCCCTCATGTTAACCTGCTCCTTTTCTTCGCCGACGGCATCTGGACCGCCCGCGCGCTCCACAGGCATCTGCTCTCCGACGGCAAGCCCGTTCTTCCCATAGACGCCATCATCTCCCTTCAGTGGTTTCGCCTGGAGGGCGGCCCCCTGGGCGGCGACCCGGAAATCACCCTGGACTTCCTGCGCCGGGTGGACGCTCCCTTCTATGGCGCGGTGACGTCGTACAACCGCACTGTTTCCGCCTGGGCCGCCAACCCCGACGGCGTCACCCCCGTGGAAGTCCTGGCTTCCGTCACCCTTCCGGAACTGGATGGGGCCATAGACCCCATCTTTGTCTTCGGACTGGACGATCACATCGGCCACCTCGGCGTCACCACCTCCACCTGGCCGGCGCCCGGGCTCGGGAAACGGCTGGCCGGGCGCGTCCTGCGCCGCGTGGCCCTGCGGCGCAAGCCCAACGCCGCCAAAAAACTCGCCTTTGTCCTCTACGACTACCCCCCGGGCGAAAGCAACCTGGGTAGCGCGTCCTTCCTGGACGTCTTTGCCAGTACGGAGGTCATCCTGCGGCGTCTGAAGGAAGAGGGATACGTCGTTGAACTCCCCGATCGCCCCCTGCACGAACTCTTTCTCCAGCGCGGCCTTGTCCACCACGGACAGTGGATAAATCCCGCCCTCACCGCCCAGCACGCCATCCGTCTAAAGGGGGACGATTACCTGCGCCTTTACGAACGGTTGCCCCATTCATTGCGCCAGCGCGTGGAGGAGGTCTTTGGCCCGCCGCCCGGCGACATAATGACCGACGGTGGCGACCTGCTCCTGGCCGCTGTTCGCCTGGGAAACGTTCTGGTTGGCCTGCAGCCCTCGCGAGGGGTCCACGAAAATCCCGAACGCCTGACTCACGACAGGACGCTCCCGCCTCACCACCAGTACATCGCCTTTTACCGTTATATAGACGAAATCTTCGGTGCCGACGCCGTAATTCACGTGGGCACCCACGGCACGCTGGAATTTACCCCCGGCAAAGAAGTCGCTCTCGCCGATGACGACGCCCCCCACACTCTGCTGGGCGACGTCCCCCACGTCTACATCTACCACGTCGTCAACGCCAGCGAGGCTATGATTGCTAAGCGGCGCGCCTACGGTCAACTGGTCACTTATGCCAGTCCCAGTTTCGCGCCGGCCGAACTCTATGGCGAGTACCTGGAACTGGAGGACTTGCTGGCCGAATATGAGTCCCAGCGCCGGGATAATCCTGGCCGCGCGGCGATGATTCTGGAGGACATCCGAACCCGAGCCAGCGCGCTCCACCTCCCTACTGACCTGGACGCCCTGCACAGTGCTCTGCAGTCCTACCGGCGGGCCGCTATCCCTGTGGGCCTGCACTGCTTCGGCGACCGGCTGGAGGGCGACGCCCTGGCCGACTACCTGGCCCTTGTTGCCCGCTACGACCGGGCTGAGGCACCTTCGCTGAACCGCCTGTTGGCTCAGGCCCGAGGCTGGGACTACGATACCCTTCTGGAGCAAGGCGCGCCGTCCTTGCGCGACCTGGATGCCGAAGCAAGGGCCCTCATCGGCCAGTGGCTAAAGGGCGATACCCCGCCCTTTTTTGAGAACGAAGGCCGACCCGTCGTCCAGTACCTGTCTTGGGTGCGAGACCGAATCCGGGAGAGCGACGAACTGGGCGGCCTTCTCCACGCTCTGAATGGCCGCTATCTGCTCCCCAACCTGGCCGGAGACCCGATTCGTTCTCCGGAGACCTTCCCCACCGGACGGAACGCCTATCAGTTTGACCCGACGAAAGTCCCTACCGATTCTGCGCTCCGGCGAGGCTGGCAGATCGCTGAGGAGAGCCTGCGGCAATACTACGCCCAGACCGGCAGTTATCCCGAAACGGTAGGGGTCGTCCTCTGGGGCTTTGAGACCTGCAAGACGTATGGAGAGACCATCGGCCAGATTCTTGGCTACCTGGGTGTGACCGTGGACCGTGGCGCCGGATACTACATCCAACCCAGACCAATTCCGCTGACCGAACTGGGCCGACCGCGCGTGGACGTTGTGGTGACCATCTGCGGATTTTTCCGGGACCTCTTTCCCAATCAGGTGCGGATGCTGGACCTGGCCTTTCGCTCCGTCGTCGAAATGGAGGAAGACGAGTCCCAGAACGCTGTGCGGCGCCACACCCGGGCCATCCTTGCCGCAGGAGGAGACGCGCGCCTGGCAGCCCGGCGGATTTTCGGACCGCTGCCCGGCGAGTACGGCACCCATCTGACGACGATGATAGAGCACGGCCAATGGAAGGACGAACGGGAACTGGTCCAAATATACTTGCAGAATATGCAATACGCCTACGGAGACAACCTGCACGGCGCGCCAGCGCAGAGCCACTTCCGACAAATGCTAAATCAGGTGGAACTGGTGACCCAGGTGCGAGACAGCCACGAGTTCGACGTGACCGACCTGGACCACTACTACGAGTTCTTCGGCGGGCTGGCCCGCTCCGCGCAGGAATTGCGAGGAGGACGTCCCCTGCGAGTGCTCATCGCCGACACCACTGGCGAACGGATTGAGGTGCGCGACCTGCCTGACGCCGTCCGGCGCAGCATCGCCACCCGATTGCTTAACCCCAAGTGGATAGACGGCATGCTCCAGCACCCCTTCCACGGAGCGCAGAAAATCGCCGACCGAGTGGAGTATCTGATCGGCCTTTCAGCGCTGACCCGGTCGGTGGACTCGTCCCTCTGGAGTCGGGTGGCCGAATGCCTCGTCTTTGATCCCGAAATGCGCCGAAGGTTGCTTCAGAACAATCCCTACGCCGCAGCCGAAATCGCCCGGCGGCTCTCCGAGGCCGTTCACCGGGGCTACTGGGAGGCCAGCGACCAGGAACTTCAGCACCTCCGGGAGGCTTATCTGGAAATGGAACGCTGGCTGGAAAAGAGCTAAGGCTTGACGATCGACTGGAACTGTCCTACTGAAGCGCACAAATGGTGAGACGCCCTTCATTTGACGTGGCCTTCGGTCTGGGGATCCTGGCCCTCTTCGGCGCAGTGGCCCTGCTGGCGCCGGTTCTGGCCCCCTACGACCCCTACGCCTTCAGCGGCCAGCCGCTGGAACGGCCCAGCCGGGCCCACCCTCTGGGCACCAACGACGTCGGCCACGACATCCTCAGCGAACTGCTCTACGGGGCGCGGGTTTCCCTGATCGTTGCGCTGGCCGCCGGAGCCGGGACCGTCCTGCTGGGCACCTTTATCGGCGGAGTCGCCGGATACATCGGGGGATGGGCCGATCGG
>JANXCY010000045.1 GCA_025060135.1 Anaerolineae bacterium | reverse complement strand
TCGGTCATTCGGTCATTATTGAATAATCGGGTCAGCGGGTCGGTCGGGCGCTGGCCCACGTAGTCCATCGTCGGCCCCATCGGTACCACCGCCCCAGCCCGCACGAAGACAGGAATCCGTTCCAGCGGCGCTTCCGCCTCCACCCACGTCGGCCCCTCGTAGACGGCGTCCGTCCAGAAGTCGTACCAGCGCCCGGCGGGGAGGTAGACCCGCCGCCGGGTCGCTCCCTCCTCCAGCACCGGCGCCACCAGCAGCGCGTCCCCGCAGAGGAACTCGTCGTCCAGCGCGTGGGTCGTCGGGTCGTCCTGGAAGGCCCAGAGGAGCGGGCGGACGATGGGCGTGCCCCTCTGCGTGCACTGCCAGAGGGCCGTGTAGAGGTAGGGAAGCAGCCGGTAGCGCAGCCGGATGAACTCCCGGTTGATGCCCAGGTACGGCTCCCCCCACGACCAGGGCTCCTGGTCGGGGCTGGCAAACCAGGTGTGGGCCCGACAGAAGGGGAAGAAGACGCTCATCTGGAGCCAGCGGGTGAAGAGTTCCCCTGTGGCGAACCCCTCAAAACCGCCGATGTCGGAACCGGTGAAGGCGATGCCCGAAAGCCCCAGGTTGAGCACCATCGGCAACGCCTGCCGGAGCGACGCCCAGTCGGAGCGGTTGTCGGCGGTCCAGTGCGCGCTGTAGCGCTGAACCCCCGTCCATCCGGAGCGGGTGATCACGAAAGGACGACGGTCGGGACGCAGGCGGGCCAGCCCCTCTGCGGTGGCGCGGGCCATATTCAGCCCGTAGAGGTTGTGGGCCACCCGGTGGTCGCCCCCCGCGCCGTCCAGATAGTGGCAGACGGGGTTCGGAATGGTCGCGTTGTCCTCTCCGAAGAGCGCGGGCTCGTTCATATCGTCCCAGATGCCATCCACCCCGACCTCCAGGAGTTCCCGGTGCAGGTCGCCCCACCATTCTCGGACGCGCGGGTCGGTGAAGTCGGGAAAAGCGCAGTTGCCCGGCCACACTGGCCCAATGAAGACGCGACCATCCGGATACCGACAGAACATCCCCCGCCGCAGACCATCCTGGAAAACCCAATAGTTCCGGTCCGCCTTGACGCCGGGGTCTATGATAGTGATAACCTTAAAGCCCTGCGCGTGGAGGTCGGCGATGAGCCCCTTCGGGTCGGGGAAGCGACGAGGGTCCCAGGTGAAGACCCGGTAGCCGTCCATATAGTGGATGTCCAGGTGAATGCCGTCGCAGGGGACGCCGTAGGTCTCCCGGAAGTCCTGGGCCAGGCGGCGGACCCGCGCTTCGGGGTAGTAGGACCAGCGGCACTGATGGTAGCCCAGGGCCCAGGAGGGGAAGAGAGGATGGCGGCCTGTCTCCTGGGTGAAACGCTCCAAGAGCCCAGCAATCGTGGGCGCGACAAGGATGGAATACTCCACCGCCGCGTCCTCCACCTCTATGGCGATGGTCTCCGGATCGGTCAGGTTAAACCGGCTGCGGGTGGAATTCCCCAGCAGCAGGCCGAAGGCGTGCCGTCCTTCCGAATGGAGCGTCAGCAGGAAGGGAACACAAAGATAGAGGGGATCGTCGCCGGGGCCGTAGGTGCGGGGGTCGGTGTTCCAGTTGACGTAGACGCCGCCGCGCAGGTCCAGCGGTGCCGCCCGTTCCCCCAGACCGTAGAAGTGAGCGTCCGGAGGGATACGCCAGCGCAGGAGAGCCCGGCCATCGGCGGTCCAGCCGACCGGCGCGGACTCTTCAACCACTACCGCGCCCTCCGCGTCCCGGACGGTGATGCATCCATCGGCAGCGACCCGGCAGAGGAGGTGGCCGGTGTGGAGTTCAGCCTCTCCTGGACCTGGCCCGGAAGTGGAAACCGATGCGCGGCTCTCCGGCCGCCAGTGGAATCGGAGAAGGTCCGGTGCTGGAGCCGCGAGGGTCAGCGACGCATGGGCGAAGTGGCAGTGGATGGTGTTCTCTTCCTTGCAGACAGCGATGAGCGGCCCGGGAGCGATGACCACCGGGCCCGGGGGCGGGAACGAGCCCGGGGGAACCGGAATGCGGCGCAGAAAGGCGGCCAGCAGAGAGAGTCCCCGGAGGGGACGCTGGGGGTCAGCGAACTTTGCCTCCACCCAGCGAGTACGCACGGCATGGGCAATACCTGCCCATGTCGGCCCCAATCCGATGGTCCGGATGCCGCGCCCCAATAAAATCAGCGGATTCGCCATACCTGACCTCCATAGCAGGTTTTCACCACCAAGACACAAAGACACGAAGTTTTCATTATTAATTTAACTCTTCGTGTCTTGGTGTCTTTGTGGTTTTTCCCTTAATTGCTGAATAGCGGAGACGACGTCTCCCACCCGTAGGGGGCGGGAGAGCCAGGCATCGGCGCGCGCCTGCAAGGGGGAAAGCGCCTGAGCGTTGTAGGCTCCCACCACCAGCACCAGCGGGATGCCCTCTTCCAGGAAATTCAGCAACTGCCCGATGCCATGGACATCCGCGTGCGGGTCGCCGTGAGTATCCAGCACAACCAGCGCAGGGTCCACCCGACCGGTCGCCAGAGCCGCCAGCGCCACCTCCAGCGACGGCAGCGCGACCACAGGGTATCCTGCCTCCTGCAATTCCGCCAGCAGCAGAGCACGCACATGCCCGTCCGCTGCCACTAGCAATATCTCGCCCCTCATTCTCGCTTCAGTTTCGCGCCAGAAGCCAAAGTTGTCAACAGGGGCTGCCGATCCTTGACATTTTCATCCCTCGTGGTATCATTGGATCTTACAGATAAGAAAAACAAGATTTTTCCGAAAACGGGTATGGAGCGAAAACTGTGCCCCCAATTCTACGGTGCGGTAACGGTCAGCGAGCGCGGGCAGGTGGTCATCCCTATCCAGGCCCGGAGGGACTTGGGGATTCAGATTGGTGAAAAACTCCTGGTCATCGGGGGGCCTGGGGGCGGCCTCTGGCTTCTTCGCGCTGACCTCATCCACGAACTGATGGGCCAGTGGCTGGAACTGGTCCGACAACTGCAAATCCACACCGGGGAGGATGACGATGAAACGGGCGCGTAGGTGGTGGCTTATCCTGGCCGCCATCGGGCTACTGGCCGCTGGCGGCTTTTTTGTGTGGCGTGGCGTCGCGGCGCGTAACCCTTGGACCGAAGAGCGAACAGCGGTGGTGGAGCGGGGTACCCTGGAAGTGGTTGTCAACGCCAGCGGGCGCATCGAGCCGATCCGGCAGGTGGACCTCTCCTTCAGCACGCCCGGCCGGGTGGCTGAGGTGGCAGTGGACATCGGGGACGAAGTGCGCGCCGGGCAGGTGCTGGCCCGGCTGGACACTGGGGACCTGGAACTGAACCTGCGGCAGGCGGAGGCCACGCTGAAATCCGCGCAGGCCCAACTGGCCCAACTGCGCGCCCAGCCTCGCCCGGAAACCCTCAAAGCAGCCGAGGCGGCCTACCGCAGCGCGCTCGCTCAGTACCAGCGGCTCAAGAATAGCCCCTCTCCGGAAGAGAAGGCCGTCGCAGAAGCGAACCTAAAGCGGGCAGAGGTCATGCTGCATCGGGCCCGTGCGGCCTACGAACCGGTCTCCTGGCGGCCCGACATCGGGATGCTCCCCCAGTCCCTAAACCTGGAAACGGCCACGCTGGACTACCAGATCGCGCTGGCGAACTATCAGTTGACCACCAAGGGCGCATCGGCGGAAGACCTGGCAGCCGCGTGGAGCAACGTAGAGAGCGCCCGAGCCCAACTGGAGCGAGCAGTGAACGGCCCAACGCAGGAAGAACTGGCCGTGGCTGAGGCCGCTGTAGAACAGGCCCGGGCCGCCTGCGAGGCCGCCCGCCGGAATCTGGAAAAGGCTACCCTTACCGCCCCCTTTGACGGCCTGATTGCTGCAGTGAACGTGGCCCCCGGCGAGATGGCTCCCACCGGCCTCCCGGCGGTCTCGGTCGTGGATACCTCCGGCTTCCGCATCACTGTGAATGTGGACGAGATGGACGTGGCTCGCCTGCAGGTGGGACTTCCCGCTGAGGTAACGCTGGATGCCCTGCCTGAAGTAACCCTCACCGGTCGGGTGGAACGCATCGGCCCCTCCGCCACACTGATGGAGGGCGCGATGACCTACCCTGTGGTCATTGGGCTGGACCCTACCGACGCGCCGGTGCGGGCTGGAATGTCTGCCAACGTGCTCATTCGAGTGGAAGAATTGACCGACCAGTTGCTGATTCCCAACTGGATCGTTCGGATTGACCCGACCACCGGTCAGCCCTACGTGTACCGGAAGACGGCCAGCGGCAACCTGGAGCGGGTGGACGTCCGCCTGGGCGTCCGCTATGAGGGCTACAGTCAGGTGCTGAGCGGCCTGAACGAAGGAGACATCCTGGTGCTGGTGCGGGAGAACCCCTCGGGCCAGTTCGGTTTCCCGTTCGGACGGTAGCCGAATCTCTTCCTGTCGGCATGAACCTTCAGCATGGTGGCAAACGGCGAACCATGGATGAGAAAAGTTTGGTGAGGCTGGAAAACATCGTCAAAATCTACCGGATGGGAGCAGTGGAGGTGCCCGCGCTGCGCGGCGTCTCCCTCACTGTCCGCCCCGGTGAGATGGTTGCCATTATGGGCCCTTCCGGCTCCGGCAAATCCACCCTGATGAACATTATTGGCTGCCTGGACCAGCCTACTTCCGGTACTTACTGGCTGGACGGCCAGGAAGTGGGGAAACTGGACGACGACCAGTTAGCAGTCATCCGCAACCGGCGGATCGGCTTCGTCTTCCAGACCTTCAACCTCCTGCCCCGGACCACCGCCCTGGAGAACGCGGCACTGCCGCTGATCTACGCAGGCGTGGGGCGGGCGGAGCGGCTGCAGCGGGCACGGGAGGCGCTGGAGGCCGTCGGCCTGGGCGATCGGCTGAACCACACGCCGACGGAACTCTCTGGCGGGGAGCAGCAGCGGGTGGCGATTGCCCGGGCGCTGATAACGGGCCCGTCCCTCATTCTGGCCGATGAGCCGACAGGGAACCTGGATAGCAAGGCGGGGCGAGAGGTGATGGCGATTCTCCAGCGGCTGAACCGGGACCGGAACATCACTGTGATTATCGTGACCCATGACCCGACGATTGCCCGGCACACAGGGCGGATTATCTACCTGCGGGACGGGCTGGTAGAGGGGGAGGAGACCATCTCCACCCCGCTGATCGCGGCAGAGTAACGGAACACGCACAACGGAATACCTAGTATGCTGTAGCAGTACGCCATCTGTAGACCTGACGACCCAGGCTGACTGGCTCTGCAAGCACTCCCCCAGCGAGATGTGAACGCCCGGCCTGAACGGCCGGGCTTTTTCGCGCCTGGTTTCTCCAGGGCGACCCCGACCTGTAAACATTGACAGTAGACAAGAGGGAGGGTGTTCGGTTATACTGATGACAGATGTCCGAAACAAAGATGGTCGGAACTGTTTCCAGACGCGAGCCGTCCATTGAGATAGGTCTCTGAAGTCCTCCTTCTCCGCAGTCGTGATGAGCCAATGGTTCGGGTTCTGCTCCTGGGCCGGGATACGCTGATCCGGCGGGGGCTCCTTTCCACGCTGTCAGGCATCACTGGGATAGACGTAGCCGTCGGAACCGAAGACGAAGCCCGACGGCAGATCGCCGAGGCCCGGCCCGACGTGGTGGTGCTGGTCGGGGAGATATCCCCGGGCCGGTGGGTTGCCCTGGCGCGCTGGATTCGGGAAGAGCATCCAGGAGTCGGGGTTCTGGTGGTGATACCCCGGAATCGGGCCTGCTATCTGGCCTGGGCGGTGCGGGCGGGGGCGACGGGGATTCTCACCGCGGAGGAAATGCCGGAGTTGCTGGCGGAAACGGTTTGCCGGGCGGCGAAAGAGGAGAGCACCTACACGGAAGAGCAGATAGAGCAGGCGAAGCGATGGTGGAGGGAGGTGGGGGAGAAGTGGGAGTGCCTGACGGAGCGGGAGCGAGAGGTGCTGGAGGAGATGGTGCGGGGAAGGGCCAACCGGGAGATCGCGGCAGCGCTGGGAGTGGCGGAGAAGACGGTGGAGAAACACGTCACGGAGATTCTGGGCAAACTGGGGGTGCAGTCCCGGGTGGAGGCGGTTTTGTGGGTGCTGAGGAATGGGGTGTGGGACTGGGAAAGTGAAATGGGTTTTGACGATAAAAAAGTAGGGATTTCCCTGTTGACAAATAGCAGAAGAAAGCGATAAAGTGATCTCGAATGTTTCACC
>JANXCY010000044.1 GCA_025060135.1 Anaerolineae bacterium | reverse complement strand
GCCTGCCTGTTTTGCGTTGTCGCGAATGATTAACCTGAGGGTGCGCTGCGGCCGCTCCGCCGGCATGGGGTTGCGGGGGCCCTTCCGGGCCGCCGCAACCGTCGTAACGCCCGAGTTGTTAGATATTGGCTAACCACCTGCGCTACGGAGGAGTTCGGAGAACGTAGCGCGGACCACCCGGCTGGCTATACGGAATGCGAGCGCTTGCGGATTTGCTGGTTTGTGGTATAGTTAAAGCCACAATATGCTTCCCAGGGGAGTCCGGGTGAGCCGGGCTGAGAGGGCGTCCATCGGCTGAGACCGCCGACGCCGACCCTTTGAACCTGATCTGGGTCATGCCAGCGGAGGGAGGGGAGTAGAGGGCCCTTCGGGCCTGTGTCGGTTCTGAAAAGAGGCCGTCCCGCGCTGGCGGGACGGCTTTTTTCTCCTCAGGCTGTCCCCAGCAGGTCGGCTCGTGCTTCCAAGGCTTCCCCATCGCTCAACCTATCTCAAAGGAGGTGTGTGATGAAAATCCAGGCACCCCCCGAATGGGGCATAGAGCCGGTCTCGGAAAGTCACCGTATTCTCCGATTCCCCGACTATCTCGCTCTTTGGTCCAGCCTGGGCGTAGGGCTGTTGGTCCTCCTGGCCGGCACCCTGCTGGTGCCGGGCCTGGGGCTGGGACAGGCGCTGCTGGCCATCCTCCTCGGGAGTATCATTGGTAGCCTCCTGCTGGCGGTCGCCGGGGTGGTCGGCAGCGATCAGGCCATCCCCACGATGGTAATGCTCCGCCCTGTACTCGGCATCCGCGGCTCCTACATTCCCACCGTCTTCAACATCATCCAACTGATCGGCTGGGGAGCCTTTGAGGTCATCATTATGGCCCAGGCCGCCAGCGGAATCACCCGAACCCTCTTCGGCATCTCCGCGTATCTCCCATGGGCCTTCTTTTTTGCCCTCTGGTGCACCCTCCTGGCCCTGGGCGGGCCGCTGGCCGTCGTCCGCCAGTGGATAGAGAAATTCGCTATCTGGCTGGTCTACGGCATCACCATCTACCTCACCATTTACCTGTTCACCCACTACGACGTCGGCGCGCTCCTGCGGGCCCCGGGCACCGGGGAGATGCCCTTTTGGCGGGCAGTAG
This sequence comes from Anaerolineae bacterium, assembly GCA_025060135.1. Classification (GTDB taxonomy): domain Bacteria; phylum Chloroflexota; class Anaerolineae; order B4-G1; family DUEL01; genus SpSt-77. The sequence goes on along the minus strand of JANXCY010000044.1, from coordinate 6,745 downwards.
ACCTGGTGGTGGCGATGCCGGTCTCCTGGATGCCGCTGGTGGCGGACTACAACCGCTTCGCCCGCCGGAGTGCCCCCGCCTTCTGGGGCACGTTCCTGGGCTACACCGTTGCCAATACCTGGTTCTACGCGCTGGGCGCGCTCTTCGTCCTGGCCCTGCGAACCGCCGACCTGATCCCGGCCATCCTCAGCATCGCCGGTGGCTGGCTGGCTCTTCTGCTCATCCTGGTGGACGAGACGGATAACGGCTTTGCAGACATCTACTCCGCCGCCGTCTCCGGGCAGAACCTGGTCCCCCGCGCCCGCCAGTGGTGGCTGACGGTGGCCGTCGGCGCCATCTGCTTCCTCCTGGCCGCGACGGTGGATATCGCGCAGTACGAGCACTTCCTGCTCCTCATCGGCTCCGTCTTCGTCCCCCTCTTCGGTGTCCTGGCCGCCGACTACTTTCTGCTCCGCCGACGGCGGTACGATACAGCCGAACTTTATCGTCCGAAAGGCCGGTATTGGTACCAGGGCGGGGTGAACCTCTGGGCCGTCCTGGCCTGGGCGGTGGGCGTTGCGGCCTACCACCTCATTGCCAGCCGCCTTCCCGGCCTGGGTGCTTCGGTTCCGTCCTTCCTCCTTGCCCTGGTCGTCTACTGGATGCTCGGCTCCCTGCTGAGGAAGTTAGGAACAACTGCTAGCACTCGTCCTGCAAACTGCATAGAAAATTAGAGGTCTGCTATGCTTAACGAACGAATCGCCGAACTGCGGGAGCGGGTGCGCCAGGCGCGCCCCCTGCTCCACCACATCACCAACTTCGTCGTGATGAACGACACGGCCAACATTACTCTCCACATCGGTGGGCTGCCGGTGATGGCCCACGCGCGGGAGGAGGTGGCGGAGATGGTCGCTGCCGCCGGTGCGCTGGTGCTCAACCCCGGCACGCTGACCCCCGAGTGGGTAGAATCCATGCTCGTCGCCGGAAGACGGGCCAACGCACTGGGCATCCCGGTCGTCCTGGACCCCGTCGGGGCAGGCGCGACGACGCTGCGGACGGAGAGCAACCGCCGCCTGCTGGAGGAACTGAAGATCGCCGTGGTCCGGGGCAACTCCGGGGAAATCGGCGCGCTGACCGGTATGGGCGGCGTCGTCAAGGGCGTGGAGACGGTGGTGGAAGTGGACAATCCGGTGGAAGTGGCGAAGACGCTGGCCCGCCGCTACGGGACGACCGTCGCCATTACCGGCCCGCGCGACATCGTTACCGACGGGACGCGCGTCTTCGGAGTGGACAACGGCCACCCGATGCTGAAGACCATCACTGGCACCGGCTGTTCGGCGACGACGATGATTGCCGCCTTCGTCGCGGTGGAGCGGGATTATCTGCTGGCCACCGTGGCAGCGCTGGCCTGTTTCGGGTTGGCGGCGGAACGGGCGGCGGCCGTCGCCCACGGCCCGGGCAATTTCAAGGTGGCCCTCTACGATGCTATCTACAATCTCTCCGCCGACCAGATTCGGGCCGGGGCGAAGGCAGTGGAGTTATAGGAGGTCGCCGATGGTCAACTGGAGCCTGTACGTCATCACCGACGCGGGCCTCTCGCGCGGGCGTTCCCACCTGGAGGTTATCCGCGCCGCCATCGCGGGCGGCGCCACCGTCGTCCAGTACCGGGAAAAGGAGGGAATGACCCGCCGGATGATTGAGGAGGCCCGCGCGCTGCGGGAACTGGCCTGCCAGACCGGGGTCCTCTTCATCGTCAACGACCGGGTGGACATCGCCCTGGCCGTGGATGCCGACGGGATCCACGTAGGCCAGGACGACATGCCCGCCCCGCTGGCCCGAAAACTGATGGGGCCGGAGAAAATCGTCGGCGTTTCGGTGGACAACCTGGAGCAGGCGCTCCAGGCGGAGCGGGACGGCGCCGATTACGTCGGCGCGGGGCCCATTTTCGCCACCCCCACCAAACCGGACGCCGCGCCACCCATCGGTCTGGAGGGCCTGGCCGAAATCTGCCGCCGGGTCTCCATCCCCGTCATTGCCATCGGCGGGATCAATGAAGAGAATGCCGCGAGGGTGATAGCGGCGGGAGCCGCAGGCATCGCGGTCGTCTCCGCCGTCGTCGCCGCGCCCGATGTGGAGGCCGCCGCCCGCCGATTAAGGGAGATTGTAGAAAGGACGCGGATGAACGCGGAGAGCCGCTGATTTGGAAGCAACGTGCCAGTCATTTTAGAACTTGTCCGCAAAATGCGAAGGTCATGTAGCACAGGCTGTTAGCCTGTATCCTGCAGGCCTGGCGGCCTGTGCTACATCATCGCAGGTCTCTGGAGAACCTGAATCTTCAGATGGGCCCTTAAAAGTGCCTGGCATATCCAGTGGTGAGCGATGAAAGTGCGTGATCTGGGAGAATTCAGGCTCATTGACCGCATTGCCCGGTCGCTTCCACCGCCGGGGGAAGGGGTCATTGTCGGCATTGGGGACGACGTGGCCGTCCTCCGGGGTAGCGACCGCCACGTCCTGGCAACCTGCGACATCCAGGTAGAGGGAGTCCACTTCCTGCGGGAGAAAATCACCCCCTACCAGTTGGGCCGGAAGGCCGTCGCGATCAACGTCAGCGACATCGCTGCGATGGGTGGCGTCCCCCGCTACCTGCTGGTCTCCCTGGTGCTCCCCAAAGAAACGGAGGTGGAATTCGTGGACGGCCTCTACGAGGGGATGCGGGAGGAGTGCAGCCGCTGGGGTGCTGAAATCGTCGGCGGGAATATGGCCCACTCGCCCGGCGGGGTCATCGTGGACCTCTTCTTGCTGGGAGAAGTGGAGCCGGACCGATTGCTGCGGCGCTCCGGCGCGCGCGTGGGCGACCGGGTGTTGGTTACCGGCACCCTGGGGGATTCCGCCGCCGGTCTGACCCTGTTGCTCCGTTCGGAGGCGACCGGTTCAGACGTCCATCGGGCGTTCGTTCTACGCCGCCACCTCACGCCCACCCCGCGCCTCTGGGAGGGGCGGGCGATTTCCCGCTCCGGCCTGGGGACGGCGGCGATAGACGTGAGCGACGGGCTGGCCAGCGACATCGGCCACATCTGCGAGACCAGCGGCGTCGGCGTCCACCTCTGGGCCGACGCGATCCCCGTTTCAGACGCCGCGCGGGCCATTGCAGCGGCCGTCGGCGCCGACCCGCTGGAATGGGCCCTCTTCGGCGGAGAGGACTACGAACTCCTCTTCACCGCCCCCGCCGATCGGGCCGAGGACCTGGCCCACTGGGTTCAGGAGGAAACCGGGACTCCCGTCTCCATCATTGGTGAGGTCGTCCCGGCGGACCAGGGGATGACCCTGATCCGAGCGGATGGGTCCGCCCTTCCGCTTCAGAAGGGCGGGTGGGACCACTTCCGGAAGTAATCTCGGGTGAAGGTAACAGAAACCACGCGGTCATCCGTAACGGAGGCTGCCAGGCCTGCCGACGTAGCGCAAGCCGTAGGCCTGCATTCGTACAGGCTAATAGCCCGCGCTACAGGCAAAAAAGATTATTTTGTTAAGGAGGAAAATCATGCCCATAGACGACATCCTGATTACCGAACATATTTTCCGGTCCTACTTTGACGACCTGGTGGCGGCGATCCGGAGCGACGCTCTGATCGTCGGGGCCGGCCCCGCCGGTCTGACTGCGGCCCGGTATCTGGCCCGGGAGGGCTACCGGGTCGTGGTTCTGGAGCGGAGCCTGGCCGTTGGCGGGGGAATGTGGGGCGGCGGGACGATGTTCAGCCGCATCGTCGTCCATGGGGAGGCCGCGCGAGCGATCCTCGCCGAGGTCGGGGTACGGGTGGTCCCGCGGGGAGACGGGTACTACGTGGCCGACGCGGTGGAAAGCGTGGCCGCCCTGACCCTCGCAGCGGCCCACGCGGGCGCCAGCATCTTCAACTGCATCGCGGTGGAGGACCTGCTGGTCCGACACGACCGGGTGGAGGGTGTGGTCGTCCAGTGGAATCCTGTCCTGCGGGCTGGCCTGCACGTGGACCCGGTTACCTTCCAGGCGCGGGCAGTGGTGGACGCCACCGGCCACGGTGCGGAACTGATCCGGCTGCTGGCGAAACGGCGGATTCCCCTGCCCACGCCCGGAGGCGAGCCGCAGGTAGAGGGACCGATGTGGGCTGAAGAAGGGGAAAAGAAGGTCGTGGAACTGACCGGGGAGGTCTATCCGGGACTGTTCGTGGCGGGGATGGCCGCCGCGGCCGTCTTCGGAGCACCCCGGATGGGCCCTATCTTCGGGGGGATGCTCCTCTCCGGGAAGAAAGTCGCCCAGCAGATTCAGGAGGTGTTGTCTCGATGAAACTGCCGCGCTGCCTGACGATCGCCGGTTCGGACTCGGGGGGCGGGGCCGGGATTCAGGCCGACCTGAAGACCTTCGCCGCCCTGGGCGTCTACGGGATGAGCGCGCTGACGGCCATCACGGCCCAGAACACCCTCGGCGTCCAGGGCGTCTACGAACTCCCCCCCGACTTCGTGGGGCTCCAGATAGACTCGGTGGTAACCGACATCGGGGTGGACGCGGTCAAGACGGGGATGCTGGCAAATGCCGACATCATCGCCGTCGTCGCCGACAAGGTCCGGGAGCACGCGCTGCCCAACCTGGTCGTGGACCCCGTGATGGTCGCCAAGAGCGGCGACCCGCTCCTGCGGCCCGACGCGCGGGACGCGCTGATTTCCCTGCTTCTGCCCCTGGCCGTCGTCGTAACGCCCAACCTCCATGAGGCGCGCGTCCTGACCGGGATGGAGATTGGGACGGTGGAAGAGATGAAGCGCGCGGCGGTTGCCATCCATCGGATGGGGCCCTGCTACGTGGTGGTCAAGGGAGGACACCTGGAAACGGGCGAGAGTGTAGACGTCCTGTACGACGGGGAAGGATTCGCTTACTTCCCATCCCCTCGCGTGGAGACAAAGAACACCCACGGCACCGGCTGCACCTTCGCCTCGGCCATCGCGGCCGGTCTGGCAAAGGGACTGGACGTAATGGAGGCAGTCTGGCAGGCCAAGGAGTACATCACCCTGGCCCTGCGATACTCCCTGGACCTGGGACACGGTCACGGCCCGACCCATCACTTTGCCGCGCTCTACATGCAGGCAGGATGGATGGGAGAACACGCGGAGAGTCGGGCGACGGCTTTCCGCCGCCCGACTCTCAGAGAGGACTGATGGAAAGAGTGCCCAGGCCGCCGGGCCTGGGAGAGCCTATCTGAAAATTCAGATCCTCATTAAAGAACTGGCGGCGCTGCAGCGCAGGCTGACGGGCCTGCTGCATCCAAACCCACAGCCTGCGCTGCGTGTCGGAAGGCCGCTTCGGGCCGCCCGTTACAGGCGAACCGCCTGCCTACGCAACCCTGGGATTTTTCAGACAGGCTCTTGGACACCGGCTAACCGCCTGTGCTGCGTCTCACCGATATCCCAGGTTATTTATCGCTCAGCACGGCCACACCCGGGAGCGTTCGCCCTTCCAGAAACTCCAGGCTGGCCCCACCACCGGTGGAGATGTGGGTGAAGCGGTCGGCCAGGCCGCTCTGCTGCACCGCCGCGACCGAATCGCCGCCGCCCACGATGGTAACGGCTCCCAGACCGGCCAGGGCCCTGGCCAGCGCAAATGTGCCCTGAGCAAAGCGGGGCATCTCAAAGACGCCCAGCGGGCCGTTCCAGAGGACGGTGCGCGCACCGCTCAGCGCAGATTCAAAGGTGGAGAGCGTCTTGGGCCCCACGTCCAGCACCCGCCAACCTGGCGGCACCTCATTGGGGGCGACGACGCGGGTCTGCGCTTCGTTGTCAAAGGCATCGGCAATGACCACGTCCACCGGCAGAACCAGGCGGCTCCCGCCTCGCTCCAGCAGTGAGCGGGCCGTTTCCACCGCCTCCGCCTCTACCAGCGAGTCCCCCATCTCAAAGCCCATAGCCTTGAAGAAGGTGTTGGCCATCCCGCCGCCGATGAGCAGGCGGTCGCACTTCTCCAGCAGCCGCTCTATCACCCCGATTTTGTCGGAGATCTTGGCCCCGCCCAGAATGGCGACGAAAGGTCGCTCCGGCTCCTCCACCGCGCGCCCCAGAAATGCCAATTCCTTCTCCATCAGGAATCCGGCCACCGCCTCGCCGCCCCGCTCCCGGACGACCCGCGCCACTCCCTCGGTGGAAGCATGGGCCCGGTGGGCTGTCCCGAAGGCATCGTTGACGTAGAGATCGCCCAGGGCCGCGAGTTTCCCGGCGAAGACCGGGTCGTTGGCCTCCTCCTCGGGATGGAAACGGAGATTCTCCAGCAGGACGACCTCTCCGGGCTGAAGAGCCGCGCAAGCCGCTTCCACCTCGGGGCCAACACAGTCGCTCAGTTGGCGGACCGGGCGGCCCAGGAGCTCAGAAAGGCGCGCCGCTACCGGAGCCAGCGAGTATTCGGGAGTGGGCTTCCCTTTGGGCCGGCCCAGATGGGACATCAGGATGAGGGCGGCGCCCTGTCCCAGTAGGTACTGAATCGTGGGCAGCGCAGCGCGGATACGGGTGTCGTCGGTTACCCGGCCCTCTTTGACCGGGACGTTGAAGTCCACCCGCATCAGCACCCGCTTTCCAGAGACATCTACATCCCGGACGGTCTTCTTGTTCATGCGCAACCTCCAGCAGCGGGTTTTGGGGGGGGGGGGGGGGGGGGGGGGCCGCCCCCCAAGAATAAAAAAAACAGGCGGCGGCCCCCCGCGCGGCCCCCCCCCCCCCGGCGGCGCCCCCACCGCGAGAGAGGAACACACCACCG
>JANXCY010000043.1 GCA_025060135.1 Anaerolineae bacterium | reverse complement strand
CGCCCCCCGGCCCGCTACACTGTGGGCGGGGGGGGTGGTTCCACACCAAACCTACTCTGGGGGGGGGGGGCCCCCCCCCCCCCCCCCCGGCCCTTTGCTCTCATCGTGCATCCGCGTTGACCCTAATCCGATTGGGAAGAACTCCCTTCCTGCTTGTGCGCTTTCCTCAATGCTTGTCGGGCGCCATAGGCGTAGACGGAACCGGGCAGGGCATCTATGGCCTCGTTGAAGCGCTGGATGGCTTCCGCCTCCCGACCAGTGCGGCGGCAGGCCAGGCCCAGGTTGTAGCAGGCAGCAGCCTGATACTTTGCTCCCAGCCGTATCTCCGGATCAGCAACAATGGGACGGAGAATCTGATAGGCTTCCTCGGGCTTACCGGTCTGGATCAGGGCGGCGGCCCGGTTGATCTGGGCAACGCATCGGCTCCAGGAGTCCGCGCCCAGACGAAGGGCCCAATCGTAGAAGCGGAGGGCCCATTCCGGCTGTCCGCGCCCAGCCACGTTATTGCCCAGGTCTATCAGGATGCGGACACGCATGGTGCCCAAGTAGAGAAGCAAAAGGAAGACAAGAGGATGGAGGGGAACAACCCAGACCAGAGCCGCTCCGAGTCCGGTCAAGAGCAGACCCTCCAGGATAAACCGGGCAGAGAGACACTGGTGGCGCAGGTAGGAGAGAAGGTTAAAGCCCAGAATGTACAGGAAGCCAACCAGAAGAATCAGCAGAGATGGGTGCATGGTGGTCTCTGAACAATAAAGCACAGAACGGGATGGTCTACCACAAAGGTCGCATAGGAGACACAAAGGGCACAAAGAAAATGACTTCGTATCCTTCGTATCTTCGTGGTTTTAAGCGAAAAGGTAGGCAGCGGTGCGCTCCAACATCGGGATGCCCTGGACTTCGGTCTCAAAGAGGGGCACCAGGGCGCGAACATTCGGGAAAAGCCGCCGGATTTCCTCCATATACTCTGCCTGCATGGCGATCCGGTTACGGACGAACTCCGGTGGGTTTTCTCCGACTGCTTGCGGGTCAATCAGCATGTTGACCACAACGCCGCCTACCGGGATACCGAACTCGTCAAACCAGTTGATGAAACGACGGATAACCGCGATGGGTAGGGCCTCCGGCAGAGTAACAAAGAAGAAAGCCGTCTTCTCTGCATCCGTCAACAACCGCTTCGCGTGGGCCATCCGGTCCCGGAAACGAAGCAGGTACTCCATCAGCGGGTCTTTCTCCTGCTTTTTCTTGCTGTAAGAGAGGAGTTCCCGCAGCGTCATCGCCTCCTGACGGCTCTGGACCATCTTGTTGACCCACATAGAGTAGACGCTGGACATCCCTAAGAGACGACGGGCGTTGGCGGTGGGCGCAGTGTCAAAGACGTAAACCTCGTACTTGTCCTCAAACATGATATCGATCATGTTCTCAAACATCGCTGACTCTTCAAAGGCCGGGTTCATCGTGGCGGACTCCACGAACTCGTCGGTCTTGACCCGGATGTCGGCGTATTTGAGGAACCACTCAATCTTCTCCCGAATCTCCCGCTTGGACCGCTCAATCGTGTCTTTCGTATCAATCTCGTAGGCCCAGAGGCTGGGAACGCCCTCCACGGGGGTGGGTTTGCCAAAGACATCCTGGCGCAGAAGCCCGCTCAGGGAGTGGACGGGGTTGGTGGAGGCCAGCAGGGTGCGCCGGCCCTGTCGGGCAAACCAGAGCGCGGCGGTCCCGGCCATGACCGTCTTGCCCACGCCGCCTTTGCCGCCAAAAAAGACATATTTCAGTTTGGGGTGCTCACGGACGAACTGCAGCATGGACTTCTCAATCATCTCGGACCTCCAAACATCGCCTCCGCCATCCGCCGGATCATCTCCAAGCCAGTGATGTCCCGCTCAAACTCCGGGATGTAGGCCAGTACCTGGTTGCCGAAGCGCTGGCGAATCTCCTCCAGGTATTTCCGCTGCATCTGGATGCGGTGGCGCAGATACTCTGGAATCTGCTGCTCTTCCAGTTCCGTCGGGATGACCCGGTTGACGATGTAGCCGGAAATAGGGACCTGGAATTTGGCAAAGAGCCCAGCCGCCTTGACCGTATCCAGGATAATCATCTCCTCAGGCACCAGAACAAAGAAGAAGGCAGTTTTCTCCCTGTCGGTCAGGATGCTGGAAGAGGTATTGATGCGATAGCGGATGTCCTGTAATTCGGCCAGGATTTTATCTTCCTCCAGTTCCTCCTCCCGGCGCAACAGCGCGGCGACCTGGGCGTACTCTTGCATCTCCTCCCGGAGTTTGGTAATCTTGCTGATCCACTGGTCATAGACACTGGCCATGCTCAGGTAGTAGAGCGCGTGGCCCAGGGGGACCAGGTCATAGATGTAATAGTCGTAGTCGCCGCTGACAATGATGTCTACCACCTGGTCAAAGATGGCGCTCTCTTCCATGGCTGGCTCAGCGGCGGCAGCCTGGATGTAGTCCTCAATCTCGTCCGGCACTTTTTCCAGACCGTACATGTTCAGGATTTTCTGCCGGATTTCGTCCTGATACTCGCGGATGCGCCGGTCGGCGTCTATCTCCTGGGCGAAGAGCCCCGGGATAATCTCCACAGCCCCCTTGCCGAAGATGTCCTGCTGGAAGATGTCGGAGAGGGAAGCCTGGGGGTCTACGGAGAAGACCAGGACTTTGTAGCCCTGTTGGGCGAGCCAGTAGGCGGTGGCGGCGGAGAAGGTAGTTTTGCCCAACCCGCCCTTGCCGCCAAACATGATGTAGCGACGCTCGGGATGTTGCCGAAAGACTTCTGCGAGGGACAAGATGACCTCCTGCATTGGGAAGTGGTAAAGTAGATAAGGGAACAAGGAAAAGGTCAGGCCAGGGCGTCGGTCAGGTCGCGCTCCCGGAGCATACGGCGCTTCCAGGTAGCGATCTGCGGGACGACGTAGGGGAGCAGGCGCAGGGAGTAATAGGGCGGGAGAATGGGGACCCCCAACAGGTCGCCCATGGTGACCAGGATGAAGAGGTGCTCCATGCTCCCGCGTGTCTTGAGGGCGAAGCGGGCCATGTCGTGCCCAGCCATTCCGTAGAGGACGCTTTTGACGCCGTCCAGGAAGTTTCGCCATTTGCTTTTGGGTTCGGCCATATTGAAACAACCTCCTTAAACCGATAGATGTCGCAAGTTCTAAATTGGCCTTCAGGAAGACTTTGTGTACACCAACTTTTGCCAGCCAAAAAGATCTCTTTTTCAGAGGTGGGGCCTCTTTAGAGATTATACTCCTACCCAATCTCCTGGTCAAACAACTCACAGACATCCCGCTCCCGGAGCATACTGCGGCGCCAGCCTTCCAGGTGAGGGACCAGGTAAGGGACCAGGCGCAGAGTGTAGTACGGGGTCAGAATCGGGATGCCCAGCAGGTCGCCGAAGACCAGAAGGGTGAAAGCGCGCTCCACTTCCCCGCGCGCCTTCCGCAGTTCCAGCCCCCAGTCGTAGAGGGTCATCCCGTAGAAGATGTCCCGCAGGGTGCAGCCCGCCGCGCTCAGGCGGCATTCCAATTGCTCCAGGAGTTGCCGGTATTTCTCTTTCCGCTGGCTCACGGTGAACTCCCGGTGATTTCCCGCAGGGCCCCCTCCAGCGCGTCCCATTCCCAGCCCACCACTTTGCGGCCATCGGGCAGGATAAAGGCCGGGTAGCGGCGGATGCCGTACCGCAGACACTTCCAGAGCCCCTCCGGGGATTGGGGGTCTATCACCCGCACCTTAAGCGCTGGACCGAAGCGAAGGGTCAGTTCGTTGATCCAGCGCATCAGGCGGTCACATTCTTCCAGGAACTCTGCCGGGTACTCCCCAACCATCTCCTGGCGCGCCAAATCGCCCACTATGCCCGCCGATAGCGCCTCGCAGACCAGGCAGTGGCGGAAGACCGTCGGGATGGGCATCAGGACCTGGAGTTGCATAACTTTTTCTCTAGCCTCTGCGCTCTCTGCGGTTAATGGTACAAAAACAGGGCGGGTGGGGAGCCCGCCCTGCTCCGAATGTACGACGGGATACGGTCCAGCGGGCCAGTCCTACCGGCGGGCCTTCGCCAGTTCGGCCCGGTAACGGAAGATGGAGCGCACACCGTCCACCACCAGGATAACGGCCAGCACCACCAGGATGAGGGCCAGCACGCCCATGGTGATAAACGCTACCATACCGTCCCACGTCTTTTGCGCGGGCAGTTTGACAAAGAAGGAATCATAAGCCTGCCAGAGCAGCGCGCCCACCGTAGTAACGAACATGAAGGCGAAGGGCCAGAAGGTCCACTGGTAGTTCTTGGCCTTGGACATCAGCCACAGGGTAATCAGCAGCAGAGCCAGGGAGGCCATCAACTGGTTGGCCGCGCCGAAGATGCCCCAGATGCGCAGGAAAGGCGCGAACCAAATCAGGAAGATGGTGAAGAGCAGGGCAATGATGGTCCCAACATGGACGTTGCGCAGGATGGGGAACCGGTCGCCCAACGCCTCGGCGCTCGCCACCCGCATGAAGCGCACCACCAGATGCATGATGGTCAGCGCCATAATAGTTAGGAAGACAGAGCCGTAGGCGACGCCGAAGCCCTGGCCCAGCGCGGCGTCCAGCCCCCAGTAATTCAGGAAGATGGCGAGGCCCTGGGAGAAGATGACCGCTGGCACTGTCCAGCCCTTGAGTTCAGCGTACTTCGCGAAGCCAACGCCTGCCGTGGCGGCTAAAAAGGCAATGATCGCGAAGAACATTTCCAGGAACATCGCTCCACCGCCCACGTAGAGGGCATCCGTCTCTTTCTCCAACTGGCGGGCGGTGCCGGAGGAAGAGACCAGGCTATGCCAGCCGGAGATGGCGCCACAGGCGATGGTTACAAAGAGCATCGGCCAGAGCGGCCCCGCAGGCGCGGTAAACTGCTGGAAGGCCGGGAAGTCTCCCAGGCTGGGGCGCCCAATCAGCAGGCCCAGGACGCCACCCAGGACACCGAAAAGGACGATCCAAAAGGAGACGTAGTTAATCGGCTGGGCCCAGCGCCAGATGGGGAGGACAGCGCCCAAGTAGCAGAAGACGAGCACCAAGAGGCTGCCAATGAAGCCCGCCCGGGTCACCTGAAGGAAAAGGTTAGGCGAGACGGGTTTCCCTTCTACCACCTGGAGGCCGTAGAGAGCGCTGAAGAAATCCTTCACCGGCTTGAGGGTCCCCACCCAGATGCCCACCAGGGCCACCACGACCGTCACCACCGTGGTCAGGATGATGTCCTGCTTCCACTTATAGGTCATCTGCCCGGCCAGCAGACCAGCCAGGGTAACGAGAATGACGCCCAGCGGTACGGCCGGGTTCGTCATCAGGGTAAAGCCCACTGTGATGCCAAAGGCGCCCATAATCATCAGCAGGTAGACGTAAATGAAGGCCAGGAGGATATTGCGGGCACGGGGGGAGATGAGGCGGTAGCTGAGGGCGCCGAAGGTCTGTCCCTCTTCCCGGACACCGACGATAATGCTGGAGTAGTCCTGAACCCAGCCGATAAAGAAGGCGCCCAGGATAATCCACAGGAGCGCCGGGAGCCAGCCCCACTGAAGGGCGATGATGGGGCCCAGAATGGGGCCGAGGGCAGCGATGGACTTGAACTGGTAGCCGAAGAGGACATTGCGGTTGGCGGGGATGAAGTCCACACCGTCCATATACATCCTGGCCGGCGTGGCCTTGGAGGGGTCAGGCTGGATAATCTTGCGGTCAATGCTCCTGGCGTAGACACCGTAGCCGACGCCAATCCCAATCGCGGCAAGCAATAATACCACCAGCGCGTTCATCGCTTTTCCTCCTGATCATAGCGGAAACTATAGGGGATCAATGGTACGGAAAGCGGACGAACGAGTTGCGCAATACTTGAAGGAGCGCCCCGCATCACCTCCTTCGCCTACCAGGGGATGGCTTTGTAATTATTCTACTACAAGCCCTCCAATCTGGCAACTTTCTGGGCCGATCATTGCCCTTGCTGCCAACGAGTTAGCGCTTCAGCCCCTCAGTTATAATCAGGATGCTGAGAGGCGGACCGCTTTCTGTTCATCTCATCCGCAAGCGCCTGGGCCAGAGGACCTGCTTCAGCCTGCGCTCCGAGCGCCCGCTGCGGACCGTCTCCCAGGCGTGACCGGGAGCATCGGCGAAAGCTGGCCGTGCCACGAGCACCCTGTCGGTCTTCACTTCCTTTGGCGATGGAATCGGTGCTGGACTCCAGGTGGGCGGCCACCTTGCGGATGCGCTGGCCCGGGGGATGCCCCGCAGCCAGGCCCACCGCTGCCTGGATAACCGCTGGCTGGCCATCATCGGGTACCTCTGGCAAAATCATCAATGGATGGGTCCGAAGAACTTGACAAAGCATGTCTGCTGGCCGGAGGCCAGTCGGCTGGAAGCGCCGGTTGGACAGTCTGCGCCAGATACCCAAATTATCTCCTGTCTACTGCAACCACATCGCAGATTTCAACATCGTCTGGAAACATCTCAATAGAAGGCCATTGCCCTGTTACTCGCCCAACCTTGTTATAGTATTCTATAAGAACGCGTCCCGACGGGCCAACAAAAGCAATCGCGATGTGGTAACTTTGCGGCGGCTCTCCGCCAAGAGAAGCCACACCTTTCCATCTTTTCAAAATAGGATCAACGTGCACCGGTGTAGAAGATGGCCAACTCTCCAAACTATCCGGCAAGGTGACGATGACCACAAGATTATCAGCCACGAGATTTCCTCTGTACGATCCCACTACCTCAACGATATTTGTGTGAACGATCGCTCCATCCGACGGCCTGATGATGTGAATATCATAATCTGCACATCCAGGCCTCCGAGGTTCTATCCAGGTGCCCACCAGGATACCATAGCCCAAACTTCCAATACATAGAATGAACAGACTTATCCACAGGTTCACCCGCTTTCTGTTGACACTCGCTTGAAGCCCAAACCAGAAAACGCTCACCAAAAAGACAAAGAAAGGAACTGCCGATATATAACGGAGCACCAACATATCCTGCAACCAGCCACGCACCTGCAGGACCAACGCTATGAGTAGGTTAAGGAACGCAAGAAAGCCGGAAACGCGTTTCCACCAGATCTCTAAAGTTGACCTTTGCTCGCCGCTGTTCATTTCGCTATGCCATCTTTCCAGCCGTCTAACGAGCGGTGCTTTATCTGCGCCGCAAGCGTAGCAGAGCAGCGCCAGGTACAAGCGTTGATGAGGGGTCGCAGAACAAGCCGTTCGTGCTTCTCTTATCGACTTGAGTACCCACCCTCCTCAAAATGGATCATCAACAGCGAGGACAACGGGGCTGGGCTGCACCGGTCAGATATAGCCTACCGTTGGTGCTACGCGTAAATGACGGAACTCCCGCTATCTAATGATGCCCCGGCTGGAGAGGATGGTTACAATGGTAGAATAGGCGATAATTAGGAATGCTCCAAATCCCCGCACTGGGGGAAGCCCAAAGGCCTGGAACGGACCATAGCCCAGGGCATAGACCCAGATGACAAAAGCGATAACAGAGGTAATGATGTTGGCTCGAGAAGCCTTGGCCAGGTAGCGGACCAGCAGGAGAACGCCCATAGAGACCAGCGCCACAAGAATCAGGACTCCTGCATGCGCATCCCGCCCTACGGCATCCAAACCAGCGAGATAGAGACCGGTGGCCTCGGCTGGCAGGTGGGTCAGAAGATTCTGGACGGCATTTTCGGTTGGGCTTTTTGGCCCCTGTTGAATCCGCACGAATTGGAGAGTCATGACGGCCGACTCCTTGATAAGGATGGCAAGCATTCAGTCTATTTCGGGTTTGCTCCAATGATGATAATAGACCAGCTCATCCAATTTTCGCCGGACGCGCTGGCTCAGTCGCTCTCTGGCAGCCTCCTCATAGGAAGCGGTGGACGGATAGGCCAGCGGGGTGATAATCACCACTCGAACATCTTCAGGAATCTGGAGCATTCGCTTCACCACCGCCTCGTTGAAACTGGTCATCGGGTGGGTCACCAGACCCAGGGCAGTGGCAGCCAGCAGCATGTTTTCCACTGCCAGTCCAAGGTCAAACAGGTAGTACGGTTTTCCGTCAATCACCACGTCGTCTTCGGGTCTGGCGCAGACCACTATGAGGAGGGGCGCCTGTTTCACAGTTGGGGTGGGTCCAAAAAAGGCTGCCTCCACCAGCGATGTTACGGCTTCTTTTCCCTGGACAACAACGAAGCGCCAAGGCTGCGTGTTTCGGGCCGATGGAGCCAGGCGGGCAGCGTCCAGAACTGCCCTGACCTTTTCGGGCTCTACGGGCCTTTCGGATATCCAGGTCTTGAGACTGCATCTTTTTTGGATGGCTTCTAAGGTCTCCATTTCTTCAGAGATCATCGTTCAGCCTCTCTGACCTCCAGAGCGGCCTGAAGGTCGGTGAAGAAGACAGAGGCCGGAAGCCTAAAAGCCAGTCCATTCAGATGAATCCACAAAACCAGATGGGGATCTTCCCGCCGAAGAGCGAAACGACGCAGGTACTTCCCATAACGGGTCAGCCAGGAGGTCATTTGGGTCCGTAAGGATGTGGTGCCCGGCCCCCGGTACGCGACGATCAGGCCATAGGGGCCGGTCTCCCGGGCCCAGGAGAGAATAGTCGGACTCCGGAGTTCGGATGGCCAACCGGCCTGAATTTCGTCGCTCCCCGGAGAATGAAGGGTTGCCTGGATAATGACCGCATCCCGCTTCTTTTGCAGCCGTTCTGCCAGCCAGAGGAGAGGGATCTCACGGTTTTCCAAGAGCAGAGTGATGTCAATCCGGCGAAAGGGAGGACAGGCCTGATAAACCAGGATGCGCGCGCCGGAGGCAGGAGAGCCCAGCCATCTCCACTGGTATTCGTTGCCCCCAGTAGCCAGTCCCTGTTCCAGCCATTGGAAAAGACGCAGACCGTGTCGGCGGTTGTAGAGATGACCAATGATATACCAGAGGAGCAGGAAAACGGAAAGAACAATAACGGCTGTCGTCGCGGCGTCCATCTTCATTATTATAACACATTTTTGGGAAGAAAGATACGCTCAGGGGATTCTGCCAGGGCTTATCAATGCTCTAACACATACCGAGCCAGGCAAGGCCCCGATCTGGGCGGTCCGATGCTGCTCTTTGACCATCCGGCACATAGGAGAAGCCCTGCAGGCAAATCAGATTGATCGCCGCACACCGAAAA
>JANXCY010000042.1 GCA_025060135.1 Anaerolineae bacterium | reverse complement strand
GGCACTCCTGATCGTCCTCACCATCGCCCTGGGCTACGTTCAGTTCGGCTTCTTCACCCACTGGGCAATCAGTCTCATCGGCCTTTTCATCGGCTTGCTGGCCGTCGGGCTGATAACCTGGCTGCCGGAGTACTTCCACATAGGGGTAGCCGTTTTAGGCGGCGGTGCCCTCATCGGCGGTGGCATCGGATTTCTCCGCCAAAGAGAATGAGCGTGGCAGAACTGGACCCTGTCATTCATCAACCAACCCGATTGCGCATCATGGCCGCCCTGGTCAGCCTGAATGAGGGGGATAAGGCTGACTTCATTTTCCTGCGGGACCTCCTGGGCCTGACCGACGGCAATCTCAGCGTCCACCTGCAGCGGCTGGAAGAGGCGGGCTACGTTCGGATAGAGAAAACCTTTGTCGGACGCCGCCCCAAGACCTGGGTCTGGGCGACGGCGGAAGGGCGCGAAGCGTTTGCGGCGTACATAGATGTTCTGGAAAACATCCTTCATCTTCAGGAGGCATAGCGATGAACGGGCATCGGGCAGGGATTCAGCGATGTAGAAAGCGCCCGAGTAGCGCGAAACAGAAGGGCGAGCAGTAACATCATTAGGAGCATTCAAATGTCCTCTCAACCGTTACCGGCTTCTCTTGTCCCTGTTCACCCCGCCGAGCGCATCCAGGTTCTGGACATCCTGCGCGGCTTTGCGCTCTTTGGCATTCTGCTCGTGAATATGCAAATCTTCAGCCATCCCATCCAAGTCATTCTCTTCCCGACAGACCCCGCCACGCCCTGGCCGGACCGGGTCGCCGAATGGTTGATTCTTACCTTCGGCGAGGGCAAATTCTACGCCCTGTTTTCCATGCTGTTTGGGATGGGGATGATGCTGTTGATGGGCCGCGTGGAAGCGCGCGGAGGCCGGTTCGTCCCGCTTTACGTGCGACGGTTATTGGTCCTTCTTGGGATTGGTCTTGTGCATGCCTTTCTGATCTGGATGGGCGACATTCTCGTCATGTATGCGCTCCTGGGCTTTCTGTTGTTGCTCTTTCGCAAAGCCCAGCCCCGCACCCTGCTCATCTGGATCGGGGTGTTCATCGCTGTTCCGATCATGCTCCTTGCGGGTGCAACCGCGCTGATGGCGCTGGGGCGCTCCATTCCCGAAGGCGCGGCCCAGATGGACGCGGCCTTTGCCCAGATCCGCTCTACGTTCCTTGCCGACCTGGAGCGGGCCTATCGCGTCTACTCAGAGGGCAATTTCGCCGAGATCACTGCCCAGCGCGTCTATGATTACCTGAGCATGGGATTGTCGTCTTTTTATTTTATCGGCTTCAACGTAATGGCTATGTTTCTACTGGGTGTCTATCTGGACCGGCGGGGAGTGTTCCGCGACCTGGAGTCCCACCGGGGCCTGTTTCGCAAACTTCTGGTCTGGGGGCTGGCATTGGGTCTGGCCGGTAACGCACTATATGCCACTCTGATTATGCCGCGCTCGCGATTTGAGATGAGCGGGCCGTTGCTGCTGGCAACAGTTGCCCATACGCTGGGCGCGCCCTTGTTGATGCTGGCCTACGTTTCGGCCATCAGTTTGCTGATGCTGAGACCTCCCTGGGAGCAACGGCTCCGCGTGCTGGCGCCAGCCGGGCAGATGGCGCTGACCAATTATCTGGCCCAGTCGATAATTTGCACGCTGATTTTCTACGGCTACGGGCTGGGCCTCTTTGGCAAAGTGGGCGCGGCGGCGGGAATCGGGCTGACCCTTCTGATTTACTTTGTCCAGGTTCTCTTCAGCCGATGGTGGATGCGGCGCTTTCTATTCGGCCCGGCGGAGTGGCTATGGCGCTCCCTCACCTACCTTAAATGGCAACCTTTCCGGAGGTCTGGTTGACCTGCGAACCGCCAAGCCAGTAAACTGGCATCCCAAGTCGTTCAGGCTCTCTGAATTTGTGGCGGTGTAGCGCGGGCCGCTGTAGCGCAGGCCGCCAGGCCTGCGGGAAGCAGGCGAACCGCCTGCGCTACGCGCTGTAACGCGGGCCGCCGGGCCCGTTCTGCGAAGGCTAAAGCCTACGCCACAGCGAACCATTTCTGGAGGATTGACCCATGGGGATTGCAGTGGAAGTGGCGGATCTCTACAAATCCTATGGTTCCGTTCGGGCCGTGGACGGAGTCTCCTTCACCGTGGAGGAGGGGGAGATTTTCGGCATGGTCGGCCCCAACGGCGCGGGGAAGACCACCACCATTGAATGCGTGGAGGGGCTGCGCCGCCCCGACCGGGGGACGGTCCGGGTATTGGGGCTGGACCCCCAGCGGGACGGTTACGAACTCCGCCGCCGCATCGGTGTCCAGTTGCAACAGACGGCGCTCCACCCCCGGCTCAAAGTCTGGGAGGCGCTGGACCTTTTCGGCTCCTTTTATCCTCGCCGGGTGGATGGAAATTCGCTACTGGAACAACTGGGGCTGGCAGACAAACGGAATGCGCCCTTTGACAAACTCTCCGGCGGTCAGAAACAACGCCTCTTCATCGCCCTGGCCCTGATCAACGACCCGGAACTGGTCTTTCTGGACGAGTTGACCACGGGACTGGACCCGCAGGCCCGCCGGGCGATGTGGGACCTGGTCCGGGACGTCCGCAACCAGGGCAAGACGGTTTTCCTGACCACCCACTACATGGAAGAGGCGGAGCGGCTCTGCGACCGGGTGGCCATCATAGACCATGGGAAAATCGTCGCCCTGGATACGCCGGAGAACCTCATCCGTTCCCTGGGGGCCGAACAGCGGGTCGTCTTCAGCGCCGACAAGCGGCTGGATATGGGAATGCTCCGCCAGGCGCCCGGCGTAACCCGCGTGGAGCGTGTCGGTGAGCGGGTGGTCGTCTACGGGAAGGGGGAAGGGCTGGTGAGCGGAGTCATCGGCCTGCTGGAGCGGGCGGAGGTGCCCTTCCGCGATCTGCGGACCGAGCAGCCTTCGCTGGAGGACGTCTTCCTGGCCCTGACGGGGCGGGAGATGCGAGAGTAGGAGGCAAGGATGCGCGGCCTGCTAAAACTGACTCTGACCCAGATGAAACTCTACCTGCGAGAGCCCGTCGCTACTTTTTTCACCATTTTCTTTGCGCCACTGATGCTGTTGCTCTTCGGCGCCATTTACGGCAACGAGCCCAGTCCCCTTTTCGGCGGTAGAGGTTCAATGGATGTCTCGGTGCCCTCCTACATCGGTTTGATTATCGTCACCGTGGGCCTCATCGGCTTGCCCATCGGGACAGCGTCGGCGCGGGAGCATGGCGTCCTGCGGCGCTTCCGGGCCACTCCGTTGCACCCCCTGGCCTACATCGTCAGCGACATCATCAATTACCTGCTGATGACGGTGCTGGGGGTACTGCTTCTCTTCCTGACCGGAAAACTGGTCTTCAACGTCCGTTTTGAGGGCCACCTTCTCAGCGTGCTGGGGGGCTTTCTGCTGGGGACTCTGGCCTTCTTCGCCCTGGGGTATCTGGTGGCCGGGCTGGCCCCGACGGCCCGCACCGCGCAGACGGTCGGGATGGTGCTGGCCTATCCGATGATGTTCCTCTCCGGGGCAACGATCCCGTGGGAAATCCTGCCGAAGGGGATAAAGGCTTTCGCCCAGTACATTCCTCTGACCTACGTGGTGAGGTTGATGAGGGGGCTATGGTTCGGCGATGCATGGAGCCAGTATGGGACGGAGGTCGCGGCGCTGGTGGGGTGCCTGCTGGTGGGAGGCATTGTCGCCGCGTGGACGTTTCGGTGGGAGTAGGCGCATAGAGGAGACGATGGGCGTCTATTTCACGACAACCGATTCTCCCTTCGGCCCGCTAACTCTGTGGGCTACACCGGCGGGCCTGTGCCGGGTGGGGCTACCTGGCGAGAGTCGGGTCTCCCTGGAAGCCTGGATTGCCCGATGGGTGGGACCGGAGCCGCCGGAGGAGAACCCGGCGGTGCTGGCAGAGGTCATCGCTCAATTACGGGAGTACTTCTCGCGCCTCCGGCGGGAGTTTGACCTGTCGCTGGACCTGCGGGGCACTCCCTTTCAGCGCCGGGTGTGGGAGGAACTGGGCCGGATTCCCTATGGTCAGACCGTCTCCTATGGTGAACTGGCCCGTCGGATGGGCCAGCCAGGCGCCGCACGGGCGGTGGGCCAGGCGGTGGGGGCCAATCCCATCCCCATCATCGTCCCCTGCCATCGGGTAGTGGGCGCCGATGGCTCCCTGGTGGGCTATGGGGGCGGACTGGAGATCAAATCGGCCCTGCTCCGGCTGGAGGGAGTACGGTAAGGAGTCCCCGGGTACGATGCGGCGTTTCCACTGGCGGCGGCTATTGGATGCGCTGTCTTCCCCAACGGGGAGTCTACTGCCCGAATGGGCCGCTGGGGAGTGGTCAGGCAGGGGGAATGGGAAGAGCACGGGCGCTTTCTTTAGCCTGTACTGAGTGGCCCGAAAAGGCCTTCCGCCAAATGTTCGGCGATGTTTCACAGGCTTGGCGGCTTGCGCTACGCTTTCCAAAATTTCCCATGTTAGCGGCGTTGGGCGAAAGCCGACGCCGCGCTGATGTTTCACCCTCCCAGGACCCGAACCGCTCCCGGCCCCAGGAGGTCGGCCAGTTTCTCCCCCAACTCGTCGCAGTAGCGGGTGGAGTGGTTGGGGAATTCCAGGACGACGTCGCCGTTGGCTCCGCCCACCAGCCGGAAGGTGAACCGGTCCTCTCCGGGGTAGGCCGTCAGCAGTTCGTGGACAGCGGAGAGGAGACGGAAGTCCCGTTCATTGTCGCCGCTGCGCCGGATGGTGACCTGTACCGTTCGGGGCAGATCGTAGGGCAGGCTGGCAGCCTGTACTGCCGGGCTATCCGCCTGCGCTGCTCCAGGCATCCCTGCTTCCGCCCAGGCACCAACTCTGTATGGACCGGGCGGCTCCCCGACGGCTACCATCCCATTGGGTCGGGGGCGGGCAACCTCCTCGGGCCGCCGGACCCACTGACAGATGAGGCTGGGCGGTTCCCGGCGAGCGTCCACCCGTCCGCAGACCACCACTAGGGCCTCCGGCCCCCACTTCTCCTGGCTTTCCGCCCAGACGCGCGGGAAGACGACCACGTCGCAGGTTCCGGAGAGGTCCTCCAGGGTAACGAAGGCCATCTCCTTGCCATCCTTCGTTGTGTGCCGCCGGACCCGCCGAACGATTCCGGCAAGGGTAACGACGGAATCGTGCGGTTCTTCATGGAATTGCCCGGCAGAGGTATCAATGACGTCCGCCAGTTCGCGCGCCGCGCGGGTCAGCGGATGCTCGGAGAGGTAGACCCCCATCAGGTCCTTTTCCCACTCCAGCATCTCCCGCAAGGGGACCTCCGGAATCGGCGGCAGGCCGATGAAGAGCCCCTCGTTGTCCTCCAGATGCACGCCGGTGGCTTCGCCGAAGAGGCTGAGTTGCCCCATATCCCGCGCCTGGTGGGTCCGGGCGCTGAGGTCGGTCATCCGGTCTATCGCGGCCAGCAGGCGGGCTCGGGGGCCAAATTCGTCCAGCGCCCCGGCCCGGATCAGGCTCTCCAGGGCCCGCCGGTTGACCAGCCGCAGGTCCACCCGACGGCAGAAGTCGGCCAGGGAGGAGAAAGGCCGGTCGCCCCGCGCGGCGAGAATAGCCCCGACAGGGCCGTCGCCCACGTTTTTGACCGCGCCCAGGCCGAAGCGGATAGCCTTCCCTTCTATCGTGAATTCCAACTCGGAACGGTTGATGCTGGGCGGCAGGACTTCTATGCCCATCCGGCGGCACTCGTTGATCAGGATACCCACTTTCTCGGTGTTGTGCCGCTCCACCGTCAGCAGGGCAGTCATGTACTCCAGCGGGTAGTGGGCTTTCAGGTACGCTGTCTGGCAGGTAACCATTGCGTAGCCAGCGGCATGTGCTTTGTTAAATCCATACCGCGCGAAGAATTCAATATCGTCAAAAATCCCTTCGGCCACTTCCCGCGCGATGCCCCGGGCTTCGCACCCTGCCACGAATTGGGCCCGATGGGCTAAAAGGGCGTCCTTTTTCTTCTTGCCCACCGCCTTGCGGATGGTATCCGCCTCTCCGGGCTCGTATCCCGCCAGGTCGGTCGCGATGCGGATAATCTGTTCCTGGTAGACGATGATGCCGTAGGTCTCGTCCAGGATGGGAGCCAGGGCCGGATGGCGGTACTCCACCTTCTCCTCGCCGTGCATGCGGCGGATGTAGGTGGGGATATACTCCATTGGGCCGGGGCGGTAGAGGGCCAGCGCAGCAACGATGTGATCGTAGCGGGTGGGGCGCATTTCTTGGAGGACCCGGCGGAAACCTGCCCCTTCTACCTGGAACACCCCCATCACGTCCCCACTGGAGAGCAGCCGGTAGATGGCCGGGTCGTCCAGGGGAATGGAGTCCAGGTCCAGGGAGACCCCGTGCCGTTGACGGATCAGGTCGCAGGCGCGGCGCATAATGGTCAGCGTGCTCAGTCCCAGGAAGTCCACCTTCAAGAGGCCGATGGCTTCCAGGTCCTCCATCGGCCACTGGGTGACGGCACTGAGCACGGCCTCGCCCTCTTCTTCCCATTCTGTTCCGTTTCCCGGCTCTTCGGCCCCCCGGCTCCTCCGCTCTCCGGCTCCCCGGCTCTTCGGCTCTTCTGTTCCCCCCTGCTCTCGGGTGGGTCGGTGAAGGGGGCAATAGGTAACCAGCGGGGCATCGGCGATGACCACACCGGCGGCGTGGGTGGAGGCGTGCCGGGCCACTCCCTCCAGTTGCATCGCCGTATCCAGCAGTTGACGAACGTAGGGGGTGGTCCGGTAAAGTTCAGCCAGTTCCGGCACCCCTTCCAACGCCTCGGCGATGGAAGTGGGCTTACCGGGGATGGAGGGGATGAGTTTGGCGATGCGGTCCACCTCCGAGAGGGGGATGTCCATCACGCGGCCTACGTCCCGCACGGCCGCGCGGGCCCCCATGGTCCCAAAGGTGATAATCTGGGCGACGTTCTCCTGCCCGTACTTCTGAAGGGCGTACTCAATCATCTCCGCCCGGCGGTCATCGGGGAAATCCAGGTCAATATCGGGCATGGTGACCCGGCCCGGGTTGAGGAAGCGCTCAAAGATGAGGTGGTTGGTCAGAGGGTCTACCCGGGTAATCTCCAGACAGTAGGCAACGATGGAACCACCGGCGGAGCCCCGGGCATTGTACCAGATGTCCCGCTCGCGCGCCGCCCGGCAGAGGTCCCAGACGATGAGGAAGTAGGTGTCAAAGCCCATCTGGTGGATGATCGCCAGTTCGTGCTCCAGCCGTTGGCGGATTTCGGGGCTATCAGCCCGGTCTCCGTAGCGGCGGCGGAGGCCCTCCTCGCAGAGGAGGCGCAGGTAGGATTGGGGGGTGTGCCCCTCAGGGACGGGGAAAACGGGCAGGTGGGGACGGCCAAACTCCAGTTCCACCTGGCACATCTCGGCGATGCGCAGGGTGTTGGTCAGTGCCTCTGGCACCTCGGCGAAGAGCGCGGCCATCTCTTCGGCGGTGCGCATATAGTAGGTGTCCCCCTCGTAGCGCATGCGGCTGGGGTCTTTCAGGGACTTGCCGGTGCCGATGGCCAGCAGGGTGTCGTGGATGGGGGCCTGCTCCCGGGTGAGGTAGTGCACGTCATTGGTCGCCACCAGGGGGAGGCCGAACTCCCGGGCGAATTCCAGCAGGTGGCGGTTGACCCGATGAAGGTCCGGGAGGTCATGGTCCTGCAGTTCCAGGTAGAAGCGACCGGGGAAGCGTTCGCGGTACCAGGAGATGACGGCCCGCGCCTCTTCCAGACGTCCGTCTATGATGAGGCGCGGGATTTCGGAGGACTTGCAGCCGGAGAAAACGATGATCCCTTCGCCGTAGCGCTCCAGGGTTGCTTTATCAATGCGGGGCTTGTAGTAGTACCCCTCCAGCATGGCGATGGTCGCCAGGCGGAGGAGGTTCCCGTAGCCGGTCTGGTTCTGGGCCAGCAGGAGGAGGTGATAGGGCTTACGGTCTTCGGCGGCGTTGCGCTCATGCAGGCGGCGCGGGGCCAGATACGCCTCCAGGCCGATGATCGGCTTGACCCCTGCCTCCTGCGCAGCCTGATAGAACTCCACGACGCCGTAAAGGGCGCCGTGATCGGTGATGGCCAGCGCAGGCATGCCCAACTCGGCGGCCCGCTGCGTCAGCGCCTTCGGCGTACACAGGCCGTCCAGCAGGGAGTAGTGGGTATGGACGTGAAGATGAACGAACTCCGGCATGATGTTTCGGAGAAGGACGGAGCGGAAAATATCTGTCATCTGCGTCGATCCGCGTCCGCTGAAAGCCGCGCGTGTTTCTCGGCGTGGAGGCGCAGGACGCGCTCCTGAACTTCTGTTAGATAGCGGCCCCGGAGAGGGAACCATTGCAGGATGGCTGCGCCGACGATGAGGGCAGCGCCCGGGATCAGCCCGGCCAGGACTTTGATCCCGAAGAGCGCGCTGGCGGGCTGGTCCAGGTAAATCTGACCGCCATAGGCTTCCCGGGGGACGAACCCGCTGGCCTCCAGGATGGAGGCGATCAGGGCCAGGGCCACCGATTGGGCTGGCTTGGTGAGCAGGGCATTGATGCCGAAAAACGCGCCCTCCCGCCGGACCCCGGAGCGGAGTTCGTCCTCGTCCGCCACCTGGGCGAAGAGGATGTTGGTGAACGTCTGGGGGCCGGAAAGGCCGAATCCCGCCACTGCCAGACAGACCGGGATCAGGGAATTGGGCACCACGGCGATGAGCATCAGAGCGATACCCGCGATGAGCAGCATCCATTGTTGGGCTCCGACCACCCCGAGCCTGCGGCGGAGAAGAGGCGATAGGGGAACGCCGATAAAGAGGGGGATAAAGACGCAGGCCAGCAGCGGGAGCGCGCTGATACGGAGCACGTAGTCGGCCATATAGAACACCATCGCCATCACCAGCGACTGCATCAGAACGACCATAAAGTTCTCGGAGACCAGGAGCAGAAAGGATTTGCTGGTGAGGGTATAGCGGATGGCTTCTTTCAGGGGCAGGGGCCGGTCCACCCGGTAGAATTCTGGGCGCTCTTTCACTTTGAGCGTTGTGGCAACCACCAGCAAGGCGCTGACCACGCCCACGACCCCCATAGAAGCCTGCAGAGGCAGGAGGGAGGGGGAGGTCCCGGCCTTGGGGCGGAACATCTCTGGGATGATGAAGCCCAGGAGGAAACCCACCAACCCAAAGATGGAAGAGGAAATCTGCAGGTGGTTCCGCTCGGCGTCCGATTCGCTCACTTCGGGCAGGAGCGCTGAGTAGACCAGGCCGATGATGGTGTAGCAGGTATCGTAGAGGAGCATAGTAACCAGCATCCACCCGAAGAGAGCGATCTCACCGGCCCGGGCGGGGGCGAGCCACACCAGGATAAACGTCAGGCCCAGGAAGGGGGCGGTATAGCGCATGTAGGGGATGCGCCGCCCCTGGCGGGAACGGGTGCTGTCGGTAATATAGCCGAAGAGCGGGTCGTTCAGCGCGTTCCACACGGCGTAGACCATGGAGGCGATCCCGATCCAGCGGGCCTGCAGGCCCAGGTAATCCTGGTAGAAGATAGTGAGCAGAGCCGCGTAGATGCCGGAGACCAGAGAGGAACCCAGCGCAGCGAGTCCCCAGATGACCTTGTAGCCGATGCTCAGCCGGATCGGCGCGACTGCTTCAGGGGTGGCGGAAGCGAGCATTTCTGGCCTCCTGAGGTAAACTCAGGTAGCGGGGCAAGGGTATCTGGAGCCGATTATATCACCGAACGGGGAAAAAGCAATGCTGTGCTGCTGAGACAACGGGCGGGGGGGGGGCGGCGGGCGGGGGGCCCCCCCCCCCCCCCCCCCCCCCCCCCGCCCGCCCCAACCCCCCAACACCCCCCCCCCCCCCCCCCCCCCCCCCCCCCCCCCGCCCCCCCCCCCCCCCCCCCCCCCCCC
>JANXCY010000041.1 GCA_025060135.1 Anaerolineae bacterium | reverse complement strand
AGTATGGCCGGGAATCGCGCAGGGACGACCCGTGCTGTTTGGGGGAGCGGAGGACGTTTTTCCGACGGGCCGTCAGCGGGATCAAAGGAGCAATATCAAACAGGGGTTTCTGTTCCATATCACCAGAGGGGGAGGCGGCTTCGCCGCCTCCCCAACCACTGTCTCACCCACCCAGATACGCTTCCTTCACCCGGGGGTTATCCATCAGTTCCTGAGATGTGCCCGCCAGGGCAATGGTGCCAGTCTCCAGGACATAGCCCCGGTGGGCCAGTTTGAGGGCCTGGCGGGCGTTCTGTTCCACCAGCAGGATGGTGGTTCCGGCGGCATTGATCTCTCGCAGGACATCAAAAATCTCCCGCACCAGCACAGGCGCCAGCCCCATAGAAGGTTCATCCAGGAGCATCAGCCGACCACCGCGCATCAGCGCCCGGGCCACCGCCAGCATCTGCTGCTCGCCGCCGGAAAGGGTGCCCGCTAACTGGTGGCGTCGCTCAGCCAGACGGGGGAAAAGGGAGAAGACCCGTTCGTAGGCCTGCTGAATCTCCCTCTGGTCCTTCTTCCCCCACGTGGCCAGTTTCAGGTTCTCCTGCACCGTCAGGTTGGCGAAAATCCCCCGCCCTTCCGGTACATGGGAAATGCCCATAGCCGTTACCTCATGAGGCGGGACGGCGCGCAGGTCCACTCCCTCAAAGATGATGCTCCCCTGCTGGATGGGTACCAGGCGGGAGATAGCCCGCAGCGTGGTGGATTTCCCCGCCCCATTAGCCCCGATCAGGGTAACGATCTCGCCTCTGCGCACTTCAAAGGAAATCCCCCGAAGGGCACTGATCACTCCATAGGAAACATGCAGGTCCTGCACGGAAAGGACCACATCGTCCGTCATTGGTGATCGGTCGTCCATCATGCGATGGCCTCCTCCCCCAGGTAGGCCTCAATGACCCGAGGGTTGCTCTGGATTTCCGCCGGGGTGCCTTCGGCGATGGTCTCACCGAAGTCCAGCACCTTGATCCGCTCGCAGATCCCCATTACCACCCGCATCTGGTGCTCAATGAGAAGGATGGTCAAGTCAAACCGCCTCCGGATCCACTGGATGAGTTCCATCAAATCGGCGATCTCGCCTGGGTTCATCCCGGCGGCAGGCTCGTCCAAGAGCAACAGACGGGGCTCGGTGGCCAGCGCGCGGGCAATTTCCAGCCGCCGCTGCAGGCCGTAGGGGAGGCTGGAAGCCACCCAGTTGGCCTGCTCCAAAAGCCCCATCAGATCCAACAGTTCCAGGGCCCGCTCCCGAATCTCCGCCTCTTCCCGAACGTATTGCGGCAGACGGAACATCGCGCTCATCACTCCGTACCGGGTACGGGCAAAATGGGCGATGCGGACGTTATCCAGCACCGTCAGTTCTTTGAAGAGGCGGATGGTCTGGAACGTTCGGGCAATGCCCAGGGAGACGATCTGGTCGGGCCGTTTGCCGACCAGGTTGTGGCCATTGAAGAAAATCTCTCCCTCGGTGGGGCGGTAGACGCCGGTAATCAGGTTGAAAACTGTCGTCTTGCCTGCACCGTTGGGGCCGATGATGCCCACCAGTTCTCCCGGCTCCAGGTCCAGGTGGAAGTCGTGGACGGCGCGCAGGCCGCCGAAGTAGTGGGTGAGTCCCCGAATCCGCAGTATCGGCATCGTGCCCTCCATTAATCCGAGGATCCACCAACCGGAGCCGTTGCGGCGAAGGCTTCTCTCCTCCCCCGAATCCGCTCCATCAGGGCCGCGACACGCTCCGCCCGCTCTTCTCGGGGAATCAGGAAAGGCCACTCCTGCATCCCCATGATCCCCCGGGGACGGAAAATCATCAGCAGGACCAGGAGCAACGGGCCGACCACCCACCGCCAGACCTGAAGGGGACGCAGTAATTCCAGGAGAACCGTGTAGACCGTTGCACCCAAAATGGAACCGCCCAGGCTGCTGATTCCCCCCAGATAGACCATCACCAAAACGTCGGTGGACTTCAGGATGGAAAAGGAGCGAGGGTTGATGAACTGGATGATATGGGCAAAGAGCCCTCCAGCGATTCCGGCGAAAAACGCGGCGACGACAAAAACGGTGATTTTCACTTTTCGGGTGTCCACACTGACCAGAGAGGAGGCAATTTCGTCCTCCCGGATGGAAAGGGTACCCCGGCCAAAGTTGGAATAAACCAGATTGCGCAGGAGGTAAATGGTAAAAACAACCCAGACATAGACCCACGCAACAGAGGTCAACTTTTGCATCCCCATAAAGCCCCGGGGGCCGCCGATGGCATCTATGTTCTCCAGGACGCTTTTGACAATCATGTTCCAGGCCAGGGTAACAATGGCCAGGTAGTCGCCCCGAGTACGGAAGGAGGGAAAGGCAATGACCAGGCCCGTCAGGCCAGCCGCCAGGCCGCCAACCAGTAAAGCGATAGGGAAGAGATAAGCAATGTAGGCCTCCAGCCCCCAGCGGGGAAAAACCCACACCGTGAGGATGGAAGCGACATAGGCGCCCACAGCCATAAATCCGGCATGGCCCACAGAGAACTCCCCCATGTAGCCATTGACCAGGTTCAGGCTGGCCGTCAGGATGATATTGATGCCCACGTAGATGAGCACCTGCTGCCAGTAGAGATTTATAAAGGAAGGGGACAGCAGGGCAACGACAAAGAAAAGAACCAGCAGGATGGGCATCGTCCAGCGGCGAACCGAGAAGGGGAGCGATGCATATGCAACACGCACCGGTGTCAGGACAGGAGTCAAGAAGGAAAACGACGGTCGTTTCATACCGGCCTCCTTACACTTTCTGCGCTACCGGACGGCCCAGGATACCATAGGGGCGAAAGATCAGCAGGAGCAGGAGCATAGAGAAGGCAACAAAGTCCCGGTAGGTGGAGGCCGGCAGGATGACCGGGGTGAAAATCTCCACAAATCCCAGAATATAGCCTCCCACCATGGCTCCCCGAATGTTGCCAATCCCTCCAACGACGGCGGAAATAAAGGCCCACCAGCCGATGCGGATACCCATGTAGGGGTCCACCGTGTAGACCATCCCGAAGAGGGTCCCACCGACAGCGGCGATAGAAGCGCCGATCGCGAAAGTGATGGAGATGATGGAATCCACCGGAACACCCATCAGGGGAGCAGTGGACTTATCCCAGGAAACCGCCCGCATGGCCATTCCCACCATCGTCCGGCGCACGATGGTATCCAGGAGCAACATCACTGCGGCGGAGACCGCAATGATGATGATCTGGATGTTGGAAAAGGCAACACCGCCTACCGTGAAGGTCTGCACCGAGAAGAATCGGGGCAGGAAGCGGGGATCGGGCCCGATCGTGGCCAGGGTAAAGTTTTCCAAGAAGAGGCCCACCCCCAGGGCGGTGATGACGGCGGAAACGCGCGGCGCTTGACGCAGTGGTTTATAGGCGAACCGCTCAATCAGCACGGCCAGAAGGGCAGTAACCATCATAGCGGCGGCCATTGTCAACCCAAACGCGACTATACCGGGGAGGCGAAGCGCATGGCTCATCAGCGCTGTGCCGATGAAGAAGGCCACATAAGTGCTGACCATGAAAATATCGCCATGGGCAAAGTTGATGAGGCGAATAATACCGTACACCATAGTGTAGCCCAGGGCGATGAGAGCGTAGACGCTACCCAATTGAAGGGCATTCAGGACTTGCTGGATCAGAGTTTGCATTGGCTGCCTCGCTTGGGAGGAGGATAGGGGGAGAAGGGGGAACCCCCTCTCCCCTTGGAGAGTCCCCGGATGCCCGCCCTGCATCGGAGGAGAGGAAGGATGCCGGGCACCGCCAGGCAGTGCCCGGCAGAACTCGTGATTCCTCTACGGCTGGGCCGTGGTGTAGTAGACGAACTTCCCGCCCTTAATCTGCAGGACAACGGCGCTCTTTATCGGATCGCCAGTGCCCTTGAACTGCATGACGCCGGTCACCCCTTCGTAGCGGGAGATGTTATGCAGCGCCTGATTCACGGCCTCCCGGTCAATCTTCCCGGCCGCCTGGATCGCCTGGAAGGCCAGACCGAAGGCGTCGTAGGTGAGCGCGGCCACATCGTCTGGGGTCTTGCCATATTTGGCTTCGTAGGCCTTGATAAAGGCCTGGGCCTTCGGGGTAGCAATATCCGTCGCGTAGTGAGTGGTGAAGAAATAGCCCTCACAGGCCGCGCCACACAGGTCAATCAGTTCGGCTGCGCCCCAGGAGTCGCTCCCGAAGATGACCCCCTTGAAGCCCAGTTTGTGCGCCTGCTGAACCTGCAGCGGGACTTCGGTGTAGTAGTTGGGCAGGAAGAGGACATCGGCGCCCGCCTGGATAATCTTGGTCAACTGGGCCGAGAAGTCTTTGTCGCCGGTGGTATAGGTCTCAAAGGCCACCACCGGGATGCCGTTCTCCTCCATCGTCCGTTTGAAGATTTCGGCAATGCCCTTATTGTATTCGGAGGCAACATCGTAGAGAACGGCGGGCTTCTTGGCACCCAGTTCGTTGATGGCGAACTTGGCAGCCACGACGCCCTGGAAGTCGTCAATGAAACAGGCCCGCATCACGTACTTCTTGGGCTGACCGGTAGCAGCGTCAATGGTGGTCTTGGGGTTGGTAGACCAGGGGGAAATCATGGGCATCTTGTTGGCTTCGGCCACTTCGGCAGCGGGGATGGCGTTACGGCTGGCATTGGGGCCGATCATCAGGAGAACGCCAGCGGCATTCAGTTTCTGAGCAGCGGCAGCAGCGGATTCCGCTTTGTCCTCGTTGTCTTCGATGAGAAGTTCTATCTTGTATTTCTTTCCGCCGACCTCCAGCCCACCCGCGTTGTTGACCTCCTCCACGGCCAATTCGGCTCCGTTCTTGCAAGAGGCCCCTACAACGGGAACACCACCGGTCAATTCCGCGTTCAGGCCAATTTTGATGGTTTCGGGCCCTTTGGGCTGGCATGCCGTCACCAGCATGCCCATCGCCATTACCAGACCAATGAGTACGATAAAGCGTTTCATCGTCGTCTTCTCCTTTCCTTGAAATGGCTGATGGAAGGAATCAGGGCGGGCCAAATGGGGCATCCTCCCCTGGTTGCTATCAGTATAATCACCTCAACGGATTTGTCAAGCACTGCCCCCAGGTCGGTATCCCTCCCAATCCAGGGGTTACCCTCTTATCCGGGTCGCTACCGCGCGCCAGTTGCAACCCCTTGTTAGAGCGCTAAGCAGCCCGCGACCCTCTACCGAGGTGGCCCCAGGGCGCAGGCGATGGCCTCCTCCAGCGTCATGATCCGACCAGCGGCCCAGGCGGCCCCAAAGGCCGCCTCGCCCAGCGCGGCCCGCGCGGCCGCCACCCCGCGCTCGTGTTCGGCCTGTTCGGCCGGCGTCAGGGCTGTCCCAATGGATTGGCCCAGGCGCTCCACCATGCTCCACAGCCAGGTCGCGCGCACCGGCTCTCCCTCAGCCAACACCAGGTGAGCAAAGGCTTCCAGCAGATAGAAAATTCCCCAGGTGTTGCCCAGGTCCCTCAAGGTAACGAGCGCCCGGGTGTAGAGAAAGCGAGCCTGAGCATAGTCGCCTTCCAGGCAGGCCACATTCCCCAGGATCAACTGGGCGCGGGTGGCCAGATACCGGTCCTCAGGCTCCCGAAACAACGTCAGACTCTCCTCTAGGAGCGAACGGGCCCGGATCTGGTCCCCCTGCCGGAACGCGATGTAGCCCAGTTCGTTCAGGATGCGGGCCACCCCACTCCGATCCCCCAGGGCCTGATAGAGGGCCAGGCTTTCCTGGTAGAACGGCTCCGCCGCTGCGTACTCCTGCTGGATGCTGAACACAAACCCCAACCGCCCCAGGGTATCCGCCAGGCGGGGCAGATTCCCCAACTCCCGGTCCAGCGCCACGCTCTGCACAAAGAACGCGCGCGCAGCGGCAAAATCGCATTGATAGTAGGCCAGTCGGCCAGCCCCGCGCAGCGCTTTCGCCCGCAGGTCCGGCGGTGCTGCAGTGCCCACCCGGGCCAGCAACTCCTCCAGCCAGCCCCGCTCAATGGAAAAGTGCCCCCGGGCCTCCCAGAAATTCGGCAATGCCGCCGCCAGCCGCAGACCGGTCCAGGCATCCCCCTCTCCCTGAAGACTCCACGCCAGCGCGGCCCGCAGATTGTCGTACTCCTGCATCAACCGGTCATACGCGCCAGGAGGTAATGCCCCCAGCAGATCCCCCTCCAGCGACTCGGCCAGGCGGCAGAAAAAATCCAGATGACGGCCGCGCACCGGCACCTCTTCGCCCGCTTCCACCAGGCGGGCACGCGCGTACTGCCGCGTCACCTCATGCAGGCGAAAGCGTTTGACCTCACCCGCCGGTTCTACGCTCACCAGCGACTGATT
Organism: Anaerolineae bacterium; assembly: GCA_025060135.1. Taxonomy (GTDB): domain Bacteria; phylum Chloroflexota; class Anaerolineae; order B4-G1; family DUEL01; genus SpSt-77. The sequence goes on along the minus strand of JANXCY010000041.1, from coordinate 6,109 downwards.
CACCAGGCTCGCCAGGATGTCCAGCACCTGGGAAGACGTCAGATTCTCGCCGCTGGCAACGGATGCCGCCGCCTCCAGGGTGAAACTCCCCGCAAAGACCGAGAGTCGGCGGAACAACACCCGCTCCTCGGCGGTCAGGAGGGCGTAACTCCAATCCAGCATGGCCCGCAGCGTCCGATGGCGGGGCGGCGTCATCGGGCACCCCTGGGTTAACAATCCCAGGGCATCTTCCAGATGATCAGCGATCTGCTGCGGCGTCAGCACATTGACCCGCGCAGCGGCCAGTTCCAGAGCCAGCGGGAGGCCATCCAACTGCTGGCAGATGCGCCCCACGGCCAGCGCGTTCTCCTCCGTTACCGCGAACGTGGGCAGCACGGCCGTGGCGCGATCCATAAAGACGGCCACACTGTCGTACGACCGGACCCTTCGCGCCAGAGGCTCCAGGCCCTCCCGACTGGCGAGGGCAATCAGGTGAGACATATCCGGCGTAGCCAGAGGAGGCACCGGCCAGGTCATTTCACCCGGCGCGCCCAGCGCCCGGCGGCTGGTGGCCAGAATCTGCACATCCGACGTCGCCAGCAGCAGCGTCTCCGCCAATGAGCGAACCGCTTCCACCAGGTGCTCGCAACCGTCCAGGATCAGTAGCAAGCACTTATCGCGCAGATACCCGGTCAGCCGCATCAGGAGCAAGCGCTGGCCACCTTCCCGTACGCCGAACAGGGCAGCCACCATCGGCGCCACCTGGGCCGGGTGGGAGATCGTCCCCAGGGAAACAAACCACACCCCGTCGGGGAAATAACGAACCACCTGCTGGCCTGCGGCCAGGGCCAGGCGCGTCTTGCCGACGCCGCCAGGGCCCGTCAGGGTCAGCAGGCGACAGCCGGGGGTGTTGAGGAGTTCGGCGATCTGCTCCAGTTCGGCATTTCGCCCGATGAAACGGGTCAGCGGGTGGGGAAGGTTGTGCGGCGGCGCAGGAGGAGGGAAGGTCCCGGCGCGAATCTGCTCGTAGAGCCACCGGGTCTCGGGCTCCGGTTCTACGCCCAGTTCACCAGCCAGGATCCGGCAGCAGGCCGCGTACTGGGCCAGGGCAGCACTGCGCTGACCACTGGCGGCCAGGGCCATCATCAACTGGCGCTGGGCCTCCTCACACCATGGCTCCGCCTCTAACTGGCGGCGGGCGTAGTACTGAGCCTGGGCATACTCTCCGCGTTGCCCGTGATAATTCGCCAGATGAAAAAACGCCTCCATCGCTTGCCGATGGAGGCTTTCGCGCTCCATGACCAGCCACTCCTGGAAAGGGAGGCCTTCCGGGTAGAAACCGTGGAGTAGTTCGCCCCGGTATAGTTCAGCGGCCCGGGTCAATTGTCGCATGCAGGAACGGCAGGCAGTCAGCCGCCGGTGGGAGTGGCGGCGGACAGCGGCCATCAGGCCCGTGAAGGCATCCACGTCCAGCCAATAGTCGCTTTGAGCATCAAAGGCGACACTCTGCGGGGTAACCTGCAGGAAACCGGGTGCGCCTTCTGGCTCGCCGAGAGCGCGGCGCACCCGGATCAGAGTCTGCCGCAGGGCATGCAGTGCATCCGTGCGCGGTCGCTCCGGCCATAGCAGGTCTGCCAGCGCCTCCCGGGGGATGGGCCTTCCAGCGTGCACCACCAGGTAGGCCAGCAGGAGCCGCGCCGCAGCGGTCTCAAACCGGGTTACCGGTTCCCGGTCCAGAGTTACCTGGAACGGGCCCAGGAGAGCGATTTCCAGCCGGGCCATCGGTCACTCCCCCCGCCTGTGACGCTTTTGTGACGCCCACTGCGTATCCTGAGTGCAGAAACGCACCCCCATTGTAATCCGGATTTGACCAACAGGCAACCGGACATGGAACCCTTTCCGCCCCAGCACCGCTCCTATCTGCTGCGTCTCTGGCGTTCCGGTGAAGGGAAGGACTGGCGGGCAATGTTGGAGGAAGTCCGCAGCCACGAGACTCACCACTTCGCCAACCTGGAGGAGTTATGCTCTTTTCTACGGGAGCAGACCCGGTCCAACTCTGGAAAGGAGGAAAACCGATGAAGCACAGACTGGCTTTTCTCCACTAACAGCGGCGGCTGGATACCTGGACCTGCCCAAAGGCCCTCAGGCTCCTTCGGACAGGTCGGCGAAGGAGGATGTCAGATGCGTACCCAACGGTTTCTCATGGCTCTGGCTCTGATGCTGGGCCTGGGGCTGACCCTGGCCCTGATGGCCGGGCTGTACACCGCCCAGGCCGCCCCGGGCGCCACCGACCGGTTCGTGGCGCCCACCGGCAGCGGGAGCGCCTGCACGCAGGCCGCTCCCTGCGACCTGCAGACCGCGCTGGCCCTGGCCCAGGATGGCGACACCATCTACGTGGCCGGCGGCGTCTACACCGGCACCGGCGCTGCCGTCATCACCATTACAAAATCCATCACCCTCTACGGCGGGTGGAATGGCGCGGCTACCGGGCCGGTAGGGCGCGACCCAGCGGCCCACCCTACCACGCTGGACGGCGAACGGGCGCGGCGGGTGGTCTATATCGGCGGAAACATCACGCCCACGCTGGACGGCTTTATCGTCACGCGCGGCAACGCCACCGGGCTGGCCACTTCCGGCGGATGCGGCGGTGGCATCTTTGTGAGCGGCGCGCACCCCGTCATCGCCCACAACGTCGTCACCGACAACGTCGCGGCCGTCCTCACCACGACCGGCAATTTCGGTTACGGCGGCGGGCTGTGCCTGCTCAATGCCAGGCAGGCCGTCGTCCACCACAACCTGGTCATCAGCAATACCGGCAGCACAGTGTATCATGGAGTAGGCGGAGGGATGTATATTGGGGGCATCGGCAGCGGCCTCCAGGTGTTGTTCAACCAGGTGCTCAGCAACGCGGCTACAATCACCAATGCGATCGGGGTTGGCGGAGGTATCTACGGCGGCCCGGACGGCGCGTTGATCCAGGGCAACGTCATCGCGGGCAACCGCACCAACAGCGCAGGCACAGGGGGCGGCGCGGCTCTGCTCCAGTATGGCGGCACCGCCCACTATCTGGGCAATCTGGTACAGGGCAACACCGGATCAGAGGCAGTGAGCCTGCACTACAGCCGGGCGCGCTTTGAGGGCAATCGGGTGCTGGATAACGCCACCACCGAGGGCATCTGCCTGCGGAGTGGTTCGGGTGATGGCGCTTTGCTGATCAACAACATCGTCGCCCGCAGTGGGAGCAATGCGTTTTCCGCCTACGGCTTCAGCGCGTCCAGCCTTCTGACGGCCACCCTGATCCACAACACGCTGGTCGGCAGCGGCACCGGCTACGGCGTCTATGGATACTACGCCACATTGTACCTGACGAACACCATCGTCGCCAGCGCCACCACGTGGGGTATCTACAACCACACTCCAGCCAACACCACCATCTATGCTGACCACACGCTGTTCTCCAATACACCGAATCACGCCAGCAGCGGCGTGGTCAGCACGAACGAGATCACCGGCGACCCGCGCTTTGTGGATCCGGCGGGCGGCGATTTCCACATCGGCGCCGGCTCCGCCGCGCTGGATGTCGGTGCGACGACCGGGGTCACCACCGACATAGATGGCGACCCGCGCCCGATCGGCCCCGCGCCCGACATCGGCGCGGACGAGCGGCCTCCGCAGGTCTACCTGCCGCTGGTATTACGGGGGTACTGATGTCCCAAACGTTCAAATGTCCCAACTGCGGCGCGCCGCTCAAGTATGACGGCGGCCCTGACCTGACGATGGAGTGCCCGTACTGCAAGAGTCCGGTCATCGTGCCGGAAGAGTTGCGCGGCGGCGCATGGGGCGGGGCCCCGCCTATTGCGGGCACGCTGGATGAGGTGATCCAGATGGCAGGTCCGCTGGCCGAGATCGCGCGGCTGGTCCGCTCCGGTCGGAAAATTGAGGCCGTCAATCTGTACCGCCAGACCTTCAATGTGGGGCTACAGGAGGCGAAGGTCGCGGTGGATAAAATGGAGCGCGGCGAGCCGGTCACGATGACCAGCGTGACGGTGGAGCGCATCGCGCCCGGCGAACCAGTCGTCATGACGGACGTGGCGGTGGAGCCGCCGGATTCCGGGCGCATCCCAGCGACCCCGATCCCTTCGGTCCAGAAAAATACCGGCCGCGCGGGGTGGGTCTGGCTTCTGGTTATCGGTGTGTCTCTCGCTCTCGGCTTCCTTGTGTTCTTTCTCATTTTACTCCTGCAAAGCCGGCAATCTGTTTTCGCTCCGCCTGCTGTCTCACCCACGCCGCCGCCACCGACACCCGAGTACGCCAGCGCGGTGCTCCGGTTCGGCGGCGAGGGCATCGGCCCGGGATGGTTCCAGGATGCGCGGAGTATCGCGGTGGACGGCGCAGGCCACATCTACGTTGCCGAGTATGAAGGCGGGCACGTGCAGGTGTTTGACCCGACCGGCGCATTCATCACTCAGTGGTCTGTCGGCGATGCCGGGAGGTACATCTACGACATGACGGCAGACCGCCGGGGGACGGTCTACGTTGTCGCCTATGGGACCATCCTCCGCGTGGAGGGCGCGACCGGCCGGTTGCTCGGCAAGTTGGCACCCCCGGATGACCACTACTGGTTTGACCAGGTCGCGCGGATGCCGGATGGCGGCCTGCTCGCGATGTACGAGCACGACAACCTGGTCCGCTTTGATGCGGAGGGCAGGGTTGTGCAGGTGCTGCACGAGGTGATCAGTTCGGTTACCGGCGAGTCTGAACCCATGCGCGATCTGGCGGTGGACGGACTCGGCAACATTTTCATAGTTGGTGTGTTTGACCCGACCATTTTCAAGTTTACGTCAGAGGGCCGGTTCGTGGATCGCTTCGGAGGGGAAGGCGACGCGCCGGGGCAGTTCCGTGGTTCGGTAGATGCTATCGCTGTGGACCATCAGGGCCGCATCTATGCCGCTGACTCGGACGGCATCAAGGTCTTTGATACGACCGGCGGTTATCTTGATACCATTGAGGTCATAGGGGGCTCTGTCCGCGCAATGGCATTCACCGATCAGAATGAACTGTTCGTGGTGACGGCTGCGCAGAAGGTGATCAAATTCCGGTTGAATCGGCCCTGAGGAGGGGAAATATCACACAAAGACACAAAGACAAATTTGAAAAAATTTACCATCAGTTCACAGAAGGGATAACATGTTCACCCAAAAGTTGGTTCTCACCATTCTGCAAATCAGCAAAGAAAGGAGGAAAGAGATGAAAACCGGGTTTCTCGTTCTTTCCATTGGCCTGCTCCTGGCATTGGCGGTGGGCGTGGGCCTGAGCCTGGCCCAGGGCCCGGAGCCGCCGGAGGAGGGCGTGGGGCCGCAAGATGTGAACATCGCCGCTACGGTGAGCAGTAAGTTCTCCTATCAGGGTGTGCTGAAAGAAGGCGGCGTCCCGGTGACCGGCAACCGGAATATGACCTTCCGCCTGTACTCGGATAGCGCCTGCACCATCCAAGTAGGGAGCCCCATTACCGTGACAAATGTGCCGGTGACCAATGGTCTGTTCAGCGTAGACCTGAGCGTGACACATAGCCACTTCAACGGCCAGGGGCTGTGGCTCAAGGTGCTGGTTGGAGGGACGGACCTGGGGATGTGCCAGGAGATTCTCCCTGTGCCCTATGCCCTCAGCCTGAGGCCGGGGGCGGTCATCAGCGACACCGGGAGTTACGTGGAGATGAATCGCTCCCGCGTGCTATTGCCACCTCCAGCTACAAGCTTGCAGTACGGCGTATATGCCAGAGCCGTGGGGGCCGACTACAACTACGGCGTGTATGCCTCTGGCAGTACCGCGGCCGTTTACGCCGATGGCGATGTCATGCAGGGTCGCACCGACAACGGGCTGGTCAAGGCAGGCGTCCGTATGCTATGTGGCTCATACATGTATTGCTTCCCTACATTCTTCAATAATGTCAACGATGTGGAGATTACGGGTAGTTGTGGATTGACTGCTGGACGCTGCTCCATAGACTTTGGCTTCAACATCAGCGACCGTTACTGGGTTGCCACGGCGGTGGGGAATACGGATCTCGGCGTTACCTGTCAGTTGGGCAGCGCGAACGATACGCTGGACTGCTTCCGCTATGACGCGAGCA
>JANXCY010000040.1 GCA_025060135.1 Anaerolineae bacterium | reverse complement strand
GATCCGGTTACATCCCGCTCAATTCGCGCGTTTGACCCTGCGGCGTATTGGTTATCTGTGGCTGATCTCCCCGACCTACTTGGTTACCGATCAAAACATTACCGAACCTCTTTATTTCTACGGGGCGCGACAAGGGATCCAGACCGTATTGCTGATTGTAGCATCAATGGGCGGCATATTGATTTACCGGTCAAACCGGTTGTTTTTAGGGATGAGTATATGGTGGTTTGTGGCGTTCACCCTTCCCTATGCTGTTTCAGTGGCGGGAAATACACGCTACCGGTTACCAGTAGAACCGATCATGCTGGTATTAGCCGCGGCTTTCCTAAACACATTGATCCAACGAATACGTAGGACAAAAATGTGTGAAGGTGGCCTGAGATAGATTCCTCTCTTGGCTCAACCTCATCCAGCAGGAGGTAACTCTATGGACAAGTGGGAATGCATGGTCTGCGGTTATATTTATGACCCTGCCAAAGGCGACCCTAGTCGTGGAATTCCCCCCGGAACCCCCTTTGAGGCCCTGCCGGAGGACTGGACCTGTCCCGATTGTGGGGCGACCAAGGATATGTTTGAGAGGGTGTAACCGGACCGGCCCTGCATGGAGCGATACGTCATCATCGGCAACGGCGTGGCCGGCGTTACCGCAGCCCAGTCCATCGCTCGTGCTCGGCCCGGGGTCGACCTGCACATCTACGCGGCGGAGCCATACCCCTACTACCGCCGTCCCCAACTGACCGAGTATATCGCTGGCGTCATCGCCGAAGCCGACCTTTTTTACCGCCCCCCGGAATGGTACGCACAGCAGGGGATCCGCGTCCATCTGAGCGCGCCGGTGGCCGAACTGGACCCTCGGGCCTACCGCCTGCGGCTGGCCAATGGCATGGGAGTCCCCTATGACCGACTCCTCCTGGCCACCGGGGGGCTGGCCTGGAAGCCGCCCATCCAGGGAGCCAACCGCAAGGGGGTCTTCACTCTGCGCACGCTGGACGATGCCCGGGCGATCCGCCAGTTCGCCCAATCCGTCCGCCGGGGGGTGGTGATCGGTGGAGGTCTCCTGGGCCTGGAAACCGCGCGGGCTCTGCGTACCCTGGGCTTGGACGTAACGGTTTTGGAAATTGCTCCCCACCTGATCCCCCGTCAGTTGGACCGAGAAGGAGCAGCCGTGCTGGAAGCCCTGCTGAGGCAGATGGGCATCCGGACTGTTACCGGGGGGGTCGCTGAGGCCATTCTGGGCGATAGCACTGTGCGGGCGGTGCGGCTCCAGGATGGGCAGGAATTCCCTGCTGATCTGGTCATCTGCTCCACCGGCATGCAGGCTGAGGCAACGCTGGCTCGCCAGGCCAGTCTGGCCGTGAACCAAGGAGTGGTGGTGGATGAATTCCTGCGGACAAGCGCGCCGGACGTCTATGCCGCCGGGGACGTAGCGGAGGCCGGAGGCATGGTCTACGGCATTGTCCCGGCCGCCATAGAACAGGCGCGGGTTGCCGCCGCCAACATGGTGGCACCCGGAAGCGCCACTTACTCCGGCACGCTCCCTGCTACCACCCTCAAGGTCGTCGGCGCGGAGTTGACCTCGCTGGGCGAGTGCGTGGCGGAAGGTGAGGACTTGCTCCAACTCCGCCGCGCCGACCCGAAAAACGGTCGCTACCGCAAGCTGGCTCTGCGGAATGGCCGCATCGTTGGCGCCATCCTCCTCAACGAACGGGAACACACCTCCCCCGTCCGCCAGTTAATGGAGCGGGGCACCGACGTCTCTGCCTGGATCGACCTTCTGATGGAGGAAAACCCGGATTGGAGTCGGCTCATGACCTGATCCACACGATCGGAAGTGGCGGACGGCTATGGGCGAGAAAACCCAACGCAACCTTTACGAAGCTTTCGTCGGCGAGGCCAAAGCCCACCGGCGGCTGCTGGCTTTCGCCCGCAAGGCCGAAGAGGAGGGATACCCGGATGTTGCCCGGCTGTTCCGCGCGGTCGCTTACGCCGAGGGCATCCACGCCGATATGGCCCTGCGATTGATGGGCGAAGCCGTCGTCCGCTCCACCGAGGAGAATCTGCAGTCTTCCTTTGAGCGGGAGCGATTGGCCAGCGGCATCGCCTATGCCCGCTTCATCCAGGAAGCAGAGGAGGAGGGAGACCAGCGCGCAGCCCTGGCTTTCAGCCGGGCCCGGGATGTAGAGGAATCCCATGCGGCTCTCTACAAACGGGCGATCCGTTGCATGCTTCGGGAGGAACCCTGTATCTACTATGTCTGCGACGTCTGCGGCTACGTAGCAGAGGGTGAGCCCCCGGACGAGTGTCCCATCTGTGGAGCCCAGCAGGAGCGATTCCTGCGAATAGAATAAACTTCGGAAAGGAGAGACATGGCCGTGTTTACAGCAGCCGAAGCCATCAATATGGCATTGCGGATTGAGGAGACCGGCGAGGTTTTTTACAGAACCGTGGCCGGGAGAATTCCCAATCCCGCTGTGAAGGCGGTGATGGAGGACCTGGCCATCCAGGAGCGGCGGCACTACAACGCGTTTATGAAACTGAGTGGGTACGTCTCCGAGCCACCCACCCACTCCATTCGGGACTGGGAGGAATACACCCAGTACCTCCAGGCCGCGCTGGATAACGCCATTTTCGCCGGGCCGGATAAGGCGCTGGCGCTGGCGGAGTCCGTTGCCAGCCCGGAGGAGGCACTCCACATGGCGCTGGGGTTTGAAAAAGACACCCTGCTCTTTTACTACGACCTGCGGGAACTGCTGCGCGAGGCCGACCGGCCTGTGGTCAACGAGATTATCCGGGAAGAGAAAGCCCATGTCCAGCGGCTGGCTGGCCTCCTGAGCGGCGCCCGGGGCCCGGCATAACCCGGGGATGCCGATGGTGGGCGGCGGCTTCGCCGCCCACCATCTCTTCCCTTTGGAATGAGGAGGTAGTCTTGAAGGGATTGATTCTGAGCGGCGGCAAGGGCACCCGTCTCTACCCACTGACCTATACCCGCGCCAAACAACTCATCCCCGTTGCGAACAAGCCCATCCTTTTCCGGGTCATTGAGGCGATTCGGGATGCGGGCATCACCGACATTGGCATCGTCGTCGGCGACACCGCCGAAGAGATCAAAATGGCCGTTGGGCGGGGCAACCGCTGGGGAGTGAAGATTACCTACATCCACCAGCCTCAGCCTCTGGGCCTGGCCCACGCGGTCCAAGTGAGCCGGGACTACTTGGGCGACGACCCCTTCGTGATGTTCCTAGGGGATAACGTCATCCAGGGCGGCATCACGGAACTGGTCCGTCAGTTCCAGGCGTCGGACTGGAACGCCCAGATTGTGTTGACTCGGGTGGAGCATCCGGAGCAGTACGGGGTCGCCGTTCTGAACGGAGAGGGCCGGGTGGTGCGGCTGGTAGAGAAACCGAAAGAGCCCCCCTCCGACCTGGCCCTGGTAGGCATCTATATGTTTGACCACCACATCCACCAGGCAGTGGACGAAATCAAGCCTTCTTGGCGGGGCGAACTGGAAATTACCGACGCCATCCAGTGGCTGGTGGAGCACGGATACAAGGTCTTCCCGTACATCCACCGGGGTTGGTGGATTGATACCGGGAAACCAGGCGACATGTTAGAGGCCAACAGTATGGTGCTTCAGGAACTGGTCCCCGTTATAGAGGGATTCGTGGACCGAGATTCGGAGGTGGATTGTCGCGTAACGGTGGAGAAGGGCGCGGAAATCATCAACAGTGTGGTGCGGGGACCGACAATCATTGGTGAGCGCTCCCGTATCGTCAACTCCTACGTCGGCCCCTTCACCTCTATTTACCACGACGTGGTGGTGGAAAACAGCGAGATTGAGCGCTCCATCGTATTGGAGAACAGCATCATCCGGGATATCCCGGCGCGCATTCAGGATAGCCTTATCGGGCGCAACGTTGTCCTCACCCGTTCCCCCATCAAACCCAAAGCCTTCAAGATGAACCTGGGAGATTACAGCCAGGTGGGGTTACTGTGAAGGGACAGGCAACAGGAGACAGGAGACAGGAGGCGGGAGATTGGAGACCGGAGACTGGAGACTGGAGACCGGAGACAGGAAGCGGGAGGCAGGAAGCAGGAAGCAGGAAGCAGGAGGCAGGAGACCGGAGACCGTAAGCAGGAGGCGGGAGACTGGAGACCGGAAGCAGGAGGCAGGAAACAGGAGGCAGGAGACTGGAGACCGTAAGCAGGAGGCGGGAGACTGGAGACTGGAAGCAGGAGGCAGGAAACAGGAGGCAGGAGGCAGGAGACTGGGGACCGTAAGCAGGAGACGGGAGACTGGAGACTGGAAGCAGGAGGCAGGAGGCAGGAGACTGGAGACCGTAAGCAGGAGACGGGAGACTGGAGACTGGAAGCAGGAGGCAGGAAAAGGGCAGGAGACAGTAGGGAAGATTAGCAACCAGCAATACGCAATACGCAATACGCAATACGCAATACGGAGGTGAACCATGCGACCTTGGCTGAAGGCCGGACTCATCGGTGGTGGCGTCCTGGCCATCCTGACCATCATCCAATCCCTGGGGAACTTATTCCCCTCGGCCAGCGGGGTGATCAGTTGCTGTGTCTGCATCCCGTTCCTGCTGGCCTATCCGGGAATTGGCGTACTGGCCGCCTACTGGCTGACGCCACCCCGCACGGCGGGCGAAGGCGCCAAAGAGGGTGCCCTGGCTGGGTTGATCGCGGGGGCCATAGATGCCGTCGTTACATTGGTCATGACGCTGATTACCGGCCCATCCGGGCTCCAGCAGGCACTCCAGCAATTACCACCAGAGGCCCTGGAGGGGTTAGAGGAGATGGGCCTGAGCGGCCTTTTCACCACCGGGGGTTTAGCGGTGGGTGGTTGCCTGGGCGGCCTCTGCGGCCTCCTCTGGGCCGTCGCAATGGGCGCAGCGGGTGGCGCCATCTTAGCCGCCGCGAAACAGGATTAGACGGAATACGAAATACTGAATACGAAACACAATGCACCGTCAATCCGCTAACGGCATCATCTTCTACCAGTTTGAGGGATTGAACGATGCCGATCTAACGCATGCGTTCCTCACCCGTCTGGGCGGGGTAAGCCGGGGGCCCTATGCTACCCTTAACCTGGGCCACACCGTCGGCGACGACCTGAGCGCAGTCCAGGAGAACCACCGACGAGTCTTCGCCCTTTTCGGCGTGGACCGGAGACAGGTGGTCAGTCCCTACCAGGTCCACGGGGCCCATATCCGGCTCGTCGGACGGGAACACGGAGGCACGGTCCAGAGCCATACTGATGGTCTGCTCACCACCACGCCCGGGCTGATGTTGCTTTTTCGCTTCGCCGACTGCGTCCCGCTTCTGCTCTGGGACCCTGCCCATCGGGCCGTGGGACTGGTACATATCGGATGGCGCGGGGCGGCCAACGGCGTCATCCGGGCCGCCGTGGACGCGTTCATCCGCCACGCTGGGAGCCGCCCGGAGAGCCTCTGGGCAGGCATTGGACCGGCGATCGGCCCCTGCTGCTACCAGGTCGGGTCGGAGGTAATGGAACGAGTAGCGCAGGCTCTCCACCTGCGGCCCGACCTGGTCCACCGCCGGGAAGACGGCCTCTATCTGGACCTCCCTGGAGCGGTACAGGCCGAACTGGAGGCCCTGGGCGTCCGCCAGATCGAGGCCTCCGGCATCTGCACAGCCTGCCACACCGAGGAGTGGTTCTCCTACCGGGCCGAGAACGGACAGACCGGGCGCTTTGGTGTACTGGTGATGCTGGAACGATGACCGCCTTCCGGTTTGACCTGGTTGCCACCGACGGGCGGGCCCGCGCTGGCCTTCTTCACACCCCCCACGGTACCGTTCCCACTCCGGTCTTTATGCCGGTGGGCACTCAGGGAACCGTCAAGGCCGTCTCCCCACGCGACCTCCAAGACCTGGGAGCGACCATCATCCTGGCCAACACGTACCACCTCTACCTGCGCCCCGGGGACGAACGGATTGCCCGTCTGGGAGGACTGCACCGGTTTATGGCCTGGGACGGCCCGATCCTCACCGATTCCGGCGGGTTCCAGGTCTTCAGCCTGGCTCCGATGCGCCGGGTGGACGCCGACGGCGTTACCTTCCGCTCCCATATAGACGGCTCCGAGCACCGCTTCACCCCAGAGAAGGTAATCGCCATCCAGGAGAACCTGGGGGCAGACATCATCACTTGCCTGGATGAGTGCGCGCCGCCGATGGACTACGAGTATAACCGCCAGGCGCTGGAGCGGACCCACGCCTGGGCCCAACGGTGCCAGGCGGCCCACCGCCGTACCGACCAGGCCCTCTTCGGTATCGTTCAGGGCGGGGTCTTCCCGGACCTGCGGGAAGCGTCGGCGCGCTTCATCACCCGCCTGGGGTTTGATGGCTACGCCATCGGCGGTCTGAGCGTCGGTGAGCCCAAAGCGCAGACGTATGGAGTGCTGGAACTCCTAGACGGCCTGCTGCCTCCCGACCGCCCCCGCTACCTGATGGGAATGGGCACACCGCAGGACCTGGTGGAGGGTGTGGCGCGAGGAGTGGATATGTTTGACTGCGTCCTCCCCACCCGGATGGCCCGTAACGGTGGCGCACTGACCCGTTATGGGCGTATCCACCTGCGCAATGCCTGCTACGCTGACGACCCAGGCCCTCTTCTCCCCGATTGCACCTGCTATACCTGCACTCACTTCAGCCGGGCCTATCTCCGCCACCTGATTCTGGCAAATGAGATCCTCGGCGCCTACCTACTCACCCTTCACAACCTGCACCTGATACTCACCGTCGCGCGGGAGATCCGGGACGCCATCCTGGCAGGCCGGTTCGCGGCTTATCGGGAGACATTCGGGTCAGCTAAGAACATTGAGGAAGACGGGTAGAACCCCACCGAACAGTCCCGCTCTCTGTCAGCCATTCCAACCCCAACCCCCCGGAACCTGCCTGTCCTGCCTGGCGTCTGTAACCACAAAGGGCACAACAAAGGGTACAGAAGGCCACAAAGCGTGCACCACGAAGGACACGAAGGATATTTTTGGAAATCAATCCTTCGTGCCCTTTGTGCGCTCCTTGTGTTCTTCGTGGTTTGAATTGTAGTGCATCCCGTTCGTAGTCAGCCACCCAGCAAAGCGGAGTGGCGTCCGCGTCGTCCGTGGTCTGTCGTCCGTGGTCTTTCTGGAGGTGCCCCATGTCCCCCCGACGCATGCTTTCGCTGTTCCTGCTGTCAGTTCTGCTCATCACCGCATGCCGGGCCCCCCGGCCCGCCACACCCGCCAGCCCACTGGCTCCACCGTCATCCCCGCCCCCCACTCCCGGGCCTGCACCTCCCACCTTGCTGGAATTCCCACCTCCGGCGGATACCCGCAACCCGCGCCTGCCCATCATCCGCCTGGCCTTCAGCCGCCCCATGGACCCCCGGAGCGTCCTGCGCGCCCTCTCCGTGGAGCCGACGGCTCCCCTGGCGGTTTACAGCCAGGAGGACGACGCCCTGCTCCTGCGCCCCACCGCCCCTCTCACCCCGGGCCAGGTTTACCAGTTCACCCTCACCTCCACCGCCACCGACCGGGACGGCATCCCACTGGACCAGGTCTACCGCTGGACCTACGACCTCCCCCGGCTGGCCACCCTCAGCGGCCCCAGCCGGGAACAGAAGGAGGTCCCGCTGACCATCCGCTTCCATTACAAGGTGAGCCCCGAAAGTGCCCGAAAGGCGGTCCGCATGGAGCCAGCCGTCGGCGGTGAATGGCAATGGGACGCCGGGCAGAACGCCCTGGTCTTCCACCCTCAAGAGTCGCTCCCCGCGGGAGCGACCCTCACCATATCCCTGAGCGCAGACCTTTGCGACCCTGAGGGCATTCCCTTCCCACCGCCGGAGCCTCTCTTCTGGACCATCCCGCTTCCCATCCTGGACATTCATCCATCCGCTAATTTGACCGTCCCCCCGGCGACCTTCGTCCGAATCGTCTTTGACCGCCCGATGAACTGGGAGAGCGTCGTCGCTGCCTTCTCCATCACCCCCACCGTGGCCGGGCGGTTTCATTGGGAGGAGACCACCCTCATCTTCCGGCCCAAAGAGCCGCTGATGCCCCAGACCATCTACACGGTTACCCTTGCGCCGTCAGCGCTGGATGAGGACGGCCAACCCATCCTCTCCAGCCCCTACACCTGGGCCTTTCAGACCGGCGCACCCCAGCCCGTTGCCGACTTCGGTTGGGGGCCCAACGCCCAGGTCCTGGACGCCGACGGCCGCCGCGCCGTCCACTTCCGCATTTACAGCCTGGTGGATACGGCCCTCACCTTTGAACTCTACCGGGTAACACTCCCCCAGTTCCTGGACCGCTACGCCTCGGGCTTTCGCGGCGTCGCCGGCAGGGAAAAGCGCCCCATCAGCCTGGAAGGCGCCACCCTGACCCGCCGGTGGGAGGCACCCGCCCGCAACGAGCAACAGTGGGACGCCCCCGGCGAAGTCATCATCCCCGCCGACGTCCCCCCTGGCCTCTACATCCTGAATATGCAGGCCCCGGCGGCCGGTCTGACCGACCAGTTGTTCCTCATCCTCACCCGCCACGTCCTGACCCTGAAGCAGGCGGAGGGACAGATCGTCGCCTGGCTCACGGACATCAACGGCGGGCCGGTCCCCGACGCCGAAGTCGGCATCTACGCCCGCGACGGGACCCTCGTGGCCCAGGGCACCACCGACGACCTGGGCGTCTACCGGACCCGCGTCCCCCGGGACCCCCAGCCGCTCATCGTCGTCGCCCGGGTGGGTGAGGACCTCACCGCCGCCGGCCTCAGCAACGAATGGCGGAGCCCCTCCGGCTCCTGGCGGCGGTGGTGGCAACTGGCGCCAGCCGCCCGCCGCTACGCCGCCTACATCTACACCGACCGCCCCATCTACCGCCCCGGCCAGACCGTCTTCTTCAAAGCCATCCTGCGCCGGGACGACGACGCTGTCCTCTCCCGACCGCCCGTCGGCACCCCCGTCACCGTCCGCATCCGGGACGCGCGCAATAACGTCGTCCAGACCTTCAACCTGACGACCAGCGAGTTCGGCACCCTCTCCGGCCAGTTCTCCCTGGCCGAGGGAGCGATGCTGGGCAACTACGCCGTAGAAGTGATAGTGGACGGCGAGGCCCACCGGCAAGTCTTCAAAGTTCAGGACTACCGCAAGCCCGACTACCAGGTGCAGGTAACCCCGGAGCGCACCCGCTACGTGGCCGGTGAGACAATGACCGTGACCGTGGAGAGCCGCTATTTCTTCGGCGAGCCGGTGGCCGGTGCACGGGCGGTGGTGAAAATCTACCAGTTGGGCCAGCGTTACTGCTGGGAAGACTGCGCCGACAAGGAGCGGTATGTCTGGTACGCCTCGGACCGGCCGCCCATCCAGGTCACCACCGACGCCGACGGCCGCTTCACTTTCACCCTGCCCGCCGAGTACCGGAGCGACTACCGGTGGTGGGAGACGGCCCCCCGCACCCTCTGGGGCCTGGAGGCAACGGTGGACGACGGAAGCCACCAGACGGTGAGCGGATTCGCCGTCGTGGAAGTCTACCCGACCGCCGAGCGGTTGAGCCTGGACCCGGGCGGTTATCTCCACGCGCCGGGCCAGCCCTTCACCGTCCAGATGACGGTCCGCACCATCTTTGACGAGCCGGTCCCCAACCGCGCCGTCCGGCTGGAACTGGTCCGGTGGAGCCAGGATACTGGCGACTACACCGACGTCGTCCAGGCCATCACCGTCACCACGAAAAGCGACGGCACCGTCCGCACGCCCTTCACCGCCGAGAAGCCGGGCTGGTACCAACTGCGCGCCGTCGCCACGGACCGGCTGGGCCATGAGATGAAGGCAGACTGCTGGCTGGCCGTCTTCCGCCAGACCTGGTGGGGCGAACAGGCGCCGGCCCAACTGCGCATCCTCGCCGATCAGGACCGCTATGCCCCCGGCGACGTCGCCCGGTTGCTGATAGAATCCTCCATCAGCGGCCCGGCGCTCCTCACCTTTGAGCGCGGCACCACCCGCCGGGCCCAGGTCGTCCACCTGACCCCGCCCATCACTGTGGTGGACGTCCCCATCCAGCCGGACGACGTCCCCAATATCCACGTTACTGTGAACGTCTGGGAGCCGCAGGACACTACCTTCGGCCCGAAAAGCCGCGCGTTCTCCATCTCGGATAGCACCCTCCGCACCGCCAGTGTGGAACTGGCTGTCCCCGCCGAAGACCGGCGGCTGACGGTGGCCATCACGCCGGACCGGACCCGCTACGCGCCCCGTCAGGAGGCCCGCTTCACCGTGCGGGTGACCGACGCGCAGGGCGCGCCCGTCCCCGGCGCGGAGGTCTCCCTGGCGCTGGTGGACGAGGCCATCTTCGCCCTCAGCGAGGAACTCTCCGGCCCCATCCACGACGCCTTCTACTATCGGCGGGCGAACATCGTCCGCACCTACGACGGCATGGCCCTGCGCCGCTATCTCGGCGAAGACTGGGGTAGAGGTGGCGGCGGAGAGGGCGGCTTCACCGCTGCCAACCCCCGCAGCGACTTCCCCGATACGGCCATCTGGCTCCCGGCCCTCACCACCGACGCCAACGGCACCGTCGTCCTCACCCTCCACCTGCCGGATAGCCTGACCACCTGGCGGCTGACGGCAAAGGTGACGACGGCCGAGGACCAGGTCCGGGTGGGCGAGGCGGTGGCGAAAGTAACCACCCACCAGCCCATTGTCGTCCGTCCGCTCCTGCCGCGCGCGCTGACAGCGGGCGACCAGTTCTACCTCTCCACCGCCGTTCACAACTACAGCCCGTCGGCCCAGAGCCTCACCGTTGGCCTGCGCTGGGAAGGCGGCCTGGAGGTGGCCCGTCCGCTCACCCAGGCCCTCACGCTGGCCCCGGGCGAGGTCCGCATCGTCGGCTGGTCGGCCCGGGCGACGGCGCCGGGAACGGTAACCGTTACCGTCAGCGCCCGCGCGGCTACGGCCGGCGACGCGGTCCGGCTGAGCATGCCGGTGCGCCCCCTGGCTGTCCGGGAGGTACAGACCCAGGTCGGCCAGTTCCAGGGCCTCTGGGAGACGACCGTCTTCCTGCCCACCGACGCCCTGAGGCCGGTCAGCACCCTGGAGGTGTACCTCTCCCGCTCCGTTGCCGGGAACATCCTGGTGGGCCTGGAGTACCTGACCGGCTATCCCTTCGGCTGCGTGGAGCAGACGATGAGCAAAGCGCTGCCAACGGCGGTAGTGGCCCGTGCCTTCCACCAACTGGGCTACGCCACCCCGACCCTGCTGGCCGACCTGCCGCCCAAGGTCCAGGCCGGTCTCCAGCGGCTCTATGGCTTCCAGCATAACGACGGCGGCTGGGGGTGGTGGTGGGACGACGCCAGCCACGATTACCAGACCGCCTGGGTCATTTTCGGCCTGGCGATGATTGCTCAGGCCGGCTACGAGGTGGATTCGGGCGTGATTCAGCGCGGGGTGGACTGGCTGAACAGCCACCTGGAGGGCATGGACATCCGCACCCGCGCCTACGCCCTCTACAGCATGGCCATCGCCGGGAAGGGCAACCGGGCGGCAACGCTGGCCCTGTTTGAGGAACGAAAGCAACTGGACTTCTTCAGCCAGGCTGCGCTGGTGCTGGCCCTGCACGAACTGGGCGAAGCGGGACGGGCGCGGACCCTGGCGGACGAACTGGCTGAACGGGCGACCCTCACCCCGGAGGGCGCCTGGTGGGCCGGTGAGTCCTACGACGGGTACTACCACCAGAAGACCATGGCGTCCGTGACCCGCACCACCGCCATGGCGCTGGATGCACTGGTGCGGGTCCGGCCCGACCACCCGCTGATCCCGCAGGCTGTCCGCTGGCTCATGGCGCAGCGCCGGACCGACGGCTGGGGGACCACCAACGAAACGGCCTACAGCATCATCGCGCTGACGGACTACCTGCTGGCGCTGGAGGAGCAGACGGCGGATACGACCTGCCGCGTGGAGGTGAACGGGACGACGGTCCACGAAGGGCGGCTGGGCCGGGGCGAGCCGGTGGTCTCCCTGAAGATTCCGGCAACCCGCCTGCGGACGGGTCAGAACCGCCTGCGCCTGGCCTGCGACGGCGGCGGTACCCTCTACTACGTGGTCAACAGCCGGCTCCAACTGGCCCGGGAGCGGGTAGAGGCGGCGGGGGATGTACGTGTGGACCGGGTCTACCGGGATGCGGAGACGAAGGAAGTCATCACGACGGCCCGGCCCGGCCAGTTGGTCCAAGTGGAACTTCGGGTGCAGATGCCGAAGACAGGCACCTACATCATCGTGGAGGACCCACTGCCCGGCGGTCTGGAGGCGCTGAACGAACGGCTCAACACCACCAGCCACGACGCTGTTGCGCAGGAAGAACGGTTCTACTGGCGGGAGTACGGGTACAACCAGAAGGAAGTATGGGGCGATCGGGTGGTCTTCTTTGTGACAGAGATGAGCGGTGAGTGGCGGGTAACGTATCTGGCGCGGGCGGTGCGGTCGGGCCGGTTCGTGGCCCTGCCAACGGAGGTCTCGGGGATGTACCATCCGACGGTCTGGGGCCGCAGCGCCAGCCAGATATTCGTTGTAGCGCAAGATTAATCTGACGCTGCGCTGCGGACGCTCCGCAGGCAGAGGGTTGGGGGGGGGGGGGGGGGGGGGGCGCCCCCCCCCCCCCCCCCCCCGGGGGGGGGGGGGTGGGGTGACCCACCCCCACGGGGCGGGGGGGGGGGGGTCGGGGGGGCCCCCC
>JANXCY010000003.1 GCA_025060135.1 Anaerolineae bacterium | reverse complement strand
TGCCGGGCGGTGGCGACGCGCTGGTGCTCCGGGGGAACCTGGCCTACGTCGCCGACAACGACAAAGGTGTCCGCGTCCTGGACCTCTCCGACCCTGCTCGCCCGGTAGAAGTGGGCTTTTACGACACCCCCGGGCACACCTTCCACTTGGACGTATCCGGCGACTACATCTACGCCGCCGACTATGCGGGAGGTCTCACCATCCTCCGTTTCGTCCCGCCGCTGACCGCCGTCATCCCGCCCACTGGCGGCTCCCTCACCTCCCCGAACGATCGGACCACCCTGACCTTCCCACCCGGCGCCTTCACCGACACCGTCGTTATCACCTATACGGCCCGCTCCCCCCAGGGAGTCCCTCCGCCGGGAGACCGGGTGGGCATCGGCCACTTCTTTGAAATAACGGCCGTCTACAGCGCTACCGGCCAGCCAGCCCGGCTGGCTCCGGGCATGACCTTTACGATGACTGTGGGCTACACCGACGCCGAGCGCGGCCCCGCCATAGAGGACACCCTGGCCCTCTACTGGTGGGAGAACGGCCAGTGGCGGAGGGAGGAGACAAGTTGGGTGGACCCGGCGCAGAACATCATCGCGGCCCGCCCCAACCACCTCTCCCTCTGGGGCGTTCTGGGCCAGACCCACCGGGTCTTCCTGCCCATCGTGCTGCGCAACCGTTAGGAGTCCTTCTACCTGACCAACCTGCCCTTTCCGCCTTTGGCGAACTCGCACAAGAACCGAAGTTCCGCCACCAGGGACAGGTGATCTCGGCTCAGGGATGGAACAACCTGTGTAGGGACCCGCAGGCCTCGGTCCAATCTGTACCTGAATCGCCAACCGGTGGAGGGACTCCCTCCGGTCGCCCACCCTGCTGGGACTGGAGCGGCAACGGAGTTTTGCGCCGGAGAGCATTCGGCGGCTGCTTGAACTGGGCCTGTTGGCTGCTAACGTTCGGCTTTACCGGGTTGTGGTACTGCTCCCCTACTCACCGACCTCAGAGATCGGCAATCCCTGAAGACGTGCAATGCGGCTGCGGCGGGTACTGGAAGAGGCCGGATTGCCCCAAAATACTCCGTTGGATATATGAGCATTCTACGATTGGGCCACCGATCAAAACTCCCATAAACAGACCACGACCTCCCCGGGGGGAGGGAGGCCGTGGCCTGCGAAAGGAGGGTAACCAATTGTCACGGAACAGGGGGCGGGGACCCGTTCCATTGCTTATTTTACTTCATGGGAAGCAATTGTCAATAGGAATAGAGTACTACTGTGAAATACCGGAAACGAAGTTGCACCGACGGCTGTTGTCAGGTACAATACTTTGTACTTCGGGCTGATGACTGGCCTATGCTCCTGAAACGCGACTCCGATGAGTGGCACTGCCAGCGCATGGGCTTTATCCTTTTCGTTGGGATCGTGGGATGGGCCCTGGCGGCCTGCCTTCCCGTATCTCCCTCCCCGGCCCCGACATGCCCGGTGGTCTCTCCGCTTCCCTGCACCCCTGCCCCACCACCCCCCTGCACTCCCGCTCCTTCGCCTTCGCCGACAGCCCTCCCGACTCCGCCCCCACCGGAACCAGCGGACATTCAGGCCACCATAGAGGCCGGAGCCGTTCAGGCAACCCGCGCTGGCATCCAGCCCCTCTGCCTGCGCCAGGAGAACACCGACGACGACCCCCACCTGGAATGGATCGGCCTCTACCTGGCCTCCGGTGATCCGCCAAACCTCCGGGGATTCGTTCTGGATGGTCCCGACCGGCACGACCTGGTTCCACCGGAGAGCGAGGAGTTCAGCGGTCTGGGCGAATTCCCCACCTGCATACTGGAAATCCGCGACCTCAACGCCGATGGGCGAAGAGAGATCATTATCTGGGGGCATACACAGAAGGGAGCGACCCTCCTGCACCTTTTCGTCTGGACGGGGGATCGCTATGCCTTGCTGGGCATGTTTGAGGGAAAAGGAGGTATCCGTCTGGAAAACGGGGACGGCGACCTGGCCGATGAGGTGGTGGTCCGCTGGAGGCCGGAAGGAGAACTGGTGTGGGAAGTGATCTACACCTGGGATGGCGAACGCTACGCCTGGACGTGGGATCGTTATGCCTGGTTCTATCCGGACCGTCCCCACGCCTATCCGGACGACACACCGATCCACGCGCTGGCATCCTTTTACCTGGCGCTGAACGATCGGGACCTGCGGACGGCCTACCGGATGCTGGCCCCGGCGGCGCGCTCGGCCTGGACCTATGAAGAGTGGGCACTGGGGTTTGCTCAGACCCTTCGAGTGGAGGTCGGAGCGGCACGGGTGGTCCGACAGGAAGGAGACCAGGCCACCGTGGCCGCGCAGGTACGGGCACTGGATAACGTGGATGGCCGAGCAGTCGCCACCCTCTATGCGGTGGAGTGGCAAATGGCGCGCGGAGAGGAGGGCTGGCGACTGGTGGCAGGAACCACACAGGCGCTGGAACAATGGGAAGTCCGGTACTACCCGTAGGGATCCCCGAACGCGCTGCGGTGTCCGGGCGATGAACTTTTATCCCCCGAGAATCCGCTGCAGATTCGCCATCCCCTCGTCGGCGGCCTTCTCGTTCTGGGCCAGAAGCAGTTTTTCGGCCAGTTTTCCCACGACGGCGACCGGGATCGTATACTCCAGTCGGAGGTGAACGCGGGTTCCGGCCCCTTCCGGCTTCAGAGTCCAGGCCCATGTGCTGACGGCGCCGCCACGTGTCTGAACCACGTGGCGGCGGGGGGGGTCGTGCTCCACCACATGGCCCGTACCGTCAAAAGAAATGCCAGCCATACGGTAGGTCCACTCCCACTGATAGTTCGTTCCTTCGCCGGTGAAGTTGCGGCTCTCCACCAGGCCTGGAAGCCATTGCGGGTCGTTGGCATGGTCAGCCAGGAAGGCAAAGACCCGCTCTGGCGGCGCGGCGACAAAGAACGAGCGTTCAATGACGGCCATAGACCTCCTCCTTCTGAGCATTCGCCTTTTTGCGGCAGAGGCGAAATTCCCTGGGAAAAGACGGTTGCTGTGATACCATTCCAGCGTCTCCCGCAAACCCTCTTCCAGAGAAGTTGGCTGGTAGCCCAGTTCCCGTTGGGCTTTCTCCGCACTGACCCGCCAGTCGTAGAAGACATACGGGTACAGGCCGATGGGATAATAGGGCTCCCGCCTGGTCCAGTGGGAGAGGACCGTCCAGAGCCATGCCAGCGCGACCATCCCCCAGGCCGGAGCAGGGATCCAGCGGATGGGCCGACCGATCAATCGTTCCAGCACTTCGCCCACCTCCCGGTGGCTGACGCATGGCCCACAAATGTTGTAGATTTCACCCGGGCGGCCGCGTGCCAGTACTGCCTCCACTGCCCAAGCCACGTCCCGCACAAAGACCGGGAAGGTGATGTGGCGTCCGCCATGAACACGGAAGGCCAACCCGCGCAGAGGGTCTTCTATGAACAGACGGTTAAAAGCGTAGCGGCTCCAGGGGCCATAGATGGCGCCGGGGCGCAGGACAATGACCGGAAGGCCAGATTGCTGTCCGAAAGAAAGAGCCCGCCGCTCCGCCTCCCACTTGCTTGCCTGATAGGCGTCCTGGGGACGGCAGGGTGTTTCTTCGGTGATGAGCCCCCTTGCCGGTGGTTTCCCGACAACGGCGATCGTGGAAATGTGGACGAACCGACGCGCTCCGGCCTGCCAGGCGGCTTTCAGGACGTTCTCCGTACCCTCCACATTGACAGCCCAAAACGTTTCCCGCTTTCCCCAGAAACGGAAGAGGGCTCCAGCGTGGACCACCGCTCGGCAATGCTCTGCGGCTACCACCACCGACGCCGGATCGCAGAGGTCTCCCCAGACTTTCTCCACCCCCCAGGAGTTCAGAAACGTGGGATCGGATGTCCGGCGCACCAGAGCACGCACCCGATACCCGCGCTCCGCCAGATAGGAGCAGAGGTTGCGACCCACGAAACCTGTGGCGCCGGTTACCAGGATGGGGCTCCATTCAGACTGGAGACACATTCTCTTCCGCCCGCTGTTCCAGCAACCACCGAATCCGGGCAGCGACCATCTCAATCGCCACCTCGTTGTGCCCCCCTTCTGGGATGATAACATCGGCATAGCGCTTGGTCGGCTCCACGAATTCCAGATGCATGGGGCGGACAGTGCTCAGGTACTGCTGGATGACCGACTCCACCGAACGGCCCCGCTCATGCACGTCCCGCTGGATGCGGCGGATCAGGCGGATGTCGGCATCGGTATCCACATAGAGTTTGACGTCAAACAGTTCCCTTAGCGCCGGTTCCGCAAAGACCAGGATACCCTCCACCAGAATGACCGGCGCCGGACCTACCCGCCGGGTCTGGGAGGTGCGCGTGTGAGTGGTGAAATCGTAGACGGGAATTTCCACCGTCTGTCCGGCTTTCAACTGGCGCAGGTGCTGGACCAGGAGTTCCGTCTCCAGCGCGTCCGGGTGGTCAAAATTGATCTGGGTACGCTCTTCCAGGGGCAAATGGCTCAGGTCCCGATAGTACGCATCGTGGGGGATGTAGGCGACATGTTCAGCCCCCACTCGTTCCAGAATCTTCATGGCCACCGTTGTCTTTCCGGAGCCGGTCCCTCCAGCGACGCCAATGATAATGGGCCGTTTGCTCACACTGACCTCCCTTGCTTTCTCCAGAGTGCCCTGGGGAACAGAGGCGTATGGCGAATCAGAGCCCAAAGAAAAGACCCTGCCACACCAGCATCGTTAGATTTTGCCGAACATAGCGATGGAAGAGCGGACACGCATCCTTGAACAGCATGTTGCACTCTCCCAGGACCTCGGCGAATGAATCCGCAGCACAGGCTATTAAACCAGCGCGGCGAAGGGGTTACCGGAGCGAGGCAATGATGGCGCGGGTGTTTTCTTCCAGCGCCAGGAGCAGGGCGATGAACTCCCCTGCCGCGTAGAGAGCCATGGCCGCAAGTCCACCGGAAACCAGGGTGATCAGGCCGAGAATGAGGCCTCCGATGACCCCGCTGACCAGCGGTAACGGCGTCCCCAGTTCCTGTTCCAGCCCTTCCATCCCGGGGCTACCGGCAATGAACAGGATGCAGGTGCCAATGGTCAGCAGCAGAGTGATGGCCGCTCCAATCCCCCCCAGCACTTTGTAGAGAATGCTCAGGACCCGCAGAATCGGGAAGCGCCGGGGAACCGAAATCGGTTCGGCGGGGGCAGCCTGGACCCCCGGGTACGGCGGGCTCCAAGAGGCTGGCTCCGGCCCCTCAGCCGCAGGAGACATCCGCGGGGAGGAGGGAGAAGGCGCTGAAGCCCATTCCGCCCCTTCAGCGGTCAGCGGAGCGCCGCACCGGGCGCAGAAACGGGCATCCGGACGATTCTCCATACCACACTGTGAGCATATCATGGGTAACCTCCTGGGAAATTATGACGTTACAGGGTGAACAAGAAAGCCTATGCGTACAACCACCGGATACCGTGAGGTACCACCGCCGCAGTGTGAAAGTTCTCGCTCGCGTGGCGGTACAGGATCAGCAGCCGAGGCCTCGGAAGCCTGGCCGTTTCGCCTATCGGGTCAGACGAGAGGCCGGAATCGTGATCGGCAGACCGATTGCAGGATTGGTCTGGATCGGTTCCCCTGGCATCTTCTACACCACATGATATTCCCGGATCAGTTTGCCCTCACGGAAACGGGTGATGGAGAGAGAGGAGATGTCCAGGGTGTGGGCCCGACCGTCCAGAATCTCCTCGGCCAGGAGGAGGCCAGCGGCCGGGCCGTGCATAAAGCCGTGCCCGCTGAAGCCGCCGATGATGTAGAACCCCTCCAGGTCTGGCACCCGGCCCAGGATGGGATGCGCGTCCGGCGTAACCTCGTAGAGGCCGGCCCAATGGCTGGCCAGGGTGGCCTTCTCCAAAATGGGCATCCGCTTCATCGCTGCCTCCAGGTGGACCAGTTCCCACTCTTCATTGATAGACTGGTCAAACCCGGGCGGCTCGTTGGGGTTGGACATACCGGTCAGGATGCCAGGCCCTTCCCGGTGGAAGTAGAGGGACTGGGCGAAGTCAATGACGAAGGGGAAATCGGGTGGGACCTCCGGAAGAGGGCCAGTAACGACGATCTGGCGGCGGATGGGGACGATGGGGATTTCCAGGCCGGCCATCTGCCCCACCAGGCCGGCCCATGGACCGGCCGCGTTGACCACCACTGGGGCTGAGACTTCCCCTTTTGGTGTGATCACTCCCCGAACCCGTCCTCCGGAAACCTGGATACCGGTAACCTCCACATCGTTGAGAAGGCGGGCCCCCAGCCGCCGTGCCCCGGAGACGTACCCTTGGACCACAGAGTTGGGGTCCGCCAGGCCATCCCGTTCATAAAATGTGCCTGCCAGGACGTCCTCCAGGTGGATGAGAGGCACCATCCGGGCGATCGCGTCCACCTCCAGCCAGCGGGTCATCACCCCCAGCCGGTGCTGCATCTCCACGTTGCGACGAAAGACCTCCACGTCCTCCTGACGGGTGAGCAGGAAAAGGTAGCCGCAGTGGCGCAGGTCTATGGGCTGGCCCAACTCTTCCTCAAAGCGGTCCAGCATGGGAAGGCTGAGAAGAGAGAGGCGGACGTTGATTTCGGTGCCGAACTGGTAGCGGATGCCCCCGGCGCACTTGCCGGTGGACTGGATGCCGAAGAAGGGCTCCCGTTCCAGCAGGAGGACGTTGCGGCAACCCTTGAGGGCCAGGTGATAGGCAGTACTGGTACCCATCACCCCGCCGCCGATGATGACGACGTCTGCGGTGCGGGGAAGGTCCATATGGGGCAAGCCTCGGTCAGATTGGATAACCGTGATTTCCAGAAAGGATGTAATCCGGTCCACTATTTTGGGAAGCGTTCATTGGTCCATGTAAAAACGGCGCATCGTGGCCGAACTGATGGCCAGTCCCAGGGCGATCCAATCCCACTGGCGGCCAAACCAGATGAGCAGAGGGGCAAAGGTATGGCCACTGATGGTGCAGTAGATGCGGGGGATGAATAAGGAATCGCCGAGGGCCAGAATCAGGACGGCCCAGAAGGGCCGCTGGAGAACAGAGCAGGTTTCGGAGGCAACGCGCCCCAATGCCAGAACTATCAGGACGGTTACCGTCCAGGCGCCCATCAGATAGATGAGGCTGACGATGACCGTAGTCCATTTCGCGGCGGAGGGCATGATGGGGAACCTCCGGAGTTCAGATGCAGCGTCTATTCTATATGATTTTGCGCCTTTCGGGCATCCTTCCCTGTGAGGATGCTCTCACCGAGTGAACTTCCAGCGCGTTCCGTGCCGGATTACGAACTCTCTCCGCTATAATGCGGGGCTACTCCAAACCAGTCGGCGGGGGTAAAGTAATTGGGCTCTCTGGGAATTTCCGCAGTTTGCTATTGGTTTAGGGGCAACGTGGCACAGGATTGATCTTGCGCGGCACAGGCTATTGCGGTTTAACAGATTGAGAAGAGAGAACGGCGAATCGCCAGAGTCATTTTCCAAGTTGCAACAACCTACGCTACCCAGCAGCGGCCATTTTTTATTGGGGCCTCTGGTTGGGGGGCGACCACCGAAACGGTGGCCGCCCCCTCCCCTCACTGACGGGCAAAATCTATGATAATCTGAGCCACCTCGGCCCCCACGCGCTCGGTAGCCTCCACGGTGCCCGCGCCGACGTGGGGAGAGCCAATGACCTGGGGAAGCGCCATCAGCCGCCGCCCCCGGTCCACTTCCTCATCCTCAAAGACGTCCAGCGCGGCACCCGCCACCTTCCCGCTGACGATGGCATCGTAGAGGGCATCCTCATCCAGCGTTCCCCCTCGCCCACAGTTGACAATGTAGACGCCCTTTTTCATCTTCTCAAACTCCGCGCGCCCGATGATATGGTAGGTCTCCGGGGTTAGCGGAACGTGGAGGGAGATAAAGTCGGACCGAGCCACCAGTTCGTCCAGCGAGACCTGGATGGCGCAGGGGATGTCCACGGGATGACGGGCGTGGAAAATGACCGTCATTCCCAGGGCCAGGGCCTTGCGGGCCACCAGTTGGCCGATGTTGCCACATCCGATCAGCCCCAGGGTCTTCCCGGCCAGTTCGATCCCTTTGCTGAACGCTTTCTTCTCCCACTGCCCGGCCTTCATAGAGGCAGTGGCCTGGGGAATCTGACGGGCCAGCGCAAAGAGGTAGCCGATCGTCAGTTCGGCCACGGAGTTGGCGGACGCGAGGGGGGTGTTGCGCACTTCAATCCCTTTCGCCTGAGCATGTTCAACGTCTATGTTATCCACGCCCACACCGCCCCGAACGATGAGTTTCAGTTTGGGAGCCTTATCTATGACGGCTGCCGTCACTTTGGTCCGGCTGCGGACCACCAGGATGTCGTAGTCGGCGACGACGGCCTCCAGTTCCTCTGCCGTAATGGTATCCCGGACGTCTACTTCAATTCCGGCCCGGCGTATCGTCTCCACAGCCTCCGGGTCTATGGGGTCGCAGATAAGGACTTTCATGATTCACCTCCGAAGATGCAGGGTACAGGATGATGCAGGATGAGCCCATTCTGGCAGGTCAGAAACGGATGGGACGCGCGGCGGAGCCCGAATCCCCTCTTCTCTCCCTTCTCGAGAGGGGAGGAGCAAGGGGGGATGAGGAAGGCCACCCTTTACTGGCTATCACCAGAATCATCGGTGAAGTTGCATATTCTGCCACCTGTGCCGTTGAGGGACAACGGGAAGCCCTGGTCCTGCAGTTTGCGGCTCTGGTGTGTGCAGCCTCGGCTTTGGAGGGGGCCGTTGCTGACCACACCAGTCGTTACCGCCCAGGTGAAGATTCCAGCGACGGGTTCTGGAGGTCTCTGATCTGCAGGAACGCGCCCGGCTCGTGGAGTGTTCGCAGCGCCCCCTCGGGGAGGAACAGTCAGGTGGCTAATGGGGAGACCATCCTCTTTTCCCGCCCCTTGCTTCCTGCCTCTTACTTTACAGTCCGAGAATGTCGTTAATCTGCTCCAGCAACCAGCGAATGTCCTCCACCGTCAGGTCGCCCATGTGCGCGATGCGGAAGCACTTCTCTTTCAGGTCACCATAGCCGTTGGAGATGATAGCGCCCCGCTTACGCAGTTCCTGGTTCAACCCCTCCACGCTGATGCCCCGGGTGTTGGTGATGTTGGTAACGGTGGGCGAAAGGAAGCGCTCATCGGCGAAGAGGGCAAAGTATCGGCGGGCCCAGTCCTGGACGATGGCGGCCATCTCTTGATGCCGTCGCCAGCGGTTCTCCAGGCCTTCGGCCAGGATGTCGTCCATCTGTTTATTCAGCGCCCAGATGATGCTGATGGCCGGGGTGGCAGGCGTTTGGCCTCTCTCATACCGCTTGTCCATCTGGGCATAGGCGAAGTAGTGGCCGGGGTACTGGACCTGTTTGGCTCGTTCCCGTGCCCGGTCGCTGACAGCGCAGACGGTCAGGCCGGGCGGCAGGGCGAAGCACTTCTGCACCCCTGCCAGGCAGACATCCAGCCCCCAGGCGTCAAACTCAATTTTCACTCCAGCCATGCAACTGACCGCATCCACCAGAATCAGCACGTCCGGATACTTCTGGCGGACCAGCGCGGCAATGTCTTTAACTGGGTTCATCACACCGGTAGAGGTTTCGTTCATCACGATGGTGATGGCATCATAGTCGCCCCGGGAAAGAGCCTCGTCCACCAGTTCGGGTGTGATGCCCTGGCCCCAAGGGACCTCCACTTTTTCGGCGGGGACGCCGTTCTGGAGAGCAATTTCGTACCAGCGCTGGGAGAACGCCCCGCAGACGGTACAGAGAACCGGCTTGCGGACGGAAGCCTGCCGGATGGAGCCCTCCATCACACCAGTAGAGGAACTGGCATAGAGGTAGACTCGCTGTTGAGTATAGAGGAGTTGTTGCAGTTTGGGGGTTACCTCCAACTGGAGTTTGGAGTATTCCGGAGTCCGGTGGCCAATCATCGGCAAGGCCTGGGCATCCAGAATCTCCTGGCGCACGTGGGTCGGCCCAGGGATAAAGAGTTTCGGATACATAGGTGCACCTCCTTAGGATGTTGGGGGGTCTTATATTGCTTCATTGTACCCAGTATGTGAAAAAAGTCAAGCGAACCATTGCCCGGCGACTTGCCGGTAGACCTGCAGGGTCCGCTGGGCCGTCTGCTCCCAGGTGAAAGCGGCAGCATGGGCGGGGCCAGCAGCCCGAAGAGCGGCCTGCAAATCTGAGTCATTCAGCACACGGGCGATTCCGGCCGCGATGTCCTCGGGATCGTCGGGGTTCACCGTTACGGCGGCAGCGCCAGCCACCTCGGGGAGGGAACCTCGGTCCGAAATGATCACCGGTGTCCCACAGGCTAGGGCTTCCAGGGCAGGCAAACCGAATCCCTCATAGTATGAGGGCATTGCCAGCAGGGCCGCGCCGTTGTAGATCGCCGGGAGGTCTTCATCGGGAACCTCGTACACAAAACGGACGTGGGGTTCCAGCCAGAGCGCGCGGACGCAGGTGTAGATATCTTCATATAGCCATCCCTTTCCACCCACGATGACCAGGGGGGACTGGATGGCTCCCTGGTCCAGCAGAAGCCGGTACGCCGCCAGTAGACCAGGCAGGTTCTTTCGGGGTTCCAGGGTGCCCACGAAGAGCAGGTATCCTGGCGAGAGGTGATAGCGAGCCAGGGTCTCCTTGATCAGGGTAGGAGGCATCGGGCGAAAGATGGGCGCCACGCCCTCATACGTAACGGTGATTTTGGTGGGTGAGACTCCCAGTAACCGGATCAGGTCGGCCCGCGTGGTCTCCGATACGGTCAGAATATGGTCAGCACGGGCCACAGCCCAGGCGATCTGGTCATGGTAATACCGACGGCTCTCCGGGGTGAGGAACTGGGGGTAGTAGAGGAAGTTCAGGTCATGGACTGTGATGATGAACCGCCGGGCGCCGAAGGCTGGAGGAATGAAGTCAGGGCTGTGGAGCAGGTCCAGATGCAGACGGGCGATCTCTACTCCCAATGCCCAGCGTTCCAGCCGGTGATGACAGGGAGTCCATACGGTAACCCGATGAAGGTTGGGTCTGGCTTCCGTCCGCGTACGGTCCCGCCTATGACGCAGAACGCGGTAATCGGTCTCCGGGTCCAGAGTGGCCAGGGCCGGGAGCAGATAGCGGATGTAATTGCTGATCCCTCCCCGTCGGTAGGCAAGGATTCGGGCATCAATGCCGATGCGCATAGGACCGTTGAACGCCACAGGGATGTGGCTGCTTCATTCCACCTCTATGCTCTCCACCAATAATTCTCGGCCGCCCATCGCTACGGGCCGCAGCGCGCCACATATCGGGCAGGCCCAGTCCGCTCCGTCCGGCTCATATTCAGCCCCGCAATCCAGACAGCGGAACCGGGCCGGTACATGCCGGAAAGTCAACTCCGCTCCTTCCGCCAGCGTCCCCTTACTGACGAAGTCAAAGTAGAATTGTATGAACTCTCCAACCAATCCGGAGAGTTCCCCGATTACCAGGTTCACTTTCACAATCCGACCCGCCCCGGCCTCCTTTGCGTGGGCCAGGGCGATCTCCAGAATAGATTGGGTGACGGAGAGTTCGTGCATATGAATAGGGAATACAGAATACGAAGTACGGGGATGCGTATTGCGTATTCCGTTTATGGAACCGGCTCTACCCGCACCGCGCAGACCTTCAGTTCGGGGATTTTGGCAACGGGGTCCAGCGCGGCGTGGGTGAGGATGTTGGCTGCCGCCTCCGCGTAGTGGAAGGGGATGAAGACCACGCCGGGCCGGATACGCTCCGTGAGCCGCACCGCAACCTCAATCGCGCCCCGGCGGCTGACCACCCGCACCCGCCGGATGCCATCCAGGCCAATACGGGCCGCGTCGTCGGGATGCATCTCCACATAGGGCTCCGGCGCCTCCTGCTCCAGTTTGGGCGATCGGCGAGTCATCGTTCCGGTGTGGTACTGGAACATGATGCGACCTGTGGTAAGGATGAACGGGTACTCCTCGTCGGGCAGTTCCGCCGCCTCATGGAACTCTATCGCGTGGAAGCGGCCCAGGCCCCGGGTGAACTTTTCCTTGTGCAAGTATGGTGTGCCGGGGTGGTCAACTGCGGGCACGGGCCACTGCAGGGAGCCCTCCCGGTCCAGTCGCTCGTAGGTAACACCGCCGTAAGAGGGCGCGACGCGGGTGATTTCGGCCATAATCTCTTCAGGAGAAGCAAAGTCAAACCCCGGAGCGCCCAGCCGCTGACCCAACCGGCAGAGGATTTCCCAGTCGGCCTTGGCCTGGCCCGGCGGGTCCACGGCCTTCCGTACCCGCTGGATGCGCCGATCGGTGGCAGTGAAGGTCCCATCCTTTTCGGCGAAGGCCGCGCCGGGGAGAACCACGTGGGCCAGTTCCGTCGTCTCCGTCGGGAAGATGTCCTGGACGACCAGGAAGTCCAGTTTCTCCAGGCACTCCCGCGCGTGCTGGATGTCGGGGTCGGAGAGCAGGGGGTTTTCGCCCATCACGTAGAGGGCCCGCAGCCGTCCTTCCCCGGCCGCGTGGACCATCTCCACGACGGTCAGGCCGACTCTGTCGGACAACCCTTCCACGCCCCAGGCGGCCTCAAACTTGGCCTTCGCCTCGGGCGAGGTAACGGGCTGGTAGGCCGGGTAGACGTTGGGGAGGCCGCCCATGTCGCAGGCGCCCTGGACGTTGTTCTGTCCCCGCAGGGGGTTGACGCCGCCGCCAGGGATGCCCAGGTTGCCAGTGAGCATGGCCAGGTTGGCGATACACTTGACGTTGTCCACGCCCGTGGTGTGCTGGGTAATCCCCATGGTGTAGAGGACAGCGGCGGGTTTATTCTGGGCATACATCCGCGCCGCAGCGCGCAGGTCGTCCGCCGGGATGCCCGTAATCTCCTCCACCCGTTCCGGCGGGTACTGCTGGACCACCCGCCACATCTCCTCAAATCCTTCGGTCCGCTTCTCTATGAACTCCTGGTCGGCCAACTCCTCGGTGACGATGACGTACATCAGGCCGTTGAGCCAGGCGACGTCGGTGCCGGGGCGGGGTTGCAGGTAGAGGTCGGCCAGTTGGGCGATCTGCACCCGGCGCGGGTCCACCACGATGACCTTCGCCCCCCGCTCCTTCGCCTTCATCACGTGGCTGGCGACGAGGGGGTGGGCCTCGGTGGTGTTGGAGCCGGTGATGAGGAAGCAACGGGTATGCTCACTGAACTCCGGGACGGAGTTGGTCATCGCGCCACTTCCGAATGCGGCGGCCAGACCGGCCACCGTGGGGGCATGTCAGAGCCGGGCGCAGTGGTCCACGTTGTTGGTCTTGAAGACGGCGCGGGCCAGTTTCTGGGCCAGGTAGTTCTCCTCGTTGGTGCAGCGGGCGGAGACCAGGAAGCCCACTGCGTCAGGGCCGTACGTATCCCGGATGTGGAGCAGCCGCTCCGCGACCAGGCCCAATGCCTCGTCCCACGATGCTTCCCGGAAACGATCCCCTTCCCGGATAAGGGGGACTTTCAGCCGGTCCGGATGACGAAGGAAGGCTGCGGCGTTCCAGCCTTTGATGCAGAGTTTCCCCTGGCTGACGGGATGCTCCTTCGCTGGCAGCACGCCGACGATCTCGCCGTCCAGAAGTTGCAGGTAGAGGCCGCAGCCGGTGCCACAGTAGGGACAGATAGTGAGAATGTTTCGGTAGTCCATAGGGTACTCCGTATTCCGTATTGGTTCTATTCCGCCAGCGTCAGCGATAGCGGCGGGGCGGCAAAGAGGTCGGCGCCGACTTCATAGCCCAGGAGTTCCGCCACGTCCCGCCGCAGAAGGTCGTAAAGGACGGTCAGTGGGATGTGGGCTGGACAGGCCAACTCACACTGGCGACAACCCACACAGCGAGTGGCCATATGCATGGCCCGAATAAGGTGGAAGGACGGGAAGGGCGGAGCCAGCACTCCTGGCTCCACCCAGAGGGGGTCCTCCAGCGCACAGACCTCGCAGAAGCATTCCGGGCAGATGTTGCGGCAGCCGTAGCATTTGATGCACTTGGCAAACTGCGCCCGCCAGAAGGCCCAACGCTCAGAAAGGCTCATCCGGTCGTATTCAGCAATCAGAGGGTTCGGAGAGCCAGCCGGAACAGGCTCTCCGAGAACGGTAGCGTGGGGCCAACCCTCTATCTTCGGGGAGGGTGCATCGCAGTGGCACTCCTCCGCATCCTCTGCAGTGCAGGCCACTCCCAGGATGTAGAGACGGTCGGGGTCCACCTGATTCCGCTTGGCCATCTCTACCAGCGCGCGCAGGTCGCAGGCGCGGGCGACGATGCCGAACCGGGCCTGGGGATAGCGCTTCTGAAGCAGGGAGACCACCGAGGCCAGGGGGTAGCGGGGGGATAGGACCAGTTCGGAGAGGTCGTCTCCCTGGCGAAACAAATAGGGCGCGGTGCCCACGACCGTCCGCCGCAGGCCGACAACGCCGTCCAGTTCGGGAAGTTTTTCCGAAACGTGGGCACGCAGGGTGTCCAGAAGGTCGGCATGGGTCATCGGTAGTGCTCCTTCGGGTTCGGGCTCGTGTTCCGTGCTCAGTGCTCCGTATTCCGTGTTCCGTGTGTTGGACTTCGTTGGGTGAGAGCACGCCGCGCTCTCCCAGCACGGTGGCGATTTCTTTACTTCAGGCCCAGTTCATCCTTGATCGGCCCCAGGGCGCGGATGGTCTCCACGAACTCAGCGGTCACCTGGGCGAACTTGGGGGCCTCCGCCGAGGAGACCCAGTCCAGCCGCAGCCGTTCCGGATTGATGCCCACATAGGCCAGCAGGTTGCGCAGGAGCGGGATGCGTCTGGCGGTGCGGTGGTTGCCGTTGATGTAGTGGCAGTCGCCGATGTGGCATCCCAGCACCAGGACGCCGTCGGCGCCGGCGCGAAACGCGCGCAGGATCATCTCCGGCGAGACCCGCCCAGAGCACATCACCCGAATCGGGAGGACGTTCGGCGGCGACTTCATCCGCGCGATCCCGGCGTTGTCCGCTCCGGCGTAGGAGCACCAGTTACACAAGAAAGCGATGATTCGGGGTTCAAAAACTTCGCTCATAGCGTGCTCCGGATTGCGTATTGCGTATTCCGTATTGTGTATTCCGTATTACGTCTATGGCAAGGGTACCTCGCTCAGCAGTTGGGAGAGTTCGGCATCAGGGTCGGCGCGGTAGGGATAGGAAGGGCTCTCCTCACGCAGTTGCAAAATGCCGGTCGTTTCCCGTTCCGCAGGGATAATGGTGAGAAGCAGGCGGATAACCTGGGAAAGCAAACGGAGCCGATGGATAACTACGGCGTCCCGCAGGCCATAACGTCCTTGATAATACCATGTTCGGGCCTCGCGCGCGGAGCCCAGGGCGTACTCGTAGAACCGGGCCCGCTCCTTCCCAGAGCGGCGGCTATATCCTTCGGCGATGTTGGCAGCGATGGAGCCCAGGGCTCGATATAACTGGTCAGCCACGCTGCGCATCCGGACATCCTCGGCCAATCGGGAGACGTCGTACCAGCCCAGGTCAACCGCGAAGAGGGCCAGGCGGTACACCCGCATTTGCCAGAGCGGATCCGCCGTGATTTCTGGTGGCACGCTCTGCAACCACTCCTCGTATGTCATCGCAACCTCTCAGACAAACGGAATACGGAGTACGGAATACGGAGTACGGAATACGTACTGCGTATTGCGTATTCCGTACTTCGTGTGCTACACCGACATACCCACCAGTAATCCCTCTATCTGCGCCACAATCTGTTCGTCGGTGAAGTGCAAGCCGACGATGGCATGCGAGGGGCAGGTGGCGACGCAGGTGCCGCAGCCCTGACAAAGGGCCGGGTTGACCTCCGCCTTGCCCCGCAGGTTGCGGACGATGGCCGAGTACGGGCAGACCAGGATACACTCGCCGCAACCCACACACTTCACTTCGTCTACCACCGCAACCGTCGGCGAGATGGTTACCTCGCCCTGGTTGAAGAGGCGGACGACCTGCATCGCCGCCGCGTCGGCATGAGAGACGGTGTCGGGGATGTCGCGGGGGCCCTGGCAGCAGCCCGCCAGGAAGATGCCCGCTGTGGCCGTCTCCGCCGGGCGCAATTTGGGATGCGCCTCGGCGAACCATCCGTCGGGGGTCCGACCCAGGCCAAAAATCGCTGCGATCCGGTCTGCATCTGGCTGCGGCTCTATGGCCGAGGCCAGGATGACCAGGTCCACATCCACCGAGACCAGCCGTCCCAGGTCCGCGTCCTCGCCCTTGACCCGCAGTTTGCCGTCGGGGAGGACTTCCACCTCGGCGCCCCGGCCCCGGACGAAGATGACGCCGTCCTCCTGCACCCGCTCGTAGAACTCCTCGTAGCCCTTGCCGAAGGCCCGCATATCCATATAGAATTCGTAGACCTGCGCGCCTGTCTTCTCCCGAATCTGGTGCGCGTGCTTCAGGGAGTACATACAGCAGAAGCGGGAGCAGTAGGGGTGGGCGTTAACGTCGCGGCTGCCGACGCAGTGGATGATGGCGACCCGCTCCGGCTCCTTCCCCTCGGCGGTGACGATGTGCCCACCGGTGGGGCCCGTCGCGCTTACCAGCCGCTCAAACTGCAGGCCCGTGATGATGTTGGGCGAGAGGCCGTAGGAGTACTGGGGGAGTTTCCGGGGGTCCCACATCTCGTAGCCCGTGGCGACGATGATAGCCCCCACCTGCACGTCCAACAACTGGTCCTGCTGGTTGTAGTCAATGGCCCCTGCGGGACAGACCTTTTCGCAGAGTTTGCAACGGCCCTTCGTGAAGAAAAGACAGTTCTCCCGGTCAATCACAGGGATATTGGGGATGGCCTGGGAGAAGGGGCGGTAAATGGCCTTCCGCTTGCCCATCCCGGCCTCGTAGGCGGTATCCACGACCTTTGTCGGGCACTTCTCTTGGCAGAGGCCGCAGCCGGTGCATTTGGCCTCATCCACCGACCGGGCCCGCTTGCGGATGCGAGCAGTGAAGTTGCCCACGTATCCGGAGACTGCCTCCACTTCGCTGTAGGTCAGCAGGGTGATGTTGGGATGCCGACCGGCATCCATCATCTTGGGGCCGAGAATTCAGGTACTACAATCCAATGTAGGGAAGGTCTTGTCCAGTTGGGCCATCCGCCCGCCGATGGAGGGCTCCCGCTCCACCAGGTAGACCTGATAGCCTGCGTCGGCGACGGAGAGGGCGGCCTGGATGCCCGCGATGCCCCCACCGACGACCAGCGCGGCTTTCGTCACCGGCTCCCGGCGGGGCTCCAGGGGGGCCTGGTAGGGCACCCGGAAGACGGCAGCGCGCACCAGCCGCATCGCCTTCTCCGTGGCGGCCGCCCGGTCGTCGGTAACCCAGGAGACGTGCTCCCGGATGTTGGCCATCTGGAAGAAATACGGGTTGAGGCCGGCCGCTTCCAGGGCCCGCTGAAAGGTCGTCTCGTGCATTCGGGGAGTGCAGGACGCGACGACGACCCGGTTGATGCCCAGATTGCGGATGTCTTCCTGGATCATCAACTGGCCCGGTTCCGAGCACATGTACTGGTAGACGCGAGCGACGACGACGCCGGGGAGTTTGGATGCCATCTCCGCCACCGCGTTCGTGTCCACCGTCGCCGAGATGTTGATGCCACAGTCGCAGACGTAGACGCCGATTCGGGGTTGTTCCATAGCCTTACAGCCTCCGCTTTCCGCTCACTTGCCGGGGCACTGGAGGAGGGAACCTCCTCGCAGAGGTGAGGATGAGGAGGAGAGTGAATACTCCGGTAGGGGCCGTCCGATCCGTAGGGAGCCAGGCTGGCCGAAGAAGCCTCGGATCGTCTTTTCGGCATTCCAATAGGCAGGAATTACCCACAACCTCTGGGATGGACCCTTGTGTGGCGCAGGCTGGGATTGAACCCGTATTGGATAGTCCGGGCAGCCTGCGCCACAACCATAATAGAGTCCTATCCTGCGGGTGAACTGCGGTATTGCCCGCCGCACCGAAGCGATGGTCCCCGTGCTGGCCGAACGGTGAAAGGGGCTAAAGCCGTTACGGCTTCCGTAAACTGTCTTCAGTCGGCGGGTGCGCCTCAGCGCCAACGCAGGACGTGAGCGAACGCGCTCATTCCGGCGTATCGGGCCTGGTCGCCCAGTTCCTCCTCAATCCGCAGCAACTGGTTATATTTGGCGATCCGTTCGGAACGACAGGGCGCGCCGGTCTTGATCTGACCGACGTTCAACGCCACAGCCAGGTCGGCGATAGTGGCGTCTTCGGTCTCGCCGGAGCGGTGGGATACGATGACCCCCCAACCGGCCCGCTGGGCCATCTGAACGGCGGCAATGGCCTCCGTGAGGGTGCCAATCTGGTTGACCTTGCAGAGCAGGGCGTTGCAGGAGCCCTCCCGGATGGCCCGCCGGATACGCTCCACGTTGGTCACCAATAGGTCGTCGCCAACAATCTGGATGCGATCGCCCAGGCGGCGGGTCATCAATGCCCAACTCTCCCAGTCGTCCTCTGCCAGGCCGTCTTCAATACTGATGATGGGGTACTTTTCCACCCACGCCGCGTAGAAGTCCACCATCTCGGCGCCGGTCAGCGTGCGGCCCTCTTTCTTCAGGACATAACGGCCCTCCTCATAAAACTCGCTGGCGGCGGGGTCCAGGGCGAGGACCACCTGCTCCCCGGGCCGGTAACCAGCCTTCCCGATCGCCTCCAGGATGACCTCAATGGCCTCCTCGTTGGTCTTCAGACTGGGAGCGAACCCGCCTTCGTCGCCGACGCCGGTGGAATAGCCACGTTTTTTGAGGACGGCTTTGAGGGCATGGTAGACTTCAGTTCCCCACCGCAGTGCCTCGGCAAACGTGGACGCGCCAACGGGGGCAATCATAAACTCCTGGAGGTCGGGGCCGTCCACCGCGTGCTTACCGCCGTTCAGAATATTCATCAGCGGGACCGGGAGGACATGGGCATAGACACCACCGATGTAGCGGTAGAGAGGCATGCGGAGAGCGTTCGCGGCGGCGTGGGCCACCGCCAGCGAGACCCCCAGGATCGCATTGGCGCCCAATCGCTCTTTGTTGGGCGTCCCGTCCAGTTCCAGCAGGCGCGCGTCGATGCCCAACTGGTCGGTCGCGTCCCAGCCAAAGAGTTCCTCAGCGATCAGTTCGTTGACGTTCTGAACGGCTTTGAGGACGCCCTTGCCACCATAGCGCTGGGGGTCTTCGTCCCGTAGTTCCAGGGCTTCATGGGCACCAGTAGAGGCTCCGGAAGGAACAGCCGCCCGCCCCCAGGAGCCGTCGGCGAGCATGACCTCCACTTCCACCGTGGGGTTCCCCCGGGAATCCAGAATCTCCCGAGCAACAATTTCGTCAATGCTCGTATCCATGGCGACTTCTCCTTGATCGGTTTGGATGCGTATCGTCCCCAAGTATATCACTTTTGGCGGGAACGGCAACTGGCGTTTCCATACCGGTTGCTTGCCGTATGGGTCAGAAAGCCCGCTTGCCAATTTTGGAGACTTCGGTAAAATACAACCAATTTCCCGATGTCCTGCAAGGCATGGCAGCCATAAGGCAACATCCACATCGCGCTGGCTACATGGCCAGATGGATACCCTCACTTTTCCTCGTTCCCCCTCCGCTCGCCGTTCGGCGGGGCGAGAGGATGGAAAGGGGTTGGCAACAGGCGGTCAGACCGCCTACCGCAAGCCCACCCCATCATGGCTGACGACGAACCGCTGCACTCCCCCTGCAGCATTTTCAGATTGGCTTGGGTCTCTCATCCGTAGTTCGGACTCAGGAGGTTCTTATGCTGGTTATGAAGTTTGGGGGGACTTCCGTTGGGAGCGGAGAACGGATGCTCCACATCGCCCGCATTGTGCAGGATGTCCGGTCGGGGTGGCTTCCGGCCGGGCACCAAGGGCCCGTGCAGCCGGATCGTCCGATCATCGTGGTCGTCTCAGCAATGAGCGGGGTGACGGATGCTCTGTTGAACGCTGCGCGTCGCGCGGCCACCGGAAGGCCGGGGGCATGCGACGTCGCGGAAACCCTGCGGGAGCAGCATTACCAGGCGATAGAGACCGTTGCGCTCCCGGAGGAGCAGGCGGTCCTGCGAGCAGAAATAGAGCAATTGATCCAGGAATTTCGGAATCTGTGCATGGCCATTAGCATTCTGGGGGAAAGCACCCCGCGCGGGCTGGATGCAGCGGCTTCCCTGGGCGAACGGTTAGCCGTCCGGTTGACTGCGGCGGCTCTCCGGAAGACCGGGATTCCCGCCACGGCAGTGGAGGCCACCCGGCTCATCGTTACCGATGATCGGTTCACCGATGCCTCCCCTCTGATGGACGAGACCGAACAGCGAGTCCGGGAACATCTGATTCCTCTGGTAAAAGCGGGCCAGACTCCGGTGGTTACCGGTTTTATCGGCGCGACCCGGGAGGGATGGACCACCACGCTGGGGCGCGGCGGGAGCGATTTTTCGGCGGCCATTCTGGGATATTGCCTGAACGCGGATGAAGTCTGGATATGGACCGATGTGGACGGCGTGATGACTGCCGATCCCCGAGTGGTTCCAACGGCCCACACCATCCCCGAAATTTCGTACGCTGAGGTCGCGGAACTGGCCTATTTCGGGGCCAAAGTGATTCACCCGAAGACCATTCGCCCCGCCATGGAAAAGAACATCCCCATCCGTATTCTGAACACCTTTAATCCCGGCGGTCCCAATACCCGGATTGTGGCCCAGCCGGACCGAAACCAGGGGGGAGTGAAAGGGATTACTTCTATTAAGGGCCTCAGCCTGATCATGGTGGAGGGGCGGGGTATGCTGGGCATACCGGGCATTGCGGCGCGGGTGTTTTCTACCGTGGCAGCGGAGGGGATCAGCGTTCTGATGATTTCGCAGTCCTCCTCCGAGCAAAGTATCTGTTTTGTGATTCGCCGGGAAGAGTCGGCGCGGGCGCTGCAGATGCTGGAACGGGCGTTCGCTTACGAGATGGCCGCCCGGAACGTGGACCGTATCTGGGCGCTGGACGACGTCGCTGTTCTGGCGATCGTGGGGGCCCAGATGCGGGAAACACCGGGCATCGCGGCCCGGGTCTTCGGCGCGCTGGGCCGGGCGGGGATCAACGTCCTCTCTATTGCCCAGGGCTCCTCGGAGCACAACCTCTCTCTGGTGGTCGCTGAACCGGAAGCCGATGAGGCCGTGCAGGCTATCCACCGCGAGTTCTTCGGAGGGTAGCGATGGTCCATCTGATCGTGGCGGGGCTGGGCCGGGTCGGACAGACCCTGGTGCGAGAAGTGCTCTCCACTCCCCTGCGGGAGCGCTACCGGTTGATCGGCATGTTTGAGGTCAGCGGCGGGCTAGTGGACCAAGCCGGTCTCCCGGAGGCGGTCATCTGGCGGGCCCTGGAGTGGAAGGACCGAATCCGGGATGTGGAGGGGGCCGAAAAAGTAGAATCGCTGAACGCCTACCTCCGAAGCGAAACTCAGTTCCCCTCTCCCTGCGTGTTGCTGGACATGACGGCAGCGGAGGAGATGGCGGAAGGGATTATCCTGGCACTGGAGCGGGGGCTGGCATGCGTGGCTTCCAACAAGAAACCTCTGGTTGCCCCGTGGCCGATCTACTGCCGATTGCGGCATCCCCGATTCCGCTTTGAGACGACGGTTGGGGCGGGCCTGCCCGTTATCGCCACGCTGGAATCGCTCCTGGACAGCGGCGATGAAATTCGGTCCATCCGGGGGGTGCTCAGCGGCACGCTGGGGTATCTGATGTCCCAACTGGAGGACGGGGTTCCTTACTCTCAGGCCGTCCGGATGGCGTACGAGCGGGGCTATACCGAACCCCATCCCGCTGAGGACCTACTGGGAATGGACGTGGCCCGGAAGGCGCTGATTTTGGCCCGGACGATGGGTCTGCGGCTGGAACTGGAGGATGTCCAGGTGGAAGGACTCTGCCCGACCGAATGGGCCTCCATGCCAGTAGACGAGTTTCTGGAGGAACTGCGCCGCTTGGACGGGGAATTCCAACACCGGACCGCCGTTGCGCTGGCGCAAGGGCGGGTGCTCCGGTACATCGCAGAGGTTACCCCTGAGGGGTGCCGGGTAGGACTGGCGGAGGTGGAGCGGGAGAGCGCGTTGGGAAAAGGCCGGGGGCCCGATAACGTGATTGTCTTTGAAACTCGCCGATACCAAGAGCGTCCTCTCGTCATTCAGGGGCCGGGGGCCGGTCCCCTGGTAACGGCTGGAGGAATCCTGGCGGATGTCGCCCAGGTGAGCACCAGGGAATGAATGCTGTCCCTTACCAACCCCCTGAGGGAGGAATGGACATGGAAAAGATACCGGTCGCAGTTCTGGGGGCCACGGGGATGATCGGCCAGCACTTTGTGCAGATTCTGGCTCACCACCCATGGTTTGAAATCGCGGCGCTGGCCGCGTCGGAACGGTCGGCGGGCAAACCCTACGGGGAGGCATGCGAATGGGTCCTCTCCAGCGATATGCCCGAATCTGTCCGGAATATCCCGGTTCAGGAATGCCGACCGAATCTGCCCTGCCGCCTGGTGTTCTCTGCGCTCCCCGCCTCTATCGCCGGGGAGGTGGAGGAGGAATTTGCCCGGGCGGGTTACATTGTCTCCTCCAATGCCCGCAGCCATCGGATGGAGCCGGATGTCCCTCTATTGGTACCGGAGATCAACCCCGACCATCTGGACATCATTCCGGAGCAGCAACAGCGGCGAGGCTGGAAGGGCTTCATCGTAACCAATCCGAATTGCTCCACTGCCATTATGACGATGGCCCTGAAGCCGCTGATGGACCGCTTTGGCCTGCAGAAAGTGATGGTGGTAACGATGCAGGCCCTCTCCGGTGCTGGCTATCGGGGAGTGCCCTCCCTTCGCATTCTGGATAATGTGATCCCCTACATCAGCGGCGAAGAAGAGAAAATGGAAAGCGAGACGCTGAAGATTCTGGGACGTCTGCAGAGGGGGCCGGACGGCCATCGGCAGTTCGTTGCTGCTTCTCTGGTCGTCAGTGCTCAGTGCCATCGGGTCGCAACCCGAGACGGCCATCTGGAGGCCATCTCGGTCCAACTGGGCCGCAAAGCGACCCGCGAGGAGGTGATAGGGGCATTTCGGGAGTTCCGGGGGTTACCCCAGGAGATGGGATTGCCTTCCGCGCCGGTGCCGCCCCTGGTTGTGCGCGACGAAGTAGACCGCCCCCAGCCGTTGCTGGACCGAAATGCGGGCCGGGGGATGAGCGTGGTGATCGGCCGGGTGCGTGAGTGCCCTATCCTGGACTATAAGTTTGTCCTGTTGGGTCACAACGCGATCCGGGGAGCAGCCGGTGCGGCAGTCCTGAACGCGGAGATGCTGGTAGCCCGGGGGCTGATACAGGCCTGATCCCACCTGGAGAGGGTGCCTGGCCCGTCGCGTCAGCCAAGGGGGTATGGCGGCACAGCCGCCGACACACTCCCCTCTCACTCCAATATTTCCTCACAGGCCAATTCCTCGGATATAGAGAAATCCCAGCCCCACCACATACCCCACTACCAGCAGTATTCCGTCCAGTTCCACCACCCAGACCAGCCGGTCCAGCCGGGCCTGATTGCCAATGAGGCCGATACCGGTCAGCAAAAGCCCCAGCAGACCCACCAGGGCCAGGTCCGGCGAAATCGCGCTGAATAGGGTGCCCCGGGTGTAGAAGAGGTCGGTCAGGCCCAGGGCGAACATATTGAAAATGTTGCTCCCGAAGAGGTTGCCGACAGCCAGGTCATGGGCACCCAGGCGGGCTGCGGCAATGATGGTTACCAGTTCGGGCAGGGAAGTGATGGTAGCCAAGGCCAGCGTGCCGATGAAGCCGGTGCTCAGGCCGGTCGCGTCGGCGATGGCCGCGCTGCTGCGGACCAGATGGGGAGATGCCAGCACCAGCACAACCACCGCCAGGGAGAAGCCAATCAGAGCCCGACGCAGGCTGGGGATACCCTCCT
The DNA here is from genome assembly GCA_025060135.1 of Anaerolineae bacterium. Lineage (GTDB taxonomy): Bacteria > Chloroflexota > Anaerolineae > B4-G1 > DUEL01 > SpSt-77. Next base: position 101,094 of record JANXCY010000003.1, on the reverse strand, counting down.
CCTCCGATGCCGGAGCCGGGACGGCGCCCGGAGTCCCCGGTACGTTGGCCCAGATGAGCCACATCCCGGCCACCCCGGTTCCCGCCACCAGCAAACTATCCAGCCCTACCCAACCGATACGGAGCCCGAGGCGGGCCAGGATGAAAAAGGTCGTCAGACCGTTGACGAATACCGCCACACTACCGGAGAGGGCATGCTTCATCGCCACGCGCCGCAGAACCCGTTGCCGGAAGAACAACAGGCTGAGCACGCCCAACAGGCACATATTGAACATATTACTGCCCAGCATACCGCCCGCAGCCAGGTCAATCACATCCTGCCGGATGGAGTTGATAGCCGTCAGGAGTTCAGGCAGCGAGGTCGCTGAGGCCACCAGCAGCGTGCCGATGAACATGCTCCCCAGGCCGGTCCGGTAGCCAATAGCATCGCCGTATTCGGCCAGTTTGATCGCTGCCAGCACAACCACAACAGCAGAAATGAAAAACGTCAGCCAGATCATCCCTCTTCTCTCCGCTTGACCGCTCCGCGCACAACGGGAGCAGGCCATGCGGCCAGCACACCCGTGTTGGGCTCCTCCAGGCTCCCGACAATGGACTCCACCGCCGCGATGCACCGCTGGACGGTTTCCTCGCCCTCCACGATCGTCAGGAGCGTGTAATTGCACTGCTCCATCCGTTCCATCAGGTGCTCAAAGCCGAAGCGGAGGGGGATGTGCCGCCGACAGGCCTGCCGCCGGTGGATGCCAGTGCTCTCAATAATGGTTACCCCACCCACTCCGACCTGACGCCAGGCATTCAGAACTTCGTCCAGCCGGTCCGGATCGTCCAGCACGTACAGAATGACGTACTTCATCGTGCTCACTCCTTTCGGATCGGGATTATAGTCTTGTTGGCTCGTTCTGACAAGTTGGTACTTCCATCCTGAACGGTTCTGCTCATTAGGACTGCACAGCGGCTTGTTCGCCAATGCCAGGTCAGGTATAATGAGGATCGAGATGGATAACCGGATTCATCGTATCCATCAGCGACTGGTGAACGCATACGGTGAGCCCCAATGGGCAGCGCGCGACCCCCTGGCGGTCCTGGTCTCCGCCATCCTTTCCCAGAATACCAGCGACCTGAACCGGGACCGGGCATATGAGCGGTTGCGGGAACGATTCCCTTCCTGGGAGGCCATACGGGACGCCCCGCTGGAGGACCTGGTGGCTGCGATTCGTCCAGCAGGACTGGCACCCACCAAGGCTCCCCGCATTCAGGAAGTGCTGCGACGCATCTGGGCCGAACGGGGCGAGTTTTCCCTGGATTTTCTGGCGGACATGCCGCTGGAAGCAGCGCGGACCTGGCTCCTTTCTATCCCTGGCGTCGGCCCCAAGACGGCAGCGATCGTGCTCCTCTTCGCCTTTGGCCGTCCTGCTTTCCCGGTGGACACCCATATCCACCGGGTATCCCGGCGACTAGGACTAATCCCCGCGCGGGCCACTCGGGAGCAGGCCCACGTACTGCTGGAGGCTCTCATCCCTCCCGAACTGTATTACCCTCTTCATTTGAACCTGATCGCGCTGGGGCGAGATGTCTGTCATCCTCGCAATCCAGAGTGCAGGCGCTGCGTCCTGGGGGACGAGTGTGATTTCTATACCGGCAGGATACAGACAGAGACGCAGCCCTTCGGCCAGAAGGACCCCGCCATCTCCCCACAGGTTGCCACTGACCCCAGCGGCTTCCATACCTGTGGGAGCGTTGATCGGCTCTGTCCATTCAGCGAAGGAGGTGTGTGATGGCTGTGCAGGCAGGAGTGGGGTGGAGCCTATCGAAGGATGCCAGGACCGCCGCAGGCGAGGCAGTGGCGATGGCAATGGAGGGACTGAAAGGAGCCTCTCCCGGACTGGCCCTTCTCTTCGCCACGGTAGATATGGACCTGCCGGTTCTGGTAGGCCAGGTGGCGCGCTGGTTGGGGAAGACCCCTCTCTTTGGAGCCAGTTCCTTCACTGGTGTCCTGACCTCGGCCGGTTTTCAATCCGGCCCAGAGGGGGCCGTGGGACTGATGCTTCTTTCCGGAGTACGGGCCGGGGTTTCCTGCTGTGCCTTGGGCCAGAACCCTGCCCGGGCGGGAGCGCTGGCCGCCGGGCTGGCCCGGCGGAAGGCCGCCCAGAGCGGGCTGCCAGACCTCTTCCTGGTAACCACACCGCCAGGGAGCGAAGAGGCAGTAGTGGCAGGCATCAGCCGGAAGAATCCGGGCGTCCCCATCGTGGGCGGCAGTCCGGCCGACAACACCATTGAGGGCAAATGGCAGGTCTTTGCCAATGGCCGGGTGCTGGGGCCCAGCGCTGCCGTCGCCGCCCTCTACGCCGAGGGAAAGATAGGCCGGGCCTTCGGGAGCGGTTATCGCCCCACCGCGCTCCGGGCCCGGGCTGGCGCTGAGGGCCGTACGCTGAAGACCCTGGATGGCCGCCCCGCGCTGGACGTCTACGCCGAATGGACGGGGAAACGGCGGGAGGACCTGATCGGGGACTGGAAACTCCTGGGGGAGTGCCTACTGGCTCCGCTGGCGACCCCGGTCGGAGATGCGTACCTGATTAAGCATCTGGCCGTAGGAAATGAGGACGGGACCATCGGCGCCTTTGCGGAGTTCACCGACGGCGAGGAGGTTGTCCTGATGGAGGCGACACTGGAGGAGGTCATTTCGGCGGCTGGGGAGATGGTCCGTCAGGCCGCCCAGGGGATGCGGGACCTCCGCGCCGTCTTCCTGGTCCACTGCGCTGGCCGGCGCGTCGCGCTGGGGGAGCGCATCGGAGAAGTGGTCGGCGCGGTGAAGTCGGCTGCCGGCGATGCTCCCTTCCTGGGCTTCTGCTCCTTCGGGGAGCAGGGGATGCTGGTCCCCGGCGTCAACCTCCACGGCAACCTGATGCTTTCGGCTTTGGTGGTCGGGGAGTAGCCACTGCCTGGCCGGGGCACCACGAGCAAAGCGAAGGGCCGCATCCCCGGGAACCCTGCCCGAGGCGCGGCCTCCCGGCCTTTAAGGAAATGGCTTGGGGCACCGCGCGCCCTCGCAGCGACGGGAGAAACGCCCAATGGTGCTCATTTGACCACCGCTGACACCGATTGAAGGGCCACGCCGAAGGCCTGCCTCCTGCCGGCCTTAGCCGACGGGATTTCTGGGTCGGCGTAGGCCGACACCTGGCAAGAGAGCGTCCAGGAAGGCTGGTTTAAGGCTGGTTTCCATCCGCGCACGGCGCGTCAGCGTTATGGGACAAAGCCCACTATGGGTTGGGAGCGGGGGGTTACGGATCGCAGCGGCATTGGGCTTCCCGGTTACTCCAGCACCGCGCCGATAAAGTTCCGTCGGCCGCGCAGGAACGCCTCTATCGGGAGGGGATTCTTCCCCGCCATCTGGACTTCCAGCAGCCGGAGCGCTCCCTGTCCGGTAACCACGGCCGCTCCGTCCGGCAGCGGGACCACCGTTCCGGGCCGCTCCTCTCCGACCCAGTCGGGGAGGGGAGCAGCCCGCAGGACCTTGAGCATCTGTCCCTCCCAGAAGGTGAACGCGCCCGGCCAGGGGGTCATGGCCCGCACCCGTCGCTCCAGTTCCTCTGCCGGGCGCGACCAATCCAGCCGACCGTCTTTTTTCTTCAACAGTCGGCAGTAGGTGATGCCTTCTTCGGGCTGGGGGATCGGTTGGAGGCGCCCGGCCAGGTAGTCCGGCAGTGTGTCCAGTAGCAACTCCGCTGCCACGAGGGCCAGCCGTTCGGTGAGGCTCCCGGTCGTATCATCGGGCCGGATAGGCTCCTCCCGCCAGGCCAGGAGGGGCCCCGTATCCACTCCCTCGTCCATCCGCATCAGCGTAACCCCGGTAACGGTGTCCCCGGCCAGGATGGCGGCCGCGACCGGCGCCGCGCCCCGCCACCGGGGAAGGAGCGACGCATGGAGGTTCAAGCATCCGTGGGGCGGGAGGGAAAGGAGGACCGGAGGGAGAATCTGCCCGAAGGCTGCGACGATGATGACGTCGGGCGCCCAGGCGCGCAACCGTTCCAGTGCGTCCGGTGCGGAGACTTTTTCGGGCTGGAAGACAGGCAGACCCAGCCGCTCCGCAGTTACCTTGACCGGCGGAGGACGGAGGTGGGAACCCCGTCCGGCGGGCCGGTCCGGCTGGGTTACCACGCCGACGACGGGATAGGCCCCTGCCAGTGCCTCCAGCACGGGGACAGCGAAAGAGGGGCTCCCCATGAAAACGATGCGTGGTGCCATCGGTTTACTTCGTATTTCGTCTTGCATGTTCCAGCGCGCGGCGGGCCAGAACTTCCGCCATTGCCCGGCGATACTCGCCGCTCCCGCGAAAGTCTCCGGGGGGACGGAGGGGAGACGCGGCGATTCGGGCGGCTGCCCGGAATTCCTCCGGCTTCAGCGGACGGTTGCGGAGAAACGCTTCTGCCTCTCGGGCACGCAGGGGCCGCTCTGCCACTCCGCCCAGGACCAGCCGGGCGGTCCGGCAGAGGCCGCCGTCCTGCTGGAGAAAGGCCGCCGCGCAGACGATGGGTCGGTCCCGGGGCGTGCGGCCCACGTGGGCAAACCCCATCCCCCACAGCGCGCCGGGATACGGGACGACCAGTTCGGTAATCAGGACTCCCCGGTGCCGGAATTCGTCCCGACGGTTCAGAAATTCGTCCAGCGAGAGCCGGATCGGGGTAGGCCCGTAGAGAGTCAGCCCAGCGTCCAGCGCCAGGAGGAAGACCAGCAAGGGATTCTCTGGCCCTCCGGCCATCACCATCCCGCCGATCGTCGCCTGACCGCGCAGGTTGCGGGAGGCCGTCAGCCGGACGACCGTACCGATGCAATCGGCTGTCCATTCGGCCAGAGGCGGGGATTCCAGAAGGTGCTGGAGGGAAGTGGTAGCACCGATATGGATGCCGTCTTCTCCGACCTGGATGTAGGTCAGGCCCAGGCCACTCAGGTCCACCACTTCCTCCACGGCGGGATCGCGGCTGGGGAGCAAGACCGTCCCTCCAGCCAGGGGTACGACGGCGGGCGGCCGAATTCGCTGGACCGCTTCCTCCAGGCTTGTCGGACGGTGATAGGCACGCAGATTGGGGAGCATGGACTCCTCCGATTGAGGGTGCTGGCAGGGCGTACGCCGTTGGCCCTGGAGCACAGGCCGCCTGGGCTGGGATGCAGGCCAACAACCTGCGCGCCATGAGGCCAGTGCGTAACGCCTGTTACCGGACTTGTATCAACCCCTGCGGTGTAACGATCCAGTCCATCCGCTGGTCGGCGGCGGTGCAGGGGAGTTGGTCCACCAGGCAGGTGTCATATGTTACTCCCACCCGTAGCGCGGGGGTGGTGGGGAGGAACCGGTCGTAGAAGCCACCGCCGAAGCCCAGCCGCCCCCCATGTCGGTCAAAGGCCACTCCGGGTACCAGCACGATTTCCACCCGGATGGGGTCCACCACCGGCAGGTCGGCCGCCGGTTCCAGCATCCCGTAGGGATGGCGGACCAGCCGGTCCGGGTCATAAGGATGAACGACCAGCCGATCGCCCTCCACGCGCGGGAGGACCCAGTAGATGTGGGAGAGGCGGCGGAAGAGAGGAGAGACGTCCGGCTCATTGCGGAAGGCCATGTAGGCCATCACTATCCGCGCCGTCTGCAAGCGAGGCCAGTCGGCCAGATGCCGACAGATGGCCTCCGAGGCCGCCGCCACATCCTCCGGCGGGAAGCATTCCCGCAGAGAGCAGAACTCCTGGCGGAGCCACCGCTTATCCGCACCCGCCGCCGAGGGACCCTTCGGCGAACCGGCTATGTTGTTCCTCACCAATGGTAGTATAGCATGGCCCTTCCCATCCGGCAAGAAGATGGACAGGGAACAGGGCATCGCACGCTTCGGCTGGGGAATGCTCCTGGCAGGCGGATTGCTACTGGCGTTGCTGGCGGCCTGTGCGACGCCTCCTGTTCCCTATCTCCTGAACGCCGGGGACGCGTTGCTGCCTCCCTCTCCCGACCCCTTTCCGGTTCTCCTGGCCCTGGGGGATGCCTATGTGGCCGACCAGGAGCGGACGGCGGCAGAAGCGGCGTATCGGCAGGCGGTTACCGTCCGTCCGGAAAGCCCGGAACCCTACCTACGGCTGGCCCGTCTCTACCGGGACTGGAACCGTCCTCAGGAAGGGCTGGATGCGGTAGCCCGGGCCGGAGAGCGGGGGGCCGATCCGGGGGAGGTGGCCTCCCTGCGGTCGGCCTTTTACGCCGCGCAGGGGGATTGGGCGCGGGCAGTGGGGGAGGGGGAAAAAGCGCTGGCCCTCCGGGACGACCGGGAGGCTCTCCGTCTGGTCGCTCGGGGGTATCTCCATCTGGAGCGGGAGGAGGCCGCGCGGGCCGCTTATCAGACCCTGGCGGAGCGCGATCCCGCCGATGCGGCATCCCGAGAGCGGTTGGGCTTTCTGCTGGCCCTCGCCGATCCCATAGCCGCCCGGCCTCACCTTCAGGCGGCTGCTACTCCCTTCGCGAAGGCACTGCTGGCCGCGCTGGAAGAGCGGGAGGGAGTAGATCGGCTGGCCCGTCTGGGGCAGGCCGCGCTGGCCCACGGGGAGCCCGCCCTGGCCGTCCGGGCACTGCGGCGGGCTGTGGCCCTGGCTCCGGACTTTGCCGATGCCCATGCCCTGCTGGGATACGCGCTGGAGGGGATGGGCCGCTATGAGGCGGCGCGTGCCCACCTGGAGACGGCAGTCCGGCTGGCACCGGATTCACCACTGGCCCGCTCTCTCCTGGGTCTCTACTTCCTGAACCGGGGAGACCCGGGCGCCGCCCGCCCGCATCTGGAAGCCGCCTACGATCGGGACCCCGAAAACCCGGCCCTGGCGCTCTATCTGGGCTTTCTGTACGCCGACCTGGGGCAGTACACTGTGGCCGACCTCTGGTTGGGGGAGGCAACTCGCCTGGCACCGGAAGACCCGAAAATCCGGGAAGCCGTCGCGCGCTTCTATCTGGACCGATTTCCAGGGGATGCGCGCAGTGTGGCGGCGGCCCGCGCACTGGTCCGTCTGACGCCCGATTCCGCCTCCGCCCATGCCCTCCTGGGCCGCGCACTTCTGCTGGCTGGAGACCTGACCGGGGCTGAAGAGGCGCTGCGGAAGGCCCTGGAGTTGGCGCCGGACCTGGCCGTGGCTCATTACGACCGGGGACGTCTCTACACCCTTCAGGGCCAGGAGGAGGCAGCGCGGGCAGAGTTCACCCGGGCCCTGGACCTCAGTACCGATCCAGGGCTGAGGAAGGAAATAGAGAACGCCCTGGCAGGAGGTCCGTGATGTCCAACCCACCCCACGACACCCTCCGGATGGTCCGTCTCCGGGAAGAATTGGAACGCCGGGGGCTGGACTGCCTGGCTCTGGTGCCCGGTCCGAATCTCTTTTATCTGACCGGTCTTTCTTTCCATCTCAGCGAACGGCCGGTGGTGGCCCTGCTGCCGGTGGACGCTCCACCGGCCATTGTTCTCCCCGCGCTGGAGGTGCCGAAACTGGCCCTGGCAGTGGGCGCCATCACTTCCTACCCGTATACCGATGAAGAGGGCCCAGTGCGGGCATTCCAGCAGGCCTGCGCGGCGCTGGAACTGGCTGAAGCTCGCATCGGCGTGGAGGGACTGCGGATGCGGGTGATGGAGGCCCGTCTTCTGGAACGGTATGCTCCCAACTGCCAGTTGATTCCCGCCGATGAGGTGATGGAGGAATTACGGATCCTCAAAGACGCTGGAGAGATCGCCGCCCTGCGGCGGGCGGTCGCCGTGGCAGAGGCCGCCCTGCGGGCCGTTCTGGCCCAGGTCCGTCCAGGGATGACGGAACGGGAGGCAGCGGCGTTGCTGATGGTGGAACTCCTGCGCGGCGGCGGAGAGGGCCTCCCCTTTGAGCCCATCGTAGTCGCCGGACCCAACGCCGCATCGCCCCACGCCGTTCCCACCGACCGTCCCATCCGAACCGGCGAGCCCGTGATCATAGACTGCGGCGCTATGGTGGGAGGCTACGTCTCCGACATCACCCGCACGGTGGCCCTGGGAGGCCTGCCGGAGGAGATGGTCCGGGTCTATGAGGTAGTCCGGCAGGCCAACGAGGTCGGACGGGCCCACATTCAGCCGGGCCGGACGGCTCAGGAGGTGGACCGGGCCGCACGCCAGGTGATCCGGGCCGCTGGATACGGCGACTTCTTTATCCACCGCACCGGCCACGGCCTGGGGCTGGAAGTCCATGAACCACCGTACATTGTGGAAGGAAACCGTCTCTCCCTCCAGACCGGAATGACCTTCACCGTGGAGCCTGGGGTCTACCTGCCCGGCCAGGGGGGAGTGCGGATTGAGGACGATGTCCTGGTTACCCCGGGGGGCGCCGAAACGCTGACCACCTTTCCCCGGGAACTGCTGGTACTGTAACCCCACGCAGGGTAGCGCCAGCGCCTGGCCGGTATCGTGCAGCCGAACCGCCTGCGCTACCATTCAGTAGGAGAAAGGATGAAACAGCCACTTCGGGAAAGTACCGGGCTGCTGCTGGCTCTGGCGACCGGCTGGCTCCTGACCCGACTCCCGCTTCCGGTGGCCGGGGCCCTGGCCGGTCTGACTGTGCTGGTCGCGGGGACGCTCGCCGAACCGCTGGTAGGAATGGGGGCGGGCATCTTCCTGGGCCTCCTGCGCGCCTATCTACAGAGGGACATTCCTCAGGTACCCGCTCAGATCGGCCATCTCTTCATCGCGCTGGCCCTGGCAGCCCACTGGGCGCGCGGCCTGCTCGGCCGCCGTCTTCTCGTACCGGTCGGTCGGGAGCATCCGGCCTCTTCGCTCTTCCTGCCGGTCCTGGCCTTCCTGGGCGTGGCAGCCCTTTCCCTCTGGAACGCCACGGGACCTTTCCTGGACTCCGGCCTGCCGGAATTGATCAAGTGGGCCGAAATTGGGTTGGTCCTCTGGCTGGTGGCCGAACGGACCCATCGGCGGATGCTTCCGGCGCTGCTAGGGGGTATCCTGGCCGTGGGCCTCTTCCAGGCCGGGGTCGGGCTTTACCAGTTCGCACTTTGGGAGGGTCCTGAGCACTTCCTTATCCCGGGTACCCCCTTTTACCGTGCCTTCGGCACCTTTGAGCAGCCCAATCCTTACGCGGGGACGATCGGGATGGTCCTGGCGCTGATGGTGGGAGTACTGGGTGTCCAGGTCGTGGAATGGGCCCGGCATTCCTTTCAGGGCCTGACCGGCCAGCAGTGGGTGGGCCTGGCCGTCCTGGCGGTTGGCAGCGCGCTGATAGGGGGAGCGCTGGTGGCCTCATGGAGCCGAGGAGCATGGATGGGCTTTGCCGCTGCACTGGCGGCGATGGCCCTGGCTCTGCCCCGGAAGGCCCGCTGGGGCGTTCTTCTGGCGGTCGGACTGGTGGGGCTTTTTCTGGTCCTCTATGCAGCAGGCCTGCTCCCGGCGCGCATCGCGGCCCGCCTGACCGAATTCGCGGCCGACCTGCGACTACAGGACGTGCGGGGGGTGGGCATCAACGATGCCAACTACGCGGTGATAGAACGGCTGGCCCACTGGCAGAGTGCGGTAGAGATGTGGCGTGCCCACTTCTGGACCGGGGTAGGACTGGGAGGATATGAGCCCGCCTACCCGGCGTTCGCGCTGATCAACTGGCCCATGGCCCTGGGACATGCCCACAACATCTACCTGAACATACTGGCGGAGACAGGCCTGCTGGGCCTGGGGGTGTACCTGTTCCTGTGGGGCTGCATCTTCTGGCAGACCTGGCAGACGACCCGTCGCGCCGGTGGCCTGGCCCGGGGCGTGGCCGTGGGATTACTGGGAGCCTGGACCCAACTGACCGTCCATCACCTCGTGGATAACCTCTACGTCAACAACGTCCACCTGCTGGTGGGGCTCCTGCTGGGCCTGCTGGTGGTGGTGAAAACGGCCCGCGAATAAAACAGTTTTCGGGCGGCAGAGCCGCCCGAAAACTGTTACTCTTCTACCCAGACCCCGTTCTCCCGGATCACCCCGGCGTACCAGCGACCACTATCCTTGATGTACCGCTTCTGGGTGTCGTAATCCACATAGACCAGGCCAAACCGCATACTGTAGCCGTGGGCCCATTCAAAGTTATCCAGAAGCGACCAGACAAAATAGCCCTGGATCGGCGCGCCATCGGTGATGGCGCGATGTACCTGGACGATGTGGTCTCGGAGATAGCGGATGCGCCGTTCATCCCGCACCCGACCGTCCCGGTCCACCCCATCCGGCACCGGGACGCCGTTCTCGGTAACCAGGATGACCGGAGGCCGGTAGTCGTTCCAGACCCGCATCAGAATTTCGTACATCCCCAGGGGATAGATTTCCCACATCTGGGAATACTCACTTCCCTCCGGCTGGACCTGGGCCAGTTCCACCACCGGGAAGGAGGGGTCGTAACGGGCCACCGCACGGCAATAGTAGTTAACGCCCACGAAGTCCATCGGGATAGTGAGATACCGAGCATCCTCTGGCGAAACCTCCGGCACCAGCGACCCCAGAAGGGCCCGGATGTCCTCGGGATAGCGTCCAAAGAAGAGGGGGTCCAGAAACAGCCGGTTCAGGATGCCATCCATCCGCTGCGCGGCCAGCCGGTCGGCCTCCGAGTCGGTGGCCGGATGAACGGGACTGAGATTAAGAGTGATACCGATCCGGACAGGCCGTCCGATGGTCGCGCGCAACACCTCCACCGCGTGGCCGTGGGAAAGGAGCAGGTGATGAGCGGCTTGCAGCGCCGCAGGGAAGTTCTGGATTCCCGGCGCAAAGTCTCCGAAAAAGTGGCCCATCAGGGCCATGACGAAGGGCTCGTTGTGGGTGATCCACCAGTTCACCCGGTCGCCCAGCCGCTTCGCCACGACACCCGCGTACTCGGCGAAGTACCGGACAGTGTCCCGGTTGGGCCAGCCCCCCCGGTCTTGGAGTGCCTGGGGGAGGTCCCAGTGGAACAGGGTGAGCACCGGCTCAATCCCCCGGGCCACCAGCGCGTCCACCAGCCGGTCGTAGAAATCCAGACCGGCAGGGTTCACCCGTCCAGTCCCCTCGGGGAGAATCCGAGGCCAGGAAACGGAGAACCGGTAGGCTTTCAGGCCCAGTTCTGCCATTATCTGGATGTCTTCTTCCCACCGGTGATAATGGTCGGCGGCGACGTCGCCGTTGTGGCCGTGGTAGATTTTTTCCGGATGCTCATGACAGAACGTATCCCAGATGGACAGCCCTCTGCCGTCCTCGTTCCAGGCCCCTTCTATCTGATAGGCCGACGTGGCAGTGCCCCAGATGAAGCCGTCGGGGAAGCGCAGGAATCGTCGGTTGGACATGGAGACCTCCTGGTTGAGTGAATGCTGGCGTGCCAGGCGCGTTCAGAAGGGCCAGGCACTCCCAGTGGTTCAGATGGATGAGAGGAGATAGGTGGCGGCGGCTTCTGGCCGCCGCCACCCCACCCTCCCTCTTTCGCGGGGCAGAGGTCAGCCTCTCCCCGCCTGCAACCATTACCGATCACGGGAACACCAGGAGTCGGGCATCGTCAAAGAAGGCCGCCTTGTGGGGAACGGCCCAGTCTGGGCGGGCATACACACAGACGGTAACCCGTCCTTCAGACCCCACCCGTACCCGGGGAGAGTGCAGCACCACCAGGTCGTCATTCTGATTAATGGACCGGGTGTCGCTCCACCGGGCCCCTTCACAGGATGACCGGCCAGCGGGGTCTATCCCGACCCGCACCTGGATGCCTCCCTCATCGGCGTAGCCTTTGGCTTTGATCTCAAATTGCACCAGGCTCCCAGCAGGTATGTTGATTGTCTGGTAGAAAGTCAATTGGAATTTGGCGTACTGGTCCGTAGATTCAATCTGGAGCGTGTTGCCGGTGATAAACCGGCGCGGGTCATCGGCGTACTTGAACTTAGGATAGGCGTAGGAGTTATTCGGGTCATACGGTTCCCCGGGATGCCAGTTGACGACCGGCTCCACCACCCAGCCCGGGAGTTCAAAAGGCGTGATCTGGTCAAAGGTACCGTTGACCAGTTCAATCGGTGGTACCGGCGTAGGGGTGAAGGTCGGGAACGGCGTCGGCGAGGGACGGGGAGTCGGCGGAGGTAACGTGGGGCGGGGCGTCGGCGTCGGGGCGGGCGTGTACGTGGGCGTCGGCGTGAAAGTCGGCGGCAGAATGGACGTGGCCGTCGGCGACGGAGTAGGTGAAACTCTGGCCTCCTGGCGCTGGGCCGCCAGGCGAGGGGTCCAGATGACCGCCGCAATCATGCCGCCCAACACCAGGCAATCCGCCAATCCCAGCAGAATGATGATTATCCACTGTCTGCGGGTCATCGCTCCTCCTTCCGGCGTTGCCCCCTGTAACAGACGCGGTTCCCTGCAGCCCGGACCGCCAGGCCTGCCCAGGCAGGCGAAGCGCATGCGCTACGAATCATCCCCGAAAGATCGACGCATCATCTCGGTCGCCCTAATACTTGCGGACGATGGCCCGATAGGACATCGGTTGGCGACACTGGAGAATCTGCGTTTCTTCCCGCTGCCGCCGGACCTCGTTCAGGTCCAGGCGGGCCACCGCATACCCCTCCACCGGCTCATCCACCACCCCGTAGATGCGTCCGGTCGGGCCGACGATCGCGCTCTGGCCGAAGAAGGTATAAGAAGGCTCTTCTCCGACCCGGTTGGCAGCGGCGATGAAGACCGCGTTTTCATAAGCGCGCGCCTTCAGGTACGTCTGCCATTCATCCTGACGGGGCGCTTCCCAGTTGGCCAGCACCAGGAGCAACTCAGCCCCATCCAGCACCAGACTCCGAGCCACTTCCGGGAAGGCCAGGTCCCACCCGATCATCAGCCCCACGACGCCGAAATCGGTCTCCAAGGGCATCAGGCGGTAGCCAGGGCGGAAAGCCATTCGCTCCTCCCCCCGCAGATGGATTTTGTGGTATTGACCAATCACTTCGCCGTCCGGGCCGATGAGCACGGCCGAGTTATAGAGAATGCTCTCCACCCGTTCTTTGGTCACCATACCGAAGGCGACGTGAACCCCGTAATCGGCCGCGCGCTGACCGATGAGGTTGACCGCCGGACCGGGCACCCGCTGAGCCATCTGGGGGAAGCGCGGCCCAATCTCGTAGCCCGTTGTTACCAGTTCCGGAAAGATAATCAGGTCGACCGATTGTTCGGTGGCGATCCGGCGAATGAATTCTCCCATTTTCGCCAGATTCTCTTCCATCTGGCCAAGTATCGGTTGCATCTGAACGGTTGCTACGGTGATTTCGGGCATGGGCGGTTCCTTTCTCCCAACCGGGTTGATCGGACTCCAGACCGGCGCCAGTTACACCGACGCTCTGGCGGGTCGCCCCGCTTCCTCCGGTTCAATCCGCACCCGTACGGACACGATGCGGTTACCGCTGAGGCGAACCGGGACCGTGTGGTCACCCAGATCGCGCAAAGGGTCAGTGAGAATCTTGCGCCGGTCAAAGGGCACCTGCAGTTCCCGCTCCAGCGCTTCGGCGATGTCCGCTGGCGTGATGGAGCCATAGAGCCGACCAGACGGACCGGCTCTGGCCTGGAAGGTCAGGGTGAGTTGCTCCAGCCGTTCGGCCAGCGCGGCGATCCGCTGGGCCTGGCGGGTCGCCTGCGCTGCCCGGGCCCGCTTCTGCACTTCTGCCATGCGGACTCTGCCCTCGGTCGCGGGGACAGCCAGGCCCCGGGGGATCAAATAGTTGCGACCGTAGCCATCGGCCACTTCTTTGACATCGCCGGCATGCCCCAGATTGGGAACATCCTGGATGAGCAGGACTTTCATCTTCCCTCCCACAGGGTGTTCGTCAGAATAGTATCATACACCGAAAACGGGAAAATTCCAAATGGACTCCACTGGACACAGAGATGGGGAGCACATCACTTAGCGGGCACGGAGGCTTGCGCTCCGGCACGGAACGCGCCGGGGCATCCTTTTCTGCCGGGTGCCCCCAGGATAAAGCTAAAGCCACCTCCGCGTTCCGCTGTTCGTGGCTTACGGCACCAGTGCGACGTCCACTGCCTGAGGGCCTCGACCGGTCGGTTGAATCCGATAGCGGACCCGTGCCCGGTCGGGGATCGTCTCCGGTGTGCCCGGTGCCAGACCGCTTCGGTGGAAGAAAATTTCGTTCCCGCTACGCTGGATGATGAACCCGTACCCCTTCTCCGGGTCGTACCACTTGACAATACCCTCATGGGGGCCGGGCGTCATCTCGTGGGCTCGTAGACAGGTCGGGCAGAGCGAAGGCGGGGTCAATTCAAATCCCAGCCCGGCCAGCCGCCGCTGTTCCTCCACAGTGAAGACGAACTGCCGCCCACATTGCGCACATAATGCCCAGGTATCCCGATATGGCATACAGACCTCCTCAGATATCCTGAAACGCGGGTACCATCGTGGGAATCGGACGCTAATGGAAAGAGCGGATGGGTATCAATAGATGAAGTTTCATAGTCTCTGTCGCTGGCCGAAATCTGCGCTCCAGGGATCAGGCCTCTGCGCCGGGGGATAGTGAGCCGACCCGGGGCTCGGGCAGTCTCCGGGCCCACCACCAGGCCAGAAGACAGAGAACGGTGGAAAGACCGAACAATCCAGCGAACCCCAGGAGATCCACCACCAGCCCGCCCAACCCGGAAATCAGGACGACGAGGCCAATCAGCGTATTGGAAAGCCCCAAATAGAGGGGGCGTTCCGCCTCCGGTACCAGTTCCAGCAGGAAGTTGGCGCCCACCAGAGCCGAGGCCGGTGCCAGCGCGCCGTTCAGGAGAAACAGGGGGATCGCCAGATAGGGCCATCGCGCATCGGGGGAGGGGAATAGGGCCACCCATCCGACCAGTACCAGCGCCAGCCCAGCAGTGAACGCATGGCCCAGCGAGAGCCATAGGGTTACCAGTCGGTTCCCTCTCCGGTCGCTCACCAGACCCCAGGGGAGATTGGCGATCAACCCGGCAGCGACGCGTACAGCCACATAGATACCAACCATTCCCTCTGGCGCCCCCAGGACGTTCCGGGCATAGACGCCGTAAAAGGGGAGCGCGATGCCTGCGAGGCCCAGGGCTGTCCGCACCCCCATGTACCGCCGAAAGACGGCGTTGGTCCGCAGAAAGGAACCGGCTTGCCGCAGTTGTTGCCCCAGTGTGGGCACCCGGGGGTAGGCCGTGCCCGGCGGTTCCCGGATGAGGATGAAGGCCAGCATAGCCGGGACGATGACAGCGGTATATATCCCGAAGAGCAGGGCATGGCCATGGGGAAAGGGACAGCGGTTGAGCACTTCCCGCGTAACCCCTCCAGCGCCCAGACCCAGCAGTCCTCCCGTCAGCATCCGCCAGGCGAAGAAACGGCCCCGCCGTTGGGCCGGGATGGTCTTCGCCACCACCTCAAAGAAGCCCAGTCCTCCCAGCCCCGCGGCCAGCCGGGCCACGCCATAGAGGACGAAGAAGGTTACCAGCAGCCGGGAGGGGTCCTCTACTGTCCCAACGGCGAGCGCCAGCAGCAGCCAGGAAGCCACCCGCAC
This sequence comes from Anaerolineae bacterium, assembly GCA_025060135.1. GTDB lineage: Bacteria > Chloroflexota > Anaerolineae > B4-G1 > DUEL01 > SpSt-77. The sequence goes on along the minus strand of JANXCY010000003.1, from coordinate 85,578 downwards.
GACCGCCGCCAGGGTATAACTGAGCATCTTGCGGGGCATCCGCTGGACCAGGCCAGAGATGAAAACCTGGGGAAGGGACCATCCCGCGTCTCCCAGCGGCGCCACCAACCCGACCAGGAGGTTAGACGGGGTCAACCGGCTGACAAACCAGGTCAGTACCAACGGAGGGTCAATGAGCCGTTCGGCGAACTCAAAGAGCGCGCCGTTGACGACTCCCAGGATAAAACTGCGCCGGATTTCCCGTTGAGGCAGGCGGACGGTCATCAGAACGAGGTCTTCCCCCGCTGAACAGCGATAATTTCGGCCAGGATGCTGATGGCGATTTCCCGGGGCGTCTCAGCGCCGATGTCCAACCCGATGGGCGTATGGACCCGTTCCAGCCATGCCGGAGAGACTCCCAGTTCCTGGGCCTGCTGGAACGTCAGGGTGGTGCGGCGACGGCTTCCCACCAGCCCGACGTACGCTGGAGAGCGGCTGGCCAGCGCGGCCAGTATGGCCGCATCGTGGGTGTGATGAGGCGTTACCATAATCACATAGGTATGCGCATCCACCGGGAAGCGCTCCACCTCTTCGGCCAGGTCCCCGGTGATCCACTGTTCCGCCCACGGGAAGCGCTCCGGCGTGGCCATTCCGGGCCGCTCGTCCATTACGACAATCCGATAGCCCAGGAACGCACCCAGTTCGGCCACCGCCTGGCCCAGATGGCCCGCACCCAGAATGAGCAGAGTGGGCCGGTGCGGGAGAACCTCAATCAGGATGCGCAGGTCCCCACCGCAGATGCCCGGGTCCCCGCGTGCCGGGTCCCGCAGGTGGTAAACTACTTCCCGGGAGCGGCCTTCAGCGATGGCGGTTCGGGCTTCTTCAATAACTCGCGCCTCCACGCCGCCTCCACCCACAGTGCCCACCGTGGTCCCATCAGCCAGGACCAGCATTTTGGCCCCCGCGCCCCGCGGGGCCGAGCCGTTCACCTCCACGACCGTTGCCACAGCCCCGGCTTTCCCCGCACGCAAGGCATCCAGAATCGCTTGATAGACCCGTTCCAGTTCTTCGTACATAGGGTTCTCACGAATCGGCCACTTACTCCAATCCCAGCAGACGGGCCAGCCGACCCCGGTAAGGAGCGATGACACCCTGCGGACAGACCTCCGCACAGCACATACAGCCGACACAGCGGTCCAACCGGAACCGGGGCGTCCGATTCAGGATGACAGCCCCCCGGGGACAGGCCCCGGCGCAGTGCCCGCAGCCCACGCAGTCCGCTGGGGCAGTCAGGCGGGGACGAAGCCGTGCGACCCGGCGCAAAGGAGTAGTCAACCATCCCGGTAGAGGCATCCGTAGAAGCCGCTGGATCACCGGTAGCCGGACCGGGCCGAAGTTCAATACCCGTTGGTCCCCAAGAACCTCTATGGCTTCCGGATCGCCGACCCCCAGGCCGCGTGCAGCGGCTTCCCGCAGGTGCAGAACCTCGCCGGGACGGCATCCCATTGCCCGGCTGAGTACCGTATCCAGGGCCACCGGGTCCGCCGAGGCGGCCAGACAACCGTAGACCCTCGGCGTCCCTCCGGCACCAGGGCCGTTCCCTTCCTGCCCTATCACCCCGTCCATAATCGCCAGCCCCGGCCGGACCAGGTCCAGGACGTCGGCCAGTGCCTGACTGAACTCGGGGACGGCAGGGGCCCGGTAGTGAACCTCCCGCTTGCGAGTTCCGGGAATGGCGCCGAAGAGGTTTTTGACCGCGCCGGTGTAGAGGGTGAGAGTGTGGGTTTTCAGTTTGGGCAGAGTGATGACCAGATCGGCCGCGAAGACGGGACGAGCAATGAAATAGTCCTGCCCCCGCAGGCGACGCCACTCTACGCCGTCAAAGGGGACCAGGCGCGCGCCCGTGGCAGCAGCCACCTCCGTCATACCAGTCCGCCGCCAGAGTGATTCAGGGTTACCGACAGGGCCGGCTGGGGAATCGCCGATCCATACCTCACCGCCAGCTTCCTGCACCATCTCCGCGACCGCGCGCACCACCGTCGGGTGAGTAGTAACAGCCCGCTCCGGGGGAAGAGGAGCCAGCAAATTGGGTTTCACCAGCACCCGCATCCCGGGCTGAACAAAGCGGCCCATGCCACCTATAGGCGCCAGCACTGCCTCCAGTGCTCCACGTACCGCCCCGGGATCATAGGTTTTGCACGCTACAACGGATACGACTCCCATACGATTTTTCCCCCATTGAGGGTACAACCGTGCATTATACATCGTTCTGCCCAATTGCTCAAATAGTCTGGCCCTGGGATATCTCGCGGGCTTGGTCCCCTGTTCGCGGTGCACTGCTGAATCCGTCCAATCCCAGATTTGACGAATTCCCAGAACGGTAGGATAATAAAAAACCATCCATCGACAGGAGCGGGTGATGGGCCAGACAGTGGATATAGACCTCATCCTGAGCCAGGTGCGGGCCGCCCTTGCCGCCGGAGACTGGGACCGGGCGGTGGCCCTCATAGAATCGCTTCGCCCCCCCGACCAGGCCGACCTCTTCGGCGAACTGCCGCCCGAAGAGCAAGAGGCCCTCCTTCCCCGCCTGGACGTTGAGGACTCGGCGGACATCCTGGAAGAACTGGAAGATAGCGAGGCCGCCGAACTGGCTGCGCGCCTGGATACGGAGACCTTGGCCCAAATCCTGGACGAAATGGAACCGGACGAGGCCGCCGACCTCCTGGGCGACATCCCCCCCGTCCAGGCCATCCAGGCCCTCTCCGCGATGGAGGAGGCCAATGAAGTAGAACCCCTGCTGGCCCACCCCGACGAGACCGCTGGCGGCCTGATGACGCCTCCCACCGTCACCCTCCGCCAGGATATGACGGCCGAAGAGGCCATCACTCACCTGCGCGCTCTGGCCCCCGACTCGGAGACCGTCTATTATCTCTTCGTCGTGGACGACGAGAACCGCCTGGTCGGCGTCGTCTCCCTGCGGCAACTGATCGTGGCCCCGCCCACTGCCCGTATCCGGGAGATTATGGACCCCGAGGTCATCCACGTCCATGTCGGCGCCGACCAAGAGGAGGCTGCCCGCCTGATGTCCCGCTATGGCCTGCTGGCCCTACCGGTCGTGGATGACGAAAACCACCTTCTGGGTCTGATTACCCATGATGACCTGGTCGGCGTTCTGGAGGACGAGGCCACCGAGGACATCTACCGTCTGAGCGCGTCGGAGCCATTGGACGAACCGTACCTGGATACCCCCATCCCCAAGATGTTCCGCAAGCGCATCGGCTGGCTCCTTCTGCTTTTTGTGACCGAGACTTTCACCGGCAGCGTCCTGCGGATGTTTGAGCATGAACTGGCCGAAGCGATCGCGCTCACCTTTTTCGTCCCCCTGCTCATCGGTACGGGCGGGAACGCCGGAAGCCAGGTTGCCAGCGCGGTCATCCGTGCCCTGGCCCTGGGCGAATTGACTTTCCGCCACATACTCACCGTGGTCTGGCGGGAAATCCGCACTGCCTTCCTGCTGGGACTGGCGATGGGCGCCTTTGGCATCCTTCGCGCCATCACATGGGACTCTCCCATCCCCCTCGCGATGACCGTCGGCGTCAGCCTGAGCGCGATTGTCGTCTGGGCCGCCATCATCGGTGCCAGCCTGCCCCTCATCGCCCACCGGTTTCGGATTGACCCCGCCGTCATCTCCGGCCCGGCCATGAGCACCCTGGTGGACGCTACCGGGCTGGTCATCTACTTCCTCATCGCCCGGGCGATTATGGGACTGTAAGAATGACCGAATGACCGAATGACAGAATGACAGAATGACCCAATGACGGGATGACCAATGCCAGAAGCAACCTGGACCCTGGTTGCCAGCGACACTGACCTGCAGGCCCTGATGCAGAACCTGCGGGAACAGTCTGCCATCGCCGTAGATACCGAGTCCAACTCCCTCTATGCGTACCACGAACGGGTCTGCCTGATTCAGATTTCCGTCCCCGGTACCGACTACATCGTGGACCCGCTGGTCGGGCTGGACCTCTCCCCCCTGGGCCAGGTCTTCGCCGACCCGGGAGTCCAGAAGGTCTTTCACGCCGCCGAACAGGACATCGCTGGCCTGAAGCGGGATTTCGGTTTCCGGTTTGCCAACCTGTTTGACACGATGCGGGCGGCCCGCATTCTGGGCTGGCCGCGCGCGGGGCTGGCCGACCTGCTGCGGGAACACTTCGGCGTCCACACCAACAAGCGCTACCAGCGGTACAACTGGGGCCAGCGGCCCCTGAGCCCGGACGCGCTGCAATATGCGGCCTGGGACACCCGCTATCTCCTTCCCCTGCGGGACCGGCAGATGCGAGAGTTGGAGCGGACGGGCCAGGTCCGGCAGGCCGCCGAGTCCTTTGCCCGGCTGGCCGAGACCCCACCCACTGGCCCCCACTACGGCCCGGACGCGTTTTGGCGGGTGCGGGCCGTCCATTCGCTGAACGACCGGGAGCGAGCCGTCCTCTGGCAACTCTACCTCTGGCGGGACGAGCGGGCCCGTTCGCAGGACCGTCCCCCTTTCCGGGTGATGAGCGACGAAGTCCTGGTCCGGCTGGCGCGGGCCCGCCCCCGGACCCTGGCCGAACTGGCCGCGCTGGGACGGTTCCCCCGGCACTGGGTCCGCCGATACGGGCCAGCCCTCCTGGAGGCGATCGCGCGGGGAGAGGACGGGCCAGTCCCTGAGCCCCCCTGCGCGGTCTATCCAGACGACCAGCGGGAGCGGTACCAGGCCCTGCGGGCATGGCGCCGTCGGGTTGCCCAAGCGCGCGGCGTGGCCCCGGACGTCATCCTGCCCAACGCCGTCCTGCAGGCCCTGGCTGCGCGTAACCCGCAGACCCCGGACGAACTGGCGGAGGTAGAGGGCATGGGCTCCTGGGCCCGCGAGACCTGGGGCCCGGACATCCTGCGGGTCCTGCGATCCTGCCGAGGAGGATGATGTTTGCGGCGACTTCGCCGCCACAAACACCATCCTTCTGCACCAACCGGGAGGTGAGACAATGCCAATAGCGAACCTGTGGCGAGAGTTGCCCCCGGGGCCGGATGCCCCCCGGGTCATCTACGTGGTGGTGGAAATCCCCAAGCGCTCCCGAAACAAATACGAGTACGACGAACAGGGAGGCTTCATAAAGTTGGACCGGGTCCTCTACTCCTCCCTCCACTACCCGGGCGACTACGGCTTCATCCCCCGCACGCTTCACGAAGACGGCGACCCTCTGGATGTGCTGGTGATGACCAACGAGCCGACCTTCTCTGGCTGCGTCATTGAGGCCCGACCGCTGGGCATCTTCCACCTGCTGGACCGGAGCCGGATAGACGACAAAATCCTGGCCGTCCCCCACACCGACCCGTTATTTAACAGTTACCGCTCTCTGGACGATGTCCCGGCCCATTTTTTGGACGAGGTCTCCCATTTCTTCAGCGTCTACAAAGACCTGGAGCAGGCGGAGGTGAAGGCGCTGGGCTGGGAAGGACAGGACCGGGCCTACCAGGAGATAGAACGGGCCATCCAAATGTACGTGGACATGCTGCGGTCCAGACGATAGACGACGGAAGACAGACGACGAACAATATCGGTCCGTGGCCCGGGGTCAGTGGCCGTTGGTCCGGGGTCTGCATAACGTCATCCCAATTGGGGGACAGATAACACTAACCACCCTCATTTCCCTCCGTTATACTGGAAGGCCAAAGGAGGGAAACCGTGGGATGGATTCGGGTACTGATCATTGATGAGCACGATGCGGTTCGTCAGGCACTGGAAGCCCGTCTGGGCTCCGTGGAGGGAGTGGAAGTAGTGGGCTGTACCGGCTGCTGGCAGGAAGGCGTTCTCCTGGCTGTAGAGAAAGTCCCTGATGTGGTCATCCTGGAGACCAAACGTTCGGATGGTCAGGGGATGGCTGCGCTGCGGCGACTGAAGGCAGAATGTCCCGGTGTCCAGACCATCGTTCTCACCTCCTATCCCGACCCGGAAGAGCGGCGACAGGCACTGGAGGCTGGAGCCGCCCGGTATCTCCTGAAAGAAATTGATTCGGCCTATCTGGTTCGGGAAATCCGATCCCTTCGACGTCCCTCAGCCGCAATATAACCCCGCTCTTTTGGGTATTCCACCGTTCCGCTCCTGTTTCCTCTTGCTTTGGCGCGCATTTCATTTCGAGGAGAGAGGGACAAAAAAACCGCCCGACTCTCCTGCTCGGGCGGTGATGCCGGAGGTGGGAGTTGAACCCACACGACCGCATGGCCACTGCGCCCTGAACGCAGCGCGTCTGCCAATTCCGCCACTCCGGCTGTTGGCTGTATTCTACCGCAAGCGTCCAATTTGTCAAGTGCGCCTGAGAGGTTCCGATGAGGTTTATTGACAAATTGGCGCTTTCGTGGATAACATGATTACCAACGGGAGATACCAGTGGATGGGACGCTCCTGACCTCAATAACGCCATTGGGATTCAGGAGGGAACGATGACAACGTTCATCCTTCTTTCCAAAATCTCCCTGCGCAGCCCTGGGGAGGTGCGAGCGCTTTCGGCCATGGACCAGGAGTTTGACCGGCGACTGAAAGAGGAGTGCCCGGAGGTGCGTCGGATCGCCAGTTACGCCCTGCTGGGGGAATATGATTTCCTCCACATCTTTGAGGCGCCGGACGCAAAGACAGCAGCACGGGTGGCCCTTCTGGCCAACGTCTTTGGCCACTGCACCACCCAAACGCTCACCGCGATCCCCTTTGAGGAATTCCGGGAAATCGTGGAGAAGATGTAGCCGATGGAGAAAACCTGCATCGTGTTGACGACCACCGGTACGGAGGGGGAGGCTCAGCGACTGGCGGAAGGGCTGGTCGCTGAAAGGCTGGCCGCCTGTGTGCAGGTCCTGTCCGTTACCAGCACCTATATCTGGCAGGGGCAACTCCACCGGGACCCGGAGTGGCTGTTGCTGATCAAAACCCCAGCGGCCCGTTACAGCGATGTAGAAGCCTACATCCGGGAGCACCACTCCTACGAAGTGCCGGAAATCATCCAGGTCCCTATCCAGCAGGGACTGGCCGCGTATCTGGCCTGGGTAGAAGCGATGACCCTTCCCCAGGCTAATGCCGGAAGTGGCGGCGGCCGGTGAAGACCATCGCCAGGCCCAGACGGTCTGCGGTGGCGATGACGTCAGCATCCCGGACGGAACCACCGGGCTGAATCACGGCGGTGATGCCTGCCCGCGCTGCTTCCTCCACACCGTCGGGGAAGGGGAAGAAAGCGTCCGAAGCCATCACGGCTCCCGCCGCTCGCGCTCCGGCCTTCAGAGCCGCTATCCGTACCGCGTCTACCCGGCTCATCTGTCCCGCCCCGACGCCCACCAGCGCCAGCGCGCCGTCCACCCGCCGAGCAAACACGATGGCGTTGGATTTCACGTGCTTGACGGCGCGCCAGGCAAAGCGCAGGACTTCCCACTCCTCCGGCGATGGCGCCCGTCCGGTTACCACTTTCCATTCCTCCTCGTCCTCCCCGGCCGTGTCGGGTTCCTGTACCAGCAACCCGCCGGGCACGGAGCGAATCTCCCAGGGAGCCCCAGCAACCCTCGTTCCCGGGATTTCTAATAGACGAAGTTGGGTTCGGGGGGCCAGGATTTCCCGTGCTTCGGGCAGGAACGCCGGGGCCGCGATGCACTCCAGGAACAAGTCGCCCAGTTGCCGGGCCGTCTCGCCGTCCAAGGGCCGGTTCACCGCGATGATGCCGCCGAAGGCGGAAACCGGGTCGCCGGCCAGCGCCGGGCCGTAGGCAGCGGCCAGGGAGGACGCGGAAGCCAGTCCACACGGGTTGTTGTGTTTGACGATGACCACGGTGGGCTCCGGGAATTCCTGCGCCGCCTGCCATGCGGCGGCCAGGTCCAGGATATTGTTGTACGAAAGGGGCTTCCCCTGGAGCAGTTGGCCCCCGAGGGGCCCGGCGACGCCAGGAAAGTGGTAGAGCGCGGCCTGCTGATGGGGGTTTTCCCCATAGCGAAGCACGTCGTACCGGGTAAGGTGGAGCGTCAGTCGGGAAGGGAACCGTTCCTCCACTCCGGCAAAACCCCGCTGCCCGAGGAAGGTCCGAATGGCCTCGTCGTAAGCGGCCGTGTGGGCGAAGGCCTTGTAGGCCAGCCGACGACGGGTCGCCTCGCTGACCATCCCCTCCCGGGCCAGTTCGTCCAGCACCACTCCGTAGTCCGCCGGGTCGGTAACTACGGTCACCCGGGCGAAATTTTTGGCCGCCGCGCGCAGCAGCGTTACCCCTCCAATGTCAATGTTCTCCACCGCCTCCTCCAAGGAGACTCCAGGGTCAGCCGCTACCTGACTGAAGGGATAAAGATTGCACGCGACCAGGTCAATGGGCCGGATGCCCAGGTTCCGTAACTCTTCCTGATGGGATGGCGCATCGGTGGCCAAGAGCGCGGCGTGAATGGCCGGATGGAGGGTCTTGACCCGGCCTCCCAGCACTTCCGGGAAACCCGTAACCTGAGCGACTTCCGTTACGTCCAGGCCAGCCTCCCGAAGGGCCCGGGCGGTTCCTCCACTGGCGATCAGTTCCACTCCATATTGGGCCAGCCCCCGGGCGAAATCTACCAGTCCTGTCTTGTCGTGCACGCTGAGCAGGGCTCGTTGAAGACGACTCATCCCTCCTCCTGTGATTGCGAATGCTCCAGAACGGTCTTCCGAATGGCTTCCACCAACAGGCGGTGCTCCACCTGATGGATACGTTCCTCCAGCGTCTCTAAGGTGTCATCCGGATAAATGGGAACCGTTTCCTGCAGGATCACCGGTCCGGCGTCCACCGCCTCGTCGGGAACCAGGTGGACCATCACGCCGGTGTGGTCTATTTCTCCTCGCTGATAGGCTTCAAAGGCCCGCCGGATCGCGCCGGTGCCGGGGAACATGCCCGGCAGCGCCGGATGCAGGTTGATCACCCGGTTGGGGAAGTGCTGCAGAAAAGCGTTGCTGAGGACATGCATCCAGCCCGCCAGTACCACCCATTCCACATTGTACCGCTTCAGGAGGGCTGCCAGGTCTGCATCGTACTCCTGACGGGTCCGACCGGTGTCCCGGTACGGTTTGAGGGGATGGTACTCAGTGGGGATGCCCGCCCGACGGGCCCGCTCCAGTCCGTAGGCATCCCGCCGGTTGGAGACGACGACCGCGATCGCCACCCCCGGCAGTCTTCCTTCCGCCACCGCGTCTATAATGGCTTGCAGGTTGGAGCCGAAGCCGGAAATCAGAACAGCGATTCTGGGCATAGTACACCTCCCGATATGGGAGGATGGGCGGCGGCCGGAGGCCGCCGCCCGGTCATCCCCCCATCATCCCCACACCACGGAGGACGGTTCCCCCTCACCGGCCCGGACCTCTCCGATGAGAAGCGCCCCATCTCCCAGAAGCGCGCAGGCCCGGTGCGCCTCTTCGGGAGCCAGAATCAGGACCATCCCGATGCCCATGTTGAAGACCCGATACATCTCTTCCTCATCCACCCCGCCCCGGCGCTGGATCAGACGGAAAATCGGTGGCACCTCCCACGCATCCCGCCGGAGACGGACCACAACCCCGGGAGGCAACACACGGGGAATGTTGTCCGCAAACCCGCCGCCGGTAATGTGAGCCATTGCTTTGATAGGAACGCCCGCTTCCCAGAGGCGCTCCACCATCGGCAGGTACGAACGGTGAGGGGTCAGCAGGACCTCGCCCAACGGCCGGCCCAGTTCTGGGAACACCGTATCCCAAGAGACATCGGCGAAGACCCGGCGGGCCAGGGAATACCCGTTGGTGTGGAGCCCCGAGGAGGGAAGTCCCAGGCACAGGTCGCCTGGACGGACATCCCGCCCGTCCACGACCCGGTCCCGCTCCACCCACCCTACAATGGTACCGGCCAGGTCAAACGCGCCTGGCCTATAGACATCGGGCATTTCCGCGGTCTCACCGCCGATGAGCGCACAACGGGCCGCCCGGCATGCTTCCGCGCAACTCTGGACAATGGCCGCCACCACTTCCGGGTCCAGGCGGCCGGCGGCGATGTAGTCCACGAAAAAGAGCGGGCGCGCCCCCTGCACCAGAATGTCGTTGACGCAATGGTTCACCAGGTCATGCCCGATGGTGTCGTAGCAGCCCATAGCGGCGGCGATCAGGGTTTTGGTCCCCACGCCATCGGTGGAGACCACCAGCACCGGGTCGCGGGCCTCCCGAAGGAAGTCGGCTGCGAAGAGGCCGCCGAAGGCCCCGATGCTCTGCAGGACGGACGGGGTATGGGTGCTTCGGACGGCTTCGGCCATCAGGGCCACGGCGCGGTTTCCGGCGTTGATGTCGACCCCGGCGTCCCGGTAGGAGAGGCGAAGAGGCCGGACGGGCGGCTGGGTCTCCAGGCGGCGCAGTTCGTGGATGCCGAATCCCCGCCCGATGTCCCGGCGGTAGTGGCACCCTTCAAAGTGAATCCGCTCTACCGCCCGATAGGCCCGGTAGAGGGCACCAGGCAGGGTGGACGCGGTGGCGGTTACCGCCAGAACTCGCCCTCCATCGGTCAGGTACCGGCCATCCACGCGACGGGTGCCAGCATGGAACACCATCACCTCCGGATCGGCGGCCGCTTCTTCCAGGCCGTGGATCTCTTTCCCCTTTTCATAGTGATCCGGGTAGCCGCCGGAGGCCATCACCACACAGGCCGCGAATTCCTCCCGCCACCGCACGTCCACCCCGTCCAGTCGTCCGTCCAGACAGGCTTCCAGAATCTCCAGCAGATCGGTCTCCAGGAGGGGGAGAATGGCCTGGGCCTCCGGGTCGCCGAAGCGGCAGTTGAATTCCAGGACACGCGGGCCATGGGGGGTGAGCATCAGTCCGGCGTAAAGGACGCCCACATAGGGGGTGCCCCGGCGGCGCATCCCTTCCACGGCGGGGCGCAGGACAGTCTCCGTTACCTCCCGGACCAGTGCGGGGGGCATGACGGGAGCCGGGGCGTAGCAACCCATCCCGCCGGTGTTGGGCCCTCGGTCGCCCTCGTAGACGGCCTTGTGGTCCTGGGCCGGTACCATGGGGACAACGGTCTGTCCATCGGTGAAACAGAGGAGCGACGCTTCCTGCCCGATCAGGCACTCCTCTATGACCACCTGGTCGCCCGCAGGGCCGAAGACTCGGTCCACCATGATACGCCGGAGCGCGTCCTCTGCCTCCTCCAGGGTCCTGCAGACGAAGACTCCCTTGCCGGCGGCCAGTCCACTGGCCTTAACGACGATGGGGGCCCCGCAACGGTGAAGGAAAACGCGCGCCTCCTCCAGAGAGGTGAAGGCTTCCCCCCGGGCAGTAGGGATGCCGTTTTCCTCCATAAAGCGTTTGGCAAACGCTTTGGAGCCTTCCAGTTGGGCTGCTGCGGCCGTGGGGCCAAATGCGCGCAGCCCCGCCCCGTGGAACGCGTCCACCAACCCGTCCACCAGAGGGGCCTCCGGCCCGACAACGGTCAGGTCGATCGCCTGCTCCCGGGCAAAACGCACCAATCCCGGGATGTCCGCTGCGGGGATGGGGACGTTGGAGATGGGCAGGCCAGGAGGGGAGTCAGTCCCGCCGTTGCCCGGCGCCACAAAGACGTGCGCCACATACGGGGATTGGGCCAGTTTCCAGGCCAGGGTATGCTCCCGCCCCCCCGAGCCGACCACCAGAATCTGGCGCTTCATCCCTTCACCTCTTCGCACCATTCCATGACCATTCTGGATGGGATAGCGGGGACTTCCACTTCCAGGGGGTAGTCGCCGGAAAAGCAGGCCATACACAAACCCGACTCGCCGACCACTCCCTTCAGGCCCTCTATAGAAAGGTAGCCGATAGAATCCACGCCGATGTAGTGGCCGATTTCTGGGACGCTCATATGATGGGCGATCAGTTCCTCATAGGTGGCCATGTCCACTCCCATAAAGCAGGGGTGGCGGATAGGAGGGGAAGCGACCCGGAGATGGATCGCCGCGGCCCCAGCCCGCCGGAGCATCTGGACGATGGGGCCACTGGTGGTGCCGCGAACGATGGAGTCGTCCACCAGGACGATTTGTTTCCCCCGCAGGGAGTCGGGGAGGGGGTTGAACTTGAGCGCTACGCCCAGCCGACGCAACCGGTCGTCGGGCTGGATGAAGGTACGTCCGATATAGCGGTTCTTGATCAGACCTTCGCCGAAGGGGATGCCCGAGGCATGGGCATAGCCGATGGCGTGGGCCGTGGCCGAGTCGGGGACGCCCATGACCATATCTGCGTCCGCCGGATGTTCACGGGCCAGCGCCATTCCCAGCCGCCGTCGGACACGATGGACGGATTGGTCGCCGAAGATGCTATCCGGGCGCGCAAAGTAGATGTACTCAAAGACGCAGAGGGCCTGGCGCGGGGATGGCGGCAGTGCTTGCATACTGGTCATCCCCTCCTCGTCCAGGCGGACCACTTCGCCAGGCTGGACCTCCCGGACAAAATCGGCGCCGATGGTCGCCAGTGCGCAGGACTCGGAGGCCAGCACCCACCCGACCTCCCCCAGTCGGCCCAAACAAAGGGGGCGGAAGCCCCAGGGGTCCCGAACGCCGTAGACGGCGCGCCGGGTGAGAATGGTCAGAGAGTACGCGCCCCGTGCCTCCTGCATGAAGGACTGAATCCGCTCCTCCCACGTGGCTCCCGCTGCACCGGCCAGCATCTGGACGATGAGTTCGGTATCCGAAGAAGAGGTCAGGCCGACTCCCCGGGACAGGAGCGCGCGTCGGAGGGAGGGAGCATTGGTCAGGTTGCCGTTGTGGGCCAGGGCCAGGGGGCCCAGAGCGGTCTCCATCAGAAAGGGCTGAGCGTTGGCCAGCCGGGATGTCCCGGTGGTGGAATAGCGGTTATGGCCGATGGCCAAGTCGCCCTTCAGAAAGCCCAGGATGTCCTCGGTAAAGACCTGAGAGACCAGCCCCATAGCCTTGTGCATCCGAACCACCCGCCCATCGGAGACGGCGATGCCCGCGCTTTCCTGGCCCCGGTGCTGGAGCGCGAAGAGGGCAAAGAAGGTCAGCCGGGCAACGTCTTCCCCCGGAGCATAAATCCCAAATACACCACACGCTTCACGAGGTTTCCCCACCATATTTCCTTCCCAACGATTGGGTCCTGACCCGAATGTCCGCAGTTCATGCTAAAGGGCGAGACTTTCGGCCCCGATGGTGCTGGGTTCGGGATTGGTGCGGGCCGGTCAGTCGAGCCGGTGCTCCAATGGCACCGTGTCCATCTGTCCGAAAAGGGAGATGGGAGAGCCAGAACGCTCTGGCCAGCTCCTGCCGGGGTCATGGGTCAGGAGGTGGCGCGGAGTTTCTCGTCGGCAGCCAGGACCTGACCGGTCAGTTCGGCCTGGTATTCCCGCACCCGCTGCTGCAGACCGGGGTCGCCGAGAGCCAGGATTTTGACCGCCAGGAGCGCGGCCGCCTCGGGCTCCAGCACCACTCCCGGCGCCACCCCGGAGGGCATCCGCAGGGAGGAGAAGAGATCCGCCCCTGCGAAACGGTCGGAGTATGGAGGACAGGCGATGACCGGCGCGGCCACGCTAGCATCCACCACGCCGCTGAGCGCGTTGCTCCTCCCGGCAATGGTGATGTAGACTTTCGGTTGCTGGTCGGCTTCCCACGCTTCCAGGAGGCTCAGCAGGTAGCGGATGCTCTTGTGGGCCGAGGCTACCCGCCGTTCCCAGGGGACGCCGAACCGGTCCAGAACCCGGCAAATCTCCTCCGCTACGGGCAAGTCGGAGCCGGAGCCCATCAACAGAATGACGCGCATAGGAACCTCCTTGCGATACCTGGGGAATGGGTTGGTCCAGAAGCACCAGCCGTTTCTGGCGTTATCGGACAGCCTGGAGCGCGGCGATGATGCGATCCTGGGCCGGGTACGATGCGGGCTGGAAAGGCTGTCCGGTCAGTCCCTCGTAGCAGGCGATATACCGCTGGCTGAGACGGGCCGCCAGTTCGTCGGGCATAGGAGGCGGGTCGCCATCTCCCCGGTACCCGCGCTCGGCGTACCAGATCCGGATGTATTCTTTGTCCAGACTTTCTGGCTCTTCGCCGGCCGCGCGTCGCTCCTCGTAGGTGTCGGCGATCCAGAACCGGCTGGAATCTGGGGTGTGGACTTCGTCAATCAGGAGGATCCGTCCATCGGGGGCGCGGCCGAATTCGTACTTGGTATCCACCAGAATCAGGCCGGCCCGCTGAGCCACCTCCTGGCCGTAGCGGAACAGGGCCAGTGCGATCTCCATGACCCGTTCCCAGGTAGGGGCGTCCAGATACCCTTTCTGGACCACTTCCGCGCAGGTGAGCCGTTCATCGTGTTCCCCGGCCCGTCCTTTGGTGGTCGGGGTGATCATCGGCTCCGGGAGCGGATCGTTTTTTCGGAGCCCCTCCGGCAGGCGGTAGCCGTAGATTTCCCGCTCCCCCAGGCTGTAGCGGTACCAGAGCGCAGTCTGAGTTACCCCGGTAATGTAGCCCCGGACGATCACTTCCACCGGGAACGGCTCGCATTCAGTAACCACCATCACGTTCGGGTCCGGAACCGCCAGCATGTGGTTGTCCACGATGGCGCGGGTCTGCTCAAACCAGAACGCGCTCAGCTGGTTCAGGACCTGGCCTTTGTAGGGGACCGCACCCAGAATGCGGTCAAACGCGGAGAGGCGGTCCGTGGTGATGAGGACTCTCCGGCCATCCGGGAGGAGGTAGAAATCCCGAACCTTCCCGCTATGCCGTTCCCCCAGCCCCGGAACGTGGATTTCCCGCAAGGCGTGCGGGACTACCGATTGGATAGTTTGCAGGTCCAGTGGCATAATTCTTTCACCCCCTTTGTCTGCTGAGTGATTCCAGTGATGGTCCGTTGGCAACGATCCTCAAAGGTTGGACAGGTTCGCTCCCTGGCGGATAGCGTCCGTTACATGGCCCGCAGTACCCGCTCGGCAGCCTGCCAGCCAGAGGCCAGGGCCGCTCCGGTTGAACCGGCAATGAGGTAATCTCCGCAGAAATAGACCGGGCCTTCCTGAGGGTTCTCCTTGAACATCTTCAGTGCGCTCAGGTAGCCTGGGGGCATCGCTGGCACTTTGTGCGACCAGCGAAAGACCATCTGATCCACGATCCGGCCAGCGAATGCCGGTACAGCGCGCGTAACCTCTTCGGTAATCACCTGGCGTAACTGCTGGTCGCTCATCTGGGGATCATACAGGCTGGCTTTCAGGTCGCTCATCGCCAGAATCCGACCATCAGGCTGACGTTTCCAGCCCAGTGCCGAGAGTTTCCACGGCTCCCGGCGTGGGAACATAATCCCACCTCGATCCAGTTGAGGGTCGTTGTGCTCAATTAAGTGATAGACGATCCCGACCCGGGTGTAGCGCACTTTAGGGAAGAAAGCCCTCCAGGCTGGCCGGGGCTCATCCAATAGGTCCAGCACGGAATCCCCGGGCACGGCGACGACCACCGCGTCGCTGTCCAGAGAGGCGACCTGGCCATCCTGCTTGTAATACACCCGTACACCGCGCTGATCCGGCGCCAGGGTGATACGCGTAACCCGGGCTCCCGTCTGCACATCCAGAGAACTTGCCAACGTCTCCGGGAAGAATCCCAACCCACCAACAAAGGTGTACAGTGGAGTGCCCAGATAGTTGCCGAAGAGGAGCAACATCATTTTGGCGGAGAGGTCATCAGCGGTGTAGCCACAGAAGACGTCCATCGTCGGCTCCACCCAGTACTCAAAAAGTTCACCGCTGATTTTCTGGTAAAAGAACTGCTCCATCGTCTGGGTGTCGTCTCCGGGTACCGTCTCCGGATGATAGAGGTCGTAGCGACGGTAGCGTATCAGGTACGGCAGCAACTTGAGGATGCTGAGCCGGGCCGGGAGGGAGACCCCGCGCCAGGTCAGGAACTGCCACGGTGCCATAAAGTTGATCCGATAGACGCGGCCGCCGCGCATCACACCTACCTCAAACCCAACCTGCTCCTGACTGTAACGGATCAGTTGCTCCTGAATGCCCAGATGCCGCACCATGCCCAGCAGGTAGGTCTCTGCGCCAGAGACGAATTCCGCGCCAGGGTCAATGGAATAGCCGCGCCATTGGATGGTGATCACGCGGCCTCCCACGTGGGGGTTCGCTTCCAGCACGCGCACTTTCCATCCGGCCTGTTGCAGCCGGTAGGCGGCGGTCAGTCCTGCCAGCCCCCCACCAACCACTATTGCTTCTCCTGCAGGCATGGACCCTCCCGAGTTGAATCTGGAACCGGCTGGGATCATATGATGCAGGCTGAGAGCATGTCTGAAAATTCAGGTTCTCCAGAGACCTGGGCGCTGGAGCGCAGGCCGCCAGGCCTGCAGTATCCAGGCTTACCACCTGCGCTACGGGTCAGAAGGCCGTCCTGGGCCACCCATTACTTACAGGCGAACAGCCAGCGCTCCGCAACCTTCGGCATTGTTCAGACATCTTCTAACAGCCTGTACTACGGATTCCTCAAGTAAGGAAGTGGGTCGTTGCTCTCACTGCAGGGGCTTGGCCGCCGCAATGGCTCTTTCGTGGACACTCCCCTTGCAGGCCGTTGCTATAGCGAGGCTGCGTAGTGGATGCCCGCGGCGAAGAGAGCCAGCCCCAGCCCTCCAGATTCCCCCCGCATCCAACGGGGATGCTGCCAGGGAACGATGTGGTCTTCGGGATGGGGCATCAGGCCCAGAACGTTCCCCTGGAGGTTGCAGATGCCGGCCACATCGGCAACGGAGCCATTGGGGTTCCAGGGGTACCGCGCGGGACCCCCATCGGGCGCCACGTAGGTCAGCGCGATCAGCCCATGGGATTGGAGCGCCTGGAGTGTGGCCTCGTCGCGAGGGACGAATCGTCCCTCACCGTGGGCCACGGGGCAATAGATCGGCTCCGAGAGTCCGCGCGTGAACACGCATGGGCTGGATGGGTTGGCCTGCAGCCAGACCCACCGGCACTCAAAGTGGCCCGACGCGTTGTAGGTGAGCGTTACCGCCTGATGGTCGCCCCCTTCTCCGGTGAAGGGAGGGCCAGGGAGCCAGCCCGCTTTGACCAGAGCCTGGAAGCCGTTGCAGATGCCCAGCACTGGCCGCCCCGATTCTATGAAGGTCTGAATTTCTTCCCCCAACAGATGACGGAGGTCCACCGCCCACAGTCGTCCGGCGCCCAGGGCATCCCCGTAGGAGAAGCCGCCGGGAAGGATGAGCATGTGGTAATTCGCGAGCCGTCGCTCTCCCCGCAGCAACTGGTTGACGTGGACAATCTCCGGCTCCCCGCCTGCCGCTTCGCAAGCCCAGGCGGTTTCCCGGTCGCGGTTAGTGCCGGTCGCGTGGAGGATCAGGACTCGTACCCGGCCCATATCGCGTCTCTCTTCCAGTTCTGCTTGAGTGCTCCGACCGGCAGGGCCAGGATGGGGTCGCCCCGCCGCCCAGTGATCCGGAGGACCGGTTCTTCGGTTACTCGGCCCAGGCAAGCGCAGGGCAGGCCAGAGAAGAGGGCTTCCAAAGCGGCCCGGTCCTGAGGCCGGACTTCCACCAGGAAACGGCCTGCGGTCTCGCTGAAGAGCGCCATTTCGGCAGTCGCGACGTCGGGTGTAGAGGGGAGGTCGGAAAGGCTCAGGGTCAGTCCCAGTCCCCCTGCCAGCGCCATTTCAGCGGCGGCGACTGCCAGTCCGCCTTCGGAGCAATCGTGGCAGGCCTGCACCCGCCCCTCCCGAATGGCCCGATGGAGCGCCCGCATGGTCTGGAGGCTCTCCGGGACCGGCGCCGGGACGGTGCCGCCCCGGCCCCCCATCACCCGATACCAGGCAGAGCCGCCCGCTTCCGCCCGCGTGATCCCCAGGATGTAGAGCAGGTTGCCAGGAGCCTTCAGGTCCATCGTAACGGCCTGACGGATGTCGGGCACGATCCCCAGGGAGGAGATCAGCAGGGTCGGCGGGATGGGCGTCCGTCTGCCCTGGGGATCCAGAAACTCGTTGTTGAGGCTGTCCTTGCCGGAGATAAAGGGAGCGCCGTAGCAGAGGGCCGCATCGTGGCACCCCTGTGCGGCCCGGACCAGCGCGCCCAGCCGGTCTGGCAGGGAGGGGTCCCCCCAGCAGAAGTTGTCCAGCAGGGCTACCTGGTCCGGGTCGGCCCCCACCGCCACCACGTTCCGGATGGCCTCGTCCACCACCGCCCAGGCCATCGCGTACGGGTCTATCTTCCCGTAATGGGGGTTGATCCCACAGCCGATGGCGATGCCCCGAAAGGACCGAGTCTCCGGAGGGCAGAGAACGACACCGTCGGAAGGGCCATCGTTCTCCCGACCCACGAAGGGTTTGACCACCACGGCGCCCTGGACTTCATGGTCGTAACGGCGGACGGTTGCCTCTTTGCTGGCGATGTCCGGCAGCGCCAGCAGGCGCAGCAGGACCCTGGCGGGGTCTCCAGGAGGCGGCGGTTCTTCGGGCTCCACTGTCGGTTCCCAGACAGCGGTCAGGTGGCGGCGGGGAAGGCCTTCGTGGAGAAAGGCCATATCCAGTTCTCCCACGATGGCTCCGTGATACCGGACGGTCAGGCGGCGGTCGCCAGTGAAATGGCCGATGACCGTCATCTCCACGTCAAAACGGTCGCACAGTTCCTGCAAGCGGGGGAGATTTTCCGGGGGGACGGCCAGGACCATCCGTTCCTGGGCCTCGGAGAGCCAGATTTCCCAGGGTCGGAGGCCGGGGTATTTGAGGGGAACGTGGGAAAGTTCCACTTCGGCGCCGATCTCCCGACCCATTTCCCCCACGGCGGAGGAGAACCCACCCGCGCCGCAGTCGGTGATGGCCGTATAGAGGCCCTCGTCCCGGGCGGCCAGAACCACCTCGGTTACGGCCTTTTCGGTGATGGGGTTGCCGATCTGGACGACGCTGCCTACGGTCTGGGCAGTGTCGTGAGTCAGTGCAGCGGAGGAGAAGGTCGCGCCGTGGAGACCGTCCCGTCCCGTCCGACCGCCCAGAGCCACGATCCGGTCGCCCGGACGCGGGGAGCGGGGATGGCTCCCCCGGGGCGCCAGCCCCACGCATCCGCAGAAGACCAGTGGGTTGGCCGTATAGCCCAGGTCAAAGAGAATCGCCCCACTGACGGTGGGAATCCCCATCTTGTTTCCGTAGTCCTCAATCCCGGCAATGACACCCGTGGCGATCCGGCGGGGATGGAGGACGCCCGGCGAGAGGGTCTCTTCGGGCAGGTCCTGGGGGCCGAAGCAGAGGATGTCCGTGTTGGCGATGGGACGGGCCGAAACGCCGAGAATGTCCCGAATGACCCCGCCAACACCGGTATTGGCCCCGCCGAAGGGCTCCAGGGCTGAGGGATGATTGTGCGTCTCCACTTTAAAGGAAACGTCCCATCGTTCGTCCAGCGCGATCACGCCCGCGTTGTCCACGAAGGCGGAGCGGACCCAGGGTTTCCCCAGTGTTTCCGTTGCAGCCCGGATATAGGTGCGCAGGAGGCCGTCAATCGCTTCTCGATAGGGCGGGTGTCGGAGGCTTCCGTCGGGGAGATGGCGCGGGATACCTCCGCGACATTCGTAGTCGATCTGCGCTTTGAAGGTTTTGTGAACGCAATGCTCGGACCAGGTCTGGGCCAGGGTTTCCAGTTCCACGTCGGTGGGATCCCGTCCCCGTTCCCGGTAGTACTCCTGGATGGCCCGCATTTCGGCCAGGGAAAGGGCCAGGACCCGTTCCCGGCTAATCCGGAGGAGGGTCTCATCGTCGGCGGCCCGGAGGGGGATTGCTTCCACCTCGCCGCTGGGGGCAGCGGGGGCGAAAACCGGGGTTAGCGGTCCCAGGGTGTAGAACTGGATGACGTCGTTGCAGAGGAGGGCCTCCGCGATGTGACGGACGGTCGCTTCGTCCAGGGCGCCGGTGAATTCGTAGCGGGTACCGGTAACCGCCGCCTGGAGGCCCCGCACTCCGATGTGCCGGGCGGATTGCAGGAGCCGCTCCGCGACCGCGTCGGTTACGCCAGGGTGGAGGCCTACTTCCACCACCCACTGGCCATTCTCTGGCGAGGGGGAAGCAGGCGGAGCCGGGGTTGTTCGGCCCCACCGGTATTCCTGGACAATGGGGTCTGCCAGGAGTTCCCGGCAGAGGGTCTCCACTTCCCCGTCGGTCAGGTCGCCCCGCAGGAAGTAGAGGTCAGCGATGCGGATCTCCCGCACACCGGAGAGGCCCAGCAGGGCCAGTTGGGCCTGGAGGGCCCGGACCCTTCCCTCCGGCAGATGGGATCTCCAGCGGACTTCGATCCGGATATCCATGACGGTAGTCTCCTCGGGTTGCCGGAAAATATACCACCAAGTGGGCAATCCAGCAACCCATCCGGGTCTCTCACCGGTGAGAACCGATCGCTCCGGCTCTCTGGAAGGGTAAGAACACCATCGCTCGTATAGAAAAACAACGGTGCGCGGCCATGGTTTCGCCGTCGCGTGAAGGAAGGGGAAGGGCCCGTCAGGGGAAAATCTTTCCGGGATTCAGGATGTGGTAGGGGTCAAAGAGTTCTTTGATCCCCCGCATCAGCGCGATCTGGGCCGGGTCCAGCGCCATGGGCAGGTAGCGACGACGGGTCGCACCGATGCCGTGTTCTCCGGTGATGGTCCCGCCTAGGGAGAGAGTGAGCCGGTAGATTTCTTCGGAGAGGACAGGAACCAGCGCGTGCCATTCTCCCTCGGGCATGGCGTCCTTGAGCGCGTTGACGTGGACGTTACCGTCTCCGGCGTGGCCGAAGCAGACGATGCGAACGCTGTGCCGCCGCGCGATCTCCTTGATCCCCCGCAGGAGGGCCGGGATCTCGGCGCGCGGCACTACGACGTCCTCCATGTGGTTCATCGGGCTTTCGTGCTTGAGCGCGTCCACGATGGCCCGCCGGGCCTCCCACAGCCGGTCGCGGGTGCGGGTATCCTTCGCTACCAAGACGTCCCGGGCCCCGTGGGCCAGGCAGATTTCCCCCACGGCCTCCATGTCCGCGTCCACTGCCTCCTGCCGGTTCCCGTCCAGTTGGATCAGCAGGTGGGCCGCTGCGTCGTCGTAGGGGACGGTCTTCTGCAGGAGCCGCTCCGCCGCCCGGATGCTATCCTGTTCCATAAACTCAATGGTCGCCGGGAGGATGCGGGCAGCGATGATGTCGGAGACGGTGTCGGCGGCGGCCTGGAAGTCGTCGTAGGGGACCAGCAGGTCCACCCGGAACTTGGGCAGGGGCAGGAGGCGCAGGATAATCTGGGTGACCACGGCCAGGGTTCCCTCGGAGCCAACGAGCAACTGGATCAGGTTGTAACCGGTAACGTTTTTAACCAGTTTGCCGCCGCAGGTGATGATGTCGCCGGAGGGGAGAACAGCCTCCAAGCCGCAGACGTAGTCCTTGGTGGTCCCGTACTTGACGGCTCGGGGGCCACCGGCGCCTTCGGCGATGTTCCCACCGATGGTGCAGGAATCCAGGCTGGCGGGGTCGGGTGGGTAGAAAAGCCCCTCCGCCTCCACTGCCCGGTGCAGGTCGCCGGTGATGACCCCCGGCTCCACGGTAACCATCAGGTTCTGCGGATCAATCTCCAGGATGCGATTCATCTTCTCGGTGGAGAGGACGATCCCACCGAAGAGGGGGACGGCGCCACCGCTCAGGCCGTACCCGGCCCCGCGCGGGGTAATGGGAATCCGCTCCCGTGTCGCCAGGCGGAAGATTTCGGCGACCTCCTGCGCGGAGCGGACGAAGACAACAACCTCCGGTTGAGCCCACAAGCCCACCGTCTCGTCGTGGGCGTATTTCTCCAACGCTTCCCCGTCAGTGCGGACGTTCTGTTCCCCGACGATGGCTCGCAATGCGTCGACAATTTGGGGGGTAACTTTGTGGTACATGCCTTCCCTTGGGGTCGGTCGCCTCCGGACCAGTGGTAGGGCCCTCCCAGCGGCCCAAAAGGGAGCCGGCTGGAGAACTACCCCGCCAGCACCCGCTCGGCAGCAGCCAACCCTGCGCCGACGTCAAAGGGATAGCCGCTACGGGCCAGTGCCCATTCTATCGCGCCCAGGGTCGCCAGGATGTCGGAGGCGGTAACCGCGCCCATATGCCCGACCCGGAAGTATCGGTCGCCGAGGGCCGAATGGCGCCCGGAGGCGACAATGACTCCGGCCTCCAGGATGAGTCCCAGCAAACGAGCGTCTATCCCCTCTGGGTAGTAGGCCGTCGTGAGGGTGTGGGCGGCCTTCTGAAGACTCACCGGCACCAGTTTCAATCCGATGGCGGTTAATCCTGCCTTGAACGCCGCGCTCAGATGGCGGTGGCGGGCCCAGCGGTTCTCCAGCCCCTCTGCCAGCATCTGCCCCAGACTCACGTTCAGCGCCCAGACCAGGTTGACGGGGGGCGTTCCGAAGTAGATGGGCCTGCGGGCCTCGTAGGATTCCATCACCGGAAGCCAGTTAGCCCAATCGGCGTAATAGGAGCGGACGGGAGTTTTCCTCTTGCGGAATGCCTCCATTGCCCGCGCCCCGGCGACGACAATGGCCAGCCCGGGCGGGACGCCGATGGCTTTTTGAGAGGCGGTGAGGGTCAGGTCTACGTCCCACTCTTCCATCCACAGTTCCTCACCGGCCACGCTGCAGACGCCGTCCACCACGACCAGAGTCTCGTACTTTCGCCCCAGGAGGGCCAGGGTGCGGACATCGGTGAGGACGCCGGTGGAGGTATCCACCTGGGTAACTGTCATCAGTTTGAAAGGCCCTTTTTTCAGAGCCTCCTCCACTGCCTCCGGAGGCGGGGTGTCGCCGACAACGGGCGGCGTGAGAACCGTAACCTCCGCGCCATACCGCTCCAGGATAGAGACGAAGCGCTCGCTGAAGAAGCCGGTGTTAACCACCAGGGCCCGGTCGCCCGGCTCGATCAGGTTGGCGGCGGCGATCTCCATCGCCAGCGTACCCGATCCGGCGACCACGAAGGGCTGGCCACCGGGTGCCCGGACGACCTCCCGCAGTCGTTCCAGTGCCTGTCCGAAGACCTCCGCGAAGTTCGCGGCCAGGTGACTGGTGGTGGGGAGGCTCATGGCCTGCAGAACCTCTGGGGTGAATTCTACAGGACCGGGAATCATCAGCAGTCTACGGTCTTTCATCGGATAACCTCCTGTGGTGCAAGGTGCGTATTCGGTATTTTCTGTCCATCCCCAATGGCTTCGGGATCGGAGTGGGGTGTTGGGTGAGGAACAGCGAGACGGATAGGGGAATCCGCTCCTGCCCTTCCGTCTTCAGGCGTATCAGGACCTGGATCAGCGGTCGGACCAGTCCTTTCAGCGCGCTCCACACCTCGGCCTTTGCCGAGGGATATTGTAATCGGCAGAGGGAGAAAGTCAAGGCGAACCGGCAGTCCGGCTATCCTTCCCGCGAACGAAGGTAGTCTCTCAGGTGATGACGGACAGCAAAGGCAGCCGCCTCGGCCCGGTTGGTCAGGCCCAGTTTGCTGAGGATGCTACTGACATAGTTGCGGACGGTGCCTTCGCCCAGGTAGAGGGCCCGGGCGATTTCCCGATTGGTTTTCCCCTCGGCAATGAGGGCCAGGACCCGCAGTTCCTGCTCCGTTAGGTCAGCGAAAGCGGCAATTTCGTCCTTGCGGGCCGCTTCCCGCACCCGTTCCAGAACCCGCCGGGTGATGGAAGGGTCTAGCAGTGCCTCGCCACGCCCAACGGCCTCAATGGCTCGGACCAGGTCGTCGCTGCCGATCTGTTTGAGAACGTAGCCGCAGGCACCGGCCTCAATCGCGTCAAAGAGAAGTTCGTCTTCAGCGTAGGAAGTGAGCATAATCACGCGGGTCTCGGGCAATTGGGAGACGATGTCCCGGCAGGCATCAATACCGCTACGTCCGGGGAGCCGAATGTCCATGACGACAACATCCGGGCGGTGGAGGAGGGCCTTCTGGAGCGCCTCACGGGCGGTGCCGGCTTCGTCCACCACGGTGAAATCGGGATGGCGATCCAGGAGGGCCCGCAGGCCCAGCCGGACCACTTCGTGGTCGTCCACGATCAGAATGCGGAGAGTCATGCCTCTCCTTTCAGCGGGACGGTCAGGGTGATGGTAACACCCTGGCCCGGGGCACTATCTATATCCAGAGTGCCATCCAGCAGACGGGCCCGTTCGCGGATGTTCCGCATGCCCTGCCCTGTGGGAGTGGGGGTCATCGCCAGGCCAACACCGTCGTCGGCGATCCGGAGTTGGAGGGTACGGGTGTCATAGGTCAGGCGAACGTCCACCCGACGAGCGTGGGCGTGGCGAGCGACGTTGGATAACGCCTCGCGCGCAATCTGCAGAATGTGTTGGCGCTGTTCGGCGCTCAGCCGCTCCCGCTCCTCACCGGAGACAGTGAGTCGGGTCTCCAACAGGGTGTTGATCCGGAAGTCCCGCAGGAGTTCTTCCAGTCCGCTCACCAGGTCGGTCTGGGGAAAGCCGCCCCGGAGATCGAAGATGTAACGCCGGATGTCCTGGATGGTCTGGTTGAGGCTCCGCAGGACCCGGTCCAGTTGGGCCTGGGCAGCAGCGGGGTCTTCGGGGATGGCCGCCCGGACGCCTTCCAGCATCAATCCGGCAGCGTAGATGGACTGGATGATCCCGTCGTGAAGTTCCCGGCTAATCCGTTCCCGGTCGGCAGCCAGGGCCTGGGCTTGCCGGACCTCTTCCACCCATTCTTCCACCCGGGTCTGGACCGTGTGGAGGGTCCCGATCAACCCGGAGAGGATGGCAACGCCGCAGAGGGTCAGCAGGGCAGAGAGGAAGGAGAAGATAAAGGATGGCACCCGCGAGCCCAGAAGCACCAGAGTGGGTTGGATCGCGCCGGCCAGGAGGCCGAAGGCGGCCATGGCGACCCTCACGCGGCGAAGGGGACGTTCGGCAGTGTGGAAGACGGGAGGGGCACCAGGCGGGACCGGCTGGTGACGGGAACGGAGGGCCAGCAGGCCACCAGGAAAAGCCAGTCCGACGCGGGCGGCTACGTCGGCCCATGGGGCCACCCGTTCAGCGCCGACCAGCAGCGTGGCAAGCACCAAGCCGCCCAGATAGAAAGCCAGAACGACCAGTGGAAGGGTCAGAAGAGGAGACCGTTCGGCAGCACGGGGGACGAAGAGACTGGCGGCCAGGAGGGCCCAGTAGGCTATGACCACTGGAACCGCCTGGAGCCCCACAGGGAGGAGGGATGGCAAGCCAGTGGGGTTGGTTGGGAGGCCAAACGCAGCGGCCAGTACCGGGTCCCAAGCGATCACTGCCTCTCCAAAGGCGAAGAGAGCCAGCAAAGGCATCGGCCAAATGATGCTGGCACGCCCGATGCGGGGGACGGCGAAAAGAACAAAGAGGCCCAGCACAACGAACGCCAGGCCATGAAGAAATTCCAACATCGGGCGAAGGAGAGCATTCATTTCTGGCATCCTGTATTCCGCATTATAACCGGGAGAGGTAGGGATGGCAAGTGGGCATTTGCCAAACCGGGGCTTTCTGGTATAAAGAGAACGTAAAGCGCAAAGGACCCGGAAACGGGTCTGCCGATTCTTTGGATGGCCTCTCGGAATGCAGAATTCTGCCGGAGCCGGAGCATGTCCCTGAAAGCCCTGATAACAGCTATGCGGCCCAAACAGTGGGCCAAAAACATTTTCGTTTTCGCTCCCCTGGTGTTTGACCAGAAACTCTTCCATCCGGTCTACCTGGCCCGGACGGTGGCCGGTTTCGTACTCCTGTGCCTGATCTCGGGGGCTGTCTACTTGGTGAACGACCTGGTGGATGCGGAGAAGGACCGCCAGCATCCGCGCAAGCGCCACCGGCCCATTGCGTCCGGGCGGCTTTCTCCGCGCGCGGCGATGGTCTGCGCTCTCCTGATCCCGCTGGTCGGCCTGCCAGCAGGGTTTCTGCTGGACCCCCTTTTTGGCGGCGTTCTCTCTGCCTACCTGATTCTGCAGGTAGCCTACTCGTTTCTCCTCAAAAACGTCGTCATCATGGACGCGCTGGCCGTGGCGGCGGGGTTTGTCCTGCGGGTCGCGGCGGGCATCCCGTTGGTAGAGGCAGAGCGATTCTCACCCTGGATTTACACCTGTATGGGATTGCTGGCTCTCTTCATCAGTTTCAGTAAGCGCCGCCACGAACTGACGCTTTTGGGCGAGAACGCCAACCACCATCGGGAAAGCCTGGGGGAGTATAACGTCCTGCTCCTGGATCAGTTCATCCTCATCGTTACCGCGGCGACGCTGGTGGCTTACACTCTCTATACCTTCTCCGCACCCAATCTTCCGTCCAACCACACGATGATGCTAACGGTGCCCTTTGTCCTCTATGCCATCTTCCGGTACCTGTATCTGGTCTATGTCAAGGGAATGGGGGGCGAACCGGAGGAAATCGTTCTGCGGGACCGACCGTTACAGGTCGGGGTATTGCTGTGGGGAATGGCGGTCATCCTGATCATGTACGTGCGGTAGAGACGGTGGTTCGTGCCTCGGCGGCGGGCAAAGTCATCCTGCTGGGGGAACATGCGGTGGTGTATGGACGGCCCGCCATCGCTATCCCTCTGAGCGGGCTACGCGCGACGGCCACCCTGGCTCCCCACCCTGCTCCCTTTCACATCCAGGCCCCGGCGGTGGGGATAGACGCGCCGCTCTCGGCCCTTCCCGCCGACCACCCGCTGGCGCGCATCGTCTATTTGACGGCGAAGCACCTCCATCGGCCTCCGCCCGATGCCCTCCTGCGGATAGAATCGGAGATTCCAGTGGCCTCGGGACTGGGGTCGGGCGCGGCGGTCTCCACCGCCATTGTCCGGGCACTGGCCGCCTGGTACGGTGTTTCGCTGGACCCGCCGACAGTCTCCGCGCTGGTGTACGAGATAGAGCGTATCTATCACGGTACGCCCAGCGGGATCGATAACACGGTCATCGCCTACGAACAATCCATATATTTCGTTCGGGGGAGACCGCCGGAGCCCCTGCCAGTGGGCACGACGCTGCACTTGCTGGTGGCCGATAGCGGCATCCCCAGCCCAACCCGCGTGGTGGTGGGAGACGTTCGGCGGCACTGGGAGGCGGAACCAGCCCGCTATGAGGCGCTCTTTGACCGGGTGGCTCAGGAGGTGGAGGCGGCCCGGGAGGCAATGGCCCAAGGAGATATTCGCGCGCTCGGGAAGCGCATGGACGCCAACCACGAACTCCTGCGGGAAATAGGAGTTTCGGCGCCGGTCCTGGACCGGCTGGTGGAGACCGCCCGGCGGGCCGGCGCCCTCGGAGCCAAACTCTCTGGCGCCGGTCGGGGTGGTACCATCGTCGCACTGGTGGAGAAATCTACGGCCCGGGCGGTGGAGGAGGCACTGCGGGCCACGGGTGCGGCCCAGGTCTGGCGGACAGAAGTGGCAAGCCCATGAACCACCAACGAACCTGACACCTGAAGCAATTGATGCCAAAAGAAGGCGTGGATCAGGTTGGGGAAGAGAGACCACCAGCCTGTCCGGAGGATTGGGAATCGCATTGCCGGGACGGTTCGGTTATACGGATGGATCGGGAGTGGACGCTGGGGATTGAGGGAGCGAGCGTTTCTGAAACTGGGTGGTTCGCTGATTACCGATAAATCCTCCCCCTACACGTCGCGCCCGGAGGTCATCCGGCGGCTGGCAGAGGAGGTCCGGGAGGCCCTGGAAACGCGGCCGGACCTGGAACTGGTCATCGGCCACGGGTCCGGCTCGTTCGGCCATGCGGCCGCCGCGCCCTACGGCACCCGGCAGGGCGTACGGACGCCTCGGGAGTGGCGGGGATACGCGGAGGTGGCCGCGGCCGCTGCCCGGCTCAACCGCATCGTTGCCGACATCTTCTTGGAAGTGGGAGTACCGGTGTTGAGCCTGCAACCTTCTGCCTCAGCCCGCTGCCAGGACGGCGTGCTAATCCATCTGGAGATCAGGCCGATTCGGGAAGCGCTGGCGCATGGATTGGTGCCTCTCATCTACGGCGACGTGGCCCTAGACAATGTGCGGGGCGGGACGATTGTCTCCACCGAAGACCTCTTTGTTTATCTGGCTCCCATCCTGGCCCCGCAGCGGATTCTCCTGGCGACCCAAGTGGCAGGCGTACTGGACATCGAGGGGCGGGTGATTCCCACCATCACTCCGGCGGACCTTCCGGCTCTGCGGCCAGTTCTCCGGGGCGCTCACGGCATGGACGTAACAGGGGGAATGGCGGATAAGGTGGAACGAATGGCCGCGCTGGTGGCAGCATACCCTGCTACCATGGCCTGCATCTTCTCTGGCCAGGAGAAGGGGGCCCTTTATCGGGCCCTCTCCGACCCCTCAGCGTTACCTGGAACCTGGATCCGGCCGGTGCCGGACCGATAGGGCTTCCTCCCCGATATCCATCATCCAGTGATGAAAAGTCGCGGCTCTCACGGAGTCGCGGCTTCTTCCGGACGTTGATATTCCCGCGCCAGGTCCAGGTACTCCCGCCGCACCAGTTCCTGTTCCCGGACGCCGAAGAGTTCCAGCAGTTCGCCGATAAGGACGGCCTTCCGCTCCGCGTCCTGGGCCGACCATGTCCGGCTCTTCAGTTCCAGGAAGTAGCCGGGTAACGCCGGTTGGACCACCCGGTCCAGGTTGACCGCAAAGTCGGTCCCGCCATAACGGATATGGTACCGTCGCCGCTCTTTATGGACTTCCCACTCCGCTGCTGGTTTAAAGTACTCCCGGTAGAAGCGCAGACTGCGGGTCGCGGGCGCGTCAAACCGGGAGCGGGACAGGAGGACGGAGTGAGGGAACTCCCGTTCCTTCGTGTCGCCTGTCAGCGTAAGCCGATAGCGAACGTCGGTAACCTGGTCCTCATCGCCCAGGATCTCCTCTTCCCGGTAGCGCAGACGGCTATGGTCGGGGTCGTCAAAGAGGAAGTAGGTGTCGTACTGCCGCCGCCGGGACTGTTTGACAATGGGAACCGCTCCTCCCGTCAGTATCGCCAAGACCCCCGCGTCGTCGGTCAGATGAACTTTGACCTGAACCTCAAAGGTCTTCTCCCGGGCCACACCGCCGATGGCAACCAGTTTGCTGAGGACGCTCTCCTCCCGGACGCTGAGGAACCGGTCAATCTTGCGAGCGATCTCCAGGGCCTGGGCACGCAGTTCCTCGGGATTCACCGTCAGGAGGGCCCGATCCCGCATCAACCACCGGCCATCACAGAGGACATGGCGTACATCGTGGCCCTTGGCTGCGTAGACCAGCAGAGAGTAGATGCTCTCCGGGTCCCGGTGGAAACGGGGGGTTAGGTGCAAGTCCTCCAGGTCAACAACAGCGATGTCGGCCCGCTTGCCGACTTCTAGCGAGCCGGTCAGATGGGCGATGTGCAGGGCTCGGGCACCCATAATCGTCGCCATAGCCAGGGCCTGACGGGCGGGCAGGGCAGTCGGGTCGGCGGTGATGCCTTTGGCCAGAATTGCTGCCAGCCGCAGTTCCTCAAACATGTCCAGGTCATTGTTGCTGGCGGGGCCATCGGTGCCGATGCCCACGTTCAATCCCAGCGCCAGCATTCGAGCCACCGGCGCGATGCCGCTGGCCAGTTTCAGGTTACTGGTAGGGTTGTGGGCCACGCCCGTCCCGTGGTGGAGCAGGGTGTGCATCTCGCCCTCGTCCAGGTGAACGCAGTGGACGGCGGTAACCCTGGCCTCTAACAGGCCCTGCTTCTTGATCCAGGGGACGATGGGCATGCCGTACTCGGCCCGGTGCTCCTGGACCTCCAGCGCAGTCTCAGCGACGTGGATGTGGATGGGGACGTCGTAGGCCCGGGCCAGGCGGGCACATTCCTGGAGCATATCGGGAGTGGCAGTGTAGGCGGCGTGGGGGCCCAGCGCCGGGACGATGAGGTGGTGGCCCCGCCAGCGCCCGATGAAACTCTCTGCCAAGCGCAGTCCCTCGTCGTAACTGACCGCATCCGGAGTGGGAAATTTGAGGATGGATTGCGCGCAGACGGCCCGCATGCCGACCTGGACGGCGGCGTCGGCGACGGCCTCTTCGTAGTAGTACATGTCACCAAAGCAGGTAACGCCAGAGCGGATCATCTCTGCGCAGGCCAGTTGGGTGCCCAGCCAGCAGAAATCCGGGCGCACGAATTCCCGTTCCACCGGCATCATATAGCCGATGAGCCAGACGTCCAGGCGCAGGTCGTCGGCCAGGCCGCGCACCAGGGTCATCGGGGCATGGGTGTGGGCATTGATGAGGCCGGGGATGACGGCGTGGCCGGAGCAGTCTACCGTCTCGCGCGCCGTCCATTCCTGCCCGACTGCCTCCGCTGGCCCCACCGCGACGATGGCGCCGTCCTGAACCACCACTGCTCCTGGCTCCCAGATGTCGTAGCGATCGTTCATCGTAACGACCACACCACCGGTAAGCATCAGGTCTGCTGTGTTCATTCCTCCCTCCCTTTGGAGGGATTATAGACGCGAATGGGTGGAGGGGCAAATAGGCGGTCCGAATCACAGGCGGCTGCGCAGGGTGGACCCCGCGCAGCCGCCTGGAGGGCAAGGAGATGGGAATTGCCCCTTTCTCAGAGGGAAGTATAATTAAACTTGGCTCTCTGGGAGTTTCCGTGGTTTGCTGGTGGCTTGGGGGCAACGGAGCCGAGGATTTATCTTGCGCGGCGCAGGCTCAAACCTACGCTGCGCAGCCGCGACCTTTTTGTGGGCAACTTGCTCCCCACCCACGGGAATTCCCCCAGAACCATCACGCCATGTGTAACTTGATTTTCTATACGCGATAGAGAGATTGCAGCGGCCCTCATCCCCCCCATCCCCCTCCTCTGCAGTTTGGCCTTTTCAAGGGGGTGGCTGAAAAATAAGCGCCCATAAACTTTCTCGGAATAGCGCCCATTACCGATACCGAGGGTGAAAGGCGCGGGCATTTTCGGGAGCGCGATGGCATTAGACCTGACCCGTCTGATCGGAAACGTGAGTGAGATGGGCCGTTCCCTAGCCCGACAGGAGCGGGAATTTGTAAGCCGGGTGGTGGAAGCCCGCCAGTGGCTGGAGGAGTTCGCCGACGCGGGAGCGGCTCTGGAGGACGTCGCAGCGGAAGTCGGGGCTGCTGTCCCCACCGCTGAGCCGCTGAATACGGTAGTGCCCTGTCCCTCTATCCCCGACGCCTTCACCGTCATCGGTGCCGACGGGAGCGCTATCGGCCCTGACCGCCACGGAGTCGCCCTCTATTATCTCATCAACATTGGCAGCCTGGTCTTCCGGCATGGGAGCGGAGCGACCCCGGAAGCCCGCAGTATCCCCACATTGGGTTTCCG
The DNA here is from genome assembly GCA_025060135.1 of Anaerolineae bacterium. Taxonomy (GTDB): domain Bacteria; phylum Chloroflexota; class Anaerolineae; order B4-G1; family DUEL01; genus SpSt-77. The sequence goes on along the minus strand of JANXCY010000003.1, from coordinate 54,328 downwards.
GGAGGAGGACCTCTACGAAGGGGAGTTGCTGGTCTCCGGCCATCTGCTGGACCTGCGGCGGGACTGCGCGGAAATCGCCCACCTGGCCGACCGGGTGGAGGCAGAGCCCCCTGGCCCGACGCTGGCTCTGGTGGACGGTACCCTCGTTCTCTGGATACTGGAAGACCTTCCGGTGGCGGGGCGGAAGGAGAAAGCAGACCCCTATCTGCTCCAGATGGAGCGGATTCGGCGAAAAGGAGCGGCCCTGGCCGCGTTCATCAGCCGGCCGCGCCACGCCGAGGTGGGAAAACTCCTGCATCTGGTCCGGCTTGGTGGGGACGTAGGACGGGCACGGGAGGTGCCCAATCCCCTGGGACGGGTCCCCGACCGCACTCTTTTTGCCGCGCTGCCCGCCGGAGCCCGGTCGGCCCTCTTTGGCTCTCCCAGCCCTGTGAATCGCCACTACTACGAGCCGACAGGGCACGGAGTCAGGTTCTTCTACCTCAACGTCGCTCCGGAGGGCCAAGAGCCGGTGATCGCCCGGGTGGAGGTGCCGCGCTGGGTGGCCGAAGACCCTGAACGGCTCTCGCTGACCCATGCCGGGATCGTCGCCCAGTGCCGTATCCTGGGGGGATTTCCCTACGTGCTGGCCCGCGCCGACGAACTGGCCTACATCAGCAACGCAGAGCGGGAAAAACTGGAAGAGATGGTGGAAACGGCCCTGATGGCCGCCGGGGTTATTCCCACACCTTCACCCAAATTATACTACAAGGGTTTAACCCGGAGGGGCAAGGGGTGATCTCCGCGCGCCCCCTCTTTCGTTTGCGCCTTGTCTACGCGGTAAGCGGCCCCATGCGCTACATCTCCCATCTGGAGCAGGTCCGGGTGTGGGAACGCGCAATGCGTCGGGTTGGCTTCCCCCTGGCCTACACCGGCGGCTTCACTCCCCGACCCCGCCTGCAGATCGCACTGCCGTTGCCGCTGGGGTTTGCTTCCGAGGCGGAATGGCTGGACGTCTGGCTGGAGGCACCGCTGGCGCCCGGGGAGGCTATCCGGGTGCTCAAGGCCACCCTGCCCAACGGGCTGACAGTGCGGCAGGCCGAAGAGGTCCCGGTGGATGCCCCTTCATTGCCCGCGCAGGTCCGGGCTGCCGACTATGGGGTGGTCGTGGAGACGACCGTTCCCGAAGATGAGATTCGGCGCCGTATAGAGGAACTGCTGGCCGCGACCACCCTCCCCCGGGAACGCCGGGGCCGTCCCTACGACCTGCGTCCGCTGGTGCTTTCCCTTCGCCTGGAAGAAGCGGGCTTCGGCCATACGGCGCTGGCGATGCGCCTTTCCGCCCAAGAGGGCGCGACGGGCCGCCCCGAGGAAGTGCTGGACGCGTTAGGCCTGGCCAACGGCTTTTTCCAGGTTACCCGACGGGGCATTCTCTTCGCCGAGGGATGGCAGGGGGAACGCCGGAGGAAGTGCTTGCCTCCTGGGGAGCATCAGGTATAATCATACGCCGTGCAGAAAACACCTGGGGTTTCCATAGACGGCTCCGTCGGAGAAGGTGGGGGGCAGGTCCTGCGGACCTCTCTCACCCTCTCTGTGCTCACCGGCCAGCCGGTGGAAATCGTCCGCATTCGCGCCGGGCGGCCCAACCCGGGCCTGCAACCGCAGCACCTGACAGCGGTCCAAGCAGCGGCGGCCATCTGTCAGGCCCGGGTGGAGGGGGCCGAACTGGGGAGCCAGACCCTGCGGTTTGCTCCTCAAAGCCCGCCTGTGCCGGGAGCATACACGTTTGACGTTGCGGAAGTCGCCGGGCGCGGGAGCGCAGGCGCCGTCGGCCTGGTCTTTCAGACCCTTTTCCTGCCCCTGGCGCTGGCTCCGGGCGAGAGCCACCTGACCCTGCGGGGCGGCACCCATGTCCCCTGGGCCCCGTCGGTGGACTACCTCCGGGAGGTCTTTCTGCCCATGGCGGCCCGAATGGGCCTGGACGCAGAGATCGACCTAGTCTCCTGGGGCTTCTACCCGGCGGGCGGTGGCGAAATCCGGGTGCGGATTCGGGGGCGTTCCGGCGCACTGAGGCCCATCACCCTGACCGACCGGGGAGCCGTCCAGCGGGTATGGGGACGAGGAGTGGTTTCCAACCTCCCGGCTCACATCCCCCAGCGGATGGTAGACCGGGCCCGCAATCGGCTGGCCCGCGCCGGCCTTAAGGCCGACCTGCAACCGCTGGTGGTGCGAGGGGCTGGGCCGGGGGCGGGGATCTTCCTGTTCGTCCAGTACGAGCACGCGCGGGCAGGCTTCACCGCCTACGGACGCAAGGGCCTCCCCGCCGACCAGGTCGCTGATGCGGCCTGCCAGGACCTGCTGGCCCATCACGAGACCGGGGCTCCGGTGGACCCTCACCTGGCTGACCAACTCCTGCTCCCGATGGCACTGGCCGAGGGTCCCTCCCGCCTCGTTACCTCGGCCATCACGAGCCACCTGCTGACCAACCTGGTGGTCCTTCGGGCCTTTCTCCCCATCCAGGCAACGGTGGAAGGTGAGGTGGGCCGCCCCGGAATCGTAACCGTTGTCCCTTTATAGTCGGGCGCGAGATACCGGCTCCCTGCAGCCTGTATCTTGTGCCCAGCGTCTGCCAACCTGTAACCTGCGACCTGCGCTATGATAGAACTGGTTTTCCTGGGCACGTCCGCGTCGGCCCCCTCCATCCATCGTAACCTCCCATCCCAGATGGTCCTGTACCAGGACCATCGGTTTCTGATTGATTGCGGAGAGGGCACTCAGCGGCAGATTCTGCAGAGCGGGCTGGGGTTTAAACGGCTGAACCGCATCCTGCTCACCCATGGCCACCTGGACCACATTCTGGGTCTGGGCGGGCTGATCTCCACTTTTGCCCGATGGGAGACCATAGAATACCTGGAGATTTACGGAGGACGGGCCACACTGGAACGGGTGAAGGACCTGATCTTCGGCGTAGTTCTCCGGGGAACCCAGCCGCCGATGGAACTGATTTTTGTGGAGGTAACGCCGGGGAAAGTCCTGGAGGCCGACGACCTGGAAATTTTTGCCTTCCCGGTCCCCCATCGGGGGCCAGGATGTTTCGGTTATCTGTTCCGGGAGCGGCCCCGCCGTCCCTTCCTGGTGGAGAAGGCGGAGGCGCTGGGGGTGCCCGCTGGGCCGGAGCGGCGCCGGCTGGTGGCGGGAGAATCCGTTACTCTGCCCGATGGCCGGGTGGTCCATCCTGACCAGGTGCTGGGCCCTCCCCGTCCGGGGGCCTGCCTGGCTCACGTGGGCGACGCGGCCCGCACCGACGGCCTGGCGGAGTTCGTCCGGGAAGCGGACCTCCTGGTCATTGAGGCGACGTACCTGGAAGCGGATGCGGAAATGGCGCGAGCATTCGGCCATCTAACGGCCCGACAGGCCGCCCTCCTGGCCCGGGAGGCCAACGTCCGTCAACTGGTGTTGACCCATATCTCCCGCCGTTACCGGGACTGGGAAGTCCTGGAGGAGGCGCGAGCCATCTTCCCGGAGACGGTCATCGCCCGCGATTTTGACCGCTTCCAGATTGTCCGGCAGCGATAAGGGGCCAATATGTCCAATGGCACTGACTTCTTGCGTAGCGCAGGCTGTTAGCCTGCATCACTATGGTTAGTTGCCCGCATTTAACAGGCCCGGCGGCCTGCGCTACATTCCAACTCAAACGTTAGCAGCATCAGGTTGAGATGTCGTTTCAAACCTTCTCCGCAAAGGTAAACTACAGGGCCATTTCCCTCCACCTGACGGTCTACGAATCGGGCCCGGGACGTCCCAGCGTGGTCTTCATTCCCGGCATGGGTTCCCATGCCGGTTCTTACACCGACCTGATCCCGGGGGCGAACGTTCTCCGCGCGCTGGCGGAAGAGGGTTTCAACGTGGTGGCAGTGGACCTGCAGGGACATGGGCGGAGCGGAGGCCCCCGGGGACTCTTCACCTATGCGGACCTGCTGGGGAACATCTCCTGCGCCATAGACTACGTGGTGGAGCAATACGGCGGCCCGGTGGGAGTAACGGGCTCCAGCATGGGCGGTATTCTCGCTTTCTATGCAGGTTTGACGGACTCGCGGGTAATGGCGGTGGTCTGCCACAACGTGGCCGACCTTCAGAACATCCGTCCGGTTCTCTACCTCCGGCGGCACCGGCTGGTGGTTCCCCTGGCCGAAACACTGAGCCCCTGGCTGATTCGCTGCACCTGGCTCCCCATCCCCATCACCGCGTTTCTGGAGCCCCGCCACGTGTTTGACCGACCGGAGAACGTTCGGCATTGGCAACGGGACCCGTTGTTCGTCCCCGCCTATCGGGCCAGTTCCTGGGTCTCCCTCTTCCTGTATCCCCAGGATAAGCCAGCGGTAGAAGCAATGACCCGCCCGGTCCGCATTATTGTGGGGGAGAACGACCGGATTCTGCCCGTGAAGCCGACGCAGGCCTTCTACGACCGCCTGCGCTGTCCCAGGGACCTGGTCATTATTCCGGGTGCCGGGCACATGTTGCTGCTGGAGTATCTGCCCACCACCGTCCCGCTGGTTGCCGAGGGGTTCCGTCTGTACCTGTAGCCCTCTGTTCCCGGCGTCCTGGAGCATGCGACCTGCGCCTGGCGACCTGTGGCTCGCCTCCAGCACCGGATCCTGCAAATTGTCCCCCCCTGCGACCTGACACTACGCACTGGCAAAAATCCTGATTTATGGCATAATATTCGTTCGGTGTCCCCCACCCGTGCATTTCTTCTCTCAGGAGGAACAATGAGCAAAGAAATGATAGAAATCCGCTGGCATGGCCGGGGAGGGCAGGGTGTGGTAACCGCCGGGAAACTCCTGGCCGAAACGGCCATGGGGACCGGTCAGTACTTCCAGGCCTTCCCCGACTTTGGGCCGGAGCGAATGGGCGCTCCCGTCCGCTCCTTTACCCGGCTGAGTTCTAAACCCATCTATATTCACTCTCAGATAGAAAACCCCGATGTGGTCCTGGTCCTGGACCCCACTCTCCTGGGCACCGTTCCGGTAACTGAGGGGCTGAAGGAAGACGGCATTCTCATCGTCAACACCTCTATGAGCCCTGAAGAGGTGCGCCGGATGACAGGCTTCCGCACCGGCAAAGTCTTCACCGTGGATGCCAGCCACATCGCCATTGAGGAGATGGGCCGGGAAATTACCAACACTCCCATGCTGGGAGCGTTCGCCCGGGCTACCGGCCTCTTTGACCTGGACGCGCTGGAACACCAGGTCCGGGAGTGGTTTCGTGAGAAGGTCTCTCCCTCTGTGGTGGAGGCCAACATCCGCGTCCTGCGCCGCGCGGCCCAGGAAATTCAGGAGGGATAACGGAACACAGAATACGCAATCCGCAATACGCAATACGCAATACGCAGTACTCCGTATTCCGTATTCCGGACTCCGTTGGATGAATCTTACGAAGGAGCGTCAGTCATGACACAGTTGAAAGGATGGCGCGACATCCCCATCGGCGGCGTCATTCTGGAGGGTGGGAATGCAGTGGAATACAGGACTGGGGGCTGGCGGGCTTTCCGCCCCGTTTTCGGTCAGGCCCCGTGCATCCACTGCTTCCAGTGCTGGCTCTTCTGCCCCGATTCCAGCATCCTCGTGGACGCCGAGAACGAGAAAATGGCAGGCTTTGATCTGGACCACTGCAAGGGCTGTGGTATCTGCGCCTCGGTGTGTCCGGTCAACGCCAAAGTGATCCGTCAGGCAGGGGAGAAACTGAACCGGGACGACCCCCGCCTGTGTATCCGAATGGTAGAAGAAGGGAAAATGGAATAACGCAGGATTCATCCTGCAGTGGAGGAGTCCAATGAGCAAATACGAAGCGCTGACCGGAGATCAGGCCGTCGCTACGGCGATGCGCCAGATTAACCCCGATGTGGTCGCGGCCTACCCCATCACCCCCCAGACGGAAACGGTGGAGTTCTTTGCGGAATACGTGGCGAACGGGGAGGTAACGACCGAATTTATCTGTGTGGAGAGCGAGCACTCGGCGATGAGCGCCTGCGTTGGCGCGTCCCTGGCGGGAGCGCGGGTGATGACCGCCACCTCTTCCCAGGGGCTTGCGTTGATGTGGGAAATCGTCTACATCGCCGCCTCCTACCGCTGCCCCATCGTCATGAGCCTGGTGAACCGGGCCCTCTCCGGCCCCATCAACATCCACTGCGACCACTCCGACGTCATGGGCATGCGGGACAGCGGCTGGATCATCCTCTTCTCCGAAAACTGTCAGGAGGCCTACGACAACATCATCCAGGCCGTTCGCATCGCCGAACATCCCGACGTCTTGCTGCCCGTGGTGGTCTGCCAGGATGGTTTCATCACCAGCCACGCAATGGAGCGGGTGGAAGTCTACGACGACGCCGAAGTGCAGGCGTTCGTTGGCACCTACCGACCGAAATGGTCCATCCTGGATGTGGACAACCCCAAGACCTACGGCGCGCTCCACTTCTACGACTACTACTACGAGAGCAAGCGCCAGCAGGCCGAAGCGATGGCCCATGCCCAGCGGCCTATCCTGGAGGTTACCAACGAATTCAACCGCCAGTTCAACCGCCATTATGGCCTTTTTGAGGCCTACCGGCTGGATGACGCCGATGTCGCGATTGTCGTCGCCAACTCCACCGCCGGGACGACAAAGGTAGTGGTGGACAGCCTGCGCGCACAGGGTCTGAAGGTGGGCCTGCTCAAGCCGCGCGTCTTCCGGCCTTTCCCGGCGAAGGAACTGGCCAACGCCCTGTGCCACCTGAAAGCCGTGGGGGTGATGGACCGCTCCATCGCCTTCGGCTCCATGAATAATGCTGGCCCTCTCTTCCTGGAACTGACGGCGGCGCTGGCCATCCACGGCGTCCACATCCCCATCGCTGACTACATCTTCGGCCTGGGCGGCCGCGACATCAAGCCCGGAGAGATTGAGTCCGTCTACCGGGACCTGCTCCGTATCGCCGAGACCGGAAAGGTGGAGCGGCTGGTTACCTACCTGAGCGTTCGGGAGTAAAGCGACCGATGCTCGTTGGGCCGGTCCGGAGCCCCGACCTGACTCTCGAAGGGGACCGGGTGCCGATGGAGTTGCTGCAGCGGGCAACAGTCGCCCAGCGCTTTCGCCTGACCCGCTCCCTGAGCCAGATGGCAATAGCGTTGACCCTCCAGCCCTCCGGCGCCCACAGATGGCGAGCCAACAAGACCGAGGTCCACCTGACCTTCGGGGCCCTCTGGTCCAGGAAAGACCCGGCGGAAGAACTGCGCCGGTAACCGGGCTCAGCAGGAGAAGACCCTTCGTGATGCTTCTTCAGGAGACGAGAAATGGCAACCAAATTGATCCCTAAAGAACTGGCCAAGAAACCTGACCGACTCTCACCAGGACACCGACTCTGCGCCGGATGCGCGGCGCCGATTGTCGTCCGGCAGATTCTGGCGGCGATTGACGATCCCGTCGTCGTGGCGAATGCAACGGGCTGTCTGGAAGTTGCCACGACTGTTTACCCCTACACTGCATGGCGGGTGCCATGGGTCCACAGCGCCTTTGAGAACGCGGCCTCCACCATCGCCGGGATAGAATCCGCCTATCGCAGCATGGTCCGCCGGGGCAAAATCCCCGACCGCAACGTCAAATTCCTCGCCTTCGGCGGCGACGGCGGCACCTACGACATCGGCTTCCAGGCCCTCTCTGGCGCGCTGGAGCGCGGCCACCAGTTCGTCTACATCTGCTATAACAACGAGGCCTACATGAACACCGGCATCCAGCGCTCCGGGGCCACTCCGCTGGGGGCCCACACCACCACCTCCCCGGCGGGAAGTGTCATCCCCGGCAAGCAGCAGATGCGCAAGGACCTGACGGCCATTATCGCCGCTCACGACATCCCCTACGTGGCCCAGGCCGCCCCCACCCAGTGGAAGGACCTGATGGAGAAAGTCCGTAAGGCTGTTAACTGCGGCGGGCCGGCTTTCATCAATGTCCTTTCCTCCTGCAACCGGGGCTGGCGGCATGAGACCTACGAGACACTGGAGATCACCCAATTGGCAGTGGACACCTGCTACTGGCCCCTCTACGAGGTGGAGAACGGCGTCTGGCGGCTGACCTATAAGCCCAAGGAGAAACTCCCGGTGGAGGAGTGGCTCAGGCGGCAGGGCCGCTTCCGCCACCTCTTCCGCCCGGAGAACCGCCACCTGATAGACGAACTCCAGGCCGAGGTGGACCGCCGCTGGGAGCGGTTACTGTTCCTCTGCGGGGAAACGTTCAGCGCATAGGGCAGGGGCGTACAGGACCGGGATCCCGGGATACCGAAGCGCCCTTCGGGTGTGTGGCGGGTCCCGGGGGGTGGCTCTATTTGCCAGCCCGGGGAAGCCCTTCAGGAGAAGTCGGCCCGTCTTGCGGGACAACATGGCCTGCCCGGCAACAGGGAGGGGGACACTCCAGTCGCTACCCATTGCTGACCCACATGCCTGGTTTGAGGGGTTCGCCGGAACACCGGAAACCGCCCAGAAACCTGGCCAACCAACCTTAGGAGGACAACCTTTTCCGATGAAACCCAATAGGCTCTGGCATACTCGCACCGTTGAGGAGGTCCTGTCCGAACTCCAATCCACACCCACTGGCCTGAGCAGTGCGGAGGCAGCGCGCCGACTGGCCCAGTACGGACCCAATGAGTTGCAGGAGGTGCGCCGTATCTCACCGTGGGCCATCCTGCTGGAACAATTCAAAAATGTGCTCATCATCATCCTGCTCATCGCGGTGGGGCTATCGGCCATCCTCGGCCACGGTGTGGAGGCGATCGCCATTACCGTCATTGTTCTGTTTGCAGTGGGGCTGGGTTTTATCCAGGAGTACCGGGCCGAACGGGCCCTGGAGGCCCTCCAGGAGATGGCCGCTCCTACGGCCACCGTTCTCCGCGACGGCGACGATATAGAACTGCCCGCGCGCGAACTGGTACCGGGCGACGTGATCCTTTTAGAAGTCGGCGACCGGGTTCCGGCCGACGCCCGGTTGATAGAGGCCGTCAACCTCCAGGTAGAGGAATCAGCCCTCACCGGCGAATCGGTGCCGGTGGAAAAGCACACCGCTCCCCTGGATAGAGCCGACCTGCCCATCGGCGACCGCCGGAACATGGCGTATGCCGGGACGGTGATCACCTACGGGCGGGGACGCGCCGTGGTCGTCGCCACCGGGATGCAGACCGAATTTGGCAAGATTGCCCAGTTGCTCCAGACCGTAGAGTCTGGCCGGACACCACTGCAGGAGAATCTGGATAAAACCGGGCATGTGCTGGCCCGCGCGGCCCTGGTAGTTGTGGCTCTCATTGTCGCGCTGGGTCTGATACGCGGCCAGCCGCTTCTGGATATGTTCATCTTCGGGATCGCCCTGGCTGTGGCTGTGGTCCCCGAGGCTCTGCCCGCCGTGGTGACCATCTCCCTCGCCATCGGCGTCCAGCGGATGGTGAAGCGCAACGCCCTCGTGCGCCGCCTGCCGGCCGTGGAGACGCTGGGCAGCGTTACCGTCATCTGCTCGGACAAGACCGGTACCCTGACTATCGGCGAAATGACGGCCCGCCGTCTCTACGTGGCTGGTCGGTTCTTGGAGATCTCCGGCGTGGGCTACACGCCGCAGGGCACTTTTTCCGAGAGCGGGAAGACCGTAGACCCCTCCGACCCGGACCTCCAGGTCCTGTTACGGGCCGCCGCCCTGGCTTCCGACGCCCGGCTGGCCCAGACCGACGGGCGCTGGCGCATCAAGGGCGATCCGACCGAGGGCGCGCTGGTGGTAGCCGCCGCCAAAGCCGGCCTGCATAAGCCCGACCTGGAGCGGGCATACCCGCGCATTGGCGAGATCCCCTTCACCTCCGAGACCAAGCGGATGACCACGCTGCATGAGACGCCGGAGGGCATCGTGGCCTATTCCAAGGGCGCGCCAGAGGTTATTCTGGCCTCCTGCACCCACCAATGGCTCAACGGCACCTTCGCCCCGCTGGACTCGGCCGATCGGGAAAAGATTCTGCGGATCGCTCAAGCGATGGCCAGCGATGCGATGCGGGTACTGGCGGTAGCCTCCAAACCCCACGCGCGCCTGGAAGACGCCGAACAGGAGATGGTATTCCTGGGCCTGGTGGGGATGATTGACGCCCCCCGACCGGAGGCCCGGGCCGCCATCCAGACCTGCGAACAGGCCGGCATTAAACCGGTGATGATCACCGGCGATCACCCCATCACCGCGCTGGCCGTAGCCCGGGAATTGGGAATGCTAAAAACGGGGAAAGTGGTCGCCGGACCCGAACTGGAGGTGATGAGCGACGAAGAACTGGAGCGGGAGGTGGAAAGCATAGAGGTCTACGCCCGCGTCTCTCCGGCCCACAAACTGCGCGTGGTTACGGCCCTCCAGAAGAAAGGCCACATCGTCGCGATGACCGGCGACGGAGTAAACGATGCCCCGGCCCTCAAACGAGCCGACATCGGCGTGGCGATGGGCATCACCGGCACCGATGTGAGCAAAGAGGCCGCCGATATGACCCTGCTGGACGACAATTTCGCTTCCATCGTGGCGGCCGTAGAAGAAGGACGTACCATCTTCGGGAACATCAAGAAATACCTGATGTACCTTCTCTCTTCCAATGTCGGCGAGATTCTGCTGATGGCCGGGGCCTCGCTGCTGGGCATGCCCCTACCTCTGACCGCTGTCCAGATTCTCTATGTAAACCTGGCGACCGATGGCCTGCCTGCCCTGGCGCTATCGGTAGACCCACCGGACCCGGACCTGATGCGCCGCAAGCCGCGCAACCCCCGCACCAGCATCTTCACCCGTCCGGTTGTTGGCCTGATGGCCACGGGCGGCATCTGGTCGGCCATCGTCAATCTGAGCCTCTTTTCATGGGCCCTGCACTCGGGCCGGAGTGCGGCCGAGGCGATGACGATGGCCTTCGTCTCCCTGGTGTTGATCCAGTTCTTTAAGGCCTACAACTTCCGCTCCGACTATCACTCTGTGCTGGTTCGGCCTTTTGCCAACAAATGGCTGAACCTGGCGATCCTGTGGGAACTGATGCTGCTGTGCGGGGTGGTCTACCTGCCCTTCCTACACAAGCCCTTCGGGACCTACAGCCTGCCCCTGATTGATTGGGCCATCGTGCTGGGCACGGCGTTTACCATCTTGCCCGTGCTGGAAGCCGTCAAGGCAGTGTTGCGCCGGCTATCCATCGCCCAGCCGTAACAGTTTCTGACTCCCAGAGTCCCCAAAGGCGGCGGGCGGCTTTCGCCGCCCGCCGCACCATCGTCGCTATTCCTGTACCGGCAACGCTACGAAAAACGTACTGCCCCGGCCCGGGGTGCTTTCGGCCCAGATGCGCCCGCCATGGGCCAGGACGATGTGTTTGGCAATCGCCAGACCCAGCCCCGCTCCCCTGGAGTGGCTCTCCCGGGCCTTGTAGAACCGTTCAAAGATGCGAGGCAGGTCTTCCGGAGCAATGCCCACTCCGGTATCTCGCACCGAGATGACCACCTCATCGCCCACCCGTTCGGCCTCCACTCTCACCTCCCCGGACGGGGTGAACTGGATCGCGTTGCGGACCAGATTGGCCACCACCCGCCGCATCCCGTCCCCATCCACCAGCACCGGAGGAAGGTCCGGGGCCACGTGGACCGTCAGCGTCAACCCCGCCCGCTCGGCCAGGGGACGCAGTTCCTCCACCGGCGGACCAATCACGGCTGCCATCTCCATTCGGGCCATCTGGAGCGGCATACGCCCCGACTCTATCTGTGCCAGTTCCAGCAGTTCCCCGACAATCCGATCCATCCGGTCCACCTCCCCCTCTATCCGCTCCAGGAACCGGTGGGCCGTCTGAGGCTCTTCCAGCGCTTCTCGCAGCGTCTCCACCAGCGCTTTCAGCGTCGTCAGGGGAGTTCGCAGTTCGTGGGAGACGTTGGCGACGAAATCCCGCCGCACGGTCTCCAATTCCCGCACGCGCGTCAGGTCCTGCAGGAGCACCAGGGCGGCCCCTCCCTCTCCCTCCAGCGGCGTAACCACGGCCTGAAACACAACGGGCCGGCGCGGCGCCAGGTCAATCAGGCTGACCTCCTCCTGGCCCCGCTTCCGGCTCTCTTCCCACAACTCCACCAGTCGGTGGTCCCAGACGACCTGCACAAAGGACCGACCGATCGCGTCCTCCGGGGAGATGCCCAGCATCCGGGCCGCCGCAGGATTGATGAGGCGCACCTGTCCCTCCCCATCGGTGATCAGGACCCCGTCCGTCATCCGCTCCAGGAGCCCCGCCAGGCGGCTCTGCTCCTCCCGCAGTGCCAGAATCGTCTCCCGCAACCGCTCCGTCATCTGGTTGTAGACACGGGCCAGGTCGCCCAGTTCGTCGTCCGTTCGGGGAAAGACGCGCGCCTCCAGGTCGCCTGCCGTCAGCCGGCCCAGCGCGTCGGAGAGATCGCGGATGGTTCCCAGCGTCGGGGTCATGCGCAGGAAGGCCAGAACACCGATCAGCCCCACAAAGAGAACCGTGGTCAGCCCCACCGTCCACTGCAGGCGGGCCACGCTGGCCTGAACCCGCTGGAGCGGCAGGGCTACCCGCACAACACCCGTCCCCCTTCCTTCGGCCTCCACCGGAACCGCCACATACATCACCTCATAACCGACAGCGGGGTCGAAACGAATACTGGCCCCCCGGCCTGTGGCCAGGGCCTGCCGGATCTCCGGACGGTCCAGAAGGTTCTCTACCCGCTCCTGGTCCTCGCGCGATGCCCCCCAAACCGTTCCGTCGGGCCCGATAAATGCAACCTGTGCGCCCAGCAGGGCCGCGTAGCGATGGGCTTCGGCATCCAGCCCTCCCTCAGGGGGACCCGCAGCCATCGCGGGAGCCAGCGCGTGCCCGATGAGCCGGGCCTCTCCCGCCAACTGCTCCTCCAATTGGGCCAGCCAGGTACGGCGGACAGCAGCGGAGAGCATCAGCGCCAGGACGATCATCACTCCCAGGACTCCCAGTTCCAGAAGCACTAGGAGCCGCCAGCGGAGACTGCGAAAGGGTCTCATCGTTCACCCCTCAAACCGGTATCCGACCCCTCGGACGGTTACGATGCGCGTGGGGTTGGCCGGATCGTCCTCCAGTTTCTCCCGCAGCCAGCGAATGTGGACATCCACGGTGCGGCTCCCGCCGATGAAATCCCAGCCCCACACCCGTTCCAGAATCAGGTCGCGGGAGAGAACCATCCCCCGATGCCGGGCCAGGAAGAGCAGCAGGTCATACTCCTTCGGCTTCAGGGAGACTGGCTCACCCCGCCGATAGACCGTCCGGCTGGCGTCGTCAATGACCAGGTCGCCAAATACCAGCCGCTCCCGTCCCTGAGCGCGCTCGGCGGCCAGTTCCTCCCGCAGCATCCGCTCCCGGCGCAGAAGGGCTCGCACCCGAGCCAGCAACTCCCGCATGCTGAAGGGCTTGGTCACATAGTCGTCCGCTCCCATCTCCAGCCCGACGACCTTATCCACCTCTTCAGTGCGGGCCGTGAGTATCAGGATAGGAACGGTACTATCCCGCCGCAGCATCCGGCAGACCTCAAAGCCGTCTATGCCCGGAAGCATAACGTCCAGGATCACCAGGTCCGGGCGCTCCCGACGGGCAATCTCCACCGCCGTCCACCCGTCGGTAGCCGTTAGGACCTGATACCCTTCCCGCTGGAGGTTATATTCCAGCGTCTCCAGAAGAACCGGTTCGTCTTCCACAACCAGAAGGGTAGGCATGGGTGCGCTCCGGATTACGGGTTCCCTAACATAGGGTACGCAATACGCGCTTTGCTAAATCAACCTCACGCGCTCATCGGTGAGGGAGTGCGCTTCCTCCATGGCCGCCGGGCGAATGGTGATGGAGAAGCGCCCGTGCAGGGGACTCCACCGCGCGCCCAGCGCGCTCGCTCCCCAGAAGAGCCAGGCCAGTGGTCGCACAAAGCCGGTCAGGTCCACGGCCCGCCGGACTTCCGCCAGTGTTCCGTCGTCCCAGCCACCGAAGAGCCCGTAGAAGAAGGCAAAAAGCGGGAAAGAGGGCAGGATGCCGATGAAAAAGATAAGCACACTGGTTACCTGATCGCCCTGCCAGACCAGGCCCGTGAGCCAGCGCAGGACCAGGTAGTGGGCCGCCCCCGCCAGCAGAGGCGCTCCCAGGGATTGCCAGAAATAGAATCGCTGAGGATAGCAGAGCCGGTGGTTGACGAAGTAGGCGACGATGTCCTTTGTCAGCAGGCCCACAAAGTAAGAGAAGATGAGAGCATAAATCTGGTAGCGCCGGAGCAGGAGAAGGGCCAGGAGGATACGGATGGTCTGTTCTCCCGCCACCAGGATGGACTTCAGGTAAGGACGGTTCGCGCCCAACTGGACGTGGTCGCCGACCCAGGAGGGGTACTGAATAGCGCCCCAGATGATCAGGGGGACCGCATACGCCGCTGCGCGGACGAACTCCGGGCCGGAGGCGCCCAGGATAAACCGGTCGGCCACGGCCAGAAGGACCGCACCGATGAAGGCACTGACGATGCCGCCCCACTTATAGGCCATCACCGAGTAATACTGGCTCAGCACCTTCCGGGCATGAGAGATCGCCTCGGAGATGGAAGACATCAGGTTGGAGTACAGCGTGAAAAGCACATTGTAGGCAAAGATAAAGTTCTGAGCCAGGGTCCAGTTGCCCCAGACCTCGTTGTAATTCACCAGCCGGGTCTGGGTGATGAGAATCTCCAGAGCCTGACCGGTTGCCCAGGCGATGGATCCCAGCATCTCAAAGACGCCAAAGCGAAAGGCTTCACGGACCACTTTCCAGTCAAAGTGGGCCAGAAAAAGGAGACGAGTGTTATAGCCCAGACGTCGGTAGAGCCAGAAGCCGAGCAGGAAGGTGAGAAGTTCGGAAGCATAAGCGGCCATCCCCATGCCCAGGACACCGCCCATCGGTCCGCCGAAGATGGGGTGTGCCGCCCCCCACCCTACCATCAGCGTTACCAGAACGGGCTGGGTAACCATGGGGAAGATCAGATTCAGAGCGATGTCCAGCATCTGGGCATAGTCAAATCGCTGCCAGGCCATCAGCCCGTGCCGCATCACCTGATAGAAGCCGGGAATCTGGATGAAGGTATGGATGATGACACTCCAGGTGTAAAGGGCGTAGGGAGTCTTGGGAAGGAAGGTGCCAGCGACGGCTGTCACCACAGCCACCTGAAACGCGCCAGAGAGCGCCTGCCACCAGACAAAGACCTGTCCATACTGGACTGCCCGACGGGGGTCGTGGACCCGGTACTGGGCAAAGAACTTGATAAAGGCAACGCTGGTGCCCACGTCAAAGAGGAGCCAGAGGAAGTTGAAGAACTGGACCACCCGTCCCCAGATGCCCAGCGCCTGGGCAGAAGGGAGGATATAGACGGGAAGGATCAGGTTCTGGTAAATAATGAGAGGAATGAACAACACTAACCCCATCATCAGGGCGACAAAGAAGCCCGCCAGGGGACGGTGGAATCCCACATCCTCCCACGCCGTCCCGGCCTCCCGAGCGATGAAGGTCTGCCGGTCGGCCACCAGCGCATCCAGCGCTTCGGGATGAGCGCGGCTGTAGCGGCGGACAGCCCAGAAGACCAGTCCGGCCGTTGCCAGCATCCCTATCAGCAGGAGGTAGAGGGCCAGCCGGTCGCGCGCGTGGGGCACAGGAGAGGCCGGGTAGTCGGCGAAGGAAAGAGGAGTCCGGCCCCCTGCCCGCATCGTCAGGTGGTAAATGAAATAATTGAAGTACGCCCAACTCTGGAACTGAGGGTTGGCCTCGTCCAGGAAGACATTGAAGATGTACGCCCGTCCGCCCAGGGCCGACCAGAGGACCCAGGAGCCGTCCTCAAAGCCCACAACCAGCGGCGCGAGGGCCGAGATGGGGGTCTCCACCTCTGCACGATGGCGGACCTGCGGCGCGCTGGTCCAGGCGATCCCGGTTACGATGGGGTCGTCCACCCCCTTTGCAGCGACCAGGCTGAGCGGCTCTTCCCGCGCCGTCAGTGCCACCGGGAAACCCAGAAGAGCCTCCACCTGATGGGCGGAGAGGTCCGGGCCCAGGATCAGCACAAGCCCCGCGCCCTGCCGGACACGGGCCGCCAGCCTCTCCAAGTCGGGGACCGCGCCGTTGAGGATCAGGACGTCAGCCGGCTCGGGCTCGGAGACCAATCGGAAGTCGGGAGTCAGAGTGAGGGCAGTCCGCACCCCACCTTCGGGCCCGGCATAGTACACCTGCAGGGGAGGCGGGCCCTCCGCCGAAACCGGGGAAGCCAGAAGGGCAAGCAGGAGGAGGGAGACCAGTCCTCCCCAGGCAGCGCGACCTCTGGACATAGGACTCCTTTCCAGGAACGGATGAGCATATTTTACCCCTGGCTGGACGGCTTGACAAATTCTCTCCTCTGGAGCATAATGCAACCACCGCTGGTACAGGAGGCGAGAGGTCATGAAAGAAGTTACCGATGCCACATTTGAGAGCGAGGTCCTCCGGTCCCCGCTCCCAACCTTGGTGGATTTCTGGGCTGAGTGGTGTACTCCCTGCCAGATGATGGCGCCGGTGGTAGAGGAGATTGAACGGGATTTCGCGGGCCGGGTCCAGGTGGTCAAGATGAACGTGGACGCCAATCCGCAAACGCCGGCCCGGCTGGGCATTATGGGCATTCCCACTCTGATCCTTTTCAAGGATGGTCGGGAAGTGGACCGAGTGGTCGGCTACCGCCCCAGGCGGGCACTGGAAGAATTCCTCCAGGCCTATTTGGAGCCGTTTGTTCCCTGAAGTTCCGAGACAAATTGGGACAGAGAAAACACCGGGATTTCCCGGAATCCGTTCCTCTTCGGCCTCCCACTGATCGGTTCGCCGCAGAGGAAATCCTGTCATCTTTTGCCCACCAGATCGGCAACCACATACACCCGGAGAAAGAGGCCAGCATCATAATCCACTCAGCGCTTGGTCATCATTCGCCGTTCCATCCTCAGGCTCTTTTGCTGCCAGACGCCGGTCAGGGCGAGCCCCCATATCCCGGAGGCCCCTCGTGAGGAGACCCCGCGCCCCATTGTCCTCACCCATGTCTGACTCAGGGAAAGCCTCCACCACCACCAATTGCTTGCCCTTCTCGGGGGAAAGTATGGAAGAGACCTATCGTCAACTGGCCCGTCGGCTGGATGCGGTGCCCAACGGCTTCCCGGCTACTGCGACAGGAGTGGAACTCCAGATACTGGCCCGATTGTTCACTCCCCAGGAGGCCGCTCTGGCGGCCCGGATGCGCCTTCTCTATGAGCCCGCAGAGGCTATCGCTGCGCGGGTCGGAATGGCAGCCAAGGAGGCTCGCCGAACGCTGAAAGAGATGGCCCGGAAGGGACTGATCCGCGCCCGGAGAGGCGAGGGCGGATTGGTCTTTGCCCTGCTCCCTTTTGTGGTCGGCATCTACGAGGAGCAACTGGGGCGAATGGACGCCGAACTGGCCACGCTGATGGAGGAATACTTCCGGGAGATCGGCGGACGCACCATTCTGGATACGGAACCACCGATCCATCGGGTCGTCCCGGTCCAGGAGGCAATCCCAACGGGTCTGGAAATCTTCCCCCACGAACAGGCAGCGGCCATCGTGGAGAGCGCTCGTTCATGGGGAGTACGGGAGTGCATCTGCCGCAAACAGCAGCGGCTGATCGGCAGAGGGTGCAAGGCTCCCCTGGAGTCCTGCCTGATCCTGGCGCCCGTAGAAGGGGCCTTTGAGCACGATGAACGTACCCGGCCGATCACCCGGGAGGAGGCGCTCCAAGTCCTGCGGAGAGCGGAGGAGACCGGGCTGGTCCACACCACCGGAAACTTCCGCGACCGGCATTATTACATCTGTAACTGCTGTCCCTGCTGCTGCGCTGTCCTGCGCGGGCTGACAGAGTTCGCCGTCCCCACCGCTGTGGCCCGCTCCGGCTTCCGCTCGGTAGTGGACCCGGAAGCCTGCCTGGGATGCGGCGCCTGTCTGGAACGGTGCCCCTTCGGAGCGCTCTCAGTCCCAGAGGATATAGCCATAGTGGATGGAAACCGATGCCTGGGATGCGGGGTTTGCGTATCGGCCTGCCCGGCCGGAGCCCTTCGCCTGGAGCGATTGCCCCCCAGCGAAATCCCCCCACTGCCCACCAATATCCAAGAATGGATGCTCCTGCGGGCCCAGGCCCGGGGCCTGCGGATAGAGGACATTTTGTAGTTATATCCGACTGAACCGGGCGTCTCGGTAGGCCTCCAGGGTGCGACGGGCCGTCTCCTCCCACGAAAACCGCCGGGCCTGGGCCAGCGCGCACCCGCGCATCCCGGCGCGGAAATCCGCGTCCTGTGCCAGTTGCAGCAGCGCCCCCGCCATCCCTTCAGCATCATCGGGCGGGAACAGAATCCCCCCTGGACCAACGACTTCCGGGATGGAAGAGACGTCGCTGCCCACCACCGGTACCCCGCAGGCCATGGCCTCCAGGGGAGGCAGACCGAACCCCTCATAGCGGGAAGGGTACAAAAAGGCCACCGCTCCCCGATAGACTGCCGGTTTATCCGCCTCGGCAACGGGCCCGATGAACCGCACCCATTCGGGTAACAGACCCGCTTCCCGTGCCAGCCGACGCGGGTCGGGAGTGAAAGGAGTGTCCTTCTCCGGCAGCCGTCCCGCCAGAACCAGAGGGCACTCCGCTCCCAGTACCGGCCCGACCCAGCAGTAGGCCCGCAGGGCAGTGGCCAGGTTCTTACGGACATCAAATCCGCCCAGATAGAGAATATAGCGGGGGGGCAGACCATACCGGGCCCGGATGGTGTCATCGTCCGGTGCCGGTTCCGGGCGGAAGCGGGCGTCGGCAGCCAGAGGGACGGCGCGCACACGCTGGGGAGAAAGACCCAGGCAGGTCAGCACGTCCTGACGGGAAGCCTCGGAGTCGGTCAGGACCAGCGCGGCGCTGGAGGCAGTCGCGCTGACCAGCGCGGTATAGAGCCGGACCAGCGGGCCGCCCCGATAGGCCCGGAGCCGGAGCGGGATGAGGTCGTGAATGGTTACCACCACAGGAACGGGCGAGACCAGAGGAGAGGCCCAGTAGGGGACATGGGCCACGTCGGCCCCGACTTGGCGGGCCCGACGCGGGAAGGACCATTGCTCAAAGAAGACTTTGCCCAAAGGGCCCACGGGCGGCGGCTGGATCAGCACCACCTCCAGCGCCGGATCCAGCGCGGCCAGATGCTCCACCAGACGACGGGTATACTGCCCGCTCCCGGTCTCCGGCTGCTCCCAGAACCAGGCGTTGAGAGCGACGCGCATCGGAGCACCTCTGCCATCGCACCGAAGGGACCTCTGCCAGTATACCACATTCCGGGCCGCCTGTCTAACAACGATTCCCCTGCCCGCTTGCCATCCCCAGCAGAATGTGGTATAATAAACACCGCCACCTCCCAGATATGGTGGTATAACAAAAAAGAAACACCATATCTGGGATTTTCTTTCCCCTCACGAAAGGAGTCCCATGAACTGTCCATATTGTGGTGCCCGCCGCACCAAAGTGATTGCTACCGACCGCGATGCCCGAGGAATCCGCCGCCGTCGAGAATGTCCCCTGTGCCGCCAGCGCTTCACCACCCTGGAACGGGCAGTGCTGACCACACCGCTGGTGGTGAAGCGGGATGGCCGCCGGGAGGAATTCAACCGGGAGAAACTGCTGGCCGGCCTGCGCATCGCCTGCGCCCGCCGCCCCATCTCCGCCGACGCACTGGAACGCCTGGCCGACCGGGTGGAAGAATACATCCGTCAGACCGGCAAGACCGAGGTCTCCAGCAAGGTCATCGGCGACCGGGTGATTGCCGAACTGCGGGAACTGGACCCGGTCTCCTATATCCGCTACGCCATTGTCTACCTGGGACTGGAAGACCTGGCCGCCGTCCGGGCCGAGATCAACCGCTTACTGGAAAGTGAATCCTCTACCCGAGATGCCTAACAGGAGGGAGCCATGGCACAGGAAGTTGCAGATTCGCTGGAAGCGCGTTTTTCGCCCAACGCGCTGGAAGTCCTGAAACGGCGGTATCTCCGCAAAGGGCCCGACGGGAAACCCGCCGAGACCGTCGAGGAAATGTTCCGTCGGGTGGCCCGACATATTGCTGCCGCCGAGTCCACCTGGAACGGCAAGGTAGCGGAAGCCGAAGCGGTCTTTTACGACCTGTTGACCTCGCTCCGCTTCATCCCCAATTCCCCCACCTTTACTGGAGCGGGGACGCCTCTGGGACAACTGGCGGCTTGCTTTGTCCTCCCCATCAGCGACGATATGGGCCGCCACCCCGATGGCATTTTCCAGACCCTGCGCAACATGGCGCTCATCCACCAGACCGGCGGCGGTACCGGCTTTTCCTTTTCCCGCCTGCGGCCCAAAGGGACGGTGGTCTTCTCCAGCGGCGGGAAGGCCACCGGGCCGGTGGGGTTTATGCGGGTCTACGACGTGGCCTGTGAGATCGTCAGCCAGGGTGGAACCCGCCGGGGGGCCAATATGGCTGTCCTGCGGGTGGACCATCCCGATATTGAGGAATTCATTACCTGTAAATCTACCGAACATGCCATCACGAATTTCAACATTTCCGTTGGTGTAACCGACGCGTTCATGTGGGCCGTGGAACGGGACGAAGAGTGGGCCCTGCGGTTCCCCGACATCACTTCCCCCCGATACCGGGAATTCTCGGGCTCTCTGGAAGCAGCGGAGGCGGCGGGCATCCCGATTCGCATCTACAAAACCGTACGGGCGCGGGAAATCTTTGACCAGATCGTCGCCGGAGCCCACCGGAACGGCGAGCCAGGCATCCTCTTCCTGGACACAATGAACCGGGCCAACCCCTGCCCGCATCTGGGAGATTACGAGGCGACCAACCCCTGCGGCGAACAGCCGTTGCTACCTTACGAGAACTGCTGTCTGGGCTCCATCAACCTGGCCCGCCACGTGCGGAGGGACGGCGACGGCCGCGCGGCGATCGATTGGGAGGGATTGCAGCAGACGGTGGAGCAGGCAGTGCGGTTTCTGGACGATGTAGTGGAGGCCAACGCCTATGTCCCTGCCATCCCCCAACTCCGAGAAGCCGCCCTACGCACCCGGCGCATCGGCCTGGGCATCATGGCCCTGGGCGACCTGATGTACATGCTGCGGGTCCGCTACGGCACCGAAGAAGCCCAGGAACTGGCTTCCCAGGTGATGGAGTTTATCCGCTACCACGCGATGCGCGCCAGCATCGCCCTGGCCCGAGAACGGGGCCCGTTTCCGGCCATTGAGGGGAGCCTTTATGACCCCCAGAACCTCCGTTGGACTCCGCCCTCCCCTCTGGTGCCGTACACCCGCCTGGGGCAGTGGGGGCGGCCTCCGCTGGATTGGGACGGAGTCCTGGAGGACATCCGGCAATATGGCATCCGGAATGCGGCCCAGTTAACCATCGCGCCGACCGGCACCATCGCTACCATCGCGGGCTGTGAAGCCTACGGATGCGAGCCCGTCTTCGCGCTGGCCTACACCCGCCGGGTGATCGACGAAGACCGGGAACTGGAACTGCGCTATGTGAGCCCACTGTTCCTGCAGGCGCTGGAACGGGCGGGGCTGGACGAAACCCTCCGGGAACGCATCCTCCAGGATGTGCTCCTGACCGGCAGTTGCCAGGAGGTCCCGGGAGTGCCACCAGAGATTCGGGAGGTCTTCGTCGTCGCCGGGGACATCTCGGCGGAGGAGCATGTCCGCATGCAGGCCGCGCTGCAGGTCTTTGTGGACGCCGCCATCTCCAAAACCATCAACTTCCCCTCCGATGCCACCCGCGAGGACGTGGCCCGGGCCTTCATGCTGGCCTGGAAACTGGGGTGTAAGGGGTTGACCGTCTACGTTACCGGATCACGGGAGAAGGTAGTCCTGGAAACCGAGCAGGTCCGGCAGGAGAAGACGCTGAAACAGATGGGGCTGTCCACCCAGGTCCGGCCCCGGCCCCATGTGCTGAACGGACAGACGTACCGCATCACCACGCCGCTGGGCACGGCCTACATCACCGTGAACACCAACGGCGAGGGAGACCCCTTTGAGGTCTTCCTGAATGTGGGGAAGGCGGGCTCGGATACGGCGGCCGTCGCCGAAGCCATCGGTCGGCTGATTTCCCTGGTTTTGCGCATTCCGTCTCCTCTGCCTGCCCGTCGTCGCCTCCAGCAGGTGGTGAGACAGTTGCGGGGCATCGGAGGGGGCCGACCCACCGGTTTCGGTCGGGACCGGGTCCAGTCGCTGCCCGATGGCGTGGCACAGGTACTGGCAGAGTTCCTGGGGCTGGAAGCCCCGCCGGACCGAGAAGCTTCTGCCCAACTCCCCCTTTTCCCCCTGGGCGACCTCTGTCCGGAGTGCGGCCACGCGACGCTGGTCAGCGAAGAAGGGTGCCGCCGATGCTATTCCTGCGGGTACACCGAATGCTGACCACTGGAATGCGGAAGTCCGGAAAACATCGCTCCCTCAACTTCGGCCTTTGGGCCTGCGGCGCTTCTGCATGGCCTGTGGCCGCTTCCCACAGCCCAACAAAACAATGGTTTTTCGTTGCGACGGCTTTGCCGCCGCAACGAAAAACCTTTCTTTTGACTTGCAAGGATAGGCTAAACGGTTAGAATAGAAGTATGGAAGGACAACATCGATCATCCACCCGATAAGGAGACCGTATGCGAATTCTCATTACTGGCGGGGCCGGGTTCATCGGCTCCCACCTCTGCGACCGCCTCCTGGCAGACGGCCACGAAGTCATCGCGATGGACAACCTGAGTACCGGCAGCGTGGAGAACATCGCCCACCTGGCTGGCCATGAACGGTTCCACTTCATCAAGCATGACGTTACCCACTACATCTACATTGCTGGGCCGCTGGACGCAGTTCTCCATCTGGCCAGCCTCCCCAGCCCGGTAGATTACCTGAACTACCCCATTCAAACCCTGAAAGTAGGCGCGCTGGGGACCCACAACGCGCTGGGAGTAGCGCTGGCCAAAGGGGCCCGTTTTCTCCTGGCCTCCACCTCCGAAGTCTACGGCGACCCCCTGGTCCATCCCCAACCCGAAGACTACTGGGGGAACGTGAATCCTGTGGGTCCTCGGGGGGTCTACGACGAGAGCAAGCGGTTTGCCGAAGCGCTCACCATGGCCTATCACCGTTATCACGGCCTGGACACCCGTATTGCCCGCATCTTCAACTGCTACGGCCCCCGGATGCGGCTGGACGATGGTCGGGTGGTGCCCAACTTTATCGCTCAGGCGCTGCGGGGCGAACCGCTCACCGTCTATGACGACGGGACCCGCACCCGCTCCTTCTGCTACATTTCTGACATGGTGGAAGGGCTGGTGCGTCTGCTCTTCTCCGATGAGACCCGACCGGTGAACCTGGGCAACCCCCAGGAGATGACCATCCTGGAATTTGCCCACAAGATTCTGGAAATCACCGGCAGCCGTTCGAAAATCACCTTCGTCCACCCCGCCGACGACCGCACCCGGGATGACCCCCAGCGGCGCTGCCCGGACATCACCCGCGCCCGAAAGGTGCTGGGCTGGGAACCGCGGGTCTCCCTGGAAGATGGCCTGCGGGAGACGGTGGCGTATTTCCGGCACAAACTCCAAACCTGAGGGCCGCTATGGGGGGATTATCACCGGTTACATTTCTGGCGCGGTTGATCGTCCTGCTGGTGGGGATGCCCATCCACGAATGGGCCCACGCCTGGTCGGCTCACGAACTGGGGGATGACACCCCCCGCTGGGAAGGGCGGCTGAGCCTGAACCCGCTGGCACACCTGGACATCCTGGGGGCCATCCTGCTCCTGCTGACCGGCTTCGGCTGGGCCAAACCCGTACCGGTCAACCCCTACCGGATGCGGACGTCGCCCCGGACGGGCATGGCGCTCTCAGCTTTCGCCGGGCCGGCCTCCAACCTGGTGGTGGCCATGCTCTGCGCCCTCCCCTTCCGGTTGGGATGGCTATCCCTGGCCGATGTGGAGTTCACGCGCCTGAATCTGGCAACCCTGTTGTTTCTGATCGCCGATGTCAGCCTGAACCTGGCCCTTTTCAATCTGCTCCCCTTTTTCCCCCTGGACGGGGAGAAGGTTCTGGTGGGCGTTCTGCCTCCCCGATGGGGAGACTTCTTCCTATCCTTTCGCCCTTATAGCCCCTACGTCCTGATGGGACTGCTCTTCCTGCTCCCCTACCTGGGGCTGGACCTAGTGGGACTACTGATCCGACTGGTGAAACTCCCGCTCCAGATACTCTTGTTTTGGCTGTGATGGGACAGGCGGCCTATCGGGTGCGCCAGTTCTTCGCCGCCCTGACGGCTCCGCTGGCCCGGGGCGATGCGGACGTCGCCCTTCGGCTCCTCACCCCGGCCCAGCAGGCCCTCTTTCGCCGGATGCCCGCGCCGGACCGGCGCCACGCGCTGAGGGTCTATCAGGCGCTGGTAAAGCAGGGGCCCCAGCCGCCGGACCTGCTGGTGGCCGCCCTCCTGCACGATGTGGGAAAGGCCGCTGGGCCTCCCCCCCTGTGGGTACGGGTAGCGGTGGTCCTGCTGGAGCGATGGGCGCCCCGCTGGCTGGACCGGCTCAGCGAGGGCACCTCTCAGGGCTGGCGGCGGCCTTTCGTGGTCTATCAACGGCACGCCGAAATCGGGGCGGAGTGGGCGGCCCGGGTCGGATGTTCCCCGCTCACCATCGCGCTCATCCGCCGCCACCATGACCCTCCCGGCCCGCCGGAGAACGAGGAAGACCGTCTCCTGGCCCTCCTCCAGGGAGCAGATGGGCGGGCATGAGGGAATCTGTTCTCGTGTCTTGGTGTGCGGCTGATGCTCACACGGAGACACAAAGGCACGAGGCAACTCCGTGTTCTCCGTGTCTTTGTGGGAGGTAAATGATGAACGAGAATGAGATTGGTCGGATCGTTGCAGATACTGCTGTGCAGTGACATCGGGAGTTAGGGCCTGGCTTGCCGGAGAGCGTCTACGAAGTGCTGCTGGCCCATCGTTTGCAACAGGCCGGCCTTCGGGTGGCGCGGCAGGTGCCAATCCCCATTGAAGTTGTGAGCCGTATCTTCATGTGAGCCCATCACAGGAGGCCGATTATGGACCGCCACATACTTTCCAACCTGACGTCCCTTTTCCGCTTCCCCTTCCAGGGGCACGATTGGGCCAACCGGTTCATTGTTGGTTGCGCCCTGCTCTTTGCGGGCTGGGTCGTCCCGATTGTGCCGGTGCTCTTCATCTATGGCTATGCCGTAGATCTGATGCGCCGGGTCATTCGCGGGGATGAGCCGAGTCTCCCTCCCTGGGAAAATTGGGGCCGGCTCTTCGTGGACGGCCTGCGCGCGTGGGTGGTCGGCCTGGTGTACCTCCTGCCCGGAACTGTAATCTTGGTGGGTGGTTTTATGTTATACATGGTCGGCTCTTTCGGCATGATCCCGCTGGCAGAACGTCAGCCACCTGATGCCTTGCTGTTCTCTTTCTTTGTCCTGATAGGCGTTTATTTCCTCTCCTACCTGGTGGGTTCGTTACTCTTTTTCCTGGGTCTCATCCCCCTGCCAGCGGCTACGGCTCATTTTGTCGCCGAGGACCGATTGGGGGCCGCCTTCCAGGTCCGCCGCTGGTGGGCCGTCCTTCGGGAGCGAGGGTGGGAATACCTGATCGTCTGGATTCTGCTGTTCGGGATTACGCTTTTGATCTACCTGATTTTGATGGGGGTGTACTCCACTATGTGCCTGTGCTGGTTGGTGCCGATTCTGGCGGCACCGATGGCGTTCTACACCACGCTGGTCGCCGCCGCGCTCTTCGGACTGGTGTGGAGGGACTACGCAATACGGACTACGGAATAGAACAATGAATACCCGTATTACCATCATCGGCCTGGGATGTGTGGGCAGTTCCATTGGGCTGGCCCTGCGGAAGCGGGAGCCCTCACTGGAGGTGATAGGGCACGATATCGACCCGACAGTGGCCCGCAAGGCGGCCCAGCGGGGAGCGGTGAGCAAGACTCACTGGAACCTCCCTGCTGCCTGTGAACAGGCGGCTATGGTCATCCTGGCTCTGCCGCTCCCAGCAGTGCGGGAGACCCTGGGAGTAGTGGGACCGCATCTGGAAGAGGGATGTGTGGTAACCGACACGGCGACCCTTAAGGTGCCAGTCCTGGAATGGGCGCGGAAGTCGCTTCCGGCACACGTGCGTTTTGTAACCGGCCTGCCCATTCCTGGCCCCAAGGCCCCGGTGAATGAGCCGCTGATGGGGGCAGATGCCGCCCGGGCCGACCTTTTTGAAGATGGCTTCTACTGTATCACACCCGCTGCCGATACCGACCCCGATGCAGTAACGGCCCTCTTGGGCCTGATCCAGGCTATCGGCGCCCGCCCGCTCTTTATGGACCCGATAGAGTGCGATGGGTTACAGGCTGGCGCGGCGGACCTACCAACCTTTATTGCCGTCGCGCTGTTACGCACCCTGGTGGAAAGCCCCGGCTGGACCGATATGCGCAAACTGCTGGGCTACCACTTCGCCTTGCTGACGGGGCCGGTGGTCGCCGATGCTGCGGCCTGGCGGATGGAAACGCTCCTGAACCGGGAGAACCTCCTTCGGCGGCTGGATATGTTTCTGGAAGAAGTGAGCCGCATCCGACAGTGGTTGCTGGAGAACGATGAACAGGCGCTGGAGAGCGCCTATACCCAGGCCGCTTGGGGCCGGGCCCGCTGGCTCCAGGAACGGGCCCGGGGAATGCCTGAGGGGGCCGGTGAGCCGGTTCCTTTCCCCAGCATGGGGGAACAGATAGCCCGGATGTTTTTCGGAGACCTCGTTCGTCGCCGTCCCCCGGAGGGGAATAGGAGTCCTTAGCATCATCTGGAACTCCTCAGCACTCCACTCTGGCTGGATGTACGCTGTTTGCCCGGTAGCCCAGGCTGCTCGGTTTGTGAACAACTGGCCCTATGGATCACCCAAGAAAACCACACGCAACCCTGATGTTGAGTATTCCGGCTTCTGAGATTACGGGATGATGATTGGCCCCCTGCGCATCCTGATGATTGCGCCGACTTCCTTTTTTATGGACTACGGCTGTCATGTTCGCATCCTGGAGGAGGCGCGGGTTCTACAGCGGCTGGGGCATCAAGTTACCATTGCTACGTACTACCTGGGGCGGGACATCCCCGGGCTGGAGATCATCCGTTGTCGTCCCACCCCCTGGCGGGCCGACTATGAGGTCGGCTCCAGTCTGCACAAATTGGCCTTTGACGTGTTCCTGGCCTGGCGAGTACTGGGCCTTCTTCTGCGTCGCCGCTTTGACCTTATTCACGGCCACCTTTACGAGGGCGCCTTGATCGGTCGGGTGCTGGGCCGGCTTCAGGGGTTACCCGTTGTCTTTGACCGGCAGGGAAGCCTGACCGGAGAGATGGTGGACCACCGGTTTCTGAACCCCCAGGGACCATGGTATCGTTGGGTGCGCCTGCTGGAGGAGCGCATCAACGAAATGGCGGACGTGATTATTACCAGCACCCAGCAGGGGGCGGTCCAGTTGAGTCATCTGGGGGATTCGGTCCGCATCCGTCCTCTCCCCGATTGCGTCAACGCCGACTTTTTCCGGCCCGGGGTGCTCTCACCGGGGGAAGTGGCCGCCCGCCGGGCCGCATGGGGGATTCCGCCCCAGGCCACCGTTGTCGTCTACTTGGGGCTTCTGGCCGACTGGCAGGGGATCCCCCAACTTCTGCAGGCCGCCCGACGGATTCAGGAAAGAGGTCGGGAGGTCTATTTCCTGATCGGCGGCTTCCCGTCGGAGGAGCACTACCGGACCCAGGCCCGCCAACTGGGCGTGGACAACCGGGTGGTCTTCACCGGCAAGGTCCGCTACGAAGAGAGCCCGGCCCATCTTGCCCTGGGCGACATCGCTGTGGCTCCGAAACTCTCGGCCACCGAGGGGAGCGGCAAGATTTTGAACTATATGGCTATGGCGTTGCCGACCGTCGCCTTTGATACGCCAGTCAGTCGGGAGTACCTGGGTTCCCTGGGCGTATATGCCAGTCCCCCGGGTAGCCCCGATGCACTGGCCGATGCCATTGAAGCCCTGGTGGACCGGCCTGACTTGCGTCGGGCACTGGGCGAGGGACTACGACAACGGGCGCTGCGCCATTTCTCCTGGGAGCGGGCCGGGCGGCAACTGGTGAATATTTATCACGAAGTCCTCACGCGAGGGCAGCGGGTTACGAAGCCGTTGCAGTTCAGTTAAACCTCTTGAAAAAACCAGCAACCTCTGGTATCCTATAATTGTAGTTGACTTTTCGGCTAATAGTGGTAAAGTTAATATATAGTCTGACACAGAGGGAGGCTCCCATGGCCGAGGCGCGCAAAAAAATCGTCTGCATTGAGGATGAGCCGGAGATGATTGACCTGGTCCGACTCATCCTCGGGCGCAGGGGGTTTGAACTCATCGGTGTGGTGGGGGGACGGGAGGGCCTGGAGATGGTGCGGCAGGTCAAGCCAGACCTGGTCCTTCTAGACCTGATGATGCCGGATATGGATGGATGGGAAGTCTACCAGCATATGAAAGCCGATGAAGAATTGCGCCACATCCCGGTCATCATCGTTACGGCGAAAGCACAAAGCATCGATAAAGTCCTGGGCCTCCATATCGCGAAGGTGGACGACTATATCACTAAGCCGTTTGGCCCCCAGGAATTGATTGACAGCGTGAACCGGGTGCTGGGAGTAGAGGCATGAAAATCCCCGGTGGGCGATGACCGGTGCATCGCTCACTGGGTCTGCGTTGATCGGGAGGGATTGACGGCTGCGGCTACCTGAGGTTACCGTAAACGTCAATCCCTATTCTTTTCCCCTCGCAGCACCAACATCGCCTCCGGGATCAGCGGTACCAGGTCTCCGGCGGCAACGCCCGCTGGGCCCACTCGCCTTCGGGCCAGTTCCCCCGCCAGGCCGTGCAGGTAGACCCCCGCCGCCGCTGCCTCAAAAGGGCCCAGCCCCTGAGCCCGCAGCGCCACGATCACCCCCGCCAGAACGTCCCCTGTTCCCCCCGTCGCCAGCGCGGGGTTGGCGAACGGCTCTATCACCGTTCGCCCATCCGGAGCCGCCACCACCGTGAATGCCCCTTTCAGGACCACCACATGCCCCCATTCCCGCGCCTTCTGCCGGGCCACTCCCACCCGGTCCGCCTGCACATCGGCCACCGACGCTCCCATCAGCCGCGCCATTTCCCCCGGATGCGGGGTCAGGATACTCGCCGGAGGCAGGCGCACGGGCCATCCGTCCATCCGGGCCAGCAGGTTCAGCCCGTCCGCATCCACCACCAGCGGCGGGAGCGGAATCGGCTGGACGGTGGTCTCTTCGGTGCGCAGGAATCCCACTGCGCGCCGCTCCCGTCCGCGCAGGAGCGCGGTCAGAAATTCCACCGTCTCTTTCTCCTGGCCCAGGCCCGGGCCCAGGAGCATGGCATCGTACCGGCCTGCCTGTTCAGCCAGGACCTCCACGGCGGGCTCCGCCAGGACGCCCAGTTCGTGGGGCAGGAGCAGGTAG
This sequence comes from Anaerolineae bacterium, assembly GCA_025060135.1. GTDB lineage: Bacteria > Chloroflexota > Anaerolineae > B4-G1 > DUEL01 > SpSt-77. Next base: position 24,796 of record JANXCY010000003.1, on the reverse strand, counting down.
GTGGCCTCGGAGAGGGTGGCCGCGACGGCGCTGTGAATGGACGCAGGCAGGGCCACTGTTACCAGGCCGGCCCCGGCGCGGACGGCGGCGGCTCCCGCCAGGCGGGCCGCGCCGGTATAGTTGGCCGACCCGGCGACAATGAGCGCCCGTCCGAAGGTTCCCTTATGGGCATCCGGCGGACGAGGCGGAAGCCAGCCGCGCACCATCTCCGGCGTTACCACTTCCAGGTCCACGTCGGCGGCCAGGGCCGGGTCGGTGCCAATATCGGCCACGACCAGTTCGCCCAGCGCGGCCGCGCCGGGGAAACGAAAGTGGCCCGTTTTCGGGTATGCAAAAGTAATGGTCAGGTCGGCGGGGAGGGCAACCGGGTCCAGCGCGCCGGTGTCAAAGTCCATCCCGCTGGGGCCATCCACCGCCACCACCAGGGGACGGGTTTCGGGAATGGGCTCGGGGATGCCGCCGACTCGCACCCATTCCGGCGGTCGGGGAGCGGCCCGCCCCCGCAGGATTTCGCCAACAGTCTCCAGGACCTGGGCAATGGTCCCTTTCAGGGGCAGGGCCGCGCCGGTGCCCAGCAGCGCGTCGATGACGACGTCCGCACCGGAGGCCAGTTGCCGGAGCCGACGGAAATCCGGGTCGGCGTCGGCGCCCGTGCAGAAGACCCGCAGTTCCTGCAGTCGGCGGAAATTCTCGTCGGTCTGGGGGTCGCGCGGGCGGGTGAGGTAGCAGGCCACCTCAGCGCCGGCCTGGGCCAGGTAGCGCGCGGCGACGAGGCCATCGCCGCCGTTGTTGCCCGGACCGACCAGGACCAGCACCCGCTTTTTCTTCACGTCCTGGCGGGCTTGCAGTGCCTGGGCGACCGCCCGACCGGCCCGCTCCATCATCGCCGCGTAGGTGTGGCCAGCGGCGTCGGACGCGGCCTCAATGGCCCGCATCTGGGCAACGGTAACCACTTTCATCGTTCCTCTCCGGAAGGTTTTTCACCACGAAGACACAAAGGCACAAAGAACACGAAGAGTGAAATTAACAATTAAAAATTAACAATTAACAATCAACCTTTTCTTCGTGTCTTCGCGTCTTCGTGGTTTTCTCTTCTTTTCAGGTAACTGCTCAGGATGCGCTTGAGGCCCACCCGTTCAAAGATGACGGTAACCTCCGCCTCGTCGCCGTGGGGGCGGACAGCGACGACGATGCCCGGGCCGAAGGTCGGATGCTCCACCCAATCGCCGACGCGGTAAGGCAGGCTTTCAGCCTGCATGGGGCGCAGACTGTCAGCCTGCATGGGGCGCAGACTGTCAGCCTGCATGGGGCGCAGGCCGTCAGCCTGCGCTACATCCCGGCCGGAGGACTTCCGTTGCCGTTTGCCCTCTGCCAGCGCTTCGGGGATGTCCGCCAGGAAGCGGCTGGGGACGTTCGGCTCATAATCGCCCCGACGGGCCCGGCGGAAGGCATGGGTGAGGAAAAGCCGTTCCTTCGCCCGGGTCACGCCCACGTACATCAGCCGCCGCTCCTCGGCCAGGGCCTCGGGGTCGTCCAGCGAGCGGATATGGGGGAGCAATCCCTCTTCCAGGCCGACGATGAAAACAACGGGGAACTCCAGCCCTTTGGCGCTGTGGAGGGTGAGCAGGGTGGGGGCATTGACGCCGTTGGTCAGGTTGTCCACGTCGGAGACCAGGGCGACGTCGGCCAGGAAGTCGGTGAGGGAGGCGTCGGCGTACTGAGTGGCGACCAGGCGCAATTCCTGGATGTTCTCCCAGCGCTCCTCGCCCTCGCGGCGCAGGCTGTCCGCATACGGGCTATCCGCCTGTCCTACCTCCCGGATGTAGGCCTCGTAGCCGGTGTCGGCGATGACCCGGTCTATCAGGTCAGCCGGGGGTGCATCGGCCATTTCTATCCAGCGGCTGACCATGCGGTGGAAGGCGGCCACAGCGGTCCGGGCGCGGCCGGAGAGGAGGGGAGGGTGATCCCGCGATCCGGCCACTTCCTCAATAATCTGCCAGACGGGGACCCCCCGGGCGCGCGCGGCGTCTTCCAGAACCTGGGCGGTCTGGGTGCCGATGCCGCGTGGGGGGACGTTCAGGATGCGCAGGAGGCTGGCGGAGTCGGCGGGGTTGTGAACGACCCGCAGGAAGGCCAGCAGGTCTTTGATCTCCCGGCGGGCGTAGAAGCGGGTGGCGCCCACGAGCCGGTAGGGGAGGCCCGCCCGGATGAAGGCCTCTTCCAGCGCGCGGGACTGGGCGTTGGTCCGGTACATAACGGCGCAGTCGCCTGGCTGCGCATCGCCCGCCAGTACCAGGCGCGCGATGGTATCCACCACGTACTGGGCCTCTTCGTCCGGGTCGTAGGCTTCGTGGATGACGACTTTGGGCCCATGGCCCCGGTCGGTGAAGAGCCGCTTCGGAGTGCGGTTGGGATTGTGGCGGATAATGGCCTGGGCGACGTCCAGAATCGTCTGGGTGGAGCGGTAATTCTGCTCCAGCAGGTAGGTCGCCAGGTCGGGGTAATCTTCCCGCAGACGGGAGATGTTGCGGTAGTCGGCGCCGCGCCAGCGGTAGATGGACTGGTCCTCGTCGGCGACGACGAAGAGGTTGCGGTGGCGGGCCGCCAGTTGCCGCAGGAGGACGTACTGCGCCATGTTGGTGTCCTGGAACTCGTCCACCAGGATGTGGAGGTACCGTTCCTGGTAGCGGGCCAGGACCTGAGGGGCCTCCCGGAAGAGGCGGACTGTCTCCATGAGCAGGTCGTCAAAATCTAAGCCGTTGTTGGCCCGCAACCGTTCCTGGTACTGTTCGTATACCCGACGGGCCACTTCTTCAAAGTACGAGGCGGGCTGGAACGACCCGGGGCCGATCAGTTCGTTCTTGGCTCTGGAAATGACGGCGTGGACGGCGGCGGGCGTGTAGCGTTTTTCGTCCAGGTTCAGGTCTTTGAGGACCTGGCGGACCAGGGCGACCTGGTCTTCGGTGTCAAAGATGACGTAATTGCGGGGGATGCCAATGGTTTCGCCATCGCGGCGGAGGATGCGGGCGCAGGTGGCGTGGAAGGTGCCCAGGGTCAGTTCGGCGGCGCGGGAGACGCCCAGTTGTCGTTCCAGCCGCTCCCGCATCTCCCGGGCGGCCTTGTTGGTGAAGGTAACGGCCATGATGCGCCAGGGGGGCACGTCCCGCTCCAGCACCAACCAGGAGACGCGGTGGGTGAGGACGCGCGTTTTGCCGGAGCCGGGGCCGGCCAGGACCAGCACCGGCCCGTCCGACGCGGTGACGGCTTTTTGTTGCTGGGGGTTGAGGCCTTTCAAGACGTCAGCCATCCCTGGCACATGGCGGATTCCACTCTATCCCTGACCCCTGCGGAAGGGTCCACGGAGTGGCGAGAGCATTCACTGTAGAGACTCTGGAACAGGGAATAGCGGAGCCCTTCCGCTACCGGATAGAGGGACCGATTCACCGGGGGACTCCGACTCCTGTGCCCTTCCTAAAATGGTATCTATTTCCCGCATCTGCTCCGGAGTCAGGGGGCCGAACTGCATGGCAGCGGCGTTCTCCCGAACCTGATCAACGGTCCGGAAGCCGGGGATGGGAATGTTCTGCGGGCTGCGTGCCCAGAGCCAGGCCAGTGCCCCCTGAGCCAGGGTCCGACCGCCGCTGGTCAGGATGTCCCGAACGGCTTCCACCTTCGCCAGCCACTCCGGACTGGGCCGACCGTTCCGGAAATACCGCATCCATTCCGGGCTCTTCTCCCCGCGCACGTCGTCCGCCGAGACGCGCGTCTCCCGGGTATACTTGCCGGTCAGCAGACCCATCGCCAGAGGGCCGCGATTGATGGCAGCCAGGTTGTACTGTTCACAGATAGCGATAACGGCTGGATTGTCGTCCAGCACGTTGAGTTGAAACTGGATCGCCGTACAGTGCGGTCCCCGGGCAAAAACTTCCGCCCGGTCCGGGAAGTCGGTGCTCCAACCGTAGAAGCGAATCTTGCCCTCTCGGACCAGTTCCTCCAGGGTCTCACGCACCGGTTCAGCCTGGTCTGCCGGATAGGTGTTATCGTGGAACTGGTAGAGGTCGATGTAGTCGGTGTTCAGACGGCGCAGCGAGTCCTCGCAGGCCCGCCGGATACCCTCCGGCGAAGCATCGGCGCCGAGCACCTGGCGGGTCTCCTCGTCAAAGACGGCGTTGAACTTGGTGGCGATCACCACCTGGGAGCGGCGACCCGCCAAAGCCCGCCCCAGAATCCGCTCGCTGTGGCCCGCGCCGTAGACATTGGCCGTATCAAAAAAGTTGATCCCCAGGTCCAGGGCAGCATGAATGGCCCTGATGGACTCATTGTCGTCCACCTGGCCCCAGCCCAGGGGAATCGCTCCGGCCCAGAACGGGCCGCCGATGGCCCAGCATCCCAGTCCGAGAGCACTGACCTCAATCCCAGAACGTCCCAACATGCGCTTCATAGGTTCCCCTCCAGGAAGCAGCAAGAATTTCGCAGCGCAGCCACCCCAAGCCCGTTGGCTGGTCAAAACTCAAGCGCGCTACGATATGTTCAACTGCGCCACCGTTCGCGTCGCCCAATGAGCCTGCTCACTGGAATCATTAGACCTCACCGGAAATCGGACGGGGATAAACGCAGACGAGATCAGCCGCGCTGCCTTCGGCGGCGTCGGCTGGATGCGTGGGTTAGTCTGCCTTTTGTTCGTGTGAACTACACGGGGATGGTTTCACGTCTGCATGGCACTTGCCAGGGCCACGATGATCATCGCTCCGAAAAGAACCGCACCCACCGCCCACCACCAGAAGAAGAACGAGAAGGCCGAGGCAATCAGAAGACCCAGCCCAACGCCCGCGCAAAATATGACCACACCGCCTATAATCGGCGACCGGCAAATGGAACAATAAAGCCGCTCACGGCGTTGCCACAAACCACCGTAAAGCCAAGCCATACCTATCAACAACACGATGACAGCAAAAGAGTCCAAGATTGAGAGAGCATGACCTGCGCTGATGGGTATGAGAACGGGCCCTTCAAATGTTGTCGGTGCGGAGAAAAGCGCTATTGCCAGTGTAATGATGACCAAAGCCGCGACAGGCCATGAAAATACTTTCATTGGTCTACTCTCAACTACAAGTTGGGGCCTTAAGGGCGCAGGCCGCCAGACCGGCGGGAGCAGGCTAACAGCCCGCGCTACGCGTTATTTCCTCCACCGGTAGTCGTTCCGCAGGGCCTGGCGGAAGTCCTCCTGAATCTGGTCTTTTGTCCGGATTTCCCACTCGTCCCCCTGCCAGCGGTAGAGGAGCAGGCAGCGAATCTGCTGGGCGTGGGGGGTGCTGTTCCAGCGATGAATCTCCGCATAGGCTGCTTGTACCCAGCCGATGTTGCGGTTGATCCACCCGTTGGGGCCCGTCCCGTCCGGGTTCACCGTCCAGTGGTTGGTCTCGGTGATGTAGATGGGTTTATCCCGCCACTTCGGGGGAATGGCCTCAATGAACGGGCGATAGGCCTGGAAGTCGTAGTAGTGCTCGTGCTCCGTGCCGGGAACGAGGGGCCAGTCAGTGAAGGGCCGCAGGTGGGTGATGTAGTCCACCACCGGGCCGTGAGTGTAGGTATGGAGCGCGAAGCCGTCCAGCGCCACGATCCCGTCCAGCATTTCCCGGAAATACGCCAGCGGGCGGTAGCGGATGCCGCCCAGCCGGACCCAAGGGGAGGTGTTATAAGGGTCCACGGCTCCGGGCACTACCGTTGCGTTGGGCAGGACTTCTTTGATGGCCCGATAGACCAGGTTGAAGGCGCGGGCGTAGAGTTGCGGCGTGATGTGCTCCCGGGGGTCGGCCACCCCGCCGGGGTGCTCCCGGACGTTGTTCTGTTCGTTGCCGATGACCAGGACCCAGGTGTAGTGGGACGGCGGGACCTCCGGGCGCTTGAGATACAGTTCGGCCCAGCGCCGACAGGTGGCGGCGAAGGCCTCATAGTACTGGGACTCGGGGAGCGTCCCTGCCGGTTCGTAGCCATAGTTGAGACGAATGACCACACCGAAGCCGCTGCGGGCCCAGTCCCAGAGTTTCTGCCGCAGGGCCTCGTTGGGCCGCAGGTTTTCCGGATGGCGACCGATGGACTCAGTGAAGAGGACCCAGCCCCGTTTGCCGGAGCCCTGGAACAGGAAACGGAAGTCCTCGGTCTCGTCGGCGCCCGCGCCGTGAATACCGAAAATCCAGGCACACTCGCCGAAGGGGAGAGGGGCATCTTCCACCGGGCGGCGGTTATCCGGTGGGACATCGGCAGCGAGATACCAGGCAGCGGCGTAGCCTTCGTGAAGGCTGGGGGTGCGTACCCGAATCCACTGCCCTTCCTGGCCGACCTTGGCCCGGGCCTGCTGCGGGTCTTCCCGAATTTCCAGAATCGTGCCATGGGGGACGCGCCAGACGATGGGAGTGTGCGTCCCCGGGCCCTGGCGGATTCTCAGAAAGCCGGCCTCCGGGCTGTGGACGCGCAGGAGGGTGGGTAGAGGCGGAGCCTCCGCCACCGGTGCGCGGTCGGTAACGTACCAGGCGGCGATCCAGCCCTCCGGCCCCTCCGGCTCCAGCCGGACGTTGAGCCATTGGTTCTTGCCCAATTTCTGCCAGGCCAGCGCGGGGTCCTCTATGACCTTCAAGCGAGCGCCCGGATAGAGCCGTCCAATCAGGGTATCCGGACGTACAACGGGCTGGCTGCGGAAGTTGACCTCCTGGGTCGTCCAGACATGGGTCAGGTGGCCCGGCGGAGCGGGGGGCGGCGCGGGCAGCGTGGGGGGCGCGCCAGGATCCGCCAGGGCAAAGGCGGAGGAGCCATCGGCCCGTTTTTCCGGAAGCCAGCCCAGCGCGCCATCGGCAGTGCGGACCTGGAGCCAGCGGCGGCCATCGCGACCGCGCTGCCAGGCCACCCCCTCGGCGGTACTCCGGTAGATCAGAGCGCGCGTCCGCTGAGCGGAAAAATCGGGTCGGGCGTGGAGGACCGCTCCCTCCAGGGGAGCGATCCATACAGCCGCCGGGACCGGCATTTCCACCGGTACTTCCGCCAGGGCAAAGTCCCGGATCAGCGGCACCAGGGTATCCGCGATGGCGCGGGCGGTGAAGAAACTGACAAAGGTCGGCCTGTAGGCGGACAGCCGGTCCAGCCAGACCCGGAATTCTTCCGGCACCATCGGCACGCGGCCGTATTCGTCGTGGTAAGGCCCCAGGACGGGATACAGGGGCGGGCGGAAGCCCCATTTGAGACACCAGGTCTCGTAGTCCCCGTAGGTCCAATCATCTATCACCTGCCGGGCCTGAGCGTCCCAGGGCGTGGGGTTACCCGGCGGGAAGAAAGAACCGTAGGCCATCGGCATCAGGCCGCCCTTACAGATTTCCAGCATCTCCGCATACGGGAGATCAGTGTGGGCAGAGATATTGGGAAAGGAACAGAGGTAGAGAGCCTCCGGGTTCACGGTGCTCCCTTTCAGAGCGCGAACCAATCGCCGGGCCGCCTCAAATTTCCGGCTACAGGGACCTTCCATATCAAAGACGAAGCCCTGATAACCGTCCTGGAATGCCCGCAGGACCACCTGGGCCTCCTGGTCGGGATTGTCCAGGGTGAGCCAGGTCCAGGCAAAGGGAACCAGACCAGCCTCCGTGATCCGGCGGACGGCCGGAGCGGAATCCTCAAAGTACCTTCCAGCGTCTCCAACTTTATAGAGGATGTGGGTCCCACCGGTCTGCCGGGCCATCTGGACCGCCCGGGCCAGTTCATCGGGCCGGAGCCATGCCCAGATGCCCTTGCCGCGCAACGGTGATGGGCTCATGATGCCTCCTGTTCCTGGGGATTCATTCCTTGAAGGCCGGGGTACGGGCCACCGCCCCAACCCTCCTCACGCAAACCACAGACTGGTCAGCATCCATACGGGCAAATGGGGAACCGAGGATGACGAACGTTGCTCCCCCAGACCTTGACCCCGCCGAAGTCAGGAGCGGTCAGCCAGGCTGGGGCCCCTTTTCCACACCTCGTTACTCAACTGTAACGGAAGCGCAATGCCATTCTGAACCAAGCCGATGTATTATAAGATAGCACGGAAAAAAGGATTTGGCAACAGCAAGGGTCTATTCGGCGAAAGGAGGTAGCCTAAATGAGCATCCACCGTCTCTCCAGAACCATCACAGCCGGTCTGACGGGAGGATTACTGCTCCTCCTCTGTTTCCTGGCCCTGGGGCCGCCGATCGCCGCTGGCCCCCCACCTGTGGCTATCCAGCACGCTACCGCTGGAATCACCGTCACCAAATCCGCCCCCGCTACCCTCTCCCAGAACTGGCCCCACCCCCTCTATATTCCCTACACTCTCACCCTTCAGAATCCTCACAACCGCACGGTCGCTACCGGAGCCGTCATCACGGACGACCTCCCACCGGGCGGTACACTGGAAAGCGGGACCACCGGGCCCGACTGGGCAGCCACTCTGGTCGCAGGCAGCACAGCCGTAACCTATACATCCAGACGTATCCTCTCGGACTCCCAGTCTCTGGTAGGAGCGTACAGCGTCCGCTTCATTCCGCCCTTCCGGGACCGCACCGCCATCGTCAACGCCGCCTACTGCTTCAGCGGGACGGTAGACGAGACGCCGCGCGCCTTTTGCGAAACATCGCCGGTTACCACCATCATCCGGGCGCCGGATTTCGGCCTGGCGGTGGGGACGGCCGGGCTGGTCTGCGCGGGCGGGCGGATTACCTACACCCTCATCGTCACCAACCCCGGCGGCGTGGCGACAAGCATTCCCTTCACCCTGACCGGTGGGATGCCCCCCGCGCTGATGGTGGACCCGGGGACGGTCTCCGACGGCGGCGTTTGGGTCTCTCCGACCCTCACCTGGACCATCCCAACGGTTCTGCAGGCCTCCGGCGGGAACGCCCTTACCCGGACTTTCGCGGCTACCATCGCACCAGGTACGCCTGAGGGTACCCGGCTGACCACCACCTACCGCTTCACCAGCCCGGAGGTACTGCCCCATGTGCCCCTCTGGGAGCACAGCCTGACCGTCGTCCGCACCACTGCTGCCTTCACCCACACCGCGCCGGTCTGCTACGGCCGCCTGGTTGGCTTCCATAATCTCAGCCAGAATGCGACCTCATATCAGTGGAACTTCGGCGATGGCTCCCCCGTCGTTACCGAGACCCACCCGACTCATCTCTACGCCAGCCCGGGCACCTACACCGCCGTCCTGACCGCCACCGGCCCCTGCGGCACTGACGTGGCCACGGCTACGGTGACCGTCCATTCCCTCCCCTCGCCCAACCTTCTCATCGTCCCCAGCCCCACGCGAGTGGGTGTCCCCACTGGTTTCTGGGACATCGGCACCGGTGGGCAGCAGTGGCTCTGGGATTTTGGGGACGGCGTTACTGCCCGTACCTCGGTTCCGTCCACCACCCACGTCTACACCCGCACGGGTGGCGTTATCGCCAACGTAACCGCCATCGCCGCCACCGGCTGTATGAGCACGTCCTTCCGGGCGTTGATGGTGGAGCCGGGCCCGCCCTGCTCGTTGACCCTGGCCGCTCCGTCCGTAGCGCGGGTGAGCACTCCAGTGGAGGTCCGCGCCACCGTGAATGATTGCTTTGGAAACCTGGTGCAGAACGGGACAGTGGTCACCTTCGCCGTCAGCCCGCCCGGAACAGTCGCTCCGGTTACCGACACGACCCGGGGCGGCGTGGCCCAGACCTTGGTCTCTTCCACCGTCACCGGGACGGTGAGGATAACGGGCACCGCCGACTCCGTCTCCGGCACTGCCACCATCCGCTTCTTCGCCGTCGGGCCGGTCTATCTGCCTCTGGTGATGCGGTCGTGGCCGCCCACACCCTTCTGCGCGCCCCAGCGGGTCGCCACGCTGGACGCCGGGCCCTACCCCTCCGCCGTGGCGATAGACCCGGCGGGCCGTCGGGCCTTCATCGCCCATCAGCAGGGAGTGCGGGTGATAGATACAGTGAACCACACCGTGATTACGGACGTTCGTTCTGTGCCCTATGCCTTCGGCATTGCCTACGACCCGGAGCGCAACCGCATCTGGGTGGCGACGCGGGACGCCACTCCCGGGCGCGTGCAGGTGCTGGACGGGAACACGTACGCGCGGCTGGCGACGCTCCAGGCAGGCAAGGGCGTGCATTCGGTGGCCTATAACTCCACCACGGACCGCGTGTATGTGAGCAACTTTGATGACGGGACGGTAAGCGTCTACAATGCCGTCTCCCCTACGCTCATTACCACTCTGGCTGGCTTTGACGATCCGGCCCACATCGCGGTGAACGCCGTTACCAACAAAATCTACGTGGCGGACCACGGGCCCTATCGGGGTGTGGTGGTCATAGACGGCACCAACCACACCACCCGGACGATTCAGGCCGGACCAGGACAGTGGCCGCTGGCATTGCTGGACGCCTACGGCGTGGCGGTGGACGAGACGCGCAACCGGGTCTACGCCACCGGTATCTCTCAGGGCCGCATCGTGCTGATTGACGGGGGGACGGATACGATCGTGGGCGCGATGGACATCCAGCGAGAAGGCGGCTTCCGGGTGCCGCTGCGGGTGATCGTCGCCAACCCCGACATGGGAACTTACGGCCACCTGTTTGTGGTTACCTCGGAGGAGGACGGGGGGCAGAATCAGGTCCTGCTGATCCCAATCTGGCCCATGGGCACGCCGACGCCGGTGGCACTGGACCTGCCGTCGTTCCCGCTGGACGGGATCGCCCTGGACCCGACGACGGACCGGGTCTGGGTAACCAGTGTCCGGAGCGGGCAGGTAACTGTCGTCCAGGACGGGGAGCCCCTCTGCGGGGGAGGAGGGGAACTGCCGCCACCGCCCTTCTGTGCGCCCCGGTGGGTGGCTGCCCTCCCCACTGGCCCTTCTCCCTACGGCGTGGCGATGGACGTAGCGGGCCGCCGGGCCTTCATCGCCCACGACCACGGGGTGCAGGTCGTCCACATGACCCACCACACCGTGATCACCGACATTCGCGCCTTCACCGCCACGCACGGCATTGCCTACGACCCGGACCGCAACCGTATCTGGGTAACGACGCGGGACGGAGGGCCAGGGCATGTCCGGGTGCTGGATGGGACTACCTACAGAGTGCTGGCGACACTCCCGGCAGGCGGCTCCCCGCACGGGGTGGTATATAACCCGCGCACGGGCCGGGTCTACGTGAGCAATTACCTTAGCGGGACGGTGGGAGTCTACGACGCCGCCAATCTGACCCTCCTCGCCACGTTGACCGGGTTCGGCGAACCGGCGCACATGGCGGTCAACACCGTCACCAACAAAATCTACGTAGCGGACCACGCGCCGTATCGGGGTGTGGTGGTCATAGACGGCACCAACCACACCACCCGGACGATTCAGGCCGGACCAGGACAGTGCCCGCTGGCATTGCTGGACGCCTACGGCGTGGCCGTGGACCCGGTGCGTAATCGTATCTACGTTACCGGCATCTCCCAGGGTCGCATCGCGCTGATAAACGGGGCAACGGATACGATTGTGGGAGCGATGGACGTGAAGCGGGGCGATGGCTCCCGGGTGCGGCTGCGGGTGATCGCCGTCAATCCCCACCTTGGCACTCACGGCCACCTGTGGACGGTAACTTCTGAGGAGGACGGGGGACAGAATCAGGTCCTGCTCATTCCGGTCTGGGAGATGGGCACACCGACGCCGGTGCCGCTGGATCTGCCCGCGTACCCACTGGAGGGGATCGCGCTGGATCCAGTGGCGAATCAGGTGTGGGTAACCAGTGTCCGGAGCCGTCAGGTAACCGTGGTCCAGGACGGGGAGCCTCTCTGCACGACGCCTTTCTCTGCAGAGCAGGCATTCCGCATCCAACGGCTGCCGTAACCGGGATGGGAGATGTTGCGGCGGGCGCCCCAAGGGCGGCCGCCGCCGAAACCCCCCAAAACCGGGGCCCCAACCCGGGGTGGGGCTGGTGTGGGGGGGCCCCCCTGGGGGCCCCCCCCCGCAACGATTTACCCCCTCACCATCACCAGACCGCTGGGGCGTTGAGGCGGGCGCTTTTCCTCCGGCTGGGCAGGCGTTATCGTCCGGGCCAGTTCCAGGGCGCGGGCCGCTTTCCGGGCCACCTCCTCTTCTCCCCGACCCCGCATATCTTGCTCCACCCGTTCCAGGAGGGCCAGGAAGGAGGAGTTGAGTAACCGGGCGTTGTTCTCCAGGACCTGCCGCATCGTTTCCTCGTCCGGCGCCTCCATCAGTTGGGTCAGCAACAGCAGTTCCGGCGGGACCTGCTCCTGGAGCAAGCGCATCACCAGTTGCCAGACCTCCTGCAAACGGGAGAGAGTTTCCCGGTCGCCGGCCTGCTGGGCGCTCTCTATCTCGGAGGCCAAGACACTCAGGAAAAGGTCATCCAGTTCCACCAGGCGGCGGCGGGCCAGCAATTCCGGCTGTTCCGAGGTCAGCAGGTCGCGCAGCAGATGGCGTTTGGTCTGCACTTCCTCCCGGGCCTGGGCCCGGATCTGTTCCCGAATCCCCATCACCTCTTCCCGCAATGCCTCCAACCGTTGGCGGACCCCCTCATCCGTAGCGCTCTCTATACGCTGGGTCAGTTTCTGGAAGAAGAGATAATCCACCAGCGGCTGTCCAAAGGTAACCAGTACCGCGCGGGTGGCCGGGTCTTCGGTCTCTACCAACAGGTCCAGCAGTTTCTCCCGCGTCGGTTCCGCCTGCAGGGCCTGGAGCGCGCGGGAGCGGGCTGCCAGTTTCCGGCCCACCGCTGTCTGTTCCAGCAACAGGGTACGAATCTCCATCAATTTCTGGAAGACCTCGCCCCGTCCCAGCGCATCGGCCTGCTCCAGGTTCAGCGAGAGGATGCGGAAGAAGTTCTCGTCCAGCATCGCCTCGTTTTCCCGGACCAGCGCCATCCGCTCTTCGGGCGTGGCCGCTTCCAGCAGTCGCCTCAAAAGATCAGCCCGGTCCCGCTGGGCCTGGATCATCTCCTGGGTAATGCCGTCGGCTTCCAGCACCCGGTTGACCAGGCTTTCGTAGGAAAGGAAGACCTGGGGGTTAATCAGATAACTCTTCCGCTGTTCCTGTGGGAGCGTGCTCATCACTGCGCGGGAAAGAGCCCCGATGGCTTGCTGCCGCTCCATGTCAGTCCGGCCAGCCGCCATAGGCATATAGACCAGCGCCAGTTCCTTGCGTGGGTCATGGTAGATGAAGGGGACCTCCAGGACACTGGCGAACCCGCAAGTGGGACAGATGGCCAGATTGACCTGGCCGGCCAGCAGTCGGGCTTTGGCCGAGGGGTCTATCTCCACATCCAGAACCTGTTCGATCGGGATGCCGAAGGTAGTCCGGCAATTAGGGCAGGTTACTCGGGCGATCAGTTGTTGAGCCATTTTCCTCCTGAAAACAGTAAGGTTATAAGGCCGTGCTGGTCGCTGCCTCTCATCCCGGCGGCTCGGTCCGGGGCACCGGGAGGCGGTCAGCGGAGGGGCGGGGGAGGCTGAAGGAGAACGTGGACCCTTTCCCTGGCTCGCTTTCCACCCAGATGCGTCCCCCATGGGCCTCTACAATTGCCCGGGCCAGGTAGAGGCCCAGGCCGACCCCCCCGGCCTGCCGGACCGATGTCTCATCCACCCGGTAAAAGGGGTCAAAGATGCGCCCCTGCTCGGTCGCCGGGATGCCAATCCCCTCGTCGCTCACCGATACGATGACTTCATCCGGCCGCGCCTCTCCCCGGATCCGGATGCGTCCTCCCTCTGGAGAGTATTTGATGGCGTTGGAGACCAGATTGTTCAGGACCTGTTCCAGCCGCAGCGGGTCTCCCACTACGAGGGGAAAATTCGAGGGGAAGCGGACGGCGATGTCGTGGCGGTCGGTCTGGGACTGGAATCGGTGGACCACCCGGTGGGCCAGCATCTCCAGGTCTACTTCTTCCCGTTTCAGGGGCAGGGCTCCAGCCTGGATCCGGGAGGCGTCTAACAGGTCCGTAATCAGGCGGTCCAGCCGCTGGGCTTCTTCCCGGATGACCCCGGCCAGTTCCCGGACAGTCTCCGTGTCCCACTGAGCATCCGGGCGGGCCAAGGTCTCCGCGTATCCCAGGATGGTCGCCACCGGTGTTTTCAACTCGTGGGAGACCACGGAGACGAAGGTAGATTTGAGCCGGTCCGCCTCCCGGAAGCGGGTGATGTCTCGCACATTGGCGATGATGTTGACCAGTTTCCCTTCCCGATCCAGGAGAGGGGCGTAGGTGATGCCCACGCTGAGGACGCCGCCGCTCCGCCGGCGCAGGTCGCCTTCCACATAAAGGACAGTTTTCCCCCGGGATTGGGCCAGGGGCCAGCCACCAGCGGTGGCCCGGCTCAGGTCCATCTCGGTATCCCGTCGGGCCCACTGGATAATTTCATCGTGGTGGCGGCCGATGGCCTCGGCAGCCGACCAGCCAGTCATCTCCGCCAGCGCCCGGTTAAAGACAATGATCCGCTGACCCGGGTCCAGGATCATCACCCCGTCGGCACTGGATTCCAGGATGGCGTCCAGGCGACGCTTTTCCTGAGCCAATCGCTGGTACAACTGAGCGTTGTGGACCGCAATGGCGGCCTGGTCGGCGAAACTGGCCAGGACCTGCCGGTCGTCTGGGGTAAAGGCGACTCCGTAGGCGCGGATGACGTAAAGCACCCCAATCAGTTCCGGCCCGATGCGCATCGGGAGGGCAATCACCTGGCTGAAGGGCAGACCGGTCCGCAGGGCAATCTCCGCCAATTTGGCTTCCAGGTCGGGAATGTAGAAGAGAAACGGGTCCACCTGGTTGGGAATGTCCACCAGCAGGAGGGAGAAGTATTCTTGCAGTCGGGAAGGGAGACCCCGCGAGGCCTGAATGGTAAACCGACCGTCCGCTTCCCGGACGGCGATCAGGGCCGCCTGTCCGCCCAGCATCTCCATAGCGGCCTTCAGCACTTCTGCCAAGACGGTATCCAGGTCCAGTTGGGCCGTCAGTACCCGGCTGATTTTCAGCAGGTAGTCCCGCTGGCGAATTCGGTAACGGGCGAACATATCCGACACATCAGGCCTTATCGGAAATCGCGAAGGAACAGATTGGCATTTAAAATTAAAAAAGGAAAAATCCGCGCTGTCCGCGTTCATCCGCTGTCTATTTTCCGATGAAGTTTATTATAGCATAGTCGGGGTTTTCGGAAAAGCAATCGTGTTCTATCACGATCATATCATTTGAGTGGACAGGGGTGAAACACCACATCGGCATCTTTGACATGAACTTCTGCTCATGGTACAATCTCCCCCAACAGATGTCTGCCATTTCTTCACCGAGCCGTTTCGGCCTTGAAACTTGTCATCCAGATTCCCGCCTATAACGAAGAAGCTACCCTTCCCCAGACACTCCACGACCTGCCCCGTTCCCTGCCAGGGGTGGATAGTATAGAGGTGCTGGTGGTGGACGACGGCTCCACCGACCGCACGGCCGAGGTCGCGCGGGAGGCAGGGGCGGACCACGTCGTCCGCCTGAAGCAGAACCAGGGGCTGGCAACGGCCTTCACCGTGGGCCTGGAGACGGCGCTGCGCCTCGGCGCGGACATCATCGTGAACACCGACGCCGATAATCAATACCGGGGGGAAGACATTGCCCGGCTGGTCCAGCCCATCCTGGAGGGCCGGGCCGATATCGTCGTGGGCGACCGGGGGGTGGCTGTACTGGAGCACTTCTCCCCCCTCAAGCGGCTCCTCCAGAAGTGGGGGAGTTGGGTCGTGGAGCGCGCCGCCGGCATCCCCATCCCCGATGCCACCAGTGGCTTCCGGGCCTTCACCCGGGAGGCCGCCCTCCGCCTCACTGTCCTGGGCGACTACACCTACACCCTGGAGACCCTCATCCAGGCCGGGGCGCGCAAAATGCGCGTCGTCTACGTCCCGGTGCGCACCAACCCGCAGACCCGACCGTCCCGCCTGATCCGCAGTATCCCCTCCTTTCTGGCCCTTTCCGCTGTCACCATCATCCGGTTCTACACGATGTACCGGCCCCTGCGGGTCTTCACCACCATCGGCGGCGCGCTGATCGCCGGTGGGGTGGCCCTGGGACTGCGGTTCCTGTACTTCTTTCTCCAGAGCCGGGGGGCGGGACACGTCCAGTCCCTCATCCTGGCGGCCATCCTGATCATTGTGGGCTTTCAGGTCTGCCTCATCGGCCTGATGGCCGACCTGATCCAGATGAACCGGAAGATGCTGGAGGAGATTCTGTATCGGGTGAGAAAGGGAGAATTGGAGCAGGCAGGGAAAAGCACTCAGGGTGATCAGCCCGGTTTATCCGAAAGGGCCGCATCGGAACATTGAGGAGGAAGGGAGTTCATATGGCTAAAATCAGAGGAAAATGGAATA
Organism: Anaerolineae bacterium; assembly: GCA_025060135.1. Classification (GTDB taxonomy): domain Bacteria; phylum Chloroflexota; class Anaerolineae; order B4-G1; family DUEL01; genus SpSt-77. Next base: position 8,427 of record JANXCY010000003.1, on the reverse strand, counting down.
GTACCTGCTGGATATTAGTGCTGGCCGTCGGCATCTCTTTCGTGCTTCATACTGTTGGCATTCGTCAGAACCTCCCGTACACTCCTGAAGTAGATGAACCCATTTTTGTTCGGGCTGCTATCAACATAACCTCTTCAGGTGACTGGAATCCTCACTGGTTTGGCAACCCTGGTTCAACGGTTATATACCCACTTGCTGTTCTATTTCGGGTTTGGTTTGCTGCGACTCATCGCGGTATGTTCTTCCATCCCGACCCCAACTTGCGAGTCGCATTTGAAGCCAATCCGAACGAGTTCTATCTGTTGGGCAGGTTGTTAACCATCATATATGCAGTTATCAGCGTGCCGCTGGTTTACAGGCTGGGCAAGGAGGTGTTTGGGAGACGCGTTGGGTTGATCGGTGCTTGGCTATTCGTGCTTTCGCCCCTGGCTGTTGCTCATGCCCGGCTGGTGCGCACAGATAGCGCGGCTACATTTTATGGCCTCCTGAGCCTCTGGCTGGGCATGAAGTTATATGATCGGCCCAGGATGGCCTGGCATATCGTTACTGGCCTCGCCATCGGACTGGCAGTTGCCACACGCTATTTTATGATTGCCCTGGCCGTCGTCTTACTGGCAATGGACAGCCTGATATTTTGGAAGCACCGATTCTCCAAGAGCAGTCAAGGTCCCTTGTTGCTGTCCATATGCGCAGGATTCGCTGCAATTGTGTTTGGATTTGCTATTTCCACTCCGTATTTCTTTCTGGACTTCGGCACCGCGATGCAGAGCCTGAAGGTGGAAGCGAGGAGTACCCATCTGGGTGCCGACGGTTTATCTCCTATGGGCAACCTGTGGTTTTATATCTCGCAAGCGATGCCTAGCGCGATGACCTGGCCTAATGTGCTATTGGCAGCCGTTGGACTTCTTAGTACCCTCTGGAAACCCCGACCCAAGCGGATTCTATTAGTGGGCTTCGTGGGCATATTTCTGGGAGGGATCAGTCTGTCTCCTTTGCACTGGCATCGCTGGATTATTCCGATTATCCCTGTTCTTGTATTGTTTGCTGCGCATGCCCTGGATAGAATCGCTGCATTTTTGTCATTCCCAATCCTGTCAGGGAGAGCGGCTCTTGCAGGATTGGTGCTGTTGGCATCAGCCTGGCCGCTGGGACGTACGGCGCTCATCGGGATCCAGGGCTTGAATCCCACCACCCGAGTTCTCGCTCGCGAATGGATACTGGCAAATATCCCCCCTGGAAGTCGGATTGCTCAAGAGGCATACGCTGCGCCTCTGGGAGGTACAGATTACATAGTGTTTGAGCAATTTTCGCTGGCTACCGGACGGACGTTGGAGGATTATTACCGCGAGGGTTATCGGTATCTCGTGCTCAGCAGCGCTGTATATAGGCGGTATCTGGCTGAGCCGGACCGGTGCAAAACTGAGGTGGAGTTCTACCAAGCGCTGTTCGCCAGGGCAAAACTTCTGCAGGAATTCCGCCCTTCAAACCTACGTGGGGGGCCAGTGGTGAGAATATACGAACTGGGAGAATAACGCCCGAGCACTCAGGTGGTCAGGCATATTTGATGTCCTTGTTTCGGGGCAACCCTCATAGCGAGGAGGAAAAGCGCGATGGGGGCATCTGGTCCTTCCCGCAGTTTGCTGGTGTTCTGTTCAGTCCTCAGCCTGCTCGCCGGCGCGCTGATCGGTTATTTCACTCCTCATCCCCGCAACCCGCCCATCACCGTGACCACTCCCGACCCCACCCCAACCCCCACGCCGACGCCAACCCCGGCGCCCCTGCGGGTCTACGTCTCCGGAGCCGTCCAGGCGCCGGATGTCTACCTGCTCCCGCCCGGGAGCCTGGTGCGGGATGCCGTCCAGGCCGCCGGAGGCCCCGCTCCCGACGCCGACCTGGACCGGATCAACCTGGCGCGCGAACTGCAAGACCAGCAGCACATCCACGTCCCCCGCCGGGGGGAGGAACACCCGGTCCCGACCATCTCCGAGGGGGTTCCTGCCTCCCCTGCGTCCGCCCAACCGCTCATCAACATCAACACCGCGACCGCCGAAGAACTCCAGAAACTCCCGCGCGTGGGCCCGGCCCTGGCCCAGCGCATCGTCGCCTACCGGGAGATGTACGGCCCCTTCCAGACCCTGGAAGACTTGATGCAGGTCCCGGGTATCGGGGAGGGAATCTTTGCGGCCATCCGGGACTATATCACGGTCGGGCCGTAGGAAGCAGATACAGGAGTTGTGTACTTCATGATGAATGAGTGCGGGCGATTTGTGCGTAGCGCAGACTGTTTCGCCCAATGGTGCTCACATTTTGGCTTCCGCCATTGGCACCGACTGAAGGCGTCCTTCCTGAGCCTTCAGCCAGGTTGCTTCTCTCCGCTCGCAACAGGTTCGGCCCGCGCCGTCCTGAGAAAGCTTCAACGGAGGTTGGCGTACGGCGCAAGAGCGCCCAGGAAGGCTGATTTCCAATCAGCAGCAGCAAATTGGGCTGTTTCGCCTGCGTCGGACAGGCCTGGCGGCCTGTGCTACGGAACTGCGTAAGTCCTGATGGGTAGACAGGAGTGTGCGCAGATTTTTCTCAAGAGAGTTTCTGGAAATCCATTTGTAATGAGGCACGCAGCGAAGTGAAGGGCCGTCTGAGCGCCACTTTGCTGCGCCTTGTGGCTGACTATGAATGCCTTCGCAGTGGGGCTATCTCTCCGTCTCTATCTGGTACCGGCCCCCATCGCTGATGATTTCCACCGTTCCCCGCTCTGCTATCCGGTAGACCGATCCCTCATCCAGACGCCGGTCCTTCGTCTGGCGCCAGAAAGTCGCCGGGTCGTCCGCTGGAACTACCACGACTTCCGGACCCACCAGGCCGAGAAACCGGTCCGTCAGGGCGGCAGTCCCCTTATGGTGGGGTGCTTTCAGAACATCGCAGTTCAGCCACGCTCCCGCTTCCACCATCGCCTCCTGCTCCGCCTCCCGCAGATTCCCGGTCAACAGAAAGCAGACGGACCCGTAGTCCAGCCGGACCACCACGCTGCTGGAAGACCCGGCTGGCAAAGAGGGGCCGGGATGGAGAACGGTGAGCAGGAGCCCTTCATCCAGCGTTAACTGCAGGCCCCGCTCCCCCCGCCAGACCTCCCGCGCAGCCTTCGCGGCCACTTCCCGCCAGCGCTCGCAGAGGGCGCCTGCACAACCCTCATCCCGGGCAATCAGATGGTGGACCGGATACCGCTCCAGAACCGCGATCAGGCCCGGAAGGACGTCTTCGGCGGGCCGGGGGAGAACGACCACTTCCAGTTCGTGGTCCCAGAAGGGCATCCGGCGGCCCAGGGCGGAGAGGAGTTCCGTCGTGCCCGGGGCGCCACCGACCAGTACCTGCCGCCCCGAAGGGGTGCGGATGAAGATCGCATCCCCGCCGGTAACGTCCAGAAAGACCACATGCAATCGGCCGTCGGGCATAGAGAGGCGGGCAGCAACGGCCAGCAGGAGCAACAGCGCGGCCGCGCTCAGGAGGAGACGGTCGCTCACGCGCCCCGTCAGGCTGGCCCAGAGGCCCCGCACCCGGGCCCGTATCCGGGGGTCCGCCCAGGCGGTGAGGGCGCCGATCAGGCCGTAGAGGGCCCACGTCCCCGCCGCCGTCATCCGGCCCACGTCCACCCACGCGTAGGGGATCCCCGCCGCCCACCGGACGATCTCTATGGTGTAGGTCAGAAAAAGCCAGGCCACCCAGCCCAGGACCTCGCCCAGAGAGGGCCAGAGCATCCCGGCCAGCGTCGCCAGCCCTCCCCAGACCATCACTCCCGGCTGCGCCGGAAGGATCAGGAAGTTGGCCAGGAGGGAGACGAGGGAGAGACGGCGGAAGTAGTAGAGGGTGAGCGGCAAAGTGGCGATCTGCGCGGCCAGGGTGACCAGCAGGGCATCGGAGAGAAAGCCCATGGCCTGGCGGGCCCGCTCTTCGGAGACCGCGCGGGCCAGGAGCCGGATCGCCCCGCATTCCAGCCGGTCCACGTAGAGCACCAGGCCCAGGGTGGCAGCGAAACTCAACTGGAAGCCCACGTCCCAGAGGACCATGGGGTTCAGAAGCGTCATCCCGATCGCGGCGGCGGCCAGGGAGGCCGGGACATAGGTGGAGCGCCCCAGGTGTCGTCCCAGCAGGTAGAGAATCCCCATGATGGCGGCCCGCACCACCGACGCCGATGCCCCGACCAGGAGAGTGTAGAGGACGACACCCGTGATGGAAGGCCAGACGGCGCGCCGAGGCCCCAGCCAGCGGCGGAAGAGCCGGAAAAAGAGACCGCTGATAATGGCGATATTGAAGCCACTGATGGCGACGATGTGGGCCGTGCCGGTGGCGGCGAAGGCGTCGCGGACGTCCTTCGGGATGCCCCCTTCCACGCCCAGGAGGATGCCGGTCAGGAGGGACGCGGCCGGTTCGTGGAGGATACGGCCGATGACTTCCTGGGCACGCTGTCGGAAAGTGAGCAGAAGGGCCTGCAGGGGGTTGACCGCTCCCCTTCCCACCACGATAGCCTGGGCTCTCCGGACAAGGGAAAAGACCCCCTGGCGGGCCAGGTATTCGCGGTAGGAGAAACCGGCGAACTCCGGCGGGGTTTCCAGGAGACCGCCCACCAGCAGCCGGTCGCCATAGGAGAAGGTCGGATAACGGGGGAGGTAGACCAGGGCCATTCCCTGTACAGGGAGCTGTTGTCCATCGGGGAGCATGAGCCGTTCGGCCTGCAGGCGCAGGCGGGTGTGGGTATCCCGTTCATCCGGCGCCGCGGCGACCGTCCCTTCTATCAGGACGGGGCCGATGTCGTTGTAGTGGGCCAGGGCGTTCGGGGGGAGACGGGGGAGGGCCCAGAGCAGCCGTCCCGCCCCCAAAACGGCGACCAGAAGAAGGACACAGACGGAGCGGACGAGGGGACGCTCCCGCCAGCCGGCCCAGCCGATAATGGTGGCGAGCCCGAGAAGAAGCAGGACCTGCCAGGGGGGACGGAGGGCCTCTGCCAGAACGATGCCCGCGAGCCACGCGACCGCCAGGTAGACCAGCGTCATCTTTCTCTAACCGCAAAGGACGCAGAGAGCGCAGAGATTTAAAGCCTTATCCGAATCGGACGCGGATTTTTCCAGTCGCCGTGTATTATAGGCCCCGGCGCGGAGATGGCAAGTTGCGGCGGGTTGACAGAGATGGGGGAGCGTAGTAGAATGCAATGACAAAGGGACTATTGCCGTTTGGTTGAAGATGTAGGATGCGGATTACGGTTGTCACCAGTTCATATCCCAGATTCCCTGGAGACGGAGCAGCGCCTTTCGTGCAATCTATATGCCAGCACTTAGCTCAACTGGGACACCAGATTGAAGTTATAGCTCCTTACGACCCATTAGTCTGCAACCAGCCGAACCAAGTTGTACCTGTCCATCGTTTCCGCTATGTCCCGGTGAAACAGTGGCACATCATAGGCCACGCCCGATCTCTGGTTGGAGACATGCATCTCAGGCGAGGCATTTTTCTTCTATTGCCCCTTTTTCTAATCGCCGAGTTTTGGGCCACATTACGGGTTGCTTGGCGACAGAAGGCTGATATCATTCACGTGCACTGGGTGCTCCCCAATGGACTGGCAGGAGCGTTAGTAGCCTTGATATTACGCATCCCATTAGCTGTCAGTTTGCACGGTTCAGATATATTTATTGCTCAGCGACATTGGGTTCTGGGAGGAGTAGCCCGCTGGATATTTAAGCAGGCTGCTGTAATCACTGCATGTAGTGAGTATCTCCGTTCAAGTGCAATTTGCCTAGGGGCCTGTCCAGAGAAAGTGCATTTGATTGTATGGGGGGCTGATCCTGCGCGATTTCATCCCGGGGTTACTCCTTTTGATCGCAGTGTATTAGGTCTGAAGAGCGATGATATAGTAATTGCGGCTTTAGGCCGTATGGTGCCAAAGAAGGGTTTTGATGTTTTGGTGCAGGCACTGCCCTTAATACTACGTTCTTTTAAAGACGTCCACTTGGTTATTGGGGGGGACGGTATCCAACGGGATGAATTGTTCCAAATCGCAAAAAAGCTGGGAATAGAGCGTTCATTTCATTTGCCTGGTCAGATACCCTGGGACAAGGTTCCAGCCTTTCTGAATATGGCCGATATTGTTGTAGTCCCCTCCGTGCCAGATATGAGCGGCAATCTGGATGGTCTTCCCACGGTTTTGCTGGAGGCTATGGCTGTGGGCAAGCCCGTGGTGGCTACCAAAGTGGGAGGCGTTGAGTTAGTTATAAGAGACGGAGAGAATGGATTGTTGTGTCCCCCGGGCGATCCCTACGCGCTAAGCGCAGCCGTTGTATTATTGCTTAAAGATAAGGTATTGAGGTCAAGACTCGGTCGAGCAGCGCGCCAGTCCGTAGAGTCTCGCTTTAATTGGCACAGGGTAGCTTTAAGCCTGGAGATTCTTTTTAGAGAGATGGTCACTCCATTATGAGATTGGGTAGCTATTATCGGATGTGTAGTCTTCTTGCTTCCGGAGTGCAGTTCCGGGGCAGGCGAGTGCTTGATATTGGAACGCACGATGGTATTTTGCTGAGTCTTGCTGAGAGTGAATTGTGTGTGGGGGTTGATCTCAGCCCACAGCATTCGCGGGGGCCTGCCGTAATAGTGCAGGCTGACGGGAATCACTTGCCTTTTTGTTCTGGTTGTTTTGACCAAGTGATTGCGACAGATGTAATTGAGCACATGCCACATGCTCAAAAACTGGTAAACGAGATGCTGCGGGTTGTCCACCCCGGAGGAAAGATATTTCTCAGTACACCAAGTGTTGACATCCGGTTGTTTCCCCCCTTTCTGACTGGGTGGATTAGCAATTTATGGGGACACTACTGGCGTCGTGGTTTCACGAAGGAAGAGCTACTTAAGATAATGAGCGAAGGACGCGCAAAAAACACAATTTTACTGGAATGGAATGCTCCTGCGTACCGATTTTGTTACTTAATTCTACGTTTATTATGGGTATTTGCTCCCAGTCTGGTACAACCTATTGTCAAAATAGTCGCTCGGTGGGATGCTCTGCATGTAAAGGGCTGTCATGGTTTTTACTGGATATGGGCTGAAAAAGGTGAGAATTAATGATCCGCAGGCAATTTGCGCCCAGATGCCAAAAGGCTCTAAAGGTGCACTTCGTAATCTCGGAGTTTGTGCAGGGCGCTAATCTAAACCAGTTATGGTGTTTAGACTTGGGTTGTGGCGATGGTGAGATCGCTCGGTACCTTGCCAATTCACTGAGAAAAGTCATCGCACTGGATTATCTCTTTGCTCCCATACATCAGGCTCATGAGAGGTCAAGGGTATCTGCACTCGCTTTTCTGCAAGCGGATGGCGTTCGTTTACCATTTCCCGACAATTCCTTTGATGTAATAGTTTGTACTCAGGTGTATGAGCATCTCACGCAGGCAGAGAATTTGCCAGAAGAAGTGTGGCGAGTATTAAAACCGGGAGGGTTGTGTTTCTTTAGCGGTCCGAATAAGCTATGGCCGATTGAGCCTCATTATGGGCTGCCTTTTTTACACTGGCTTCCGCCTAAGGTCGCATCACTATACTTGCATATATTTGGAGAGAAAGGACAGTTTGAGATTCGCCCCTTAACGTATTGGCGACTTCGCTGTTTGTGGAGACGGTTTCGTATATATGATTGTACAGTGCTTTTATTCAGTAGACCGGAGCAGTTTGGCATACCCCTGCCGTTAAGGCGTAGATTCTTGAAGAATGTTCTTGTTTCTTTCTCACGAGTTTTCTTTTTTCTCGTACCTAATATCAATTGGATACTTCTGAAGCCCGATGACGAATAAAATCATTATTGAGGCTTTAGGAACTCACCAGACTGGAGGCGGACGGACAGCCATTCGGACACTTCTTGAGCATATATTCCGCTTGGATCAAACCACCCTGTTTTTTGTATTATCAAATCAGTATGAACCCCTATGGGCCAGGTATCCAAATGTGCAACAGCATGTGATTCAGGAGATGGGCCGTTTCTATGCGCGGTTACGACTCCAGTGCAGGTTGCCGATTCTGGTTCGCAGAGAACAGGCCGGTCTTGTCCATTTTACAAAGAATTTGGGGGTTTGGGGTCTCACCTGTCCTTATATAGTAACTGTACATGATCTTACCACTCTATACCTTGCAAGCCAGCATAGTTGGCTGGATGTGCTATACTGGAAACTAATTGAGCCTGTCACAATTCGTAAGGCTGCTCAAGTGGTAGTGGTCTCATATGATACAGCGCGCGATGTGCAGAAATTTTACGGTGTTCCTCAAGAAAAAATAGAAGTGGTGTATTGGGCACCTCATGAGCGATTCAAACCCCTGTCTGACCCCGCTCAATTGGACGATCTCCGCCAACGGTACCGACTGCCCAATCAGTATATATTGTTTGTGGGTATTTTAGCAAAAAAAAAG
>JANXCY010000039.1 GCA_025060135.1 Anaerolineae bacterium | reverse complement strand
CTATGACTATGACTATCCGAGGTGCGAGTAGCCGAACCTAACAGTTTGCGAGACGACGCTTCATTTCTGGAGGAGGGCATCGTGGATTCCACGCCCGTGCGGCAGTAGCAGTCTGTCCCATTCCTTATGCGGTGGGGATTCAGAATAAAGTGCTGGAAGCGATGGCGATGGGGACCCCCGTCATCTGCACTCGCGCGGCGGCGAAGGGCCTGGAGGCCCGGCCGGGGGAAGACCTGCTGGTTGCCGATACAGCGGAGGAGTTCGCCCACCACGTCCTACACGTGCTGGGAGACCCGGCCCGGGCGGAGGGGCTGGGCACTGCCGGACGGCGATATGTGGAGGCCCGTCACGACTGGAAGACCATATTGGAGAGACTGATAGAAATCTACCGGGACGCGGCGTAGGGAAAGAACGGGGCTGGGGGTTGGGGGGGTGGGGGTTGGGGGGGGGGCCCAACCCCCCCCCCCCCCCCCCCCCGCCTCTCCCCCGTTGCAGGGAAGCCGGAAAGGGTGCTCCGGTTCGGAGAAGCAGGGGGTAGGGAGGATAAGGGGAGCAAAACTCCCCGACAGTGGCCGGCGCGGGGAAGGAATGCCCTCACCCCCTGTAGATTGTGAGGGTTTTCCCGAGAAAGCCAGAAAAGCGAATGCTTGATCGGATGCGCATAACCCAATATCCCAGATACCAGCCTACCCAATACGAATTCACCGACTCTCAGGAGGAGCATGGTCAAAATCCGATTGCGACGTGTCGGCGCTAAGGGGCAACCCAGTTATCGGATTGTAGTAACGGATGCCCGGGCTCCCCGGGACGGAGCATATATTGAAGCCATCGGCTTTTATAATCCCCGTACGGACCCGGAAACGGTTCAGATCCATGAAGAGCGGGCGCTCTACTGGCTGAGCGTGGGTGCTCAGCCGACGGACGCGGTGGCCCGCCTGCTGGAAAAGAGGGGAACGTTGGCCCGGTTCGCCCGACTGAAGGCAGGAGAACCCCTGGAAGCATTGGTCGCGGAGGCGGCCGCCTGACCCTTTGTTCTTCCGGGCACGGCCTCACTCTGGCTATCCGGGCCAGCGGACCGGGGCGGGGGGATCCCGATGCCCGCATGATAGCCGAGGGGAAGGGGGAGAAGCCGAGAGACCTGTTCCCATCTGGAACCTCATCTCCATAAACGGCCCGTTCACCACCATCAGGAGGTCCGTCCATGTCCGCCATGAAAGACTTGGTTGAGTACATTGCCAAGGCGTTGGCTGATAAGCCGCAACAGGTACAGGTCTCCGAGATTGAGGGAGAGGCCGCGCTCGTTCTGGAACTACGGGTCGCCCCGGAGGATATGGGGCGCATCATCGGCAAGGACGGGCGAACCGCCAATGCGATTCGTACCCTCGTTCGTGTGCTCGCCGCCAAACAGGGAAAGCGGGTTACCCTGGAAATCGTCTGACGGTCCACGAACCCGTTCTTCCAGGGGAGAGCCCAAAACCACGCGGGGCTCAGGGCCGCCGCCTCGGCCGGCTGAGCCCCGCTTCTTGACCGTTGGCCGCATCCTTCGCCCCCACGGCGTCCGGGGCGAAGTGCGCATGGAAATCCTCACCGGCTACCCGGAGCGGCTCTCTCTCCACCGGGTCTTCTACCTGGGCCCGCAGGCCCAGCCCTATCCGGTGGAGTCCATCCGATTTCACCAGGGAGCCGCGCTGATCAAACTCGCAGGCTGCGACAACCGCAACGCCGCCGAGACCCTGCGCGGCCTGCTGGTCCAGATTCCCCTGGAAGACGCCGTCCCCCTGGAGGAAGGAGAATACTACTACTTCCAGGTCGTTGGCCTGGAGGTCTTCACCGAGGCAGGAGAATGCCTGGGCCGGGTGATGGAGGTGATAGAGACGGGCGCCAACGATGTCTACGTCGTCCAGGGGCCGCGCGGGGAGGTGCTCATCCCGGCGGTGGAAGACGTGGTGCGCGAACTGGACCTGACCGCCCGCCGCATGGTCATTTTCCCAATGCCGGGGTTGCTGGAGGACGAAAATCACACAACGACCCAAAGACGCAAAGATATAAATTCAAACCTTCTTGGTGCCTCTGCGTCTGGTTGTGAGGAATAATGGCCGGCCGGGAGCGCTATTACGTTGGGTTCAACCGGGTGCGGGGCATCGGCCCGGCTCGCCTGCGCATGCTGATCGACGCCTTCGGCGATGTGGAGCGGGCTTGGCATGCGCCAGCGGAGGCGCTCTGCCGGGTGGGCCTGGACCGCCGGTCGCTGGAAAATCTGTTGGAGACCCGCGCGCGGATGGACCTGGACCAGGAACTGCGGCGGGTGATGGCTATGGGCGCGCACATCCTCACCTGGGAGGACGAGGAGTACCCCCGACTCTTGGCGGAGATTCCCGATCCACCCCCCATCCTCTACGTCCGGGGAGAACTGAAGCCAGAGGATGCCTGGGCGGTGGCGGTGGTGGGCACCCGCCGCGCCAGCACCTACGGACGGGAGGTTACCCGGCGGCTGGTGGCGGTCCTGGCCCAGAGCGGCGTTACCATCGTCAGCGGGCTGGCACGGGGGATAGATGCGGTGGCCCACCAGACCGCGCTGGAGGCCGGAGGACGCACGATCGCCGTCCTGGGCTGTGGGATTGACCGGGTCTATCCACCGGAGCACCGGGAACTGGCGCGCCGCATCGCCACCCAGGGCGCGCTGGTTACCGAATATCCGCCGGGCACTCCGCCGGAGCCGGGGAATTTCCCCCCGCGCAACCGCATCATCAGCGGGCTGAGCCTGGGCGTCCTCATCACCGAAGCCGGGCGGGATAGCGGAGCGCTCATTACCGCCGACTATGCCGCCGAGCAGGGCCGGGACGTCTTCGCCGTCCCCGGCTCTATTCTCTCCGCCGGTTGTGCGGGCACCAATCGCCTCATCCAGGACGGCGCCAAACCGGTCCTGGACGCGGCCGACATTCTCCAGGAATTGAACCTGACGATGGTCGCCGAGCAGAAGGAGGCCCGCCAGGCCCTGCCCGCGACCGAAACGGAGGCGTTGCTTCTGGCCCACCTGAGCGCGGAGCCCCTCCACGTGGACGACCTGACCCGCGCGGTCGGCCTGCCGGTGGCTCAGGTAACCAGCACGCTGACGCTGATGGAACTGAAGGGGATGGTCCGGCAGGTGGGCGGGATGAAGTATGTGGCAGTATGACCACAGACAACAGACCCAGATAACAAACCACAGACGACAGACCATGGTCAGTCGTCATAAGGAAGGAGGCCCATGAGTTCCTGCTACGCGCTGATTATGGCGGGCGGCGGCGGGACGCGGCTGTGGCCACTCAGCCGCCATGCCCGCCCCAAACAGGCCCTCACCCTGGTGGGCGACCGCACCATGTTTGAGCACGCGGTGGACCGCATTGCGCCACTCTTTCAGCCCGAGGAGATTTTTGTGGTAACCGGGGAGGAGCACCTGGAATCGCTCCTCCTCCAGGCGCCGGAACTTCCCCGGCAGAACTTCCTGCTGGAGCCGGTGGGCCAGGGGACGGCCCCCGCTATCGGCCTGGGCGCCGTCCACCTGCGCCGCCGCGACCCCCAGGCTGTGATGGTTGTCCTCACCGCCGACCACTTCATCCGGGACGTGGAGACGTTCCGCCGGGCGCTGACCGCGGCTGCCCAGGTCGCTGAGAAGGGGCATCTGGTCACCCTGGGTATTACCCCGTCTTTCCCCTCCACCGGCTTCGGCTACATCCAGCAGGGGGAGCAACTCTACGAGGTGGATGGATTCGCCGTCTTCCGCGCCCTCCGCTTCACCGAGAAGCCCTCTGCAGAGACAGCGTTCCGGATGGTGGAATCCGGCCTCTATACCTGGAACAGCGGCATGTTCATCTGGCGAGTGGACCGGATCATGGACGAATTCGCCCGTCAGATGCCGGACCTCTACGACGTCCTGATGCAGATCGACGCGGTGCTGGGCACTCCCGCCTACGAGCCGACGCTGGCGCGCCTCTGGCCGGAACTTTCGCCCCAATCCATTGACTACGGCGTGATGGAAGGCGCCCGGGATGTGGTGGTGATCCCGGTGGACATCGGCTGGTCGGATGTGGGCAATTGGTCCAGCATGCGGGAGATTCTCCCGGCCGATGCCGACGGGAACGTCGTGGTCGGCGAACATGTGGGCCTGGAAACCCGCAACATGATTATCTTCGGTGGCCGCCGCCTGATCGCCACCATCGGTCTGGAGGACATGATTATCGTGGATACGGACGACGCGCTGCTCATCTGCCCGGTGGAGCGGGAGCAGGACGTCCGGGAGATGGTGCAGCGGCTGCGGGAGATGGGACGGAACGGAGTCCTTTAGTGGGATGGACGAACTCCGCCGCTATGAGGCCTCGCCAGAAACGTGGGATGACCTGCTGGCCCGAATCGCCAGAGCGCTGGCATCCGTAGAAGGGCTGATCGCGGCCGTCCTCTACGGCTCCGCCGCCGAAGGGCTTCCGTTTCGCGACCTGGATATTGCCCTGGTGGTGGACCGGGGGGTATGGCCCGCCCAGGAGGACTGGAAACGGGAGAACGGGCTGGCGGACCAACTGGCGTCCCTTTCTCCCTTCCCGATAGACGTTCGGGTGGTCAACGACGCGCCGCCGGGATTCCGCTACCACGTAACCCTTGGGCGCCCCCTCCTGGTACGGGATGAGGAAGCCTACGCGGATTTCGTGGAACGGACGTGGGACCTTTATTTTGACTTCGCCCCCTTCGCCCGGCGGTACTTTGAGGAAATGGTCCGATGAAATGGAACCTGGAGCGGATTCGGGACCTTCTGGGGCGGATGGCGGAGGCTCAGGAGAGAGCGGCTCGTTTGGGCGACCTGCCGGAGGAGGAGTTCCTGGCCGACTACCGCAATACTGAGAGCGCCAAGTACCTGCTGGTGGTGGCAACGGAGGCGGCGCTGGACATCTGCCAGCACCTGGTTGCCCGGGGAGGCGGGCGAGCCCCCCGAGATTATGCCGATTGCTTTGCTGTTCTGAAAGAGATGGGTGTCCTTCCCGAGGGTCTGAGCGAGCGGCTCCAGGCCATGGCCCGCTTCCGGAATCTCCTGGTCCATTTGTACTGGAAGGTGGATAACCGGGAGGTCCACCGCATCCTGAGAGAGAACCTGGATGACCTCCGGCTGTTTCGGGAAGCCATCGCGCGCTGGGTGAGGGAGAAGGGCGATAGGGAGACGGTATGAGAGAACTGGGACCCGCTGATGAGGAGCAGATTCGCCTGCTGATGCGTCTGCCGCCCGCGCAACGGCTCCGGACTATGATGACGTTGCAGGCGCTCTGGCTGGATACAGTGCGGGCCCGCCTGCGCCGCGCCTACCCGCATCTATCCGATTACGAACTCACTGTACTGATGTTTGAACGATTGTCGGAAAATGCTACCACAAAGGTCACACAGGGCACACAAAGGGTATAAATTTGTGTCCTCGTGGTTTTGCGCCCTGCGACCTGCGACCTTGTTCTTGAGGAGGCTTTTGGCGAATGACGGATCACACCCATACGACTCTGGATGCCTACTGTGTCCGCTGTAAAGAGAAACGACCATTGAAAGACCCCGAGCCGGTCTTTACCGCCGGGGGCCGCCCGGCCACGCGCGGCACATGCCCGGTCTGCGGGACGACGCTCTTCCGCATGGGCGCCACGCCGGCCCACGAGGGCATGGATCCGCCTCCGCCCCCCAAACCGGAAGGCCGACTGGTCATCGTGGAATCCCCCGCCAAGGCCCGGACCGTTGGCCGGTTCCTGGGTAAGGGCTATACCGTCCGCGCCTCGGTGGGCCACATCCGGGACCTGCTGCGCTCTTCCATGTCGGTGGACGTAGAGAACGACTTCAAACCCACCTATCGGGTGCCCAAAGAAAAAAAGCAGGTGGTGAAGGAACTGGCTGAGGAGGTGAAGAAAGCCGCCGAGGTCTACCTGGCCACCGACCCGGACCGGGAGGGCGAGGCCATCGCCTGGCACCTGACCGAAGTCGTCGGTATCCGTCCCCAGCAATTGCGCCGGGTCGTCTTCCACGAGATCACCCAGTCGGCCATAGAGGAGGCGTTCGCCCACCCGCGCGGGATTGATATGAACCTGGTCAACGCCCAGCAGGCGCGGCGCATCCTGGACCGACTGGTCGGTTACAGCCTGAGCCCGCTATTGTGGCGCAAAGTCCGCAGCCGCCTCAGCGCCGGACGGGTCCAGTCCGTGGCCGTCCGCATGGTCGTGGAGCGGGAGCGGGAAATCCAGAACTTCGTCCCCGAAGAGTACTGGTCCATCCAGGCCGAACTGGCGAAACGAGAGGCCCAGTGCCGCTCCTTCCTGGCCAAACTCCACCGCATCCGGGGGGAAGAGGTAAACCTGAAGGACGAACCCGCCACCCGCGCGGTGGTAGACGAACTGGAGCGGGCCGTCTACATCGTCGCCTCGGTCAAGGAGGGCCAGCGCAGACGCCAACCCTCGCCGCCGTTCACCACCAGTACGATGCAACAGGAGGCGTCCCGGCGGTTGGGCTTCACTGCTACCCGCACGATGCGCATCGCCCAGCAACTGTATGAAGGCATTGACCTGGACGGGAGCGGGCCGGTGGGCCTCATCACGTACATGCGCACCGATTCCACCAACGTGGCGGAACAGGCCCAGGCGGAAGCGCGCCAGTACATTGCCCGCCGGTACGGAGAGAACTTCCTCCCACCCCAGCCCCCCGTCTACAAGACCCGGACGAAGGGTGCCCAGGAGGCCCACGAGGCCATCCGGCCTACGTCCGTCTTCCGGGAGCCGGAGGCCATCAAGGACCAGTTGACCCGGGACCAGTACCGGCTCTATCAGTTAATCTGGCAGCGGTTCGTCGCCAGCCAGATGCCCGCCGCGCTCTACGATACGATGACGGTGGAGATAGAGGCGGGTCCGGCCGAGGGCGAGCGCCCCTACCTTTTCCGCGCCACCGGCTCCACGCTCCGCTTCCCTGGCTTCCTGATCGTATACGAAGAGGCGAAGGACGAGGATGTGCAGGAAGAGGAGCCCGTCCAGCAAATCCCGCCGCTGACGGCCGGAGAGGTGCTGGACCTGGTGCGGCTCATTCCCGAACAGCACTTCACCCAGCCGCCGCCCCGCTACACCGAAGCGACGCTGGTCCGGGCGCTGGAGGAATACGGCATCGGTCGCCCATCCACCTACGCGCCCATCCTGGCGACCATCCAGCAGCGGGGGTACGTGCGCCGGGAGGGGAAGCGATTGATCCCCACCGAGACCGGCTTTCTGGTCAACGACCTGCTGGTGGAGCACTTCCCGGAGGTCATGGACTACGGCTTCACTGCGCAAATGGAGGAGCAACTGGATGAGATTGCCGCTGGTCGGCAGGAGTGGGTGCCGGTGGTCCGGGAGTTCTACCGGCCCTTCGCGCTCCAGGTGGCCCGGGCCGACCAGCGGATAGAGAAGGTGGAACTGGAATCGGCGCAAGTGGGACGGAGTTGCCCCGAATGCAGCGCGCCGCTCGCTATCCGTTGGGGCCGGTATGGGAAGTTCATCGGTTGCTCCCGCTTTCCGGAGTGCCGCTACACCGAGCCCTGGCAGGAGCGGGTGGGGGTAACCTGTCCCCAGTGTGGCGGCGACCTGGTGGAAAAGCGGACCCGCAAGGGACGGACGGGCTACGGTTGCATCAACTACCCGACCTGCAACTTCTGGGTCTGGCAGCGGCCGCTGTCCGTGCCCTGCCCGGCCTGCGGCGGCCTGATGACGGAGGCGCGCCGGGGGACCGCGCGCTGCACCGCCTGTGGAGAGGAGATGTCATTAGGGGAAGAATAGAACGTGGATGGGTCTGCTCCGCTCACAATGCTGACTTTATGGGCCAGGGAACGAACCCAAGGCGCCTGAAGGGGGCCTTCCTATTGCGGAAGTCCATCCCTCCTGTTCTGACGTCTGATACCTGCGGCGCCATTGCGAACAGTCCAGACCGACCGTCCCATTGCGGCGGCGATGGCCGGGTCGGTTTCCCCGGCCTGGGCCCGTTGGGCGATCTCTAGTCGTTCTTGCAGTGGGGTGCGCATCCCGCGCCGTCCCATTGGGCACCTCTCCGGCAAAGCGGCGAGCGATCTCTCGTTCCTATCTCCCTCAGGTAGAAGACCCGTTCCCTGTACCGGGCGTCAAGCCGAACCAGACGCTTCCGCCCTGCTCACGGCTTAGGACATCGGCTAACTATTTGGCTGTTCGTGGCCAGGCAGGAAGGGAGGCTGCAATGAGCGCCGCTCTCCTGTGCTGCGTGACGGACTACGAGCGCTTATCATATTCCAAAAGGGCCTGGACGGCGGTGTAGACGTCCGTTTCGCGGCGGGCGATGCGTTCGGCCCACTCCTCCAGCGCGGCCTCGCCCACCCGGGCCAGCATGCGGGCCAGGAGTTCCCGCTCCAGCGCGCCGGTCAGGTCGGCGCGGGCTCGCTCTCGCTCCCGATGGCTCCAGAGGCCGCTGGATTCCAGGTAGGCCCGGTGGGCCGCGATGGCCTCCAAGACCTCCGCCACGCCGCTCCCGTCCAGCGCGACGGTTTTGAGGACAGGGGGCCGCCAGGCCGCGTCTTTTCCCGGCCTGGCGCTATTCCGGCCCAGTTCCAGCGCCACTTCCAGCGCGCGGGCGGTCTGGGCCGCGCCGGGCCGGTCGGCCTTGTTCACCACCAGGATGTCCGCAATCTCCATAAGGCCAGCCTTCAGGGCCTGAACGTCGTCGCCCAGGCCCGGGGCCTCCACCACGATGGTGGTATGGGCCGTGCGGGCGATGTCCACCTCCCCCTGCCCGACGCCCACTGTTTCCACCAGGACGACGGCGAAACCGGCGGCGTCCAGGACTTGGATCACGTCGCCGGTAGCGCGGGCCAGTCCTCCCCAACTCCCCCGGGTCGCCATACTGCGGATGAAGATACCCGGGTCGCCCGCCAGGTCTCGCATGCGCACCCGGTCGCCCAGGAGCGCTCCGCCGGTGAAGGGACTGGTGGGGTCTACGGCGACGATGCCCACCGTTGCCCCGCGCCGGCGGAAGCCTTTGGCCAGTTCGTTGACCAGGGTGGACTTGCCGGTGCCCGGAGGTCCGGTTATACCAACTACGTGCGCGTGGCCAGTATAAGGGTATAGGGCAGCCAGCGCCGCCTGGGCCGGGGGGCCGTTGTCCTCAATCAGCGAGATGAGACGCGCCAGTGCCCGCCGGTCGCCTTCCAGAACCCGGGAGACCAGTTCCACCGTCATCCTTCACCGCAGGCCCGCCGGATGGCCTCCACGATGGTCAGCGTAGAGGTGCCGGGGCCGAAGATGGCCTCCACGCCTGCCTCCTTGAGAGCGGGGACGTCCTCATCGGGGATAATGCCGCCGACGAAGACCCGGACGTGATCCAGGCCAGCCTCCCGCAGTCCCTGGAGGACGCGCGGGACCAGTGTCATGTGAGCGCCGGAAAGGATAGAAAGCCCCACCGCGTCCACGTCCTCCTGCAAGGCAGCCTCTACAATCATCTCCGGCGTCTGCCGTAGACCGGTGTAGATGACCTCCATACCGGCATCACGCAGGGCGCGGGCGACCACTTTGGCACCCCGGTCGTGGCCGTCCAGACCGGGCTTGGCAATCAGTACCCGAAGTCGCTTTCCCATCGGTGCCTCCAGCGATGGGACGGTAGGCAAGGAGCAGCATACAGAGACGGGTGCTTGCAAGGATAATTATAACCCGGTTTGGGCTCCCTTGCCACTGGAGAAAATCGGGGCGTGCGTCTCCGAACAGTTGCTATTTTTGCACGATGGTTGTATACTTTACTCTGGTTGGGAGGAGGAACCGATGGAATCGGAGAACGCTCCGAAGACCTTTCTGTTACGCGTGGAGGGGATGGACTGCGCTGAATGCGCTGTCCATCTGGAAAAGGCCGCACGGAGTGTGCCGGGCGTGCGCCGGGCAGAGGTTTCCTTTGCCACCGGGCGGATGCGTCTGGTCGCCGAAGGGGATGGGGTGATGGGAGAGGTGCAGGCGGTGGCCCGGAGAATGGGCTACCAGGTCCTGCCGGTCACCGCGACGACCAAGGGGACCGGTTGGCGAAGTTGGCTTCGCCGTTACCCGCGTGCGCTGACGACCGGGCTGGCTGGTCTTCTGCTGGTACTGGCTCTGGCGACCGGTCTGCTGGCTGGCCCCACCCCTCTGCGGGACGGATCTCTGATGGCGGCGGCTCTCATCGGTGGATCCCCCATCGCCCGGGCCGGTTGGGCGACCCTTCGCACCACCCGCCGCCCGGATATGAACGTCCTGATGACTATCGCTGTGGCTGGCGCGCTGGCCGTCGGTGAATACGCCGAGGCAGGCGTGGTGGTCTTTCTGTTCTCAGTGGGAGAACTCCTGGAGTCGCTGACGCTGGACCGGGCCCGGGGCGCGGTCCGGGCACTGATGGCGCTGCGCCCTTCGGAAGCTACCCGCTGGACGCCGGAGGGGGAGGAACGGGTGCCGGTGGAGGCACTGGCGGTGGGAGACCGAGTCCTCATCCGCCCCGGCGAACGTATCCCCGCCGATGGGCGGATTCAGGAGGGCCGTTCATCGGTGGACCAATCGCCCATCACCGGCGAGAGCATGCCGGTGGAGAAAGGGCCGGGAGATGAGGTCTTTGCCGGGACGGTCAACGGTCCCGGCGCGTTGACGGTGGAGGTAACCCGCCCGGTATCCGATAGCACACTGGCGCGCATCATCCATCTGGTGGAAGAGGCACAGGAGCGACGGGCTCCCAGCCAGCGGTTGGTGGACCGCTTCGCGGCGGTCTATACCCCCCTGGTGGTGGCGGGGGCACTTGTGGTGGCAACGGTGCCGCCGCTGCTGGGCCAGGGCCTGTTCCCGGACTGGCTCTACCGCGCGCTGGTGCTGCTGGTGATTGCGTGTCCGTGCGCGCTGGTCCTCTCCACGCCCGTCGCCGTGGTCAGTGGACTGACGGCGGCGGCCCGCGCGGGCATCCTGATGAAGGGCGGGGCCTATCTGGAGGAACTGGCCCGCCTGCGCGCCGTCGCCTTTGATAAGACGGGGACGCTCACCCGGGGAGAGCCCCGACTGGTGGGCGGGGAATGTGCCAATCATGTGGCCGACCAGCAGCCCCAGGAGTGCCCGGAGTGCCTGGACCTGCTGGCGAAGGCGGCCGCCGTGGAAGCCCGATCCGGACATCCGTTGGCCCGGGCGGTGGTGCGCGCGGCGGAGGAACTGGGCGTGGCTGACCGGTACGGCATGGCCAGGGCCGTGGAGAGCACGCCCGGGCGTGGGGTGCGGGGAGAGGTGGCCGGCCACGGGGTCAAGGTGGGCAGCCACGCCTATATCCACGGCGAGCACAGCGAAGGAGAAGACCCCTTCTGTCAGCAGGTGGACGCGATTGCCGCGCAGGGGCAGACCGCGGTGATGGTGGAGGACGTCTGCTGCGGAAACCGGGCCTACGGGGTGGTCGCAGATACCCTGCGCCCAGAGGCCGCGGCCGTCATCGGCGCGCTGAAAAGGATGGGCATCCGCCGGACGGTCATGCTCACGGGCGACCACAGGGCGGTGGCCGAACGAGTAGCCCGAGCAGCGGGGGTGGACGAGTTCCAGGCGGAACTGCTCCCGGAGCAGAAGGTAGCAGCCGTGGAGGGTCTGCTGGCCCGCTATGGGACGGTCGCCATGGTGGGCGACGGGGTGAACGATGCCCCGGCCCTGGCCCGGGCCAGCGTGGGCATCGCTATGGGCGCTGCTGGCTCGGACGTCGCGCTGGAGACCGCCGATGTAGCCCTGATGGGCGATGACCTCTGGGGAGTGCCGCGCGCGGTCCACTTGGGCCGCCGCACCCTCGCCATTATCCGTCAGAACGTGGTCTTCTCTCTGGGGACCAAGGCCGCCTTCCTGGCCCTGGCAGTGGCCGGCCTGGCGACACTCTGGATGGCTGTCTTCGCCGACGTGGGCGTCTCGCTGCTGGTGATTCTGAATGGGATGAGAATCCTCGCCGGAGAGCGGCGTCCTGTATCGCAGGGCTCCCGTCGATGAGCGGCAGGCGATGGGCCCGTTCCGTCCTGTGTCTCTTTTTCCGTCTCCTATATGGTCCCTGCGCCTGGGCGTATGACACCGTGGCCTGGGTGGTCTCCCGGGGGAAGTGGACGGCGTGGGGCATGGCGGCTCTCCCGTTCATTCCCGGCGGTCCGGTACTGGAACTGGCCCACGGGCCTGGCCACCTGCTTCTGCCGATGGCCTCCCGGGGGCTCCAACCAGTGGGCCTGGACCTCTCCCCCCAGATGGGCGCGCGAGCCCATCGTCGCCTGGGCCGGGCCGGCCTCCCGCCCCGATTGGTTCAGGCCCGGGCTCAGCGCCTCCCTTTCCCCAACGGCTCCTTTCGAGCCGTCGTCGCCACCTTTCCTACAGAGTTCATTATAGACCCTGCCACCGCGCGGGAGACCGCGCGCGTGCTGGTCCCGGGCGGGACCGTCGTCATCATCCCCACAGCCATCCCCGGCGGACGGGACCCTTTGGCCTGTGCCCTCCGCTTCCTCTATCGCATTACCGGGCAGGACCGGTTCCCATCCAGAGACCCCTTCCAAGCCTGGCGAGCCGCTGGCTTTTCCCTCCACACGGAGTGGCGGCCAGTAGGCCCGGACGCGGTCCTCGTGATACGGGGCACCCGACCCTGATACGGAATACGCCTCTCTCACGCCATCATCTCCCCGATTTCCTGCAGCGTCCGCACCACGTCTTTCGGCAGGGTGGGGGGCTTCTTCCCCACCGCATAGCAGCCCCAGATCAGTTGGGCCGTCCGCTCCACCACCTCCAGGACGTTGCAGGCCCGCCGCAGGCTCGTCGCCGCCACCACCACCCCGTGGTTCTGCAACAGACAGACGGGGTTTTTCCCCATCGCCTTCACCACCGCCTCCGCCAGTTCCCTTGTCCCCGGCATGATGAACGGGACCACCGGCACTTCCCGGAAGAAGGCCGCCTCGGTGGTGATGGGCAGGAAGGGCAGCCCGCTCAGGGCCAGAATCGTCGCATAAGGCGCGTGGGCGTGGACCACCGCCCGCACCTCCGGACGGGCCCGATAGATGGCCGTATGCATCGGCCACTCCGACGACGGCGCCGGGACGCCCTCATCCAGCACGTTCCCCGCCAGGTCTATCCGCACCATCAGTTCGGGCCGCAGGTCGCCCTTATACAGTTGGCTGGGCGTGATCCAGCACTCCTCCCGGTCCTCTATCCGGAC
>JANXCY010000038.1 GCA_025060135.1 Anaerolineae bacterium | reverse complement strand
GACTGTGAGGCCTACAAGCCGAGCAGGGACGAAAGTCGGGCTTAGTGATCCCACGGTACCGGGTGGAAGGGCCGTGGCTTACCGGATAAAAGCTACCCCGGGGATAACAGGCTGGTGAGGCCCAAGAGTTCACATCGACGGCCTCGCTCGGCACCTCGATGTCGGCTCGTCCCATCCTGGGGCTGGACAAGGTCCCAAGGGTTGGGCTGTTCGCCCATTAAAGGGATACGTGAGCTGGGTTCAGACCGTCGTGAGACAGGTCGGTCTCTATCCGGTGCGGGCGCAGGGGACTTGAGGGGAGCTGCCCTCAGTACGAGAGGACCAGGGTGGACAGACCTCTGGTGTGCCAGCTGTCCCGCCAGGGGCATCGCTGGGTAGCCATGTCTGGCAGCGATAACCACTGAAAGCATCTAAGTGGGAAACGCGCCCCAAGATGAGGTCCCCCACCGGGTGAACCGGGTAAGACCGCCGGGAGACTACCGGTTAGATAGGCGGGAGGTGGAAGCGCAGCAATGCGTGAAGCTGACCCGTACTAACGGTCGAGGGCTTGCCGTGATGCGGAGAAATTGGAGCCGCACTCATCCGATTCGGTTGGAAAGAAGTTGGAAAGAAGCAGGAAGTGGCCTCCTGGTGACCGAAGCGGCGGGGAAACACCCGGTCCCATCCCGAACCCGGCAGTTAAGCCCGCCAGCGCCGATGGTACTGGAGGGGCAACCCTCTGGGAGAGTAGGTCGTTGCCAGGAGGCCCTTTTTTGTGGAGAATAGAGAAGTGCCAGGCATCTTCCAGATGCCTGGCACTTTGGTTTTACCTCTTCGGCACCCACTTCACCGCGTCAAAGCCGACCCGCCGGGAAAGATAGGGCTCAAAGGTAACGTCCGCCAGGGAGACGTAGTCCTCCCGGGTGCCCCGGAAGCGATAGGTCCCCAGCGAAACCCACTGGTTGCTATACGCCATCTGGTTCACCACCCGCAGGGTAAAACCATCAGCATGGGAAATCCAGTAGCGGGCCCGAGTAGAAGTGGCGTTCTGGTCAGGGACGTAGACGAAGACTTCGTACCAGCCAGCCCGCAGGCGAGGATACCAGCGCGCCCAGTTGTAGTTGGTCCGAACCCGATCGTTGTTGTAGGTCCAGAGCATCCGCCCCTTATAGCCCGTGTAGGCTACCCGCCAGCCCGCAGCGCGACCGCCGGTCATAAAGCCCTCATCGGTGTCGTCCACGATCACGGTGCCCGGCACCGGCGTGGGGGGCGTTGGCGGGATACTGCCATCTATCTTCTGCCAGGAAAGTTTAGCAACGGCAGACGCGGCCCGCTCATAGTACTCCATTTTCACGGGAATCGAACCACCAGGAAGGTAAATATCCCCCACATAGGGGGTGGCGGCCTGATCCCTCCAGGCATCCAGCAGCAGGTGGTGGTTCACCCAGAGACGACCCCCATCGTCTACGGTCATGGTGAAGCGGTACATCCCGGCGGGCAGGTCCAGATTCCGGGTCCAGCGGACCGAAAAGTTGTCAGCACCGATGCCTGGGGCTGGTGCGCCGATGCCCCAGTCAAAGTGGATCTGAGCATCATCCCGGACCACGGCTGGACTGCCTTCCAGGTTGGGATTGTTGTAGTATTCGCCACGCCAGCGGGTGATGGCCGGGGAAGCCACCTCCCATGAGAACCGAAGGACAGCATTGGCAGTCCGTTCGTAGTATTCCACGACAATCAGATGGTGCCCCGGGCTCAGGGTCCGGTTCACACTGACGGTCTGAACCGCATGGTCATGCCATTCGTTGATGATGAGCGCGCCGTCCAGCCAGACGCGTACACCATCGTCGCTGGTGGCGGTAAAGCGGTAGGTGGCAGTGGAGGGCACTTCTATATACCGGGTCCAGCGGGCAGAGAAGTAGTCGGCATTGACCTCCGGCGCCGGGGAGCCCAGTCCCCAATCGTAATCCAGGTTCGCTTCGGCCCGCCAAAGGACAGGGGTGCCCGTCAGGTCGGTGTTATTCCAGTAGGCCGCCTGCCAGACCGGCTCCGTGTGCTGAGGGCCCGGCCCCTGGGCCAACGCTCCGGAAGTCATCAGCAGAGCCACCAGGAGGCTCAGCAGAACACAGGCCCATTTTCGCATAATGCCCCTCCTTTCGTGAGAAAATGTCTATGTTATAGACGCCGGATACTCAACGTCAGTTTCATCCATGTTAGACCAAAACGAAATTGGTGGCGTTTCATAGCCATAACAATTGTGTGACAACCGTAAGGGCCAACAGAGTGCTTGCCTGAACGGGAGATAGTGGTATACTACCCCGTGGGGTTTGGGGAAGAAAAGGCGTGGTATCCGGCAGGCCTGGCGGCCTGTGTTACCTGGGATGCAGGCTGTGAGCCTGTACCGGGCAGGACCGGTGGCCTGCGCTACGTTTTTGATTTTTCCTGGAATTCCGTGAACCTGTTCTGCGATCCACCACCTGGACTTCCTCCTGGTACGGTTACTTGGGCAGAGATAGACCTGGAAGCAATCAAGGTCAATATCCGATCCTTCTGCCGGTGGGTGGGCCCGCGTGTGCAGGTCATCGCTGTCGTTAAGGCCAACGCCTACGGGCACGGCGCGGTGCCCGTCGCCCGGACGGCTCTGGAGGCCGGGGCATCCCGACTGGCGGTCCACCGGCTGCTGGAGGGGGTGGAACTCCGTCAGGCCGGTATCCCCGCACCTATTCTGGTGATGGGCTATGTTCCGCCCGACGGTGCGGAAGAGGTCATCCGTTGGGGGCTGACACCCACAGTTACCACTCCGGAGGTCGCTCAGGCGCTCTCGGCCCGCGCGGTCGCGGCGGGAGTGGTCATTCCTGTGCACATCAAGGTGGATACCGGGATGGGCCGCTTCGGCCTTCTGCCCGATGAGGTCGTTCCCTTTGCCCGCGCGCTTTCCGCTCTGCCCGGTCTCCGGATGGAGGGAATTTTCACTCATTTCTGTACCGCCGACTCGGCGGATCCAGCCTATATGCGGCTCCAGTTTCGGCGGTTCGTGGACGTGTTGGAAGGACTGAGCGGGGCCGGAATCTCCATCCCGTTGCGCCACGCCTGCAACAGTGCGGCGACGATGCGCTTTCCGGAGGCCCACCTGGACGCGGTGCGTCCAGGCATCGCCATTTATGGGCTGGACCCGTCATCGGAATGGCCCCCGGTCTTCCCGCTCCGGCCCGCGATGATGCTGAAGAGCCGGGTGGTGCGGGTGCGGACTATCCCACCCGGCTGGGGTATCGGCTATGGCCGGACGTTCATCCCGGACCGGCCGATGCGAGTAGCCCTGTTGCCCGTTGGCTATGGTGATGGCTATCACCGCATCCTCTCCAACCGGGGTGCGGTCCTGCTCCACGGCCAGCGCGCGCCGGTCCTGGGACGGGTCAGTATGGACCAGATAGTGGTGGATGTCAGCCATATCCCGGAAGTGCGGGAAGAGGATGTGGCCGTCCTTTTTGGTCGCCAGGGCGAGGCCGAACTGCGGGTAGAGGAGGTAGCGGCCTGGGCGGAGACTATTAACTACGAAGTCACCACGTCTATCCTGCCTCGCGTCGCCCGGATCTATGTTTAGCCACGAATTGCACGAATTTCGTCAGGAGAGAGGGAATGGAATACGAGGCGGTCATCGGTCTGGAAGTTCACGCGCAGGTGCATACTCGGTCCAAGATGTTCTGTGCCTGTCCGGTGATGGAGGATACAGGCGACCTGCCCCCCAATGCTTATGTTTGCCCGGTCTGTACGGCGATGCCGGGGACGCTGCCCGTTATCAACCGCCGCGCGGTAGAACTGACGTTGATGACCGCGCTGGCTCTCAACTGTGAGGTACCGCCGGTTTCTTTTTTTGCCCGCAAGTCCTACTTCTACCCGGATCTCCCCAAGGGCTATCAGATTTCCCAGCATGGGCTTCCGCTGGGGATGAACGGGTACCTGGATATCCAGACGGAGGCCGGGCCCCGGCGCGTCCGCATCAACAATGTCCACCTGGAGGAGGATACGGGCAAACTTTATCACGTGGGCAATGTCACGCTGGTGGACTTCAACCGGGCCGGGGTGCCGCTGATAGAGATCGTTACCGAACCAGATATGCGTTCCGCCGAGGAGGTCCGGGAATACGCGGAGCGGTTACGGGAGATTCTGGTCTACCTGGGCGTCAACTCCGGGGATATGGAAAAGGGGGTGATGCGCTTTGAGGCCAGCGTCAGCGTCCGACCGAAGGGTTCGGATGTGC
The DNA here is from genome assembly GCA_025060135.1 of Anaerolineae bacterium. Lineage (GTDB taxonomy): Bacteria > Chloroflexota > Anaerolineae > B4-G1 > DUEL01 > SpSt-77. The sequence continues at coordinate 11,580 of JANXCY010000038.1, read as the reverse complement.
TGAACCCGCGCCACGAGATCAAGAATCTGAACTCTTTCCGCGCGCTCTATCGGGCGGTGGCCTACGAGATCGCACATCAGATAGAGGTCCTGCAGAACGGCGGGCGGGTTCTCCAGCAGACGATGGGCTGGGATGAGGGTCGGGGGGTTACCTATGTTCAGCGCCGCAAGGAGTACGCAGAGGACTACCGCTACTTCCCGGAGCCGGACTTGCCACCCCTGGAAATCGGTCGGGAGTGGCTGGCGGAACTGCGAGAGCGGTTGCCGGAACTCCCGGCGGCTCGCCGGGCCCGTTTCGTTCGGGAGTATGGTCTGAGCGTCTCCGAGGCGGACCTGCTGGTCGCCGACCGGGCCGTCGCGGATTACTACGAGATGGCGGTCCGGGCCGGAACGGTCAACCCAAAGACAGTCGCCAACTGGATCACGGTGGACCTGTTCCGGGTAATGAGGGAAAGCGGGAAGGGGATCAGGGAACTTCCGGTGAGTCCGCAAGCGCTGGCGGACCTCATCGGTTTGGTGGAGGCCGGGACTATCAATATGAATACCGGGCGGGAGGTGCTGGACGAGATGGTCGTGACGGGCAAGTCGGCCCGTCAGATTGTGGAAGAGAAGGGGTTGGCTCAGATTTCGGATGAGGCGGCATTGCGAGCGATCGTGGAGCGGGTGCTGGAGGAGCATCCAGCACAGGTTGCCCAGTATCTGGCGGGCAAAGAGCAAGTAGCGGGCTGGTTGATGGGGCAGGTGATGCGGGCCACCGGCGGAAAGGCAAATCCACAGGTGGTACGTACGCTGCTGGGAGAGGCGCTCAGTAGCCGAAAGAGGGAAGCCGGTAGCAGGTAAGTGGGAAGGGAAAGGAGTTGGCAAAAGGGTCGTTGTGTGGTAAACTGGGTTGGGGAGGTGAGACGTGCCTGCGGCGTTTACGGTGAGGCATTTCCTGGACTTGGTTACTGCCCTGGAGCGAAATCCAGAGTGGCGACAGGAACTGCGTCGCCTGCTCCTGACGGATGACATATTAACGCTTCCTCGGGTGGTGCGTGAATTAGCCGAGGCACAAAAGCGGACGGAAACGCTGGTGGCCGAACTGGCCGAGGTGCAGCGGCGCAGTGAGGAGGAGTTTCGGAAATATCGGGAGGCCTCGGAGGAACGTTTCGCCCGTATAGAGGCTACTCTGGCTGAACTGGTTGAGGCCCAAAGGCGGAGCGAAGAGGAATTTCGGCGATACCAAGAGGCTTCGGAGGCACGCTTTGCCCGGATAGAGGCTACCTTGGCTGAACTGGCCGAGGCGCAAAGGCGGACCGAGATGCGCGTGGAGGAACTGGCCGAGGCGCAAAGGCGGACCGAGATGCGCGTGGAGGAACTGGCCGAGGCGCAAAGGCGGACCGAGATGCGCGTGGAGGAACTGGCCGAGGCGCAAAGGCGGACGGAAGAGCGAATGGACCACATAGATACCCGGCTGGACCGATGGGAGAAATTCCTCGGGGTTACGGCTGAGGAAGAGGCTGCCGATGTCCTGCGCGTGGTGATGGAAGGCAAAGGCTACCGGGTGCGGGGCGAGCCGGTATACTGGCGCCCAGATGGCGAGTTGGATGTCATCCTGCCAGTGGAGGACCCGGAAGGGCAGCTGATTCACGTGATTCTGGAGGCGAAGGTTCGTCTGGGCCGGCGCGCAGTGGAGGACTGGGCCAATCGGATGCGATCGGAAGGCTTTCGCGCCCGGCTGGCTGAAAGGGGATTCGCCGGCCCCTATCTCATTTACGTGTACGGGATGCGGGCGGATACCAGCGCGGAGCATGCCGCGCGGACTTTGGGCATTGGCCTGTTGACCCCCCGGGGAGAAATGATCCCACCGAAAGGCCTGGAGTGAATCCCCCTGAACCCGAAGAGGCATCTTGCAGTAGAGCAGGATGCCTTTTCTTTACTTTACCGACATCTACCCCAGTTTCACCCCCGCTTTAGGAGGCAAAAATGGAGACCATTAAGAAGGAGCCCTTGTTGGAGACCGTAGAGCATCATGCGATTGGGCTGAGCGGTATCGCCCGCGAACGGAACCCGTTCCTGATTGCCCAGCAGCAACTGGACGAAGCGGCAGAGATCATGAACCTGGACCCGGCGGTTCACCAGTTACTCCGCTGGCCGATGCGGGAACTGCATGTCACAATTCCGGTACGGATGGACGATGGGACAGTGAAGGTCTTTCACGGGTTCCGCGTCCAGTACAACGACGCCCGGGGGCCAACGAAGGGCGGTATCCGCTACCATCCAGAGGAGACCATTGACACCGTGCGCGCGCTGGCGGCCTGGATGACCTGGAAGACAGCGGTGATGGACCTGCCGCTGGGCGGCGGCAAGGGCGGCATCGTCTGTAATCCGAAAGAGATGTCCCTGGGCGAACTGGAGCGACTCAGCCGAGGTTATATTCGCCAGGTAGGCCGTATCTTGGGTGAGGAGATGGATGTCCCGGCGCCCGACGTCTACACCACGCCCCAGATTATGGCCTGGATGATGGACGAGTATTCGGTGATGCGCGGGTACAACGTCCCGGGCGTCATCACGGGCAAGCCGATTCCGCTGGGTGGTTCTCAGGGGCGGAGCGACGCGACCGCGCGAGGCGGAATGTACTGCATCCGTGAGGCGGCCAAAGTGTTGGGCATTAACCTGAAAGGCGCCCCTGCCGCTATCCAGGGCTATGGTAACGCCGGTCAGCACGCCCATATCCTGGGACAGCAGTTGCTGGGGCTGAAGGTCGTCGCTGTCTCCGATTCCAAAGGGGGTATCTACAATCCCGAGGGGCTGAACCCACAGGATGTCATCGCCCATAAGGAAAAAACAGGAGCAGTGATGGACTTCCCAGGGGCAAAGAACATCACCAACGCGGAACTGCTGGAACTGCCGGTCGTTGTGCTGATCCCGGCAGCGATGGAGAACCAGATCACCGAGCAGAACGCCGGGAATATTCAAGCCCGCATCGTGGCTGAACTGGCCAACGGTCCCACGACGCCGGAAGCGGACCAGATTCTCTTCGCCAACGACGTCTACGTCATCCCGGACTTTCTGTGCAATGCAGGTGGGGTAACGGTCTCCTACTTTGAGCAGGTCCAGAATGCCTACAACTATTATTGGGATGTGGAGACGGTGCATGAGCGGCTGGATAAGAAGATGACCGCTGCCTTCCACGCGGTGCACAGGACTGCGCAACAGTATGGAGTGCACAACCGGCTGGGGGCATACATTGTGGCGGTGAGCCGGGTGGCTGAGGCCTGCAAACTGCGTGGCTGGGTATGAGCCAGCCCGTGCTCCTGGCCGACGCTTCCCCCGGCGGCTCTCTGAGCGTTCTTGGCGAAGGAGTGCGCTGATAGGGAACGCCTCCGCTTGCATTCCAGCGGCTTCGCCGCTGGCGTGAATTTCTTTTCGTTCGTGTCCACCGCTATGTTCTCACCGGGGGAGTGATGAACCGCACGCTGACGGTTGCCCGGAAAGAGTTGCTCCATATCCTGCGCGACCGGCGGGCGCTGGTGGTAATGTTCCTCATCCCGGTGGTCCAACTCTTTCTCCTGGGCTACGCTGCTACGACCGACATCCGTCATCTGCGCACAGGGGTGCTGGACGCCGACCGGACTGTCCAGAGCCGGGACGTGATCGCCGCCTACCGGGCGTCCAACTACTTTGACATTGTTGCCTACGTGGGGAGTGAGGAGGAACTGGCCGCGCTGATGGACCGGGGCGTGGTGCGGGCGGGGCTGATCATCCCTGCCGGGTTTGGCGAGGACGTCGCTGCCGGGCGGCCAGCGGTTGTCGCTGTCGTCATTGACGGCTCCGACCCCAATGTGGCCAACACGGTCTTCGCCGCGTCGCAGCAGGTAGGGCTGGCCCACAGTCTCCGGCTTCTGGAGCGCCGTATGGGGACATCCGCCACTGTTACGCCCCCCTTGGAAGTTCGCCCCCGGGTCTGGTACAACCCCCAGATGCGGAGCGCCAACTTTATGATCCCCGGCCTGGTGGCGATGATCCTGTTCCTCCTTACCTCCCTGTTTACCGCGCTCTCCATTGTCCGGGAGCGGGAGCGGGGGACGATAGAGCAACTGATGGTCACGCCGATTCGTCCGATGGAAATGGTGGTGGGCAAAATTATCCCGTACGTGGGTGTGGCGTTCTTTGACATTCTGGAAGTACTGGCCATCGCCGTCTTCTGGTTCCGGGTCCCCATCCATGGGAGTTTGCTTCTGCTCCTGGCCCTGCTGGCCCTGGCTATGGTAACCTCGCTGGGCATCGGCATCTTCGTCTCCAGCGTCGCCAGCACTCAACAGGAGGCCATGCTCCTGGTCTGGCTGACGCTGCTCCCGTCCATCTTCCTTTCCGGCTTCTTCTTCCCAATAGAGGCCATGCCGAAGGCCCTGCAAGCAGTCAGTTACATCGTCCCGCTCCGGTACATGCTGGTCATCATCCGGGGGATTATTCTGAAGGGAGTGGGATTGCCGATTCTGGCCGAGCAGGTGGCCGCGTTGACGGTTTTCGGGGCGGGGATTATGGTTGTGGCGGCGGCACGCTTCCGGAAACGGCTGGGATAGGAAGCGGTTTTTTGTTTTTACACTCCGAAGACACGAAAAATCCGCTCATCTGCGTTCCGCGTATCCTATTTCCGAATTCTGATCGTCTCCAGTTTGGAGGCCAGTTGGGCCACTGCTTGGGCCAGAGGAGCCTCCGGGGCATGAATGGCCAGGGGCTTGCCCTGGGCCAGCGCCCGTGCCTGGGCCGGATCAAAGGGGATCACGGCAGAGAAAGGGTACCGGAGCACTCGCTGAAGCGCTTCAACGGACGGGAGAGGACCCGGCCCTGGCTGGTTCAGAATTAACCGCACTTTGGGCATATGAAGTTTCAATACCTGGAGGGTGCCCAGGGTGGTCTGCAGAGATGCGGGGTCGGCGGTGGTAACCAGGAGGATGGTATCCGCTACCTCCAGTACCGTCATGGCTCCTTCGGTGAGAATGGTAGGCAGGTCCACCACGATCGCTGGGAAACTCTCTCCAAGCGCGGTTAGAATGGCCATAACCCTTTCCCGACGCAACCCTTCTCCAACCAGGGGCACCATCGGCGAGGCCAGGAGGTGAAGGCCAGAGGCGTGGACCAGCAAGTAATTACGAATAGTGGCGGAACCGGGCCCTGTAGTGAGGAGCGCCAGTGCCGACCAGTTCGGATCGGGTCGGAGACCCAACTGGAGCGCGCCGTGTCCGGAAGCGGGAGAGAGGTCCAGCAGGCAGACCTGGTTGGGGAGCGAGCGGGTCAGCGTGAGGGCCAGGTTGACGGAGAGCGTAGTTACTCCTACACCCCCTCGCAGCCCCAGCACGGCGATGGTTCCTCCCGTTGCGCGCCGGGGGACCTTTGTGGTCAGGAGTCGGTTGACCCGCTCCAGCAGTTCTGCCATCGTCACCGGCTTGGCGATGTAGTCATCGGCTCCGGCGGCCATGGCCGCTTCCCGGTCTACCGGTTGTCCCCGCGCAGTCAGGATAATGATGGGAATATGGGCGGTGGCCGGGTTCTGCCGGAGTTGCCGACAGACCTCGTATCCGTTCATCCCCGGCATCATAACGTCTATAATGGCCAGGTCTGGGGGATGAGCGCGGGCTTTAGCCAGGCCGTCCTCCCCCTCCGCGCTCAGCATCACCTCGTGCCCGCCCCGCTCCTCCAGCAGCATGCGAATCATCTGGAGCAGCTCGGCATTGTCGTCCACTACCAGAATGCGGGCCATAGATCTCCTCCTTACCCACGCCTCAGTCCTGTTGCAATTATACGTCAATTGGGAAAATGCTCAAAAGTCAGGGTAGCCCCGTCCTGCGGGGTACGAAACGCTATGAAGTTCTGCCGGAAGAAGGGGGCTCGAGCCTACCCGGACCTGCGGTTCCAACAGGCAGCCAGAGCGGCATACAGCCGGTAAAGGGCCGGGTGCAACGGGCGCTCCCACGCACCGATCATGCGGACCAGCCGTCCCCCAAACCCTCGCTTGAAACGGTAGACGCCCCATAGACCATCCTGACGATGCGAAAACTCTGCCTCCAGGCACTCTTCGTCCTTATCGGGCACTCCCCACAGGTCATACTCGACGCATCCCTGGGAGCGGGCCCAACGCATGGCCTCCCACTGAAGCCGGTACGTGGGCATCTTTTCCCGGTGGGCATTGGCCGAGGCGCCATAGAAGTACCAGGCGCGTGGTCCCAGGGCAAAGACCATTAGTGCGGCCACCGGTTCTCCCTCTACCCCGGCCATCAGCAACCGCGCCCAACCTTGGGGGACGAAAAGACGGTAGGCCCGTTCGTAGTAGGCCGGAGGATGGATGCGGAACCGGTCCCGGGCCGCTGTCTCCATCATCAGGCGATGAAAGGCGGGAAGATCGGTCTCCGCCCCCTCCCATACCACCACTCCTTTGCGTTCCGCCAGCCGGATATTATAGCGGGTTTTGGGCTTCATCGCGGCCAGAATCTCTCCCTCGCTCCGGCTAATATCCACCACCAAGGTTCGTCGGGGCTGAACGCTCCCCAGAGGCGACGGCCGGAATCCCAGGGCCGTGAGTCGTACCCGCCAGCCGGGCTCATCCGGAAGGTCGGGCTCTGCGATTAGGGCGATCGCCCGGTGGGCCCGGGCGGCGGCGCTGAGGGCCTCCACCAGCACCGTGGCTTCCTCAGAACGTTGCCAGTCCACCAGCGGGCCGCGCGGGATGTAGGCCAGGCTCCCCAGGCCAGCGGGCAGCCGCCGGTAGAGGACCAGCGCGCCCGCCCGGAGCCGACCGCCTTCCAGAAGCGCCACCCGTTCAGCTTTCCAGCCAAAAGCCGATTTTAATTCCCCCCATTCCGCTGTCTGGAGAATGTGGGCGCAGGGGTGCGCAGCAACAAAGGAATCCCATTCCGATGCCGGCAGATCGGTGCAGATTTCTCTCGGGTCTGTCCTGATGCTCAGCAACGTCATGTTCTTCAATATTGTAGCATATCCGTTCCCCAGCGCCAGCGGGACGAAGGTACCTGTCCCCGCTCTCCTGGAGGGAATGAAGAACACGGAGAGGCTCGACAAGGTTGACTATCGCTTGAGTTGTGGTATGCTCATAAACGCTGTTTGTTGCCATTTCAGCGGAGGGCTTGGGGTACTAGCCGTATCTGCGACTGGACGGTCGGCAGGCGATGCGGATCGTTTGAGATGGGTTTCCACCCTCCTTGGAGAGGAAGAAGAGGGTTTGGCAGCGGCGCACAGTTACCGCAAAATGGCTCTTCGGTTTTCTCCCTTCCGCGGAAAGGGAGTAGCATGGCATACCGACAGCAGGACCGCGAAGCAACCTGCTGGAGCTCATCGTATGGAAACCGCATATCGGGAAGGCAGTTGGGCTGAGAGAGAGCGGCGAGAAATCATGCCGCCCCACTTTCGCCACAATTTTATTGCCCTGCTGATTGATTACTTCTTTTTCGGGGTCGCCTATTCGTTTCTCAATCCCAACACAGTCCTGCCCGCGTTCGCACGGACGTTGACGGATTCGGAGCCGCTGGTGGGGATGGTCAGCACCATTATGGCAGCAGGATGGCTGTTGCCCCAACTGCTGGCTGCGGCCGTTATCGGGCGGCGACCCCGGAAGAAGCCCTATCTGCTACGGGCCATCTATATTGGCCGACCCACGTACTTCCTCCTGGCCCTGGTCATCTGGGCCGGTCTGCCCCGCTATCCCGGCTGGATGATGGTAGCCTTTCTGGCCGGGATCGGACTGTTTAACCTCCTGGATGGCATCGCTTCGGTAGCGTGGTTTGACCTGATGGGCGCGGCGATTCCGCCGACCCGCCGGGGGCGGCTGGTGGGTGCCGGACAACTCTTTGGCGGACTAGCGGGCATCGGGGTGGGTGGACTGGTGGGGGTCATTCTCTCCAGTCCAGCATTCCCGTATCCCACCAACTACGGGCTGCTCTTTGCCCTCGCCGGGCTGGCGCTGGTGCCGTCCAACATCGCCCTGACCCTGCTCCGGGAGCCGGAGCGGGGAGCCCCCTCTGCTCCTGCCGTGTCGTTCAACCTGGGCAGTCAGTTGCAGGAAGTATGGTCAGGCTGGCCGGATTTCCGGCGTCTGGTCTTCGCTCGCTGGCTGATCGGGCTCTTCGGTCTGGCGCTTCCCTTTTACATCCTCCACGCGACCGAGGTCATTGGGCTCCCCCAGGCCGTAGTGGGCTGGTTTGTGTCGGCGCAGATGGTGGGAGGCATCGCGGCTAGTGTTGGGTTGGGCTGGCTGCACGAACGATGGGGGCCCCGGGCCGCCATCTGGGCCGGGGCCGCTGCCACTCTGATCAGCCCTCTGCTGGCGCTGCTGGTGCACCTGAGCAGAAGCTACTGGCTTGCTCAGACGTATCCGCTGGTGTATTTCTTTTACGGTGTTACCAACAATACCTGGATGATGGGGATGTTCAACTATCTCCTGGAAATCGCGCCGGAAGACCGCCGTCCGCTGTTCGTGGGCCTCTACAACACCCTGGGTGGGCTATTGGTGCCTGTCTCGTTCCTGGGCGGCGTGCTTCTGCGGTTCACGTCCTACCCTTTCCTGTTCGCGGTGACCGCACTGGGTGTCGCTGGGGGGTTCTGGATCAGTTTACGGTTGCGAGATACCCGTTCTGAGAGTAGGGGGAGATGAGGTTCGGTACCCGACTTTCACTTCACCGATCCCTGGTGCTCCTTATCGGAGTGTTCCTCCTCCTGTTGAGCGCAGGAACGGTCGCCGGACTGGTCCTCCATCGCTGGCTGACCGACCGGCAGGCGGTTCAATCCTGGGTGGTGGCTCTGGGCCCCTGGGGGCCACTGGGGAGTATTCTCCTGAACGCTGCCCAGGTGCTGCTGGCGCCGGTCCCGGGCCAGATTTTTGGCCTGATCAACGGCTATCTCTACGGCGTCGCCCGGGGGACACTTTACAGTTGGCTGGGTGTTCAGTTGGGGTCGGCGCTGGCGATGGGATTGGGACGCTGGTTGGGCCGACCGCTCATCACGCGGCTGGTCGGTGCAGCGCGGCTGGAACGGTGGGACCGCCTGGCCCGGCGGCGAGGACCCGCTTTCTTCCTGCTTGTTTTCATTCTCCCCTTCCTTCCGGACGATGTGGCCTGTTTTCTCATCGGATTGAGCCCGCTATCCATCCCATCTATGTGGCTCCTGGCCGGAGTCGGACGGTTACCGGGACTGGTGGTCGCTAATTGGGTGGGGGCCAACGCAACCCGTCCTCCCCCAGAGGTCTGGGCCGGGTTGGTGGGAGGAGCTCTGGCCCTGGTATGGCTCTTCGGACGATACCAGGAATGGCTGGAAGAGCAGATGGTGAGGGTCATCGGCAGATGATGGTGGATACCCATACCCATTTGGATTTTGCAGAATTTGATGCAGATCGCGAAACCGTGATCGCCCGAGCGCGCCTGGCGGGATTGGCAGCCATTGTGAACGTTGGCGCCGACCTGGAATCCAGCCGTGCTTCCATCGCGCTGGCTGAACAGTACGATTTCATCTACGCGGCGGTGGGCATTCATCCCCACGATGCTTGCACAGTTACTCCGCAGGTTCTGGAGGAACTGCGCGCGCTGGCTCGTCACCCCAAAGTGGTCGCCGTAGGAGAAATCGGGCTGGATTATTACCGCGACCTCTCCCCCCGCCCGGTCCAGCGGCAGGCTTTCGCCGATCAACTGGCACTGGCGGCAGAACTGGGGCTACCGGTCATCATCCACAGCCGGGACGCGCTGGAGGACACACTCTCCGTCCTGCAAGGATGGAGAGGCACCGGAGTCCTGCATTCCTACTCCGGAGGGCCGGAGCGGCTGGAGAAGGTACTGGCTTTGGGGTTCTTCATTGGTATCTCCGGTCCGGTTACGTTTCCCAACGCCCACCGGCTGCGATCTGTGGCCGCTGTCGTCCCCCTGGACCGGCTGCTGATAGAGACCGATTGCCCCTATCTCACACCGGAGCCCTATCGGGGCCGACGCAATGAGCCCACCTATGTCTGGTACGTGGCCGGAGCCGTGGCCCGGGCGCGTGGGATGTCGGCGGAAACCATCGCCCAGGCGACAACCGAAAACGCCGTTCGCCTTTTGGGCCTGAAACTTCCAGGGACCCGACCTGAGTGAGAACCGGCCAGCACAAAAGCGATTCTTCCTCATAAAAAAGTTTTTAATACGGCGGCTTTGCCATAATGAAGATCCGTTTTTCTTTGCGGCTTTGCCGCCGCAAAGAAAAACTTTTTATTTTTTTACCAAGGAAAATTCCCACCGTCCGCGTTCCTACGCGTCCCATTAATAAAGAAGCGACTCAGAGTTGACAGAAAAGCCGGTGTAAGATATAATTTGAGTAAATGGGTTTACAAATACGCTCCCGATACGTTCTGCACTCCCTGGTTGGATTTGGAATGGTGATCGCCCTCCTGCTTATTGGCGGTCTGGCCATCGGGCAGTCGGCGTTCGCCGGTTTCACCCCCACCCCCCCGCCAACGGAAACGCCGCCTACTCCTCCGGATACACCTACTCCCACCCCTCCGGACACATCCCCCCCTCCTCCCCCTCCACCCCCACCTCCACTGCCGCTGGAGACCCCGACTCTCACCCCTGTGTCTCCTTTACTGCCCGAGAGCGGGAGAAGCGTGGCCCTCCCGGCCTGGCCCTTCCTAGTTCTGGGGATCCTGGCTCTACTGGCTGGGTGGCTGGTGAAGCATAAAAGGTAACGGAATACGCCACACGTACCAGTAATGGTGTATCCCGTTGATCCCCAAGGAGGCTCCGATGCACCGTCCCTGGTTGTCCCTCTGGATGCTTCTCTCTCTGCTGTTGAACCTGGTGGCTCCCCTGGGTGCTTTCGTTGCCCCGGCTGCTTCGGCCACGAACACTGCCCTCCCAGAGGCGAACCTCCTGCCCGCCTGGTTCGCCCTTCTCCGGGCATCCCGGAGCACGAAATACGAAGCGCTCCCTCCCTGGTTCGCCCCCGGGCCGGAGCCCGCCCCTCGCCAGCCAGCCACGGACTACGGAACACACAATACGGAATACGAAATCCTCCCCCTCTGGTTCCCCGCCCCGCTACCGACTACCGACTACCGATTGCCGGCTAACTCCTACCTGCTCCCGGCCGATCACCACACCATCTACGACATTACCGTCATCGGACCCGCCGCGCCCATCAACAACTGCGACGTCGTTACTTTCACCCTCGTCGCCACCAACGACGCTGTTACCACCACGGAAGTCATCATCACCAGCACGATGCCGGTCGGCTTTGAGCCCACACAGATTGTTTTCAATGTGGGCACGGTGGGCCCCAACCAGGTCATCACCCGCCACGCCGTCTTCTCCGCCACCTGCAACGCCGTCTCCGGGCAGAACGTGGTCACTCTCACCCAGAACGGGGCGCCCCCCATCGTGAAGTACACCGACTTCGTGGTCAATCCCGGCGCCATCACCGTTCGCAAAGACCCGGCCGTGATCCCTGCCGCCCCCGGCGACGTGGTTACCTGGACCGTCTATGTGGAGAACACCGGCTACGGCACCGTCTCTAACATCCGGGTGACCGACACTCTGGGCGGTGGACTCCAGTACGTTTCTGGCATCACGTC
>JANXCY010000037.1 GCA_025060135.1 Anaerolineae bacterium | reverse complement strand
GGCGCCGCCTTCGGCAGCGTTGTCTCCTCCCTGGTCAACGATATTCTGATGCCGCCGATTGGCTTTCTCTTGGGCAAGGTGGACTTCTCCAACCTTTTTATCAGTCTCTCCGGCCGGTATGCCAGCCTGGCGGAGGCCCAGGCGGCAGGCGCGCCGACCATTAACTACGGCGTTTTCATCAACACTGTACTGAACTTCCTCATTGTGGCAGCGGCGATCTTTTTCCTGATCGTTCGTCCGATGAATCGTCTGCGGAAGGTTCGGGAAGCCCCACCTGCCGCGCCGACCACGAAGGAATGCCCGTATTGTCTCTCTTCCATCCCGCTGAAGGCCACCCGTTGCCCGTACTGCACATCCCATCTGGAAGGGGAGATCGGTTAATGGACGAATTGCAAGGTCGTCTGCTCGCCCTGCAGGCCCGGCTCCAGGACATCCGGAGGCGGCTTTGACCTGGACGGCAAGGAGCAGGAAATCGCCCGCCTGGAGAGACAGGCGGCCGCGCCGGATTTCTGGGATGACCCCGAGGCCGCCCAGGGGGTCATGCAACGCCTGTCCGACCTGCGCGACGAACTGGAGCCCTGGGTCGCCCTGGAAGGACGGGTCGCCGATGCCCTGGAACTGGCCGCGCTGGGCGACGAAAGCCTGATAGAGGAACTGCAGAACGAAGCGGAAGAGATAGAAAACCGACTGGAAAAACTGGAGTTTCGCCTCCTCTTCTCCGGCCCCTACGACCGGAACGACGCCTTCCTGGCCATCCACGCCGGAGCGGGCGGCACCGACGCGCAGGACTTCGCCGAGATGCTCCTGCGGATGTACCTCCGCTGGGCCGAATCCCATGGCTATCGGACCGACCTGGTGGACCGGCTCTACGGAGAGGAGGCCGGCATCAAACGGGCCACCGTTGCCGTCTCCGGACCCTATGCCTATGGCTACCTGCGGGCCGAACGGGGCGTCCATCGGCTGGTGCGTCTTTCCCCCTTTGATGCCGCCCATCGTCGCCACACCTCCTTTGCTCTGGTGGAGGTCTGGCCCGACCTGCCAGAGGCGGCCAGCGTCCACATCCACCCCGACGACCTGAAGATTGAGACCTTTCGCTCCTCCAGCGCGGGTGGCCAGCACATGCAGAAAAACGAGACCGCGGTCCGCATCACCCACCTTCCCACCGGCATCGTCGTTACCTGCCAGAACGAACGCTCCCAGACCCAGAACCGGGAGACGGCCCTGCGGGTCCTACGGGCCCGGCTGATGGAAATAGAAGAGAAAAAACGCCAACAGGAACTGGCAGCATTGAAGGGTCAGCACGTTGAGGCGGCCTGGGGCAACCAGATTCGCTCCTATGTCCTCCATCCCTACCAACTGGTCAAGGACCACCGTACCGGCTACGAGACCAGCAACACCCAGGCTGTGCTGGACGGAGAACTGGACGCGTTTATGGAAGCATATCTCAGGTCCGCTTTATGGGAAGGAGGAAACGGAGCATGGACGAAAGACCGGTAGAGGAACTGGTCGGACGGGTCTCCCACTGGTACGACAAAATCAGCGTGATGGGGGTAACGCTCACCGGGCGGCTGGCTGTCGGTGATACCATCCGCGTGCGCGGCCATACTACCGACTTCACTCAGCGGGTAACCTCTATGCAGGCCTGGCACCAGGACATCGCCGAGGCCGGCCCAGGCGACCAGGTCGGCATCCGCGCCGCCTTCCGCGCCCGCCCCGGCGACCGGGTCTATAAGGTGATCACATAGGACACGGAAAAGCACGGAACGGCACGGTTCATCCTGCTTCCGCGTGCATCCGTGTCCCCAACCATCCCTGGATAAGGGGTAGATTGTCCGCAGACCTGTTGCGCCAGGTTCGGGAATTCATCCGTTGCCACGACCTGCTGAGCGTGGGCGACGGGGTGGTGGTGGGCGTCTCCGGAGGGCCGGATTCCCTATGCTTGCTCCACCTGCTGCTGCGCCTGCAGGAGGAGTACCGGCTCGGGCTGCACGTGGCCCATCTCCACCACGGCGCGCGCGGCGAGGACGCCGACGCCGATGCTGCCTTCGTCGCCGACCTGGCCCGGGAGTGGGGACTGCCGGCCACCCTGGCCCGGGAGGACGTTCCGGCTATCGCCCGCGCCCACAAACTGGCTTTTGAGGAGGCCGCTCGCCGAGTCCGCTACGCCTTCCTGGCCCACGTCGCCGGACGGGTCGGCGCGGCGAAGGTCGCCGTGGGCCACAACGCCGACGACCAGGCCGAGACGGTACTCATGCACTTCCTGCGCGGCGCGGGATTGGCCGGGCTGCGAGGCATGCGCCCAGCGACGCCCCTCTCCGAGTACCGTCTCCTGCCCCAGACCGGCCGCTTTCCCCTCCCGGAGCGGCTCCCCGTGCTCATCCGCCCGCTCCTGGGGGTCCCGCGTGCGGCCATAGAGGCGTACTGCGCCGAACACGGCCTCACGCCTCGCTTTGACCGGTCCAATCTGGATACGACGTACTTCCGCAACCGGCTGCGGCATGAACTCCTGCCGCTTCTGGAGACCTACAACCCGAACATCCGCCGCCGCCTCTGCCATACGGCGGAGGTCGTCGCCGCCGACTACGAACTCCTGAGCCAGATGCGGGACTGGGCCTGGGGCCGGGTCGTGCGGGAGGAGACGGAGCAGGCGGTCGTTCTGGACCGGGCCGGGTGGGAGGCCCAGCCATTATCGCTCCAGCGGGCGCTTATCCGGGAGGCGGCTTACCGGCTGCGCCCGTACCTGCGGGACGTGGACTTTGTCCATGTGGAAGCGGCGGTGCAGGTGGCCCGCGATGGGACCACCGGTCAGCGGGCCACCCTCCCCGGCGGCCTGGCTCTCACCGTGGGCTACGACACGCTCACCATCGCCGATGCCGATTACGCGCTCCCATTCCCGGGCCCGGCCCTGCCCTCGGGAATGGAGATACGGGTGGCCCTTCCAGGCCGCATCTCTCTGCCCGGCAGTTCGTGGGTCCTGGAGGCGGCCTTCCTGGAGGACTGGACGCTGGCAGAGGTTACAGGCAACCCGGACCGCTGGACGGCGTACCTGGACGCGGAGCGGCTGGAGGGAACGCCTATTCTGCGGACCCGTCGCCCGGGCGACCGCTTCCGGCCCCAGGGCCTGGGCGGCCATGCCCCCCTGTTGAAGGACTGGATGATCAACGCCCGGGTCCCGCGCGCGGTGCGCGATACGCTCCCCCTTCTGGTGTCCGGCGGAGGAGAGATTCTCTGGGTCTGCGGCTGGCGTGTCTCCGAGGCTGCTGTCGTTCGCCCCGACACCCGCCAGGTGGCCCGATTCCGGTTTTATCGGGAGTAGATCGGTTCCCCCAGGGATTGGCGATGGCGAAGACAATTCTGGTTCTGGCGGCAGATCCAAAGAGCACATCCCCGCTTCGGTTAGACCAAGAAGTCCGAGAAATCGACGAAGGTTTGCGACGAGCCCTCAGGTGAGTTTGCGTATAGGCTTGCCTGTAATGCCATTCAGTGGGCCCATTTGCCGGATCAACTGGTTCCTCAGCTCAAAACGAATCCGCCATCCACTGGGATATGATGGGTATGCGGGAGGGCGGAGAGGTCCGGGTGGACGGGGAACTCTTTGACCAGGATGGGAAATTTGTGGTATAACACATCTGTCATTCGCTCTCTGGCAGAGCGGAGTGGCCTCCTTCTGGCTCTGGCCCTACTCCTCCTGACTGCCTGTGGGTCGGCGCCGCCCCGTACGTTCAGTGGCGATCAGGCCTACGCCCATGTTCTGGAGCAGTGTGCCCTGGGCCCCCGGCCCACTGGCTCTCCGGCCCACCGCGCGGCCGGGGACGCTATCATTGCCCACCTGGAGGGGTGGGATTGGGAGGTGGAGACCCAGGAATTTACCTACCGGGACACACCGGTTCGCAACATCATCGGGTGGGCCGGGGAGGGGCCAGTCGTCATCGTTGGCGCACACTACGACACCCGCCGCTCTGCCGACCAAGAAGACCCCACTCAGCCGGTCCTGGGCGCTAACGATGGGGCCTCTGGTGTCGCTGTCTTGATGGAACTGGCGCGCGTCCTGGAAAAAGACCGACTGCGTCGCCAGGTCTGGCTCGTCTTCTTTGACGCCGAGGACAATGGGGGCCTGGATGGCTGGGAGTGGTGTGTCGGCTCTTCGTACATGGCGGCCCATCTGACCATCCGGCCCGAAGCCGTAATCGTGGTGGACATGGTCGGCGACGCCGACCAGCAATTCTACCTCGAGCGTAATTCCGACCCGACGCTCTCGCGGGAACTCTGGGAGATCGCAGCGACCTTGGGGTACACGACCACTTTTGTTCCGGAGTACCGCTGGGCTGTATACGACGACCATGTGCCCTTCGCCCGGCTTGGAATCCCGGCGGTAGACATTATAGATTTGGATTACCCGTACTGGCACACTACCCGCGATACCCCCGACAAAGTCCGTCCGGAGAGCCTGGAGCGGGTCGGGCGGGTCCTGGAGGTCTGGCTGGAGCAACCGTGATGTTGAGCGGACGCGCAGCAACGCGGTGGTCCCTTTGCCATCCTGGCACGGGCCTGCCCGTTCCCTGCGGTGGCCGATGTCCGGGCGGATGTTCGGAAAGTTTTCCCTCGGAGGAAAAGGATGTCCTGGAGGTGGTCGTTTTCCTCTCAGCGCCAGAGAACCAACCATTGCGCGCGACTCTGGGTTATACGGCTCTGGGCTATGCTCTGGCTCTGCGGAATGACGGGGCTGGGGCTGGCGGGCGCGCAACCGGTGGAGGCGAGATCTCTGCCAGATGGCCCCATCATCCATATCCTCTACTTCTACGCGGTGGACTGTTCCCACTGCCAGGCCGTGGAGCGAGATGTTCTGAAACCGCTGGAGGAGAAGTATCCGGGCCGGCTGGACATTCGCTACCTGGAAATCGGCAACTCTGCCGCCTACGAGTTGCTGGTGCGGGCAGAAGAGTACTTCGGTATCTTGCCGGCGCAGCGAGGCCTGCCCACGGTGGTCATCGGCGACCGGATACTCATTGGAGAGCCGGAAGTCCGACAGCAATTGCCCTGCCTGGTAGAGAAATGCCTGGCGGAGACCGGCGCGGCATTTCCCCCAATCCCCGGGCTGGAAGAGGTGCTGAATGGCGTCTCCAGCCTGCCCGAAGGCCCCAAGGCAGGCGGGATACCCGGCGGTGTGGGCATCTGCACACCCGAAGAGGTCGCCGCCTGTAATGTATCGGCCCCCCTCTGGGCCGCGTACTTCTATCAGGTCGGCTGCCAGGAATGTAGCCGCGCCGAAGCGGACATCCGCTACATCCGCACCCGCTACCCGCAACTGGTAGTGGAAGAGTTCAATATCTACGAGCATGCCGCGCTGGCTCACTGGCTGGCGGAACGGACCGGGCGGAGCGATCTGCGCACTCCGGCCTTCTTTATGGGAGACGACGCACTCATCGGCGAACAGGAAATCACCCCCCGGAACCTCCAGGCGCTGGTGGAGAAGTACACCCCTACCGGTGCAAGGAAAGTCTGGGCGGATTTCCAACCGGAGACGGGACGGGCCGAACTGGTGGAGCGATTCCGCGCCCTGGGCCCGCTGACCGTCTTCCTGGCCGGGCTGGTAGACGGCCTGAACCCCTGCGCCTTTGCCACCCTGGCCTTCTTCATCGCGTATCTGGCGGCCGGCGGATATAAAGGACGGCGGATCCTGATAGTGGGCAGCGCGTTCACCGGGGGTGTCTTCCTGGCCTACCTGACGGTGGGGTTGGGGCTCTACCAGGTTCTGGACCTCCTGCGCGGTGCCCTCGCCGCGGCCGGCCGCTGGCTCTACGGGTTGACCGCGCTGTTCTGCCTGGTGCTGGCGGTGCTCAGTTTTACAGACTTCCTGAAAGCCCGGCGAGGACGGTTAGAGGAAATGACGCTGCGCCTTCCGGACCGGTTGAGCAAGCAGGCCCGCGCCGTTGTCCGCCAGGGGCAGCGGATGTCGGCCTACGTCCTGGGAGCCTTCCTCACCGGGTTGCTGGTCTCGCTCTTGGAACTGGCCTGTACGGGGCAACTCTATCTGCCGACCCTCGCGCTGGTAACCCGGATCCCTGCTCTACGCGCTCGCGCGCTGACTTTTCTCCTGCTCTACAATCTGGCCTTTATCCTTCCCCTATGCGTCGTTTTTGTCCTCACCTATTTCGGCACCACCTCTGCGCACCTGGGAGTGTTCCTCCGGAAGCGGACCGCGATGGTCAAGCTGAGCACCGCCCTGGTCTTCTTGCTCCTGGCGGTCTGGCTGGGAGCCTCCCTGCTGGTCTGACGGCCGATGAGACCGTCCATCTTCGCTCTGCTGGTCCTGCTGGCGCTTTTGACCGCGTTGATCGGGGCGGCGCTGATCGCCGATCAGCGGGCCGCCACACGGGGCATCCCCCCGGGCTTGCCCGAGCCTGTGGCCAATGCTGACGTCCCTCTCCTCTGCGTCAACGCGGCTCTGCACGCGACCTCCCCATTGCTCTCCCTGGAGCAGGCGCTGGATTTCATCGCCAACGGGGGCTTCCGCTGGGTGCGCCAGTCCTTCCCCTGGGCGTGGATAGAACCCGCCCCGGGCCAGTACGATTGGGCCCTGTGGGATCGGATAGTAGAGGAGGCGACCGCGCGCGGCCTGCGGCTGATCGCCGTTCTGGAGCGCCCGCCGGACTGGGTCGGGAGCCCCCCGGCCCCGGTGGATTTCGCCCGTTTTGCCGGGACCTTTGCCGCCCGCTACCGCGACCGCATCCACTACTACCAGATATGGCACAATCCCAACCTCCAGGAGGGCTGGGGAATGCTCCCCCATCCGGCCCAGTACGCCGAACTCCTCCGCCAGACCGCCCTGGCCATCCGCGCCGCCGATCCCGATGCCTGGATCCTCCTGGGCAGCTTGGCCCCCACCGTAGAACGGGGGCCAGAAAACCTCTCCGAGGTCCTCTTTCTGAAGGAACTCTACATTGCCGGCGCCGCCCCATATTTTGACATCGTCAGCACCCAGGTCTATGGGTTTCAGACCGGGCCGGAGGACCGCCGGGTCGGGGAGGACATGCTCAATTTCTCCCGCGCCGTCCTGATCCGGGAGGTGATGGAGGCCCATGGGGACGGCGGGAAGGCCTTCTGGGCCTCCCACTTCGGCTGGAACAGCCTGCCCTCCCACTGGGACGACGTTCCCTCTATCTGGGGAACGGTGGACGAGCCAACGCAGGCGGAGTACACTGTGGGCGCGATGGAGCGGGCTCGCCGGGAGTGGCCCTGGATGGGCGCGATGTGTCTGGCCCACCTGCAGCCCGATCTGAGCCTGCCCGCGTCGGGCATGGGCACACCCGACGCCCGCCGCCACTGGGGGTTTGCCCTGGTGGGGCCCGATGGCACCCCCCGGCCGGTTTACCACGAGGTGGCTATATGGGCTCGCCGGCCCTCCGTCAATGACCCCGGCTACTGGACTCCCGCTTCCGGCGTCGCCACGTGGGAGGGAAAATGGGAACGCTCCGAACTAGGCGCCGACCCGGGGCAGGAGGGGACGTATACGGTAACGGTTCCCTTCTGGGGCACCGATTTCGGCCTGCGGGTGCGGAGGGGCCCTTATCGGGCCTACCTTTACGTGACGGTGGATGGGGCACCCGCCAACGCGCTCCCCCGGGATGAGAGGGGCCGGGCCTACGTGATTCTGACTTCTCCGGATAATCAGCCCCAGGAGATCACGATACTGGCCGCGCGCGGCCTCCCGGCGGGGTCTCACACCGCCGTCGTCGTCGCCGAGCGGGGATGGGACCAGTGGCCGCTGGCGGGATGGAGTGTGGGTTACCACCCCGACCAGCGCCCGTACCGCCGCGCCCTGGCAGGTCTGGGAGTTCTGGGACTGAGCTCGCTGCTGGGACTGGTCCTGCTGGTGCGCCGGTTCGCGCCAGGTGCACCCCTGCGGGCCTTCAGCGCCCTCTGGAAGGGCCTCTCTGAAGGCGCCCAGTGGCTGATAACCCTAGCCGTTACTGGCCTTCTCTGGGCAGGAGCCTGGATGACCTGGGGGCTGGAGACCGGTAGCGGCGCCTTCCGCCGCCTGGGAGAAGGGGGCGGATGGGCGGTAACGCTGGCTACTGCTGGCCTCTTCTATTATTCCCCCTGGTTCTTGCTGACAGTCCTCGCAGGCCTGATGCTCTTCGGCATCCTCCTTCTGCGCCCGGATTATGGATTGGCGTTGGTGGCGGGACTGGCCCCCTTCTACACCCTCCCCCGCCCGCTTCTGGAGAAGGCCTTCTCTATGGCCGAAATCGTTACCCTGATGACGCTGGTGTCGTGGGGGGTGAGGACCCTCACCCCCTCCCCGCCGCTTTCAGTGCCCCTCGCTTCCCTCTCCCGAGCGAAGGTCGGAAGAGGGAAGAGGATCCGGGGGTGGGGTGAGGCCGCTGTCCTGGCCCTCGTCCTGGTCGCCCTGGTCTCCACTCTCCTGGCGGACTTCCAGCGGGTGGCCTGGCGGGAACTGCGGACAACCATCCTGGAGCCGGCCCTGTTCTATCTGATGCTGCGAACCCTGCCGATGGACCGTCGGGCTCTCTGGCGTGTGGCTGACTTCTTCGTACTGGGTGGGGTAGCAGTGGCCGCCATCGGCCTGGTGCAATACGCCCTGGGGATCAATCTGATTACCGCCGAGGGAGGATTGCCCCGTCTTCGTTCCATCTATGGCTCGCCGAACAACGTGGGGCTCTACCTGGGACGGGTGCTCCCGCTGCTGGTGGCGGTGGCGCTGCTGGCGCGGGACCGAAGGCGGCGGCTGGCCTATGGGCTGGCTGCGCTACCAGTGGGCGCGGCGCTCCTCCTCAGTTTCTCCAAAGGGGCCCTCCTCCTGGGCGTCCCCGTTGCCCTGGTGACGGTGGGTCTCCTGGCGGGTGGACGCTGGCGCTGGGCCACCCTGGCCTTTATCCTGGTCCTGGCTCTGGTGCTTCTCCCGCTCCTGCGCCTGCCCCGTTTCACCTCCCTCTTCACCACCCAGGAGGGCACTACCTTCTTTCGAATCAAACTCTGGCAGGGGACAGTGGCGATGATTCGGGACCACTTCTGGCTGGGTGTGGGGCCGGATAACTTCCTCTACCACTACCGGAGCCGCTATATCCTTCCCTCTGCCTGGCAGGAGCCGGACCTTTCCCATCCCCATAACTTCCTGCTGGACTTCTGGGCCCGGCTGGGAGTCCTGGGGGTGGTGGTAGGCATCGGACTGCAGGTCGCCTTCTGGCGGTCGGCTCTCTCCCTGCGTCGCCACCCCGACCCTGACATGCGCGCCTTGGCTGCTGGCCTGATGGGCGGCGTCGCCGATATGCTGGCCCACGGCCTGGTAGACCATTCGTTCTTCCTGATCGACCTGGCCTACGCCTTCTTCCTGGCCCTGGCGCTGGTGGAACGATTGAAAGAAAACCACGAAGACACAAAGCAAAAATGAACAAATGAAAAAATGGACAAAACTTCGTGTCTTTGCGTCTTGGTGGTTAAAAAGTTAAAAAAGGAGAGAAGCATTGGGTTTTCAGACACCTGAGTGGGTCAAAGACGCGGTCTTCTACCAGATTTTCCCGGACCGCTTTGCCAAAAGCGAACAGGTGCCGAAACCGAACAACCTGGAACCTTGGGACAATCCTCCGACCCGTTACGGCTTCAAGGGCGGAGACCTGCGGGGCGTCCTGGAGCGACTGGATTATCTCCAGGACCTGGGTGTGAACGCCATCTACTTCAACCCCATCTTCCAGTCCACTGCCAATCACCGCTACCACACCCACGACTACTATCGGATAGACCCGATTCTGGGCGGGGACGAGGCCTTCCGGGACCTGCTGGACGAGGCCCATCGGCGGGGCATCCGTATTGTCCTGGACGGCGTTTTCAACCACGCCAGCCGGGGTTTCTTCCAGTTCAACCACATCCTGGAAAATGGCCCGGCGTCGCCGTATCTGGACTGGTTCATCGTCAAAGGGTTCCCGCTATATGCCTATGCCACCCATCGGCGGCCCAACTACCAGGCCTGGTGGGGCCTGCGCGCCCTCCCCAAACTGAACACTGATAACCCCCAGGTGCGGGAGTTCATCATGGGCGTCGCCGAACACTGGCTGCGGGAGGGGATAGACGGCTGGCGGCTGGACGTCCCCCTGGAAATCAAGACCCCGGGCTTCTGGGAGGAATTCCGCCGTCGGGTCAAAGCGATCAATCCGGAGGCCTATATCGTCGCTGAAATCTGGGATGGTGCCGCTCCCTGGCTGCAGGGGGAGCATTTTGACGCGGTGATGAACTACGTCTTTGCCCGCGCGGTGTGGGGCTTCTGCGGCGGGCCGATGCTGGATACCGCTTTCCGGCCCGGCGGCTTCCGCCTGCGTCCCCTCTCCGGGACGGAGTTCGCCGATGAGATAGACCGTCTCCTGGCCCTCTACCCCTGGGAGGCGACGCTGGCCCAGTTGAACCTGCTGGGAAGCCACGATACCCCGCGCGTCCTGACCCTGTTCCGGGGCGATAGGCGGCGGCTGCGGCTGGCGGTTCTGGTGCAGATGACCTTCCCCGGGGCGCCCTGCATCTACTATGGGGACGAAATCGGTATGGAGGGCGGGGATGACCCCGATTGCCGCCGGTCCTTCCCGTGGGACCGGTCCCGCTGGGACGCCGACCTGCGGGATTGGGTGCGCCGGTGCGTCGGCCTGCGCCACCGGTATCCGGCCCTGCGGCGGGGGGCTTTCTATCGCCTCTGGGCCGACCAGAGCGTCTATGCTTTTGCTCGCGCGCTTCCGCCCGACCCGCCGCTGGTGGTGGCGGTGAACGCCGGGGAGACCCCGGCGGAGGTCCGGGTGTCCCTTGCCCTCAGCGGCGCTGGCCCCCTGGCCGCCGACGGCCTCTGGACCGACCTCCTCTCCGGCCAGTCCTTCCCCGCCGCCGACGGCGTGCTGTGCCTCGCCCTCCCGCCCCTCTCGGGGGTGGTGGTGGAGCGCGGCCCGTAGCGCAGGCCACCGGGCCTGGAGCATGCAGGCTAACTGCCTGCGCCACAGGGAGCGCAGGCCGCCGAGCCTGGAGCGCAGGCTTTGCGGTTTAACCAATGATTCCGAAAGTAGCCTTTTGCGAGTGGGATACCCCCTCATCCCCCTGCCCCCTTCTCCCCCGAAGCGGGGGAGAAAGGGGAACAGAAAGAGGGGTTGCGGCGGGCGGCAAGCCGCCCGCCCCCCCCCAACCCCCTGCTCCCCCCTCCCCTCGCCCGCCGCCGAAGGCGAGCGGGAGAAGGGAGGAGGATGGGGGGTGGGGTGAGGCAACTGCCCAAATCATTTTTCCAGTTGCCACATCTTGCGCCAGCGCGGCGCAGGCAGACGACGCGCAGGGACTGTCTTCCCACAGGAACGGAGCGGAGATGAACGACCGTCTCTACTACACCGACCGCCCCAGCGAGGTGGACGCGCTGGGCTTTGCCGATTATCGCCCCGCCCTGGTGGAGGTCATCACCCGGGGCGAGACCCCGCTCACCATTGGCATCTTCGGCTCATGGGGCACCGGCAAGACCTCTCTGCTGCGAATGCTCCGGCGGGACCTCCGGAGGCGATGGAGCCCCCACTTCCGCACCGTTTGGTTCACGGCCTGGAAATACGAGCGGACGGAGGCCCTCTGGCGCGCCTTCATCCTGCGGGTGCTGGATGCCCTCGATCCCCGGGAGGTGAACCCGAACCGACCGGAAGAGGAGTGGGAACGTATCCCCCTTGAAAATTTATCGGAAAAACAGCAGCGACAGGTAGAACGTCTCCATCGGTTAGAGGAGAGCGTCTACCGGGCCGTATAATGGGAGGAGGACGCCCGCTGGGCACTGGACCTGGGACGATTGGGAAAAGAGGCCGCCAAACTGCCCGGGTTCCTTCTCCTCTCCGCTGCTGGAGCAGGATGGCTGGCCGAAGCCCTGGGCATCTCCCCGGACCTGGCGGAGGCGATCCAACGGCGGGCGCGCACTGCCCGCCTGGAGCAATTGATCTCCATGGAACAGTTTGAAGCCACCTTCCAGCAGGTTCTGCGCGATATCCTCGGCTCAGAGGGCCGGCTGGTCGTCTTCGTGGACGACCTGGACCGCTGCCTGCCGGAGAAGGCGGTGGAGGTGCTGGAGGCCATCAAACTCTTCCTGGAGGTGGAGGGAACCGTTTTCGTCCTGGGATTGGACCGGGAGGTCATCTGCCGGGGGATTGAGGTCTACTACCGGCGGCAGGGGAGCGAGGTCCCCATCAGCGGGGACGACTATCTGGAGAAGTTCATCCAGATACCCTTCCACCTGCCGCCGCTGGACGCGGAGGACCTGGAGCGGTTGCTGGAGGCCGCCGAACGGGGCGCCCAGGAGCCGGAGTGGGTAGACCTGGAGCAGTACACCGAAGCGCGCCGGATAGACGAAGCGGTGCGGAGGATTCTGGCCCGGGGGGTGGGGCCTAACCCCCGGCAGGCCAAGCGGGCGCTCAACGCCTTCCGCCTCCTGCAGGCCGTGGCGCTGGCGCGGGAGGCGCGGGGAACCCTCCCGCCGGAGACTCCCTGGCCCATCCTGGCCAAAATCGTCGTCCTTCAGACCCAGTACCCGGAGGTTTACCGCCACTGGCTGGAACCGGGGATGCAGGACCTTCCGGTTCACCTGGAGCGCGCGCTGGAAACCGGCGAGGCTCCTCCGGAGGCCCCCGGACGGGTTCGGGAAGTTATCCAGAACCTCCTGCAGGACCCCGTTCGTTCCTTCCAATTACGGGAGGTCCTGACCTATCCCCCCGTGGGTGAGGAACGTACCCACCGCAGGCGGGCCCGCTTTGGCGATTTGCGTCCGGGTGAACTGGAGTGGTACCGACGGCTGGCGACGCCATTGACCCTTCCGCTGACGGTGGGGCGGGCTGGCCCACTGGAGGAGGCGCTGGCCTCTGGCGAACCGGCCCGCCTCTGGCAGGCAGCCCTGGAACTTCGCGCCCGGCCGCCGGAAGAGCAGGAATACGCCCGCTGGCTTCTCCTGAGGAACCGCACGTTGCCCGAATGGGCGCGCCAGAGAGCCCAGGAAATTCTCTCCGCGCAGGACCCCTTGCCCTTCCTGTTCGGGATGCTCAAGGAGGCCGACGCGCGCCGGGCGGCAACGGAGGCACTGATAAAAATTGGCCCACCCGCTATCGGCCCGCTGGCGGAGGCGCTGCAGGATGCGGAGGCGGAGGTGCGCCAGGCGGCAGCAGAGGCGCTGGGAGCCATCCGGGACCCGGCCGCTGTCGGCCCGCTGGTGGAGGCTCTGCGGGATGCGGATGCAGGGGTGCGCCAGGCGGCGGAGGAGGCGCTGGAGAAGATTGGCAGCCCGATCGGGCTGAAGGCCGTAGAGGAGGCCAGGAAGCGAAGATTCATATAGCGCCTGAAAATCAGCCCTTCTGTGTGCTTTGTGCCGGGCATCCACCCCCGTTGACCTGATATTCCGACCGGCGAAGGCCGGCTTTGTGGCGGAAGTGAAGCCACCTGGCCGCAGGCCCCCAGCGGAGCCTTCCATGGGCGCAAAATTCTGTCCTTCGGTCATTCCGCCATTTGCTCATTCTGTCATTTACCCATTCTGTCATTCACTCATTCTGTCATTTGTTCATTCATGCCGAGTCGTCCATGTCCATTGAACACAACCTGCGTCAGGTCCAGGAGCGCATCGCCGGGGCGGCCCTGCGGGCCGGGCGGGACCCGGCGGAGGTAATGCTGGTCGCCGTCACCAAGACCTTCCCGCCGGAGGTCATCCTGGAAGGGTACGCGGCCGGCCTGCGCCACTTCGGGGAGAACCGGCCCGAAGAGGGGCCCGGGAAAATCCCCGTCGTCAACGCCGCTGTCCCCGGCCCCCGCCCCACCTGGCACATGGTCGGCCACGTCCAGAGCCGCAAGGCCGACCTGGTGGTGGATTGCTTTGACGTCGTCCACTCAGTGGACCGGCTGAAGATTGCCCAGCGGCTGAGCCGCTTCGCGGTGGAGGTCGGCCGGGAGATGCCGGTCCTCCTGGAGTGTAACATCAGCGGCGAGGCGACGAAGTTCGGTTTTGCCGTGGACCATTGGGAGGAGGATGCGGCCCAGCGGGAGGCCTTCTTTGCCGACTGCGCGGCGATCCTGGCCCTGCCCGGCCTGCGGGTGGAAGGACTGATGACGGTGGCTCCGTGGACGGACGACCCGGAGACGGTGCGCCCGGTCTTCGCCCGGTTGCGCGCGCTGCGGGACGCCCTGCGGGAGCGCTTCCCCCACCTCGCCTGGCGCGAACTCTCTATGGGGATGACCGACGACTTTGAGGTCGCCGTGGAGGAAGGAGCCACCATGGTCCGCATCGGGCGGGCCATCTTCGGACCCCGGAGGGAGGAACCATGATATTCATCCTGTACCGACTGATCCGAACCCTGTTTGCTCTCTATACTCTGGCCATCATCGCCCGGGCGCTGCTGCCGGTTCTGGGCCTCAGTTACGCCCATCCGGTGATGCGCTTCCTCTACACTATCACGGAGCCGCTGCTGGCCCCCATCCGCCGCCGTCTGCCGTATACGGGGCCGGTGGACTTCAGCCCGCTGGTCCTCATCCTGCTCCTCTGGCTGGTGGAGCAGATACTGGTCTGGGTGCTGTTCTGACCCCGGACGACAGGCCATCCGAATGCCGGAAGAAGCGGGCCCATATGCGCCGAGGGAAAATCGGCCTTCAACGGTATCCGCGTTCCTGCCCCTTTTGACACTCCTCCTGCCAGGTGTTATAATCCCCATCAGACCCGGGAGGGTTCCATTCACTGACCCTTTTGTGGCCAGGGGCTTCACCGTCCGCCACAAACGCTTACTGTTAGGACTTACGCAGTTGGAAATTTCCATTGTAGGGCAATCCGCCAAGCCTGTTGAGGTATGCGCTACGCCCAAAGTCAGCCTCTTTGGGGTCGGAAAGTCCTTCTCTCCATCGTGAACGGTGGAACCTCTGTCATTGGGGGCGGCTTCGCCGCCGACATCAAAACAAACTTTCGGTTCTCACTCCTGCCACTGGGAGGTCAGACGATGCCCATGCCCACCGAACTTCCGCCCGAACAACTCCGTCGCACCTGCGACCCGCGCCAGTTTTCCTTTGAAACAACGGCCGAACTCCCGCTGATTCCCGACATCATTGGTCAGCCCCGGGCCACCCGGGCCATTGAGTTCGGGCTGGATATGGAGGCCCCGGGCTACAACATCTTCGTCCTGGGGCCGGGAGGGACGGGCCGCACCACCACCATCCAGCGCTTCCTGGCCCAGCGGGCTGCCCAGGAGCCCACCCCGGACGATTGGATTTACGTCCACAACTTCCAGCAGCCCCGCTCCCCCCGGGCCATCCGTCTTCCTCCCGGTCTGGGCGCCCGTTTTCGGGACGACATGGCCGCGCTGGTGAGCCAACTCCGCCAGACCATCCCCCGGGCCTTTGAGAGCGAGACCTACCAGGAGGCCCGCCGTCAGATTGAACAGCGCTTCCAGCAGGCACAGGAAGCGCTTCTGAAAGAACTGGATGCCCAGGCCCGCCAGCGCTCCTTCGCCGTTGTGCGCACCCCTTCTGGCCTGGCGATCGTCCCCATCAAAGATGGCCGTCTTCTTCCTCAGGAGGCCTTTCAGGCCCTGCCGGAGGAAGAGCGGGAGCGCTACGCCGCCCGGTATCGGGAACTGGAGCCCCTGGCGGAAGAGACTGTCCAGCGCCTGCGGGAACAGGAACAGATCGCGCGGGAAGCCCTCCAGAAACTGGACCAGGAGGTAGCGGCCGCGACAGTCGGCCACGCGGTGGACGAACTGAAAGCCCGCTACGCCGAACAAGCGGAGGTCGGCGAGTACCTGGAGGAGGTGCGCGCCGACATCATCCGGCGGGCGGAGGAGTTCAAACAGACGGAGCAACCCTTGCCGGAGGGTTCCGGCTCACCTCCTGCGCCGCCCCTCGGACGGTACCTGGTCAACCTGCTGGTAGATAACAGCCGTCAGCAGGGCGCGCCGGTGGTGGTGGAGACCCACCCGACCTATGCCAACCTCATCGGGCGGACCGAGTACGAAATCCGTATGGGCGTTCCCGTCACCGACTTCACCCTCCTGCGCGCGGGCGCGCTCCACCGGGCCAACGGCGGCTACCTGGTTCTCCAGGCCCGGGACGTCCTGGCCGACCCCCTGGCCTGGCAATCCCTCAAGCGCGCCCTTTCTGAAGGCCTTATCCGTCTGGAGGACCGCGCCGCCAGTCCAGTCTCCGTCGTCAGCCTGGACCCGGAGCCGATCCCGCTGGATGTGAAGGTCATCCTCATGGGCAGTCCCTACCTCTACTACCTGCTCTATGCCCTGGATGAGGAATTTCGGGAACTCTTCAAGGTCAAGGCCGACTTCTCCACCGAAATGGACCGGACGCCAGAGAACGAGCACCTTTATGCCCTCTTTATCCGTGCCCGCTGCGAGGAAGAGGGCCTGCGTCCCTTTGACCGGACCGGTGTGGCGCGGGTGGTGGAGTACGGCTCCCGGTTGGCGGAGGACCAGAACCGTCTCTCCATCCGCTTCGGCGAGGTGACCGACCTCCTGCGGGAGGCCGACTACTGGGCCGGCAAGGCCGGGCGGGACGTGGTAACCGGTGAAGATGTGGAGCGGGCAGTCGCCGAGCGCACCTATCGGGCCAACCGAGTGGAGGAAGAAATCCGCCGCGTCATCACCGAGGGCACCTTAATGATTGAGACCGATGGCGCCGTGGTGGGACAGGTCAATGGACTGAGCGTCTACGCCGTTGGCGACCACATCTTTGGCCGACCCACCCGTATCACCGCCCGCGCCTACGTGGGCCGCAGCGGCGTCGTGGACATCCAGCGGGAAGTCAAATTGAGCGGCCCCACCCACGGTAAGGGCGTGCTCACTCTGGCGGCCTACCTGGGAGGACAATATGCCACCGACCAGCCCCTCACCCTTTCCGCCAGCCTCAGTTTTGAGCAGACCTACGATGAAGTCCACGGCGACAGCGCCTCCCTGGCCGAACTCTACGCTCTTCTTTCCGTCCTGGCGAACGTTCCCCTCCGGCAGGGCATCGCGGTTACCGGTTCGGTGGACCAGCAGGGGCGGGTCCAGCCGGTCGGTGGTGTGACGTACAAGATTGAGGGCTTCTTCCGGGTCTGCCGGGAGCGGGGCCTGACGGGCGACCAGGGTGTGATCATCCCAGCGGCCAACGTCCGCAACCTGATGCTGGACCCAGAGGTCGTCCAGGCTGTGGCAGAGGGGAAATTCCACGTCTATCCGGTGGCAGCGGTGGATGAGGGGATTGAACTCCTCACCGGGATCCCGGCTGGCACGCGGGATGAAAAGGGGCAATTTCCGGAGGGAACACTCCATGCGCGGGTGCTGGCCCGGTTGAAAGAACTGGCCGCGCGCCTGGAAAAGGGCGGGGAGGAAAAGCCCGCCAAAAAAGAAGCACCACAAGAAGCATCACCGAATCGCAGGAACACCGAATCGGAGAACTCCCATACCGGCTGACAGGTTTCCGGGGAATCCGCGTTCAGCGATGCCCTGGGAAATCCATTGGTAAGGAAAAAACCCCGCCGTGCCGTGTGCCGCAAAGTTTTGAACCCTCTTTCGTAAGTGGGAACTTACCCAGCCGGTCTGCCTTGCCCATTCGCGGCGTCTGTACCGCGAGGGCTACCGCATTCCGGACTGCGAGATCGGTTCCCGACGGATGGGTGTTGGCTCAAAACCCCGGTTCGGCGATCACGCGCACAGCAGGGTTATTCATATTATACCACCCTTTGCCCTGAGCGCAAGTGAGCAGGCAAGGGGTCGGGAAATTGGCAAGGCGTTCGTCTGGTGGTATAATTTATCTCGATTTTGCTTCCTGCGACCTGCATCATGCGCCTGGTTCTCATAGATGGTCATGCCCTGGCCTACCGGGCCTTCCACGCCCTGCCGCTGGAGGGCTTCGCTACCCGCGACGGCGAACCGACCAACGCCACCTACGGCTTCACCTCCACCCTCCTCCACATCCTCCAGGAACTCAAGCCCGATTACATCGCCGTCTGCTTTGACGCAGGGCATTCCGGCCGCGACGAGATTTACCCCGACTACAAGGCCCACCGGGACCGAATGCCCGACGAGATGCGCGTCCAGATGGACCGCATCCGGCAGATTGTCCAGGCTTTTGGTATCCCCATTTTTGAAGTCCCCGGCGTGGAGGCCGATGACCTGATGGGCACCCTGGCCCGGCAGGCCGCCGAGCAGGGCCTGGAGACGGTGGTCGTCACCGGCGACAAAGACCTCCTCCAACTGGTCGGGCCAGGCGTGAAGGTCTTCCTGGCCGGTCGTCGCCTCTCCGATGGCATTATCTACGATGAAGAGGCCGTCCGCACCCGCTATAGCGGCCTTTCTCCGGCGCAACTGCGGGACTTCAAAGCCCTTGTCGGCGACAAATCCGATAACATCCCCGGCGTGAACGGCGTCGGGGAGAAGGGGGCCACCGACCTCCTCCGTAGATACGGCTCGCTGGAGGCAATCTACAGCCACCTGGATGAAGTAACCCCGCCCCGCTATCGGGAGGCGCTGGAGAAGAATCGGGAGACCGCCTTTCTGAGCCAGCAACTGGCGACGATCCGCACCGACCTCCCGGTCCGCCTGAATCTGGAGGAGTGCACCGTCCGCAACTACGACCGGGCGCGGGTGACCGAACTCTTCCGCCAACTGGAATTCCGCTCCCTGCTGGACCGCCTCCCTCCTTCCATTGGTAGTCAGGCACAGGCACGAAGCGATAGCGAAGTGCCGTCCGGGCGCCCCGAGCGCCCCACCCAACTCCCCCTCTTTGAAGTGCCCGGCGCGCGATCCCGACCGTCCCCCACATCGTCCAGGAGCCGGAGGAACTGGCCGCGCTGGTGGAGAGACTCTCCCGCGCGCCTACTGTTACCTTTGACACCGAGACCACCTCCGAAGACCCCATGCGGGCGGACATCGTGGGCCTGGCCTTTACGGACCGGGAGGGAGAGGGCTGGTACGTCCCCGTCGGCCACCGGCGGGGCCGCCAACTCCCGCTGGCACAGGCCCTGGAGGCCC
>JANXCY010000036.1 GCA_025060135.1 Anaerolineae bacterium | reverse complement strand
GGGCCCGGGTCCGGCGCTCCGGCCAGATCCGGAGTTACCGGCTTCGGGAGACCATCATCACCTTGAAGAAGGAGTAGGCTGTGCCCCACCGCGAAGACCTCGGTTTCCAGAGTCTGCCCGAAAACGGCCTCAAACCGGGGGAGCAAGTCGCTGGCGCAACTGAAAGCCGGGCATGGTTTTCTGCTGATGAACAGAGGCGGGCTGGTCCTGCTCCCCCTGCAGGAAATCCAGGACTTTGTGCTCTCCGTAGACCCGGCGGCGCTGCAGCGGGATACGGTTGACATTTTCCTGCGGTTTGACGAGGAGAATATCCTGCTGGTTTACAAAGGGAGTGAGAAGGACGTTACCCAACACTCCGTAGAGGCATACCCGCCCAAAAGCCATAAAATATAAAAATCCACGTTCATCTGCCTGGAGAAAAGATGTCCATACCTGGCCCCGACGACATCCTCCGCTACGAATTGCCCAACGGTATCGTCCTCCTGGTGCGGGAGAATTTCACCAATCCTACAGTGGTTGTTAGCGGCTATCTGGAGGCTGGCTCCTGCGACGAGACCCCCCAGCAGGCCGGCCTGGCCGCCTTCACTGCCTCCGCCCTCAGCCGGGGCACCCTCCACCGCACCTTTGACCAGATTTACGAGGAGGTGGAGTCGGTGGGGGCCACCATCGGGGTCTCCGCCGGGGTCCACGACACCGGATTCGGGATCAAGTGTCTGGCCGAAGATCTCCCCCGCCTTCTGGATGTCCTGGCGGACGTCCTTCGGTATCCCACCTTCCCGCCCCAGGAAGTGGACAAACTGCGCGGGGAAATCATCACCGACCTGGAGGAGCGGGCCCACGACACCCGCCGGATGGCCGCGCTGACCTTTCGGGAACTGGCCTACCCGCCCGGCCATCCGTATGGTCGCAGCGTGAACGGCTATATAGAGACCGTTTCCCCGCTGACGGCCGATGACCTGGCCGCTTTCTACCGGGCCCACTACACCCCCCAGGGCATGGTGGTCGCTGTCGTGGGCGCCGTGGCGGCGACGGAGGCGGTAGACCTCATAGAACGGGTTTTGGGCGACTGGACTGGTCCCGCCCGCCAGCGCGTTCCGCTCCCGCCTGTCCTTCCGCCGGAGGAGGTCCGGCAGAAATTCGTCCCCATCCCCGGGAAGACTCAGACGGACATCGTCCTGGGCTACCCGGGCCCGGCCCGCACCGACCCGGCCTTCTTGGATGCACTGCTCTGCAACACCATCCTGGGCGTCTTCGGGATGATGGGGCGCCTGGGCGACAAAGTCCGGGACGAGCAGGGGCTGGCCTACTACTCCTACAGCCGGATAGAGGGAGGTCGGGGGCCCGGCCCCTGGACCGTCATCGCCGGAGTGAATCCGGCCAACGTGGAGCGAGCGCTGGAGAGCATCCGGGCCGAAATCCGTCGCATTTCCCAGGAGCCGGTGCCGCCGGAGGAACTGGCCGATAGCCAGTCCTTCCTGGTGGGCAGTCTCCCCCTGCGGCTGGAGACCAACGAGGGTGTCGCAGCGGCCATCCTGGAGATGGAGCGATACGGCCTGGGGCTGGATTACTTGCAGCGCTACAGCGACCTGATTCGGGCCATCACTCCGGAGCGGGTGCTGGCGGCCGCCCAGCGCTGGCTGAACCCCAATGCCTACGTCCTGGCCCTGGCCGGCCCACCCATGGGTGATGAATAGACAGGATACACATGATTTAGTAAATTCTGTCCATTCCACCAAGAGCTAATGAGCATTCGCTCTCTGTCTCCGATCGACACCCAACAGTGGCTGGCTCTCCGCCAAAAGGCCTGGCCGGAGTGGTCCCTTTCTCAGCACCTGACCGAGATGGCGATGATGCTGGCCTCTCCCGGGCGCTACGCCGTCTTTCTCAATATAGAGGAAGGCCGCATCAATGGCTTCATAGAGGTCTCCCTGAGGGAATATATCGCCGGGTGTACCTCCAGCCCGGTCGGCTACATTGAGGGGTGGTTCGTGGACGAAAGCGCGCGCGGCCGGGGGATTGGGCGCGCGCTGATGGAGACGGCCGCGTCCTGGGCCCGGTCTCGGGGGTGCCGGGAACTGGCCTCTGATGCCGACCTGGATGACGCGGTGGCTCAGGCGGCTCACCAGGCCCTGGGTTTTCAGGAAGTGGAGCGCATCATTCTCTACCGCCGACCCCTGACGACCCCTACCGACGTCCCGGCGGAGGCTCTGGAGGCCGGGGCCGGGGACTGCCCATACGCCTCACGGACCTCGGGCAGTCTGGCCGTGGGAGTAGATCTGATTGAGATTCCCCGGGTGGAGCGGGCGCTGAACCGCCACGGCGAGCGCTTCCTCCGTCGAGTGTTCACCCCGGCGGAGGTCATCTACAGCCGGGGACGGGTGCCGGAACTGGCGACCCGCTTTGCCGCCAAAGAGGCCGTTGCCAAAGCGCTGGGGGTGGGCATGCGCATCCTGGCGCCTGACGGCGTGGGGTGGCACGAGGTGGAGATTCTGGGGGACTGGCGGGGCCGCCCAGAGGTCTACCTGCACGGATGGGCCGCCCGCCGGGCCGCTCAACTGGGCCTGACTCAATGGGCCGTCAGTCTCTCCCACGAGCAAGAATACGCGATTGCCGTCGCCGTGGCAACGGGTTAAGGTGGATACTGTACCATGTCCCTTCGCCTCAAAACGGCGGTGCTGGTTGCTGTGGTTATGGCGGGCCTGATTATGGTCCTCTACCTGTTCTTCTCTGCCACTCTGACCCGTCAGTTCTCCCAACTGGAACATCAGGAGGTTGAAGAGGAAACCCGCCGGGTCGTTACTGCTCTCTTGAACGAACTGGAAGACCTGGACACGCGGGCAGAGGATTGGGCGCCCTGGGATGAGACTGATCAGTTTATAGAAGACGGGAATCCGGAATATATTTCCCACAACCTGACCGACTCAGTCTTTGAGAACCTTCGGCTGAATCTGATGCTGTTTGTCCACTCTTCTGGACGGATCGTCTACGGCAAAGCGTTTGACTTGGGCACCGGTCAGCAAGTTCCGCTTCCGGACGCGGTCCACCTCCTGGTGGATGAAAAGATTCTCCACCATACTGATCGGAGGCGGGGGCGAACCGGGATTATGCTGATGCCCGAGGGCCCTCTGCTGCTCAGTTCCTGGCCCATCGTAACCAGCCTTTATGAGGGCCCCATCCGGGGCACCCTGGTCATGGGGCGATACCTCTCTCCAACGGAGGTGTGGCGTCTTTCTGATCAGGTGGGAGTTCCCTTCAGTGTATATCGCCTGGATCAGCCCGGGATCCCGGGCGATGTTCAACTGGCCCGGTCTGCCCTGACCGACGAGTTGTCCGTTCTGGTTCGCCCCCTGGACGATGGAACCGTTGCCGGTTACGCCCTCTTCCGGGACATTCATGGAGACCCGGCCCTGATTCTGCGGATCCAGTTACCCCGGACGATTTACCGGCAAGGGGAAAATGCGATCCGCTTTTACTTCTATTCCCTGCTCACCATCGGTATCCTCTTTGGTGCTCTCAGCATGTTGCTGCTGGAACGATTCGCTGTTTCCCGGCTGATCCGGATGAGCGCTGAGGTGGATGCCATCGGAGTCAGCGGCGACCCTTCCCGCAGACTGCGGGTTCGGGGAAAAGACGAACTTTCCCGATTGGGGGAAGCGATCAACCGGATGCTGGAAGCGATTCAGAGCGCCCAGGAGGCGCGGGCAGAAAGCGAGGCCCGCTACCGGATGATCGTGGAACAGGCCTCCGAAGGGATTGCCCTGCTGGATGGCCAAACGGGGCGGTTCCTGGAGGCCAACGCAGCATTCCAGCGCATGCTTGGCTACTCCGAAGAGGAGTTCCATCAGCGGAGCCTCTCCGAGATCCTGGGGGCGGGAACCGACCCGATAGTTGAGGAAATTGGGCAGGTGCTGGAGACGGGAACCCATTTTCTGGGCGAGCTAGCCTGCCAGCGAAAAGACGGTACGCCCATCACGGTGGAAGTCGCGGTGAATCGCATCTACCATCAAGGGCGGGAAGTCCTCTGCCTTCTGGTCCGGGACATCACGGAACGGAAGCGCATGGAGCAGTATCTGATCCAGACCGAGCGGATGACCGCGATGGGACAAATGGCGGCCACCCTGGCCCACGAGATGAACAACCCGCTGCATTCCATCTGGACGATGCTGGAATTAATCACCGAATTCCCGGTCAGCGCGGAGGAAAAGGAGCAGTACCTGCAGGCAATTCGGCGGGAGGTGTGGCGGCTGATGACGTTGACCCGGCAGGTGCTGGATTTTGCTCGCCCGCCTCAGTGGGAGGAAACGCCGGTCAACCTGACGGAGACTCTCCGCTACGCGCTCGGCCTGGCGGAACGGCAACTCCGGGAGCACGACATTCAGGTCGCTTTAAGGATTCCGGATGACCTGCCCGTTGTGGTTGGCTCTCAGGACCAACTGGCTCAGGTCTTCCTGAACCTCATTCTCAACGCGGTGGACGCCATGCCAAAGGGAGGACGACTGGAGATCCAAGCCATCGTCCATAACCAGCAAGTCATATTGACGTTTGCCGATACCGGCCCTGGAATTCCTCCGGAGATCATGAAACATCTCTTTGAACCGTTTATCACCACCAAGAAGGGGGGGGACGGGTCTGGGATTGGCCGTTTCCCAGAACATCATCCGGCGACATGGGGGCACCATCTTCGCGGCCATTGCTCCTCAGGGAGGAGCCGTATTCACCATTACCCTGCCGGTGCGGAAGTGAACAGCCGCGTGCTGGCCGTATCCAGAGGTGAAAAAGCCGTACTGTGAGCGAGGAATTTCCTGCCCGCGTCCTCATCGTGGATGACGAGCCCGCAACCTGTATAGCGCTCACCCGGGCGCTGACGCTGATGGGCTATTGGGTGGATAGTGCCCTTTCCGGCCAGGAGGCGCCGGCCCGGCTGGATGCGGCCCCCTATGATGTGATGGTGCTAGACCTGCGGCTGCCGGATATTCGGGGGGAAGAGGTCCTTCAGCGGGCCTGGCAGATTCAGCCGGACCTTCTGGTCATTATTCTGACCGCTTATGCCTCCCTGGACAGCGCGATCGCGGCGGTGCGCGCGGGCGCGATCGATTATCTGCTAAAGCCCTACAGTATCCGGGCCCTGGAGGAAGCCATTGCCCGGGCCCTGCACCGCCGTCGCGAACAGATGCGTCGGGAACGCCTCCTTCGGGTCATCGCTGAGGCTGTGGAACAACTGGGACTGGAGGAGCCCGCCGGGGCCCCGAGCGTGATGGCCCCCCGTCGTTTCCTCCGCCAGAGACCGGTAACCCTAGACCGAGAGAAGCGCGTGGTCATCCGGGCCGACAGGCTGGATCCGGAAGAGCGCCAGGTCCCGCTAACGGCCAGCGAAGCGGCGTTGCTGGAATACCTGATGGAGCGTCCGGAGGTGGTGGTCTCCTGTCGGGAACTGGCGCAGGTGGTGGCCCGGTGCCAATCTGGTTCCACCACCAGCGATCAGAAGGTGTGGGACGCTATCGTTCGGCTGGCGATCCAGAACGGTATCCAGCCCGAGGCCGGAGATGAGATTGCCGCATCGTACATTGACCGGAATGAACGCTATTTAGGGCCAGTAGGAAGCGGTTATATCCCGACCGGAGCCACGGGTGTAACGGTCGTTCTGACGGCCACCCGGCCCACAGCGTTCCTGCAACTGGTCGGCGAGTCGCGCATCCGGGCCGCTGCCCGGGCGGTGGCCATGTCGGGACCGGTTACTCAGTTTCCCGGTGGCATTCTGCCGATCGCCGTTCCCCTGCAGGTGGTTCAGGCGCTCTCCCCCGGCCAACCGTTCGTGGTTATGGAGACGAACCAGCAGAATGGGGGCATGTTCTGCACCGACCGGAATGGCAATGGTCGGCTGGACGAGGGGATTGACGTCTGCATCGGCGACCCGGCTTCCCACAACGCTCACCGGGGATGGCTGAACCTGAACTACATTTACAATACCCAGCACCTGCGGCGGGCCGATCCTAACTATCGCACTTTTGAGCAGAATGTGCCCAACCGGGGCTGTGGCCCGGATCCCAATACCTCTGCCGACGATGGCCTCCAGGGCTGGGCCAGTGGGGAGTGCCCCTATCCGTTCCCCATTTTCGCCGGGAACATCGGGTAT
The DNA here is from genome assembly GCA_025060135.1 of Anaerolineae bacterium. GTDB lineage: Bacteria > Chloroflexota > Anaerolineae > B4-G1 > DUEL01 > SpSt-77. The sequence goes on along the minus strand of JANXCY010000036.1, from coordinate 13,967 downwards.
ACCAATGGGGATTTCATTCACGGTGACCCCGGTGCCCGCCAGAGTTCGCTGATGGAGATCGCCAATTACATCGGTCAGACGGCCTATGTGCCTGTTTTTGACTACATCTATATGAGCGATTATATGGAAGCCAACTTCCCGGCTCCGGAGGGAATTGGCTGGCCCCGGGCGGGTGGTGGGGGACACGCCTTCCTGTATCATGTGGTAGGGTTCACCCGCGTGCAAGTGGGAAACGTGCGGGGGCACACCCTGGTCGGGACGTTCCAGGAGGCCGTCATCGGCGAAGGGGCCATCCAGCCCGGCTACGGAGTGGGCTCCGGAGTCTGCCAGCCGCTGGTGGCTCAGGGCGTTACTCTCTGGCGGTAAGCGGAGGGTAGGCGCCCGGCGCGGCCGGGAATGCGATCTCGTTCCCTTCCCAGTGGAGGGCCTGGACCTCTGTCCGTATCCCGACCAGCCGTTCCAGTGCCCTCATCAACCGCACCGGGTCGCCGGTGGTGTAAAAGGTGTGAGGTGCGGGTGGCTGACCTGCGCTGCGAGCGTTGGCGTCCCGACCTTCCAGAATTCGTCGGACCTGTCGGGCCACTGCCGGGGCCGGGTCGATGATTTCTACTCCCGGCCCCACAATACGGTCTATCAGCGGGCGCAGGAACGGATAATGGGTACAGCCCAGCACCAGTTCGTCAATTCCTGCTGCCAGCAGGGGCTCCAGGCAAGCCCGCAGCAGCGCCTCCGTCTCCGGCGTGTCCAGTGCGCCGGCCTCCACCGCCTCCACCAGCCCCGGGCAGACATGGGGGATGACCTGCACGTCCTGTCCGAAACGTGCCAGCAGGGAGGCGAAAAGTTCTCCCTGGAATGTGGCCCAGGTGGCGATCACGCCCACCCGTCCATTGTGCGTCCGCTGGACTGCCGGTTTGACAGCGGGCTCCATCCCCACAAATGGTACCCGGGGGAAGGTGGACCGCAGATAACGCAGGGCTGCCGCTGAGGCCGTGTGGCAGGCCAGCACCACCACTGTTGCTCCCTGCTTCAGCAGGAAGCGGGTAATCCCCTCAGCGAACCGACGGACTTCCTCCAGCGGACGCGGCCCATAAGGGACATGGGCCTGGTCGGCCAGGTAGAGGGTTGGAACCCCGGGCAGTTCCCGCACGATTTCTTTCCAGACGGAAAGCCCACCGACGCCGGAATCAAAGACGCCGATCATGCTGGAAGGTTACCGTACGGAGTACTGATACGACGCCACCTCTGTCGTTACCGGCGCGTAGGCAGAGACAACGACCACTGCCCGCTCCACATCCCCGCCCAGGGGAATCTCCCACTCTCCCGTCTGGTCGGAGTTCAGCGTCAGCCGCTGAACGGTGGTCTGGGGCCCGAAGAGGACCAGTTGGACCAGCCACCGCTGGGGGAGGACATTGGCGTGGCGGACAAAGCCCGCTGCCTCCCATCCTCCGCCGTCGGCCTCAAAGTCGCTGAAGTAGCCGATTTCAGGGACAGCCACGTCGTCCAGCGCGAAGCCCGGGCGGTTGACCGCGTCGTCGGTGATGTACTCAAAACGGACCAGCACCTTTTTCCCAACGTAGGGCGTCAGGTCCACCCGCTCCTGAATCCACTCTGCTTTGCTCCCTCCGCCACTGCGACCCGTGTAGGCCCAGCCGAAGGAGTTGCCATTGGGGTTTTCCGGTGTCCCCGACGGGGTGGTCAGAATCTCCCAGGTCTTCCCGCCGTCGGTGGAGACCTCCACGTAGGCGTAATCCCAGTCTTCTTCGATGTCGTACCAGCACCAGTACTCCAGCGTTGCAGTGTCCACGTCGGTCAGGTCAAACGCGCGCGTCAGGGTCATGTTGGAGTCGTCGCCCCGGTTGGACCACCAGAGGTATTTCCCGCTGTGAGCGCGGGTATCGATCAGCCCGATCTGCATGGAGCCCGTGAAGGAGAAACGCAGAGGGCGGTCCCCGATCAGTTCGATGTAGTCGGCGGCATACTGGTGGACGGTGGCCTGACGGGTCGTAGGGTAGTCGGCGGAAGAGAGACGAGTTTCTATCTTGAAAGGCGGCGGGTCAATCTCATGGTAACCGTACTGGCCATCGGCCAGGTTCGGGTCGTCCAGCAGGTTGGCCACCACCCAGTCGGCGAAGAAGTCTATATGGGTCATCCCGGTGCCCAGGTTGGCCAGGACGGCGTCCACCGCGGCGAAGCCGTTCTCGTCGTGGGCAATGAGCGCCCGGGTGGCCTCCGCACCGAAGCGGTCCAGAAAGTAGGCCATAAAGAGATAGGACGCGCCGTAGTTGGCTCCGGCCATTCCCGGCCCCTCGGGCCAGGAGTTCAGTTGGGTATCGGGCTTGCGGGAGAAGAGGTAGTCGGCGCCGCCGACATCGTAGCCATTCAGGTGGGATGCCAGTTCCGAGGAGCCCTCGTTGAGCCAGGTGTCTTCATTCCGGTCGTTGTACCAGTGGATCATGTGCTGGAACTCGTGGGCCAGGACGCCGTTGTAGAAATCGTCGTTGATGGAGACGTTCTCTATGTGGATGTAGAACATTTCCATCGCGTTAGAGTCCTCCCGGACAGCAGGGACGAACTCGTCGGCGGAGGAATAGTAACCGGCAACGGTGCTTCCCAGGTTGCGGGCGTGAAGGATATGGAGGCGGGGGTCGTTATCTACACCTGGGCTCCACTCGGAACCAAAGAAATTGCGGTTGGTGGGGTAGGTCTTGTGGGCGAAGAGGTCCGCCGCTGCCTGGAGGTCTCTATCATCCACCTCCACGCCCTCTTCCACCCACATGTAGACAACTTCGTTCTTGTAGCGGAGGCAGGCCGTCAGGGTAAACTTTTCGTCCGTATCCACGTTGGAAGCATGGAAGACACGGCAGGTGCCGACGGGGTAATCCGGAGCGCCCTCCGGGTTGATCGTGCGGGGAGTATCCGGCGGGACGCCGCGCAGCCGGATGGCCAGTTCGTGAAGGTCGCGGATAGGGATAAGCGTCATTTCCAGGAGTTGCTCCGTCTCAGCGGCCTCGGGCGGGAGTGGCTCCCGGGTCAGTTGGGGGGTAACGGGTGGCTCCGCCGTCGGTTCTATGGCGCTGAGAAGAGGGTCCAGCAGAGGCTCCCAGTCGATGGTGTAAAACCAGGTGCAGCAGGCACAGGTCAGGAACAACAGCAGGAGAGAGGAGATCAGGACAATGGTCAGAGGTTTCATGATTCACCTTTCGTTTCTTCTTCCAGCAAGATGAAGCAGAGCAATGGGTACGGGAATATCGTGTTCACTTTTTCATCCGACACGCAGGTCTACCGGGGGGCAGGTTCTCGGCGCAGTTTCCGGCCGACCACGAAGAACAACGGCACCGAGGTCAGTTGCATAACGACCGAGAAGGCGATCAGCGCGGGCAGGGATTGATCGTACAAAATCCCCATCAGCGCGCTGCCCAGGAACCAGAAGACTCCAAAGCCTGTGTTGAAAATCCCGTAGGCCGAGCCCCGCCGGTCTGGCGAGACCATTGCCGCCACTGCTGCGCGCAGGATGGATTCCTGGGCACCCATGCCGATCCCCCATATCATGATGCCCACTATTGCCAGATGGAATCCCCCCAGGAACACCAGCGGCGCGAAGGACGCCGAGACCAGCGCCGCGATCACCAGAATCGGAATGCCAACGCGATCAAACCAGCGGCCAAACCCCAACGCTGCCAGCGCGTCCACGCCCATCGCGACTGCATACAGGAGAGGGATCCAGGAATCCGGCACAGAGGACGTTTTCTCAAAGTGATACGCGATAAGCGGAAAGTCTACATATCCGGCCGCGACAAGGGCAACGGCGGCAAAATAGACCCAGTAGGCCCGGGAGAATCCCCGAGTCTGGATCTCGGCGGTTGTCGGTTCCAGGTCTTGGGGGCGCGGATAGAGCCAGCGCGCGGTCAGCAACAGGGATAGGGCAAGGAGGGCGGGAATGGCCAGGACGGCAAAGGCCACCGCGTAACCGTTCCGGGTCGCCAGCACTACCGTGACCAGTAGCGGTCCGGCGATGGCACCGATCTGATCCATCGCTTCGTGCAACCCGAAGCCCCAGCCCCGTCCTATTTCCCGGGTCGCGTAGGAAAGCATAGCATCCCGCGAGGGAGTGCGAAGGGCTTTGCCCACTCGCTCTGCGATTAACAGAGCGGCGGCCACTTCCCATCTGCCTGCCAGCGCCAGGAGAGGTACGGCGAGCAGGTTGACCGCATACCCGATCAGGGTCATCGCCCAGTAGCGGCGCGTGCGGTCGCTCAGGTATCCCGAGACAAGGCGTAGCCCGTATCCTACCAGTTCTCCGAACCCTGCAACCACCCCCACGATGGTCCCGCTGGCACCCAGTAACGCCAGGTAGGGTCCTGCGATGCTGCGTGCGCCTTCATACGTTGCGTCTGCAAACAGGCTGACCAGGCCGAGCAGGACGACGAACTGGATGGCGGTGGTCCGGGCCAGCGACGGTGGTGAGGTTGCTGACGGCCAGCGATGGTTCATCGATCGCCTCGTTGGAGGATGGTGGACTGGCGTTACGGTGGACAATTTGCAGGTGGGGAGGCTTCGACCCTTCTCTGATTTCTCTTTCCCACTCGACGAGCCGGGTGGGTTGTGGTTGCCATTGGCTCTCTTACCCCATTATCGGCTGGACGACGGGGAGGGTGAGCAGGGCGTGGGGGACGATAAGGACATCCAGGTCCGGCCCCAGGTCCTGGGCGACGATTCCCAGTGCCTCTTCCATCGTGGCGGCGGGGATCATCTTGCAGGCGGCCACTACTTCTGGATGCTCGCTCCCGACAATGATGATGTTCGTCTCCTCCAGTACCTTGGCTATGACGAAGGCCCGCTGTTGGCCCGGTGGGTAGCCGTGGCGACGGGCATCCTCCAGCACGAATTGGATGTCCGGGGCGTCCCGGAGTGCGGCGAAGAAGCGCTGTTCCCCTACTCCCTCTCCGGCCCCCTCCTCACAGCGGGCCGGGATGATGTAGTACCCGCCTTTCCGCACCACCGGGGTAGGGGCGAAGTGGAGGTAGGAGGGGGCTCGGCTGGCCTGGTAGAGGTTGGTGTCTTTCGGATATCCCACGCCGCCGATGGCCACGTCGTACTGGTGGGGGATAGGTACTTCGTAGACGCGACGGGCAAAGGCGACCAGTTCCAGAAACGCGGCCTCCGGGTCCCCGGCGGCCACTTTGAGGATGCGCTGTTCGTCGTCCAGGACGACGTTGAGGATAAAACGCAGGCCGGCCCGGCGCGCGGCCTCGGTTACTGCCTCGTGGAAGGGGTTGCCCTCAATGCGGCCCAGGCGGGTACCAGGATGGTCTACGAAGGCTGGGCCGTGGGTATGGGCGATAAGCGCCTCCCCGGCTGCTCCCACGGCCACGGTCTTGGGACCGCCGGAATAACCAGCGTACTGATGAGGCTCCACGATGCCGGTGGCGATAAGGAGGTCGGCCTCCACGGCGGCCCGGTGGACCTGGACGGGCACCCCGCCCGGGGTGGTGCCCAGGTCTACCAGCGCGTCGGGGTTGCAGGGCTCATTATCTATGACCCGGTAACGGGCTACTACCTCCCGGCCCAGTTTGGCCACCTTCTCTTCGGGGGTGGACGGACGGTGCATGCCGATCCCGCAGAGGAGGGTAATGTCGGAATCCCGGACCCCCGCTGCTTCCAGTTCCCGCAGGAGGGCTGGGACTAAGAGGTGGTCCGGGCTGGCCCGGGTGATGTCGGTGAAGACGACGCAGGCCCGATCGCCGGGGCGGGCCAGTTCTCGCAGGGGCGGTGAGCCGACGGGGTGAGCCAGCGCCTCTGCCACCGCTGCCACCGGGTCCGGTACGGGCGGTACCGAGAGGGATTCCGCGACCGTCGCGCGCATCCCCGGAAGAAGGGTGAATAGAAGATAAGTTTTGCTATATGGAATCCGGTACACCCTCAGCCCTCATGGAAATTCTTCCGTGTCCATTATAAGCGCGAGTGAAAGAAGAGGCAAGTGGCCTTCCCTTCTAGCCGGGTCCGCTTTCGGGATGTCCCTCTGGATGGATGTATCCCAAATTTATCCCAAAGGGGATTTGGGATATAACTGTCCGGTTGGAGGCCTTCGGGCTGATCCGCCCGTCGGTGTTGCAGGGGATGGACAGGGAGGGGCAGGCCGCTCCGATGGCGCGCGGCGGTGGACTGGGCATTCGCGCAGCCCGACGCCGGGACGCGTATAGGATTCACCGGAATTTGCTCCCCTCTATCCTGTTCCCTGGCCCGGATGAGCATCACGGCCAGGCCCTGGGAGGGAGCTCAGTGCTTCGGCCAACTATCCGTAGCATCAGGCCGCTGCAACGATCCACCGGAACCAGGTGCGCGTCTGGGAGAAGGCTGCCCCCTGGGCGGTCGGAGACACACCTGTATGGCACGGCAGCGGTTTTTCTGCTTCCTGGACTTTCTTGTGCGTATAGGCTGGATCGAGGCGGCAAAGCCGCCTCGAAAGGGTGGGGTGGGGTCCGGCGCGGGGGCCGAACGCAAGGCGCACCGGGTCTTATATTTGGGCCAGGGCCTGTTCCAGGTCTCCAATGAGGTCGTTGGCGTCTTCAATGCCCAGCGAGTACCGGACCAGATTGTCCCGGATCCCGGCCTCGGCGCGCTCCCGGGGGTCCAGCGAGAACAAGGCCGCCGGTTGTTGCACCACGCTTTCCACCCCTCCCAGGGTCGGGCCAATGTAGGGGATGCGCAGAAGGTCTATGAAACGGGCCGTGCGCGCAAAATCGCCGTCAATCTCAAAACTAACCACGCCTCCAAACCCGCTCATCTGTCGGCACGCGACGGCATGGTCGGGATGGGAGGGCAACGAGGGATAGTAGACCCGGCAAACCCGGGGGTGGCTGGCCAGGTACTCCGCGACCCGCTGGCCATTCTCGTTCTGGCGCTGGATGCGCAGAGCCAGCGTTTTCAGCCCCCGGATCAGCAGATAGGCTTCGTTGGGATTGCTGATGGTTCCCAGTATCCCCCGAAGTTTCTCAATCTGGTTCAGAATTTCGGCGGGGCCGATCACAACGCCAGCCAGCAGGTCGTTGTGTCCACCCAGATATTTGGTTGCGCTATGGATGACCAGATTCACTCCGTATTCCAGGGGCCGCAGGTTGACCGGGGTAGCAAAGGTGCTATCCACAATGGTGAGCAGTTGATGGCGCCGGGCGAAATCCACCAGCGCGCGCAGGTCCATCACCCGCAGATAGGGGTTGGTAGGGGTTTCTGTGAACATCAGGCGGGTGTTGGGCCGCAGGGCAACCTCCCACCGTTCTGGCTGGTCAATGGGAACGAAGGTCGTTTCTATTCCCCAGCATGAGAGATAGGTGCGGGCCAGTTCAGTAGTACGATGGTATCCATCCGACACCATCAGCAAATGGTCGCCCTGGGACAGAAGCGCCAGCAGGGTGGTGGCAATGGCGGCCATCCCGCTGGCGAAAAGGAGGGCCCGTTCCCCCCCTTCCAGGGCCGCCAGTTTATGCTCCGCCATGCGGAGGGTAGGATTGCTGTAGCGGCTATATTCGTCCCGGGGTGGGGGACCTCCGTTGCGCTTGCTGTGCATGAACTCCAGAATCTCCGAACTGTTGGCGAAGGTGAACGTGGAGGTCTGCACAATGGGAATGGTCAGCGCACTATAGGGCTTTCGTTTGTCTTCTCCAGCGTGGACGGCACGGGTGGACCAGCAACGAGTGTTCATTTGTCCCTCCTCTCCAAGATAGGGTCGTCCAGAGAGGAGCAGGGGAAACAAAAAGGCCTCTTCAGAGGGGTCCCACGGGGCTGAGATGAAGAGGCCAGCAAAAGAAGTTTCCATTGCTGCCCCTATCATCTTCCAAAGCATGGGGAATCACGGATCAGGGGTGAACGAGCAGCGCCCTTACCCACCGGGGTCTTTCTCCCCGATCTGGACGTCGGGAAAAGGCCCGGGTACTGCTCAGAATCCCATGCTTTGCCGGAATTGGCACCATGGACGGCATACTCCATTCCGTCCATCCAGCCGTCCTGGTTGCCGAGGTTTCACAGGGCCGGTCCCTCCACCTCTCTGGATGACAGGTAGCCAGCGTATGCAGTTGTTCAGGTACCAGTTGAAGGCTATTGTAACATACTTTCCATAAAAGTCAAATCTCCCGCTGAGAACGGCCGCGCAGGGTGCTCAGGACCGTTCAGCGCTCAACGGTAGCGGCCACCCGAGGGTGGCTGCCACTTTCGGGGAGGGTGGGGGTTATTCCTTAAGCATCGCCAGCAGCGCGGGCAGAATTTCTTTCGGGTCTGCCTCTATGCAGAGATCAGCGACCCGGAAGATCGGAGCGGTGGGGTCGGGGTGGATGGCCAGGATGAAGCGGGAGTTTTCTATGGCGGCGTTGTGGAAGGTGTCGCCCCGAATCCCCACCGCGACGTAAACCTTCGGCGCGACGGTAACGCCCCGGATGTCTACGATCGCTTCAGGGCCGATCCAACCCGCGTCCCGCGCGCCTCGGTCTCCGGCCACGCGGCCACCCAGCGCGGCGGCCAACTGCTCCACCAGTCCGAAATCTCCGGCCTGCCGCCCGGCAGCGACAATCACCGGGGCCTGGGCCAGCGGCACCGACGGCGGGGCAAAGTCCTCCGCCGGGCCCAGCACCCGCACCCGGGGCTCCACCGGCGTTACCTCTACGCTCTTTGGCTCCCCTTTGCGATAGGGGTCCATAAACGGCGCGGGAAAGGCTCCCGGTTCTACCGTCAGCACCTGGGGCCGGGCCTGGGGGCAGGCCACAATCTCAAAATACTCGCCTCCGTAAATGGGGACGGCGGCCTGGACGGTGCGGGTCGCCTCGTCCAGGGTCATCGCGGTGGCGTGCTCTATCAGGCCGCCGCCCAGCCGCTGGGCCACCCGGGGGGCCAGTTCCTGGCCCTGAGGGGTGGCGCCGAAGAGGACCACCTCCGGCCCTTCGGCCTGGAAGAGGTGCACCAGCACCTCCAGATACGGCTCCACGGCGAACGAGGCGAGGGCGGGGTGGTCGGCCACGCGGACGCCATCGGCGCCGGCCTGGTAGAGGGTGGCGGCCAGGCCGGAAACGCCGTGGCCCAGGAGAACGGCGTAGACGTAGGCGCCCAGCGCGCTGGCCAGGTTGCGGGCCGCGCCAATGGCTTCCAGCGTCACGGGTGCAACGGCCCCATCGGCCACGTCAGCGACAACCCAGATGCCACCACCGCCCTCCGCCTCGGTAACTTCCTCCTGCTGCGCCATCAGTAAATCCAGGAAGGATGCGTCCATCGGGTCCTCCGTGAACGGGAATCTCACCACAAAGACACGAAGACACGAAGTTAATTTTTCTTCGTGTCTTTGTGTCTTCGTGGTTTAAAGAACTATCGGGGCAGGCGGGAACGCAGGGCGTCGGCGGCAGCCCGGACGACCTCCTCGGGGGAGCCGCTCAGGCGGACGCCGCGCTCGCGCTCCGGCGGGAAGTCCTGCCCGCGCCGCTCCAGCATAGGGGTCAGCGCTTCCGGCGCGACCAGGTCGGTCGCCTCCCAGCGCTCCAGAGCGGCCGCAATCTCGCCTACGCCTTTGTAGATGTTGATGAGGCGCCGTCCGTCGGGGTAGCGGGGTTTCAGCGCGCCAGGCACGAAGGTGACCACGGCCGGAAGGGGCGCCTCCACCCACACGAAACCAGTGCCGTCCCGCCGGACCGCCCGCACACTCCCATCGGTCACCTCAGCGGTCCAGGCGCCGACAATCTGGGGCCAGCCCAGCGCCTCGGCCAGGCGCGGTCCCAGTTGGCCCTGACCGGTGTCCATCGTCGTTGCGCCGGTAAGGATGAGGTCGGCGCCGCCCAGCCGCTCCACTGATGCCACCAGCACCCGGGCCATCAGGCCGTCGTCGGGCAGGGCCGCTGGCTTGCCCGCGATGTAGATGGCCCGGTCGGCGCCCGTGGCCAGGGCTTGCCGCAGGACGTCGTCGTCGGGCAGGAAGGCGCGGGGCAGGGCGACCACTTCGGCCCCGACGGCCTCTTTGATCCGCAGCGCCGCCTCCAGCGCGCAACGGTCGGCGGGCTGAAGGATGTACTCTTCCCGGTTGATAAAGATTCGGCCGGCTCGCGGGTTGACCACAATCCCGCGAGGGTCCAGAACGCGTCCCAGAATGACGATGATTCGCATAGGTTTTCCTCCTTACTTCGTCGGCCGCAGGAGCAGGCAGCCCATTCAAAGACCGGGTTATCGTTGCCTCTCGCTGTTCCCGTGTTATAATAAGCGAGGATACGGAAACTGGAGTGAGACGAAATGACGACCCGTCAACTGTTTTTCATCCGACTTCTGCTGGAGCCCAATCCTGAGGGCGTTTATACGGTCACCAGCCCGGACGTCCCGGGCCTGGTGACCGAGGGCCGGACTCCGGATGAGATTCTGCACAACGTCCAGGAAGCCCTCAGCGGCCTGCTGGAAGCCTGGCGGGAACTGGGGATAGAGCCTCCGGCGGCGCTCCGCCCGTTTACGGCTGACCGCCCTCAGGCGGTGGAGATGTTGGTGGCGGTCTGATAGCCGAAGTTCGTAGTGTGGCACGGAATGGAGTGGAGTACCGCCTGAACGCCACTTCGCTGCGCTTCGTGGCTGACTACGAACTTTTAATGTAACCTATCGCTTTTCGCCTCTCCGATCTCCGCAGAGCGCCCTCGCTTTGTCCTCTGCTGACCATTCACCCGATGCAGGCCTGGCGGCCTGCGCTACGAAGATACCCGGTTGTTGTTCCCTGCTCCCTGCTCCCTGCGACGTGCGACATGCGACTTGCTACGGGCGAATGCGCACGCCGAACTCGCGGAAGATGTTGCTGGCGATGACGATGCGCTGGACCTCGTTGGTCCCTTCAAAGATTTCGTTGATCCGTGCGTCGCGGAAGGCCCGCTCAATGGGGAAGTCCCGCGAGAGGCCCAGACCGCCGTGAATCTGGATCGCCATGTCCACGGCGCGGGAGAGGACCTCCGAGCCGTAGAGTTTGCACATCGCAGCCAGTTGGGTGAAGGGCTGGCCGGTGTCCACCATCCAGGCGACGCGGTAGACCAGACTCCGCAGCGCTTCAATCTCGGTGGCCATATTTGCGATCATCCACTGGACGGCCTGTTTGTGGGCCAGTGCTTCGCCGAACTGGTGACGGGTTTTGGCCCAGTAAACGCATTGTTCCAGCACCTTCTGCGCACCGCCCAGGCAGGCCGCTCCCAGGGTCAACCGCCCCATGTCCAAGGACTTCATAAATGTAATAAACCCCTCGCCGACCTTGCCCAGGACGTTTTCGTGGGGGACCCGCAGTTCCTCAAAGACCAGTTCGGCGGTGCTGGAGCCGCGAATACCCATTTTGTCCTCTTCCCGGGCCACCTTGAAGCCAGGCGAGTCGGTCTCCACGATGAAGGCGGTGATGCCGCCGCGCGCGCCCAGGGCCGGGTCGGTCACTGCCAGGACGGTGATGATGTCGGCGTAGCCGCCGTTGGTGATGAAGACTTTGCCGCCGTCCAGAATCCAGGAATCGCCCTCCCGGACGGCACGGGTGCGGACGTTGGCGGCGTCGGAGCCGGCGTTGGACTCGGTGAGGCCGAAGGCGGCGATTTTCTCCCCGCGCGCCAGCGGGGTCAGATACTTGCGCTTCTGCTCCGGGGTGCCGTCCAGGTGGATGCACATCGCGCCGATGCCGATGTGCGCGCCGACGTTCACGGCGGTGTTGGCGCAGACGCGGCCCAGTTCCTCCATCAGGATGCAGTAGCCGGTCTCGCCCGCGCCCATCCCGCCGTACTCCTGGGGGAAGCAGACGCCTAGCAGGCCGATTTCGCCCAATTTGCGCATAATCTCAAAGGGGACTTTGTGCTCCCGGTCCAATTCGGCCGCGACAGGCGCGATTTCCGTTTCGGCGAACTCCCGGATCATTCGGCGCAGGGCCTGGTGTTCGGGCGAAAAGGTGAAGTCCATAATGACCTCCGTACTGCGGATTGCGTATTCCGTTACTGGTGCCGGGGCACGATTTCCAGGTCCTTCTGCGCAAGGACGTGCCGCGCGACGCGGAAGGCGTGGACTTCCGTCGGGCCGCCGATGATGCCCAGGACGCGGGCATCCCGGTACTTGCGGGCCATCGGGTAGTCCTCCATGAAGCCGTAGCCGCCCAGTACCTGGAGCATCCGGTTGGTGACGCTGCGGGCGGTGCGGGCACCGAACGCTTTGACCACCGACGCGTCCACCGAGAAGTCCTCTCCCTGGTCTATCAGCCAGGCGGTCCGATAGACCAGGTAGCGCAGTGCTTCCGTCTCCACGTAGGCATCGGCGATGTAGTTCTGAATCGCCTGCTTTTTGCCAATGGGGACGCCGAACTGGACCCGCGCCGTAGAGTACTGGGCCGCGACGTCCACCGAGGATTCGGCCAGGCCCAGGCCGACGGCCGCCAGGGCGACGGCCATCCGGTCCACCGCGCGCCCGGCGATCGCCGCGCCCGCTCCCGGGCCGCTCAGGCGGTAACTCTGGGGGACGCGGCAACCCTCCAGGTAGACGGTGTTGAAGTAGGCGGAGCGCAGGCCCAATGTGGGCTCGCGGTAGCCGACGGTCAGGCCGGGGGCGTCGCGCGGGACCAGATAGGCGTCCACGCCCTGCGGGCCCTGGGCGAAAACCAGGAAGAGGCCCGCCAATTCGCCGTTGGTCACCCAGGTTTTGACGCCGTCCAGGACGACCTCGTCGCCCTCGTAGCGGGCGCGGGTTTCCAGGGCCAGCATGTCGCTCCCGGCGTCGGGTTCGCTTAAGGCGAACGCCCCAATGGCTTCCCCCGTCGCCATCGCAGGAAGCCATTCCTCCTTCTGGGCATCTGTTCCTGACTCCAGAATGCTCATCGCCACCAGACTCACGTGGGTCGCGACAGTGACCGCTATGGACGCACAGGCCGTGGCGAGGTTCTCCAGAAGCAGGACGTAACTGACGTTGTCCAGCGCAGCGCCCGCGTAGTCCTCCGGAATGGTTGCGCCCAGGAAGCCCTGGTCCACCATCTTGCGGAGAAGTTCCTTCGGCAGGCTTTCCGCGTGGTCGATCTCCTCTGCGCGGGGAGCGACCTCTTTGGCGGCGAAGTTCCGGAACATGTCGCGGAACATTCGTTGTTCTTCGCTCAGGGCGAAGTCCATACGTCACCTCCTATGCAGGGGCGCAGGTCGCAAGTCGCAGGTCGCAGGGCAATGGCGCTACTTTGGGGGCCGCGCGGGTGCGCTGATTGGAAATCAGCCTTCCCTGGGCACTCTGTGCCCAACGTCAGCCTTCGCTGACGCCAAATCGGGGGCGACGAAGGCCGACCTTGCTGCGATGTTGTAGGGCATCGCGCCCGGTTTGCGATACCGGTTTGGGAAATCAGCCTTCCCTGGGCACTCTGTGCCCAACGTCAGCCTTCGCTGACGCCAAATCGGGGGCGACAAAGGCCGACCTTGCTGCGATGTTGTAGGGCATCGCGCCCGGTTTGCGATACCGGTTATAGAAATCCTCAAACCGCTCCAGAGCCAGGGCGCCTGTCTCTTGAAGCGTTTCCAGGTGTGATGGGGTTTCGTCGCAGGAAGCCAGGGAGTACGTCAGAGAACAGATCGCGTCGTCTGGATAGCGCTTCATCCCAGCGGCTTCGCGGCGCACTCCCTGCTCCCTGCGACGTGCGACCTGCAACGTGCGACCCGCAACCTGCGACGTGCGACTGGTTACCTGTCCTTAAATTGGGGTTGCCGCTTCTCCAGGAAGGCGTTGATGCCCTCGCGGATGTCCTCGGTCTCGGCCAGGCCGACGAACTGCTCGGCCTCCAGGCGCAGGCCCTCCTCCAGCGGGAGTTCCAGGCCCTGGGTAATGGCCCGGAGCGCGGCGGTGATAGGGAATTTGGACCTGGAGACGATCTTGCGGGCCAGGTCGCGCGCTTCCTTGAGGACAGCGCCTGCGGGAACGACCTTGTTGACCAGGTTGAGGCGGTAGGCCTCCTGGGCGGTGATCATATCGCCGGT
>JANXCY010000035.1 GCA_025060135.1 Anaerolineae bacterium | reverse complement strand
TCCTCTGGCCCCGATTGACCTCCAGGCGATGGGTTACGGCTGGTGTGATTCTCCTTGCAGTGGTTCTTCCGATTCTGCTCTACGCCCTGGCCCCGACGTTGGCCCGCCCCTTCGTCTCCAACCTCCCTGGCTTCCGTCCGCTCCCGGGCCGGGATAACCTGACCTACGTCCTTTCCCCCTGGAAACATCGGGAAACCGGTGCCCGGGAATTCGGGGAGCGCATCCTCTCTGCCCTTCCGCCCGAGAGCGTCCTCTTCGCCGATTACAGCATCTGGGCCGTCGTCCGCTACCTCCAGATCGTGGAAGGTGCCCGCCCGGATGTGGAACTGGTCCAGTTGATGGGAGACCAAGTCTCTCTTGTCCAACAGTACCGGGGACGCCCGCTTTTTCTGGCCGACACCTACCGGTACTACGACTTGGAAGGGATCGGCCGATACTTTGAGATTGAGCCCCACGGTCCGATTTATCGGCTGGTGGAAAAGAACCCATGAGTCCCCACTACGTCCTGGACGCCCGCACCGCCACCGCCCATTTCCCCGGTATTGGCCGATATGTGGTCAACCTGGCCCGGGCGATGGCGCCGCTCCTGGGCCCGGAGGAGCGGCTGACCCTCCTGCGCGATCCCACCCGGCCTTCCCCCTGGAATCTCTCCGCCCTGGCTGGGGAACAGGTACGGGTGGTGGATGTGCCCCTCTCTCCCTTCTCCCCCCGCCAGCAGTGGGCCGTTCCCCGCATCCTGCGACGCCTTCAAGCCGGTCTTTACCACAGCCCGTATTACCTGATGCCCTACCGGCCAGGTGTACCGACCGTCCTGACCGTATACGACGTGATCCCCCTGAAGTTTCCGGCGCAGAGCACGTTCCAGGCCCGGATGCTATTCCGCTGGACAATGGGGATGGCACTGCGCGCTGCCCGGCTTGTGGTGGCGATTTCCGAGGCGACCCATCGGGACCTGGCCCAACACTTTTCTGTTGCTCCGGAGCGTATGAGGGTTACTCCCCTGGCCGCTGACCCAGTTTTCTCCCCCCGCCCCCCCGCCGAGGTGGATGCCCTCCGCCGCCGGTATGGCCTGCCGGAGTCCTTCGTCCTCTACGTCGGCTCCAACAAGCCCCACAAAAACCTGGCCCGCCTGGTGGAGGCCTGGGCCCAGACTACGGACTCCGGAATACGCAGTACCCTGGTGATCGCCGGCCCCTGGGACCCCCGCTATCCCGAACCCCGCCGGCTGGCGGAACGGCTGGGCTTGCGGAATATCCGCTGGCTGGGGCCTGTGCCCGAGGCTGATCTTCCCGCCCTCTACAGTGCGGCCACCCTCTTCGTCTTCCCCAGCCTCTACGAGGGCTTCGGCCTGCCCGTGCTGGAAGCGATGGCCTGTGGCCTGCCGGTGGTATGCAGCCACACCTCCAGCCTGCCCGAGGTCGCCGGGGACGCGGCGCTGCTGGTAGACCCTGCCGACATCCGGGCCCTGGCGGCGGCAATAGAGCGGGCCCTCGCCGATGAGACCCTTCGGGCTACCCTTCAGGCCCGGGGGCTGGAACGAGCCCGATCGTTCACCTGGGAGGATACCGCGCAAAGGACACGGGAGGTATGGGGAGCAGTCAGCGACGGCTGAGAAGCAAAGAGCGATCTCCACATCTTGAAGCGGAAACGACGCGCCCGCTTGCGGAAACCCCCTGTTGAGGGTACAATTGAGCCAGGATGAATGCTCGTGACCTGCTGCGGCTGGTGATCAGTAATCTGAGCCGGATGAAAGGCCGCGTGGTGATGACGGCCATCGGCGTCGTCATTGGCACGGCGGCGGTGGTGGTGCTCATTTCCCTGGCCTCCGGCCTACAGCAGAGCGCGCTCCGGGATCTCTCCTCCATCGGCCCCCTGACCGATATCCGCGTCTACCCACTACGCGCGCTGGCCCCCTTTGGCGCTCCGGTCACAGGACGGGAAGGTGTGCTGGATGAGCGGGCACTGGCCGAATTCCGCAAACTCCCCGGCGTGGTTGCTGTTACTCCGAAGGAGCCCCTCTTTGCTTCTTTTATGCTCCGGTACGGACGACTCATGGGAGGCGGCCAGATTGTAGGAGTGGACCCGGGGCAAATGGACCGCCTGGGCTTTTCGGTGAGCGACGGCGCAGCCCGCCTGGGAAGCGGACAGGTTATCGTGGGAGCGCGAGTGGCGGAAATTTTCTTTGACCCCCGGGTACACCGCGCCGGTCAGCCCCCGGACCTGCTGGGACAAACCCTCCAACTGGTGCTCACCCGCTTCACCGAGGACGGACAGCAAGGGGAACGGACGGTCCGCCTGCGGGTAACCGGTGTCCTGGAGAAAGGGGGTAGTGAGGATGATTACACCATCTTTATGAGCCTGCCGGAGGTCTTGGAACTGAATGGATGGTATACGGGTCGCCGGGTCAATCCCGCCCGCGACGGCTACAGCCAGGCCCTGGTCAAGGTTGCCCGTCCCGACCAGGTGGCGGCGGTGGAGCGGGAAATTCAACGGCGGGGCTTCTATGTCTACTCTGCCTACAGCATCCTCCGGCAGCTCAACTCGTTTTTCCTGGTCATCCAGGGCGTTCTGGGCGGCATCGGGGCCATCGCACTGCTGGTGGCGGCCTTCGGCATCGCCAATACGATGCTGATGTCCATCTACGAGCGCACCCGGGAAATCGGCCTGATGAAAGCCATTGGCGCCACCAACCGGGACGTGATGTCCGTTTTTCTGGCTGAGTCGGGAAGCATTGGCCTGCTGGGCGGACTGGGCGGAGTGCTGGTGGGTATTGTCCTGAGCCTCCTCATCAATGTAATTGCTCGCACCTATCTGACGGCTCAGCAGGCTCAGAGCGGGGTCGTGGTGGAGGCGACGTCCGTGGTGCATATCCCCCTCTGGCTGCCGTTTTTCGCTGCCCTTTTCGCCACCGGAGTGGGCGTGCTCTCCGGCGTCTATCCGGCGACCCGGGCCGCGTCGCTGGACCCCATCGCGGCGCTGAGACATGAGTAACGTGGGGGCAATCCGGTCATCTCGGAAACCCGGGGGCACCTGGATGGCGCGAAGGGAGGAGCATCCGTATCCTGTTGGGGTTTCCTGATCGGGAGGAGATGATGACAGCCCTTCCGCCGCTGACACTTCAAATGACGATGGACCAGGCCCTGCGACGGGTGACAGAGAACCGTCCGGCTCAGGAGGCCGTGATCTGTGGCAACCTCCGGCTGACCTACGGTCAGTTGCAGGAGCGCATTGACCGTACGGCATGTTTTCTGGCCTATATGGGGGTGGGGAAAGGGGATCGGGTCATACTGATACTGCCGCCGGGAGCGGATTACATCACGCTGTTTTTCGCGATCGCGCGCCAGGGGGCAGTGGTTGTCCCCGTAGACCCTGCAGTCCGCCCTCAGCGGGTGTTGCAGATCGCCGAGCAGGTAGCGCCAGCCCGCATGGTGGTCGCCGAACCCCTGCCGGGCGACATCGCAGAAGCCCTGCCCCCCAGCGTGGAGATCTATCAGGTGGAGACTTTCCTGCCGGAACGGATGCCGGTTCTCCCTCCATCCCCTCCACCGGAGGTTTCGCCGGGAGACCTGTTGGCCATTCTGTACACCTCTGGTACCACTGGAGTCCCCAAAGGGGCGATGCACACGCACCGGAGCCTGATCGCTCCAGTGGTCGCCAGCCTGAAACTGCGGGAACTATGGATCAAGCGCCCTTCGCTGGCCCAACTGCCCCGGATGGGACGGGCCCTGGCCCGGTACCGGCGGCGTCTCCTGCGGGCGGCTGGCCGTCCCCAGATTCTCCTTTCCACTACCGGCTACCACAACACCACTGGCATTGA
Organism: Anaerolineae bacterium; assembly: GCA_025060135.1. Classification (GTDB taxonomy): domain Bacteria; phylum Chloroflexota; class Anaerolineae; order B4-G1; family DUEL01; genus SpSt-77. Next base: position 18,004 of record JANXCY010000035.1, on the reverse strand, counting down.
GGTCTTCCTGCAGGCGCTGCTGATGGGAGACACTCTGGTGGTCCAGCCCTTCTTCCATCCGGTGGAGGCACTGGAACTGATCCAGCGGGAGCGGGTAACTGTCCTGGTGGCCGTCCCCACCGCGCTGGCGGTGATGTTGCGGGTGGAGAACTTTGACCAGTACGACCTCTCCTCGCTGCTAATCTGCGGGACAGGTGCCGCGCCCTGCCCGCCTGACCTGGCGCGGGAGATTCAGCGCCGTTTTGGCTGCGCCCTGCACATCGGGTTTGGGGCCACCGAAATCGGCGGGGGGATCGCGGCCACCGACATCGGTGATTCACCAGAGGTCCAAGCGGAGACCGTTGGGCGGCCCTTGCCCGGGATGGAGGTCCGGATCGCCGACGAAGAGGGTCGTCCCCTGCCCCCGGGCCAGGTGGGCGAACTGTGGGTGCGGGGGGCGAACGTCATGCTGGGCTACTGGGGCGCTGCCGACCTGACCCAAGAGGTCTTGGACCCGGAAGGCTGGTACCACACCGGCGATATGGCCGTGATGGATGAGCGGGGATACCTGCGTATCGTGGGTCGCAAGAAGGACATGATCATCCGGGGTGGACGGAACATCTATCCCGAGGAGATAGAGCGGCATCTGGTCGCCCATCCAGCCATCCGGGAGGCGGCGGTGGTGGGGGTGCCGGGGCGGTTCGGCGATGAGGAGGTCTGGGCCTTCGTCATTCCCGAGCCCGGGCATCCCCTGACGGCTCAGGAGGTCCGGGAGTTCTGTCGGGGCGTGCTGGAGCCGTACCAGGTGCCTCAGGTCGTGCGAGTGGTGGAGGATTTCCCCCGCGCCTCTACTGGCAAGCCGCAGAAATTCCGCTTGCGGGAGATCGCAATCAGCGAAACCGCAGCAGGCAAAGCGTAGGAGATTTGGCAATTGGGAAGTTATGGTATATAATTGCTACGCGAGGGATGGCCCCATCGCTTTCGCGTGAACCCAACCGGGATTGATGTCCGATGGAAATTCTGCCCTGGAGAACCGGGTCGCTGGCATACGGAGAATGGCCAGCCTACTGGTGGGCGGTTCTGCTCTTTGGGTTTTATGGCCTTCTCCTCCTGGTGGTTCTGGCCCGCTCCTGGCGGGACTTCACAGCCCTGAAGGGACGACGGCTGTTTCTCTTCCTCCTCCTGTTTCTCGGCACCCCTCTGCTGAACCGGTCGCTGGTCCTGCGCCTGCCCGCCCCGAATCTGCTCCCTCCACCGTTCCTGCCTGCAGAGCCAGCCGTGCCGGGGATTCCGATTCCGGGATTGCTTCCCGTTATTCCCGCGGCCATCTGGTTGGGCACTGGCCCGGCGGTCCTACTGGGTCTGGTGGCGGGCCTCTTCCGTGCTACCACCCATCTCTGGCTGGAATCCCTTTACCTGGCCCTGGAAGTGGGTCTGGCGGCGTTCTTCCTCCGTCAGGATTACCGGGGCCGCCTGGCTACCCTGGTGCGTCAGCCCCTGATCGCGTTGTTGCTGGCGGGCATCCTTATCCAGCCACTGGTCCTGGTCGGCTGGTTGGTGGGCGAATATCATCCGGGCGAGGGCCTGGTGGTTCTGGACTACATCCTAGCCCTGATGGGTGTAACTGTACCGCTGGCCCTACTGGAAGCGCTGGCTTACGGCCTTCTCTTTCAATGCGTCTACCTCATCCCCCAGGCGCGGCCCGAGATACCGGTCCGCCGCCCCCCTCCATATAGCCGGACCCTGAACCGTCGCTTCCTGTTTCTCTTCATCCCCCTGCTGATGCTCTTCTTCTCCATCCTGGTGTATGCGGTGGCGGCATCGGCTATGAACATCGCTACCCGCCTGGCAGTGGACGCGATGCTTCGGGATGCCCGCAATGGAACCAGCGGGGTGAGCGAATTCATCTCTACCGGCCAGAGCCTGATCCGCCAGTTCGCTGGGGCGTCCCAGGTATGGATGGGAAATGAGACTGCCTGCCAGATCCAGTTGCAAGCGTTTGTTCAAATGCTTCCCTACTTCAGCCGTCTGACGGCGTACAGCCCCGAAGGGCAGGTTCTCTGCACCTACCCTCCCTCTGCGTCCGGTGGGGTAGGGCTGACTGCCGAAGAACAGGAGTTTCTGACCCTGGTGCAGGCCACGGGCGGCGTCCAGACGACACCGGTTCATTGGGGAACCGATGGGACGGTGATCCTTTCGTTTATCAGTGCGCCCGAGAGCGTCAACGAGGAGCCCCGTCCGGGAGTCCTGATCGGACGGGTGGAGATGGGCGTCAACCCACTGCTGGAGCGGCTGCTGGATACCCTCCAATGGACCATGCAGCAGGGGGAGGGGTTTGTCGTAGATAACGAGGGGCGGATTGTCGTTCATCCCAATCCGGAGCGGTTGCTGGAGCGGTGGGAGGTGGACCTGAGCCCTCCTCCCCTGGTTACCCGGGATAACGGCTGGGTACGGGAGACACGGGATAGCCGGACCAATGCCCGGCAACTGGCCTGCTACCTCCCGGTCTCCGGTTATCCCTGGGCGGTGGTCATCCTCCTGCCCCACAAGGTCCGGATGGAACTGGCCCTCAGCATCGCTGCTCCTCTCCTGGTCCTGCTGACAGCCCTGACCGGTGTGGTGGGCGGTATCCTCTCCCTGGCCGTTGGCCAGTTGACCCGCCCCCTGAACCTCCTGGCCCGCGCGGCTCAGGAAATCGCTCGGGGCGATCTGGAGAAATCCGTCCCGGTGGCGGGCGACGATGAGATTGCCCGGCTCGGCGAGTCCTTTGAGAAAATGCGGCTCAGCCTGCGCGACCGACTGAACGACCTTTCCCTCCTCCTGCGAGTGGCTCAGGAGGTTTCGGCCACCCTGGATCTTTCCCAGGGTATTCCCCGCATCCTGGACGGCGCGCTGCAGACCCTCCAGGCAAGGGTTGCCCGAATTGTCCTTCTTTCGGCGGGAGGCGACCCCCAGGTAGTCATTGGCCGGGGGGAGCCGGTGGAGAGGGTGAGTGTCCTGGACCGGGCCCTGGCCCTGGCCGCCCGGGATGCCCGCTCCCCGGTCATCCTGGAAAACCTGCGGCGGGCCCGAACGCTGGCATCCGCTGGTCCGCTCCCGGAGGAACTGGAGTCCGTGGTGGCGTTGCCGGTACTGAGTAAAGGCCAGCCGGTCGCCGTAGTCTGGGTGGGATTTGATAGCCCGCGTCGGCTGGAATCCTCCGAACTGGACCTGCTCTCCACCCTTTCCAGCGAGACCGCCGTGCTCATTGAGAATGCCCGTCTCTTCCAGATGGCCGAAAGCGGACGGAGACGGCTGAGCGCTATTCTCTCCAGCACCAGCGATGCCATCTTGGTTACCGACCGGGATGACCTGCTCCTGCTGGTGAATCCAGCGGCGGAGCGCGCGCTGGGCATCCCGGCGGAAGAATTGATTGGCCGAAAAGTAGAAGAGACCCCGCTGGACCCGGCCCTGGTGCGGATTCTGACCGAGCCGCTGAGCCGGAGCGGGCCGTTGGTGGGAGAGGTGCCCCTCCCAGGCGGTCGCGTCTTCTACGCCAGCGCTTCCACCATCCTGAGCGCCGAAGGGGAAAATATGGGACGGGTGGTGGTGATGCGGGACATCACCCACTTCAAAGAACTGGATGAGATGAAGTCCGAGTTTGTCGCTACCGTCTCCCACGACCTGCGTGCTCCCCTCACCTTCATCCGGGGGTATGCCAGTATGCTCCCCATGGCCGGCGATCTGACGCCCAAACAGCAGGAGTATCTGGATAAGATTTTCGTTGGCATCGAACAGATGAGCACATTGGTGGAAAATCTGCTGAACCTCCAGCGGATTGAAGCCGGCCTGGGCCTGGAAGAGCGCCCCTGTCATCTGGGCGCTCTGCTGGTAGAAGCCGTGGATGGAATCCGCGCGCGGGCGGTGGCCAAAGGGCTGGTATTGCGGCTGGAAGCCTCCGAGCCCGCGCCCATTATCTGGGGAGACGCCATGCTCCTCCGCCAGGCCGTTACCAACCTGGTGGACAATGCCATCAAGTATACCCCCTCCGGCGGAATGGTAACGGTGGGATTCCGAGTGGTGGGGCCGGAAGTCCACATCTTCGTCAGCGATACTGGCATCGGGATTGCCCCGGAAGACCAGGTCCGCCTTTTTGAGAAATTCTACCGGGTCCGGCGGCGAGGCATGGAGGATGTCCCCGGCTCGGGTCTGGGACTGGCCATCGTGAAATCCATCGCGGAACGACATGGGGGGCGGGTAGGAGTAGAATCGCAACCCAACCGGGGAAGTACGTTCACCATCATCCTCCCCATCCGGCGACCTCCCTCCGAGGAACCTACCCGATGACCCTCCAGGTCGGGATTGTCGGTCTCCCCAACGTGGGAAAGTCCACTCTCTTTAACGCCCTGACGCGGGCTGGAGCGGCCGTGGGGGCGTATCCTTTCACTACCATTGATCCCAACCGGGGGGTGGCGGCGGTACCCGACCGGCGCCTGGAGGCGCTGGCCCGTCTGGTAGGGCCGGAGCGGGTAACGCCCGCTACGGTAGAGTTTGTGGACATTGCCGGTCTGGTGCGCGGCTCCCATCGGGGCGAAGGACTGGGCAACCGTTTCCTGGCTCACATCCGGGAGGTGGACGCGATCGCCATCGTCGCCCGGTGTTTTGCCGACCCCGATGTGGTCCACGTGGATGGCAGCATTGATCCGGCGCGGGACCTGGAGGTGCTGGATCTGGAACTGATCCTGGCCGACCTGGAAACCGTTCAGCGGCGGCTGGAGAAGACCCGACCGGCGGCCCGGGCCCGGCCCCGAGAACTGGCCGTGGAACTGGCGCTGCTGGAAGAACTGGAGGGACGGCTGCAACGGGGAGAGCGGGCTTCCGCCTTCGTGGCGGCAGACGGAGAGGAACGGGCCGCGCTGGTCCGCGAACTCCACCTGCTGACGGCCAAACCCCGCCTGTACGTCGCCAACGTGGGTGAGGAGGACCTGCCAGAGGGAGGAGCAGCAGCGGCGGCTGTTGCTCATCGCGCGGCCGCTGAGGGTGCTCCCTGCATTGTCCTCTGCGCCCAACTGGAAGCCGACCTGGCCGCCTGGCCTCCGGAGGAAGCGGCGGAGTACCGGGCCGCCCTCGGCCTGCGGGAATCCGGCCTAGAAGCGCTTATCTGGACCGGTTACCGCATCCTGGACCTCATCACCTTTTTCACGATTGTCGGCGGACGGGAAGTGCGAGCCTGGGCGGTGCGGCGAGGCGCCACCGCACCGGAAGCCGCCGGACGGGTCCACACCGATATGCAGCGAGGCTTTATCCGCGCCGAAGTGATCGGCTGGGAGGAACTGATCCGGGCAGGAGGATGGGCCGCCGCCCGGGAGCAGGGCCTGATCCGCACCGAAGGTCGGGATTACCTCATCCAGGACGGCGACGTCTGCCTATTCCGGTTCCACCTATGAAGCCGGACCCCGTGAACCCGAACGTGTACCGGAAGCACACCAATACAGTAGATTGCTCCGGTAACTCCACGCCTCTCCCTGTTCCTCCGGGTCTCAAGGAGAACCGGGCGCGAATGAACCCAGACGGTCCCCGGTGGGTAGGTGAACCCGGTCCTTTGCTGCTCGTTCCGACGCTGTTCCAGCAGTAGATGAGTGGAACGCGCTCCCCCTCTACCTGCCCCGGGATAGCCTCCAGCGGATTTCCTTGACATCCCTCGCCAAAAATGGTAAAGTATAAGAGACGAATCGTTATCCGGTGCTTTCAGAGGTGGCCCGTTGATGCCCTCGGGTTTTGAAGAAATTCCCCACACCGCTGATGTGGCGCTGCGAGTGTGGGGAAACGACCTGAAGGAACTATTTGCGAATGCCGCGCGCGGCCTGGCTTGGCTGATGGCCGATCCAGAGACGGTCCAACCCGAAAAGGAGATTCGGGTGGACCTGAGCGCGCCGGACGAAGAAACCCTGCTGGTTACCTGGCTGGGGGAACTGATCTATCTGAATGAACGGGACGGCGTGGTCTTCACCGAATTTGACCTGGAGGAAGTTACACCGACCCATCTGCGAGGGACAGCCCGGGGGGGACGGGCAGGGGAATTCCGTCGTTTTGTCAAAGCCGCTACCTTTAGCGGCCTGACCATCCGCCCCACCGGGCACGGCCTGGAGACGACGATTACGTTTGATGTGTGAACGACCAAGGGCATAGTCCAAAAACTCACCGGCATAGGCGCCGAGAGCGTGGAGTTCTCCCCAAGGGGGGCTCTGCGGGCTCTCCATCTTGGGGAGTAAGAAGGTCCTCTCATCGCCACTGGCTTTCGGGCCAGGGAGTATGGGCTAACAGCCCATAGGGCGGCGAAGGCCACCCTCTGGCCAGAGAGACCTGGAAAGGGCGACGCCTTTCGTCGGCGCAACCAGGAGGTGCGAACATGGTGGAGAAGAAGGACTTCCGTCGCGTGGATAAGTACATCTGGGAACTGCCGAAGGAGACCCGTCCGGATATGCGCGTTCCGGCCCGGCTTTTCGCCAGCGCGGAGATGCTGGATTCCGCCTTCCGCGACCGGACGGTGGAGCAATTAATTAACACTGCGACCCTTCCGGGGATCCTGAAGTACGCCATGGCTATGCCGGACTTCCACGAGGGGTATGGCTTCCCCATCGGCGGTGTCGCGGCGATGGATGCGAAGACGGGAGTCATCTCCCCTGGAGGGGTCGGTTACGATATAAACTGCGGCGTCCGCCTGATGGCCTCCCATTTGGAGAAAGAGGAAGTGGCGCCGTACCTGCGGGACCTGACCAACGCGCTTTACCGGGCCTGTCCCAGTGGCGTAGGGGAGCCTGGGCGCATCCGCATCTCCCCCCGAGAACTGGATGAACTGGTCGTCCAGGGGGCGAAGTGGGCGCTCCGGCGGGGGCAGGCGCGGGAGGAGGACCTGGCCCACACCGAGGAGGAAGGCACACTCCCCGGCGCCGATCCCAGCAAAGTGAGCGCACGAGCCCGGGAGCGGGGCGGCGACCAGATCGGTTCCCTGGGCGCGGGCAACCACTTCCTGGAGATTGACGTTGTGGAGGAAATCTACGACCCCGAGGTGGCCCGCGCCTTTGGCCTGCGGGAAAACCAGGTCGTTGTCCAGATTCACTGTGGCTCCCGGGGCTTTGGTCATCAGATTTGCGACGACTACGTTAAGAGCCTCCAGACCGCTATCCAGAAGTATGGCATCACCATTCCCGACCGGGAACTGGTCTGCGCGCCCATCGATTCCCCGGAAGGCCGGGCCTATTATGGCGCGATGGCCTGTGCGGTCAACTACGCCTTCGTCAACCGGCAGGTGCTGGCCATGGGCGTCCGGGAGGCCTTCCGGGACGTCCTCCAGGGCAAAGTCCGCAACTTTGACCTCTATCAGGTCTACGACGTGGCCCATAACATCGCCAAGTTTGAGGAGCACGAGATAGACGGGAAGCGGGTGCGGGTCTGTGTGCACCGCAAAGGGGCCACGCGCGCCTTTGGCCCGGGCCGCCCGGAGGTCCCGACAGCGTATCGGGACGTGGGTCAGCCGGTCCTGGTCCCGGGCTCTATGGGCACGGAGTCCTACGTCCTGGTGGGAACGGATCGGGCGATGGAGATTTCCTTCGGCTCCACCTGCCACGGGGCCGGACGGGTGATGAGCCGTTCTCAGGCGCTGAAGAAAATCTGGGGCCCGGACCTCAAGCGGGAACTGGAAGAGCAGGGCCTGGTGATCCGAGCCGGAAGCACCAAGGGGCTGGCGGAGGAGGCCCCGGCAGCCTACAAGAACGTCAGCCAGGTGGTAGAAGTAGTCCACGGGGCCGGGCTGGCCCGCAAGGTGGCCCGCCTGCGCCCCCTGGCGGTCATCAAAGGATAATTACAAGAGGGCATCCCAGTACGGGTGGGAAGAAACGAGTGATCCTTTGTCAAGGGGGTGGCTGGAACCACGCCCAACATTGATACGAGAAAGAAGGTCCCAAATGTCTGTGGTACAGGCATTCCTGAATCTTTCCACCGCCTTTGGCCTCTCCGCCTCCGCCGGGCTGAACGCGTATATCCCTCTGCTGGTCATCGCGCTGGTGGACCGCCTGACCGATGGTCTGATAGACCTACAGGGGCCATGGGTCTGGCTGAGCAACTGGTGGACGATTGGCGTCCTGGCCGTCCTGCTGGTGGTGGAAATCCTGGCGGATAAAATCCCCGCCGTGGATTCGGTCAACGATGTGATCCAGACGGTGGTCCGTCCCGCTGCCGGGGCCATTCTCTTCGCGGCCAGTACCCACACCATCCGTCTCCACCCGGTCCTGGCAGCGATCTGCGGGGTCATCGTGGCCGGCGGAGTTCACGCGATCAAGGCCACCGGCCGCCCCCTCTTCTCCATCACCACTGGCGGCACTGCCAACCCCATCGTCAGCGCTGTAGAAGACCTCATCTCCACTATCACATCCATCGTCGCACTGGTGGCGCCGTACCTGGTCCTGGCCCTGATCATCGTCATCATCTCCCTGGTGGTCAGGTGGGTCGTCCGCCGACGGCAGGCGCAGAGGTAACCGTGACTGTCCTGAAGACTTCGCTGGAAAACGGGCTGACCGTCCTCCTGAAAGAGGTCCACACCGCTCCGGTCGCCAGTTTCTGGATCTGGTACCGCGTCGGCAGCGGGCGGGAGCATGTCGGCATTACCGGCATCTCCCACTGGGTGGAGCACATGCTGTTCAAGGGTACGCCGCGCTGGCCGAAGGGGACCGCCGATAAGGCCATCTCCCGCGAGGGTGGGATATGGAACGGCGCCACCTGGTACGACTTCACCACCTACTATGCCACCCTTCCGGCAGAGAAAATTGGCCTGGAACTGGAGATTGAGGCCGACCGGATGACCGGCGCGCTCTTTGATCCCCAGGAGGTGGAGGCTGAGCGGACCGTTATCATCAGCGAGCGGCAGGGGGCGGAAAACGACCCGCTCTTCCTGCTGGGCGAGGAGGTGATGGCCGCCGCATTCCGGGTCCACCCCTACGGCCATGAGACCCTGGGGCACATGAGCGACCTGCTCCGGATGACACGGGACGACCTCTATCAGTTTTACCGGACCTATTATGTCCCCAATAACGCGCTGGTGGTGGCGGTAGGGGATTTTGAGACGGAGCGAATGCTGGACCGGATCCGCCGTTCCTTCGGCGATATTCCCCCGGGGAACCTGCCCGAGAGAGCCTCTCCGGTAGAGCCGCCCCAGCGGGGGGAGCGCCGGGTAGTGGTGGAAGGAGAGGGGAACACCGCCTATCTGACCGTTGTCTTCCACACTCCACCCCCCACCGATGCGGACTTCTATCCCCTGGTGGTGCTGGATACGGTCCTGAGCGGCGCCAGCGGGATGACCCTTTGGGGCGGGGGAGGCACCAACAAGACTTCCCGCCTCTACCGGGCACTGGTGGATACGGAACTGGCCACCGACGTTTCCGGCAGCCTCATTCCCACGGTGGACCCCTTCGTGTATTCGCTGACGGCCACGGTGCGGACGGGCCGGTCCCCTGCCCAGGTGGAGGAGCGATTGTGGGCCGAACTGGAGCGAATGGCAACGGAGCCGATTCGGGAAGAGGAGTTACGGAAGGCCATCCAGCAGGCCCGGGCCCAGTTTGCCTACTCCAGCGAATCGGTTACCGGACAGGCCTTCTGGTTGGGCTGGAGCGAGATTTTCGCCGACTACACCTGGTTTGAGGGGTATCTGGACCGGCTGAGCGCGGTAACGCCGGAGGACGTCCTGCGGGTGGCCCGTTCAGTCCTGCGCCGCACCAATGCCACGGTGGGGTGGTATGTACCGCAGGGGTCAGAGGCGGGATGATAGGCGACGTTGCCCTACCCTCTGGCCGAAACGAGGCGCGCCGCCGCTGTTGGTGGCAACGGCGAGGCCGCGCCAAATTCGCTTTGCTCGCGATGGTTGGGCTTGCCCGGAGCATCGTCCTCCCCGGGCCTTTGGCTGGAGGACGGCCTGGGGCGTCCGGGTGTAGCGCAAGATGGAATCCTGGTTGATGGCCAATGCCCGGCCCGGGAGCGCCCCGGACGGTTTATTTCCCATCGGCACAGCGATGCGGATGCAAAAGTCGGTCCCTTTGAACGGCCGGCTCTGTCCAGGACCCGCATCGTTGGGCGGGAAGCCTTCCACTCCCGGGGGAATGGCGCAATTCCGGTCAGCGGATTTCCAAGGGGAGCCGGACGAAGTGCTCTTCGCCCACGGGAAGCCGCCGGCCCGTCTCCTTCAGATAGAGCCCTACCCGCAGCGCGTAGGACCCGGCGGGGAGAGCGGGTACAACCAGTGTATGCTCATCCCGCACCACTTCCCCCCGCACCCACAGCGAGGTCGGGTAGGCCCCGTGCTGAGGCATTTCGTCCACCTGAGCCAGAAGGGCCCCACTCTGAGGGTCCATCAGGTGGACGAAGACGGTGTAGTCCTCCTCCATCTCCCTCTGAGCCTGCCAGTAGAGGACCAGCGATAGGGGTTCCCCCCTTCGGGCCTCCCCTACTTCGTACCCCAAGAGGCGGATCGCTTCGCCGAAATCGGCCTCCAGCGGATGCGGAAGCGCTGGAACGGCGAACGTCCGCTTCAGCGAGGAAACCGTCAGCGTCCCCAGATGGACCGGGTCTCCCGGACCGACGGCCAGGTAGACCCGGTATTCCCCCGGCGGGACATCCCGGGGCAGGCGGACGGTCAGCCGGTCCTCCACCCTCATCCCCGCCGACCATGCCGAAAAGGGGAGACGGCCATACACCGGAGCATCCTCGTAGAGAGAAACCGGGATCGGACCCTCCAGCCAGAGGCGGACGGTCTGGTCGGAAAGCGGCGCGGTGAGGGCCTGCCAGCAGAGGGTCAGCGCCAGCCGCTCTCCCGGCCGGAGGGCCGCCGGGACGGGCGACCATCCCAGCAACCGGACCCCATCCATCCGGGCATCCGCCAGCGCGGGGCGGCAGGAGGCCGGCAGCGGGGGGGTACTGCCTGCGGCGGTGGCCGGCTCCAGTCCTCCCAGCGGGAACATCACTTCCAGGCCCGCGAATCCCTCGTCCGGCCCCACGCGGGGGAGGATGTCCAGCGTGTCCGGGTGGAAGAACCCCACCGCAATTTCGTATCCATCCACCGGCGGCGCGCCTGGCGGGGGGACAAGGACGTGCTGGTCCAGCACCACATCGCCTACCGTCCATTCCCCCGTGGGGTAGTGGAAGGGGTGCACCCGGGCCCACTCGCCGGTCTGCGGGTGGGTCAGGCGGACGACGGGCTGGAGGGCCGGGTAGGGAGCGCGCACCTCCCAGGTTACCAGCACTCCACAGGGCTGGCCGGCCGCGCAGTCTCCCAGAGGGACGGCGGAGTGAACCCAGACCACGTGGGCGAAGTCAGCGGCGGGCGGGCCCTTCGGCCGCAGCGCCGCCACGGCGTCGGCGGAGAGGCGATAGACCTATAGCGCGGGCCGCCCGAAGGGGTCGCGAATCTCTTCCACCGACCAGCGGGAGGAGAGGGCCTCCGGCCACGGGAACGGCGGCCTGGCCGTTACCGGGATCAGATACACCGCCCCTCCCTCCGGCGGGAGAACCAGCGTCGCGCCGCCCGTCAGCCACTTGACCTGACCGTATCGGCGGGAGAGCGCAGCGACCGTCGGGTGCCGGTAGTGGACGGAGGCCACGTAGGCGGTCATGCCCTCCAGGCTCAGCCGGTCCAGCGTTTGGGCCAGGAGGACCATCTCCCCGTCATTGGCATCAAAGAGAGCCGCCGAACGGGCCCAGCGGAAGTAGTGTTCACCGGTAACCGCGCCGTTCCATCCCAGGAGGAGGAGCAGGGCCAGTGTCCCTCCGAAGGGACGGAGACGGGCTGGGAGGCAACGGATGATTTCGGAGAGCGCGACCGCCGGGAGCATGACCAGGAAGGGATAGACACCGATCAGACGCATATGATTGGGAAGGTCATCCCGGGTGGCCAGCGCGCTGGGCAACAACATAATCGGTAGAACTGTCAGCAGGAAAACTTGTCCTGCGGCGACCAGTGTGTCCGGCGGGCGACGGCGAAGCAACAGAGAGAGGCCCAGCAGGCCCAGCAGGGCCACGGGCCACTCCAGCACCGGATGATGGGCGACGTTAAAGCGGACCCCTGCGGCACCAGCGCCGGGCCAGCCCAGGGCTAGGATGCAGCGCCCCAGTCCCTCCAGAACCTCCCATATGGTAGGCGCGGCCACCTGAGCGATGCGGACGGCGAAGGCATCCGGGTTACGGAGGAAAAACAGCCCCAAGGGGGCATAGACCAGCATAGCCACCCCCAGGACAGCCGCCAGTTGGAGAAGAAACCGTCGACGGGCCGGAGCGGGGGCGCGCAGGAGGAGCCACCCCATCGCCAGGGCCAGGGGAAGCGGGAAGAGCCGCGCGGCCAGGTAAGTGTAGCCGGTCAGCCCCAGGGCCAGGCCCGCCGCCAGCAGGAGAGGCCAGCGGCCGGAACGCAGGCCGCGCCAGAGAAGAGCCACCGTCAGGGCCTCCATCAGGGATTGGGAGACCGCGCGGAAGCCGTAGCGGCTGAGGATGACATGGGGCAGCAGCACTGCCATCCCGGCGGCAGCGAAAAGGGCTATTCGGCGGCCCTCCGGCCCTGGCCCCCAAAGAGCCCGGGCGGCGGCCCCTGTCGCGGCGACGGCCAGCAGACCGATGACGGCCCCGTTCAGCCGCAATACCCAGGGCGCCGCCCCCACCAGCCGGAACCACAGCGCGCCCAGGTAGAAAAACAGTACCTCCTTGCCGGTATAAGCGCGGATAAAGATCGGCCGGGCGCCTTCAAAGGCAATTTCTTGGGTCAGAATATAGTTGGCGGCCTCATCGTAGTGCAACCCGACCGGAAGGCTGGGAATCGCCGCCAGACGCAGCCCAGCGGCAGTCAGCAAAGTCAGCCACACGCCGAACCAGTACCAGCGATGCTCCGCGATTCCCCTCATCGGCCTTTGATCTCCTGATGGGCGTGCGGTCGGGAATAAAAGTACCTTTCCAGGAACCATTCGTAGAGCGCCAGAGGCGATGGCACTACCACTGGCGCGCCGGCATTGGAAAGTAGAAACGGCCACTCCTGCCCCCCGCCCAGGCCGCCGTGGGTGGCGAGCTGTTCCTCAAAGGTCACCACGCGCCCATCCGGGAGCAACCGCCCCATCAGAATCAGGTCGCCGGAGTACGGGCCGACGGCCAGCCGGTAGACCTCCCGGGCCACCCCCTCCCGGTCTCCGTACGGCGTCAGTGGGTCGGGCGGGGTGACCTCTACCTGCTCCCTCCCGATGACGGCCCGACCACCGCCCGGCCCCAACACCACCACCCGCTCCCCAGCCCGCCCCACGATCCAGCCCAGAAGGTCCATCTCCATCAGGCGGTCCAGGAGGTGAGGATACAGCACCGCCACCTCAATCAGGTCCAGGGGACGGGAGACCAGGTTGAAATAGATGTGGGCCAGTGGTCCGGACACCCGCACCACGACGTCCTCTCGTCGCTCCGGGCGGTACGCTTCCGCTTCCCAGTCCGGGGGGACATGGCGGCCCAGGGAGCGGCGCAATGCCCGCACCATCCGGCCGACCGCAGGAGGCAACCGTTCCTCCAATCCCTCCATTTCTTCCAGGAGATAGCGGGCTTTGGCCTCGGCGTACCCTGGCTGGCTGAACACCTCGTCCAGCGAAACATTCCCCAACTGGGCCGCAACGAACTCCCCCAGTGTCTGTCCGACCTGCCAAGAGAAGGGAATCGCAGGGGCATTTCCGTGGTCGGAGAGGACGAACAGGTCGTACTCGCGACCGACCGGGCGGACCGCTCGGGCCGCCCGCCGTCGGGCCCGGTCGATCTGCCGGATGCGCCGGTCTATATCCCGCAGGACGCCGAACGCGGCGAGGTCGGTGGGGCCAAAGGCATGGGCCACTTCGTCGTACGCGTTGTAGTTGGCATAGATGGAGGGAACGCCCCGGTAAATATCCACGATGGCGCCGAAGGTTTGAACTTCGGTAAAAAGCGCATTGACCGCGGCCGCCAGAAGGGGAGAAATCAGACCATAAGCCCGGGCCGGACGGCGGTGCAGGGCCGCCGCCAGCCGCCAGAGGAGCGCCCGCAGGTAGCCAATGACCGTCAGCCAGAGCACCCGCAGGACCCGCAGGGGGCTGAAGAGGAAAATGAGCAGGAGTCCGATGCCGCGTACCGATTCCAGGAAAAGGCGGGGGTGAATGGAAGAGAGGGTGAAGAGGGCCAGGTCGGCATCGCCGTCAAACATGGTAACGTAACTGGAGCCCCCCAGCAGGATACCGACCCGTCCGGCCTTGAGCCGTTCCTGAAGCGCCTGGACCTGGGCTGGCCGTTTGGCGACGAAGGCCACCCGCTGTTGCTTGTCGTACCAACGAAAGCCGGGGATACCATCTCGGTTGCCGAAGAGGATGGCCGCCTGGACGGCGGGGGTGGTGCTGGGCAATCCACAGTACCAGGGCGTGAGGTGCCAACCCTCCTCCCGGACCAGCCGTCGGAGGTAGGGCAGGTAACCTTGCTCCAGGGCCTCCATCAGGTGGTCATAGGAGAGGCCATCAATCTGGATGATGATGAACCCCCGTCGGCCATCCGGCGAAAACCCTGGACGGCCCATCTGGCGGGCCAGGGCTTCATACTTGCGGCGACGGGGGCCCTCGGTGAACCGGTCCAGCGCGCGAAGCAGGACACCCATAATCGTCCAGGCGCAAGACGTCCTCGGCAGACCCGCTGTCTACCCTATCCGCTCCAGCGCCAGCGCGAGCGCGCCCAGCAGGACCACGTCGTCCCCCAGGGCCGCCGGTACGATGGAAATATTTTCCCAGTAGACCCGCTGGGCCCGTTCCCGGACCGTCTGCCCGATGGGGTCAAAAAGGAGGGCCCCTGCATTGGCTACCGACCCGCCAATGATGAAGAGGGCCGGGTTAAAGAGATACATCAGGCTGACCAGCGCCAGGCCGACATAGAAGCCGGCCCGGGCGTAAATCCGCCGCGAGAGGTTGTCTCCCTGTGCAGCCGCTTCAGCCACTTCCCGGGCAGTAATGGCCTCCGGGTTATCCACCATGTGGCCCAGAAGGGAAGCCGTCCCCCCTTCGAGCGCCGCCCGGGCCTCCCGGGCGATGGCGGTACCGGAGGCCACCGCTTCCAGGCACCCGTATCCACCGCAGCCACAGGGAGGGCCGGAAGGCTCCACCACCATATGTCCTACCTCACCGCCCAGGCCCTGGCCACCCTCGTAGAGGCGACCGTCAATAATAATCCCGCCACCGATACCGGTGCTGATGGTCAGGTAGATCAGGTCCTGGACTCCCCGTCCGGCACCAAAGCGAAACTCACCCAGCGCGGCGAGGTTGGCATCGTTGGCCAGGAAGGTGGGCACGCGGAAGGTTTCGGCCATCAGGTCCCTCAAAGGGACATCCTTCCAGCCGGGGATGTTCGGAGTGAAGCGGACGATACCCCGATGAGCGTCCACCGGGCCCGGGGCGGAGAGCGCCAATGCCGCCACCGGCTCCCCTCCCACCGGCCAGACGTTCCGAATCGCCTGCCGAATCCGGTCCAGAACCACTTCCGGGCCATAGGCTGCCAGTGTGGGGATGGCCACCCGCCCTTCCATCCGCCCATCCGGCGTGCAGCGGGCCGCACGAATCTGAGTCCCTCCCAGGTCTACGGCCAGGATGTACATCACGCCTCCGGAACGCCAGGCTGTTCCAGGGAGCAAGTATACCAGAATGTGAGGATTTGCCAAATCTATTCCGGTGAGGGGCAATGGGAGGGTCCCTCACCGGAGCGATGCTCGCAATCCCGAGGGCTTTGGGGAAGTTTGCAACGAGGAAACGCCCAAGACCTACCCCGCCCGGCGTAAGAAGCGCGGGTTCCCGCCCTGTGCACCGCAGGTCGCCTCGTGCTCCCTCATCCAGGCCGCGCGGACTATGGTTCGAGCGAAGGCTCCGGGTCTTCGGTCGACTTGCGCCGACGGGCTCGCCGGGCGATCAGGGCCGCTGCTGCCAGTCCAAATCCGACTCCGATGGCCGTCAGCCCGTAGCCAGTAACCGGCAGCAAGGAAGGGCCTGTCGTGGGCAGGGTCTGCGGGGAAGGCGTCGCCTCTTCGGAAGGTGGGGAGACAGGAGGAGACGGTTCTCCCGGTGTGGGGGTGGGGGGCGGTGCCGTCTCCGGTGTCGGGGTCAGCGTGGGGCGGGGTTGCGGGCTCACCGTGGCAGGAGGGATCGCCAGCGTGCCGAGGAGCACGATCCACAGCACACCTACCACACTCCCCAGAAGCAGGGTGCCCTGATTTCGGTCCATCAGACCACCTCCGGATGGAAGTAACCGGCACATTAATAGTGTACTGCAAATTTTTATTTATGGCAAGTCAGATAAATAAAGGAGGGCTTTGCCCCTGCGGTACTGGACATTTTCCTCAAAATCAATATACTTACTTTTGGATTCACCATCACAAGCGCGCAGAGGAGGCTTCCCCTATGCTTCGCCGTCTGTTGCCGGTTCTGGTGGTCCTCTCGCTGACAGCCTGCGGAGCCCCGCGCGGGGCCGCTGACCCTCTCCGTGCGGCCCGGCAACATATAGAAGCCAGCCGCTGCGAAGGGATGAATCGCCACGCGCAGGCTGTGGCCGAACTGGAGGCGGCCCTCTCCACTGACCCTGGTTTGGTAGAGGCCTATTACTGGCTCTTTGTTGCCCGGCGTGCCCTGGGAGACGAATCCGCCGCCCACGCGGCCCAGGCCGCGCTGGAGGAGGCCGTTGCCGCAGGGCGGGGCGGGCCCGCCGGACGATACTGGCTGCTCCGGCTCTACCAGGAAACCGGCGATACGGAAGCCGTAACCCGTACCCTCGCGGTTATGGAATCGGTGGCTCAGGCCACCCCCTCTGATCCAGAGGCCCACTACTGGCTGGGCCGCGCCTTTTACGAGACCGGTCGGACAGAGCCGGCCATCCAGGCCTTCCAGCGCACTCTGGAACTCCGCCCCGATCACGGGATGGCTCACTTCTGGTTGGGGCAAGTCTACGCGGAGCAGGGCCGTTTAGAGGAAGCCCGACAGGAACTGGACGCGGCGCTCCCGCTCCTGGCGGAGAAAGCCGCCGCCTACCACAACCGGGGCGCCATCCTCTACCAGTTGGGAGACCTAGAGAAAGCCGCCTCCGACCTGGAGGCCGCCATCCAGGAAGACCCCGAAGACCCCCGCTCTCACTACCAGTTGGGCGCGGTCTACTTGGCCCGGGCCATCCCCGTCACCCCCTTTGCCCTTCCTGACCGCGCGCTGCTGGAGAAGGCCCAGGCGGAATTTAACCGTGCCCTGGAACTCTGCCCTGGTATGCCCGAGGCCCTCATTGGGATGGGGAACCTACATCTCCTGGAGGGAGATGCTCAGAAAGCGCTGGAGGTGCTGAACCAGGTCCTGGAGCGCCACCCCGACTCGGTCCAGGCCTGGTATGCCGTTACCCAGGCCCATGCCGCGCTGGGCAACACGTCCGAGGCCTGCCGCGCGCTGGACCAGTTCCTCTCCCTCTCTCCACCCGCCGAATGGGCCGAGCAGGCAGGGAAGGTGAAGGAGCAATTGGGGTGTCCTTAAAGTTGCCGCAAATTCTCTTTTGGGGTAAACTATATCCCAAACCACACGCCTGTGGTGTCCAGGTCGTCCTGTACACGGTGGAGGAAACCCGTTCTTATGGAGATGGAAAATGACCAGAAGACGCAGATCCAACACAGGGCTACCTGGTCTCTCTTTCTCTTGGAAACGCGCGTTGGGAATCTCTCGCGCCAGATATAGGTTCGCCCGCAAAACGGGTATTCCAACAACGAAATCTGGCGTTCAACGGAAGTTAGGAGGAAGCATCTTTGGTCTTTTCCTGTTCCCGTTTGTTCTTCTTAAAAAAGAAAGTGAAAGTTCCGCTCCTGGATGCCTCAGTGCCCCCTACGTGTGGATGGTGAAAGATGTCAACCCCAGGATTTAGCGGGCTGGCAGCTTGTCTCAGAAAGGGGCTCTCAGACCTGTATATTGCAAGGCGTTATCCTACAGCCCGGTGAAACCCTTCGGGTCTGGGCCAA
>JANXCY010000034.1:2636-21846 GCA_025060135.1 Anaerolineae bacterium | reverse complement strand
GTTCTGTAGGAAGCGTCAACGAAGGTTGACGCTGGGCATGGAGTGCCCAAGAAGGCTGATTTCCAATCAGCGCCGACTGAAGTCGCCCTTTTTGGGCCTTCGGCCATAGGACGGCCTGCGCCGTTCTGTAGAAAGCGTCAGCGGAGGTTGACGCGTGGCGCGAAGCGCCCAAGAAGGCTGATTTCCAATCAGCGCCGACTGAAGTCGCCCTTTTTGGGCCTTCGGTCATAGGACGGCCTGCGCCGTTCTGTAGAAAGCGTCAACGAAGGTTGACGCTGGGCATGGAGTGCCCAAGAAGGCTGATTTCCAATCAGCGCCGACGGTGCCCAAGAAGGCTGATTTCCAATCAGCGCCGACCGAAACGTTTGGTGTGAATTAGCACGCGCGTGTGGAAAGGGCTGGGAAGGGGTAGGGTCCTGGGCCGCAATCTTTTCCCAATAAGGCCCCAGTTATTGAGACCTTCGGCAGCGGCGTACCCTCTACACCCGGATGTGCGCTGTCTGGATCTTACTGGCCGAGTTTCTGGAAGACGCGACGAGCCGTACCAGGGGCTGGACCTGGCTCCCGTGGTGACCCCCAATACCAAACGGCTGGGATGGACAACCGTTTTGAAGGGCAAAAGAACCGCCCGTTGGGCGGAGCAGTCGGAGACGTGGGTGATCTACCCTTCCAGGCAAACGGTTTGCCACTCCTGACCAAACTGCTGTGCCAGCGGGTTCGCCCGTCTCGATTTTTCTACATCTGGCTAAGCCGCCGGTTGGGACGCCCGGACCGGGCCTTTGCCGACCGGCTGGGCTGAGTGTAATCTCATTCACCCTAAGCGTTCAGCAGTTTCTTCAGGTTGGGAGGGGCGGGAATGACCGGCTATCCATTGAAGGCCGTGTACCGGGTGCCCGAAGGGCTATCCCTGGAGCCACCGGTATCCCTGAATGTCCAGATTGGTCAACCCCAATTCCTGGGCCTTTTGGACTACCTTTTCGTACTCCTCGCGGGTGATTCTCCGCGAGATTTCGGGATACTCATACGCTTTGTATTGGGGCGTGTATTGAGCCATGATGTTAACATAGGTGTCTTTGGGCAGATGTTCGGCAATCCATTCCATAACCTTTTCGGAGCCGGCAACATGGTTGGGCATCACCAGGTGCCGGATCATCAACCCCCGGCGCATCACGCCGTCGGGGCCGGGTTTGGCCACCCCCACCTGGCGGTGCATCTCCAGAATGGCGGCTTTGGTGACTTCCGGGTAATTGGTCGCCCCCGAAGAGTATTTCGCTGCCATCTCGCTGTCCCAGTACTTGAAGTCGGGCAGGTAGATGTCCACAATTCCGTCCAGAACCTCCAGGATCTCCTGACGCTCCCAGCCGCTGGTGTTGTAGACGATGGGCAACCGCAGTCCTTTCCCGGCAGCGATGTCAATGGCCTTCAGGATGTGGGGGGAATAATGGGTGGGCGTTACCAGATTGATGTTGTGGCAGCCGATCGTTTGCAGTTGGAGCATGAGGTCGGCCAGTTCATCCACATCACTTTCGCGGCCAATCCCCAGCTGGCTGATTTCCCAGTTCTGGCAGAACACACACCGCAGATTACAGTGAGTAAAGAAAATGGTGCCGGAGCCTCCCCATCCCACCAGAGGCCGTTCTTCGCCAAAATGGGGGTGAGCCGCCGAAAGCACCAGGGTGGCACCGGGTGTCCGACAGAATCCGCTGATCCCTTCCAGGCGATTGACGCCACACCTCCTCGGACAGAGCTGGCACGATTCCATGCTCGCCCAGAGTTTCTCGGCCCGCTTCTGGAGTTCCCCCGACCGGTGCAGTTTCAGGTAGGCCGGCTCAAATTCGGGGCTGGCCGAGGAGGGGGTGGCTATGGATGGCGTTGCCTGGGCAGGCGTAACGGAGCCCGGCGGGATCCCCCCCGGGGAGGTCTTCGGTCTGCAGGCAACAATGGAAGAAAGCCCCGCCTGGATGCAGCAGACCACTATGCCCTTTAAGAACGTTCGTCGAGTCATCTCCCGAAACCAGAAGTCGCTCATGTTCCACCTCCTCTCCAACGAAACCCGACCTGACTCATCCACACGGTCAGACTGGTCAGTTTGAACAGGAACACGGTGATACCTGTTCCCCATAGGCCCAGGATAGGCAGAAGCACCACTGCGCCTCCCATCCCTCCCAGCCATCCGCCCAGGAGGTCGGCAGCATATAACAGCCCGGCGGTGGGCACCCAATGGCCCTTATCTCCGGCCAGCAGCCAGTTCGCCAGGGGAAATTGAACGCTGATCAGAAAGCCGCTCACAAACGAGAGGGTTAAAAACGCCCCCTGGAAGAGCCATCCATTCGCCTCTTCCCAGAAGGAGGGAGCGGTCTGGAGAAGAAGGGGACACACCACCGCAAAGCCCATCACAGCCAGTTCCGTTTTCAGGAACCACCGGAAACCGTTCCGGATTCGCTTCAGAGCGCGCGAGACCAGCAGGGCCCCACAGGCCGCGCCGGCCATAAACAGGGCGACCAGCAGCCCGATCCATGAAAACACATACCCGTACACTGATTGAAAAGCGAAAATCAGCATCAGGTCAAAAATCATGCCGGCAAACCCGGTCGTGGCGATGGCAAACAGGACCTCTGTCCGGAGGGGGGGCCGTCTCTTGAGCCGGGAGAGCAGATAGCCCAGGAACATTCCGCTGCACAAGAGGGCCACCATCCCCAGGTTGATGCGTTCCAGTTGCCGGAAAAGCCCGCGCAGGGAGGGAGCAAACAGGGCATTCCAATGGGAAACACTGTAAAATACGCCGATAGGACGGAAATCCTCATTTACCTCCCGGCTGCTGCCAGCGATAAAACGATGAAACCAGTCCTGCCATCCGGGGTGCAACTTTTGTTCTATATACCAGGGCATGATCCGCTCGGCCCGGAGGCGGCGCTGGTGAAGTCTCTCTATAACCTGTTCCCTGTCCAGCCGGAGAAGGTCCGGCGAATCGGATGCCAGAAACAGGTGGGTGCCTTCGCCGGGGATCACTCGGATGTAACGAAACACGCTTTTCAGGGTATGGAAAATGGAACTGTTCAGGTCGGCCAGTTCCGGGGTGGAGTACGTTAGAGAGCCCGGCAAGCCCAGAACGAGAATACCTCCAGGCGTCAACTTCCTTTGGGCCAGCCGGAAAAACTCCTGGGTAAAAAACCGGTTCGTCTGAAGCGTGGAGGGTTCGGTGAGCCCCACCAAAATCACGTCGTAGGTGTGGCGGGCCATCCGCAGATACATCCGACCATCCCTATGCAGGATAGTCGTTCTCCGGTCATTCAGTTCCGATTCGGTCAGGGGGGTGGGGAATCGGCGCAGCAGTTCCATTAACAGCGGGTCCAGTTCCGCATATTCAATGGTCTCTACCGCAGGATGTTGAAGTGCTTCATGGAGCACTCCCCCAGCACCGCCGCTCAGGATCAGGAGCCTCCGGGGTTCTGGATGAGCCAGCAAAGGGAAATGCACGAACTCTTCCACGAACGGCAGGTCTGGAACGGGTGTGATCAGTTCGGGAATTCCATCCTGAAAGAAGATGTACTGTCCCTCGTTTTCTACGACGCAGAAATTGCCATACGGGGAGTTCTGATAATGGACAACGTGAAGGCCCTTCCACTGGACCTGAATGGACAGATGGTGGAGAACATCGGCCAGACCGGCCAGTCCTCCCAGGCCCCAAAAAGCCGCCAGGGCGCCCGTGATGACCAGAAGAGTTCGGGAGCGGCGTTCCGTTCTCCCCGCAGAGGCCAGCAGCGCGGCGCACACAAGAAGGTTCGCCAGGGCGACCCAGAAGACCGCCTGAAAGGTGTGAAAATAGGGGATCAACAGGTAAGTACAGAAGATTCCGCCGAGGACAGTGCCAATAGTCTCGCAGGCATAGACCCAGCCGGTGGAGGGGGCACTCTGCCCGGAGAAAGCAGCATACAACTGACAACTGGCGGGAAACAGCGCACCGTGCAGGAGGCTGACCGGGGCAAGGATCACCAGCGACGACCCGAACATAGGCACCAGACCAACCGGTTCGCCCACGGAGATGCCCAGGATGCGTTTCAGCAGGCGAATCAGGAAGAGCGCGAGAAGCAGAAACCCAAAGAAGAGAGCAGTGATAACGGTAAAGGTTTCAGTTTTTCTCTGAAACCTCTCCGCGATGCGACCGAAAGCCCATGCGCCCAATGCTTCCAGAACGAGCCAGTTGGCCAGAATCAGGCCGATAGAAAACTCGTTTCCCGCAAAGACAATCAGAAACTCTCTCAGCAGGAACACCTCGGCAACCAGCCCGCTGAAGCCCATGGCCAGTATGGCGAGCACTACCTGCGTCCTCATCCCCTGAGCCCAATGGCTGATATTCCGGTTTTACGCTTGTGCCGGTAGCAGGCTCTGCCAGCAGTTGGAATCCTCCATGCCCTTGCGGCAGACAAGCGCTACGCAATTCTTCTTTGGATGTCGACCGTTGGTGCGCGGCGCTGGCTGTTTAGCCTCCATCACGAACGCCGCTACGGTCTACAGGGCTATGGCGGACAGCCGGCTGTCAATCGGTGTTTAGCGGATTGACTGGCTCTTCCGGAACCGCACAGGTCTGGGCGTGGCGGATGTGGTGGTAGATGTAATAGGCCAACCCGGCCACCAGGAGGATCGCGATGGGGATGTCCAAGGGGCGCATGATGTCCCGTATCCGCTCCCATTCACTGCCAAACGCATAACCGGCCGCTGCCAGCGCGCCGCACCAGATAAAGGAGCCGATAAAGCTAAGAATAATGAAACGGCCCAGATGGACCCGTACCACCCCTGCCGGGAACGAGATGAACGTACGCACGATGGGCAGGAGACGGGAGATGAACACGGCCCAGTCCCCCCATCGGGCAAACCAGCGGTCTGCCCGCTCCAGATCATGTTGAGAGATCAAAACATATCGGCCCCAGCGATACAGGAACGGACGCCCGCCCCAAAGGCCCAGCAGGTAGGAGGCGACGGAGCCAATGGTGCAACCCAGTGTCCCCATCAGCCCCCCATCCAGTGCAGCCCGCCAGAGGGGCAATCCCCGGGCCTGCACCAGCATCCAGCCAGCCAGCGGCATCGTTACTTCGCTGGGGATCGGAATGTTGGCGCTCTCCAGCGCCATAATAATCACCACCCCCGGCCAGCCGATGGTGTTCAATACCGATTGCAGAAACTCTACTATCGCGGTCTCTATTCCCTCCATAGGCATTCCTTGCTATGGGATTCTTCGTACTTCTACCCCCTCGGAGGAGAAGATCAAAGAAGATTTTCCGGTGCCGCCTGCGGCCGCCGCAACATCCCTGTCCCCCTCTCATCGCCTGCCGAAGATCCCGCCACGGATGACGAGTTATCTACAGAATTTCATTATACCATCCATATCCAGGAAGACAACTGGCTCGTTCGGGCTGTAAAAGGACAGGAAGGATCTGCTTGACAAAATGGCAAATCTGGCGTATCGTTAGGTAGCGACATGGCCACAGGGACCTGAATCCCTTTCCCAACCCCAGGCTCCAACCGGTCATTCGGATGACTCAGGCGCTCTACCGCAAATGGCGTCCCCAGACCTTTGACGAAGTGGTCGGGCAGGAGCATGTCGTCCGGACCCTGCGGAATGCGCTCCTCTCGGGCCAGGTCCATCACGCCTATCTCTTCGCTGGCCCTCGGGGGACCGGCAAGACGACCACCGCGCGCCTGCTGGCCAAGGCCGTCAACTGCCTGGACCCGGAACCGGCCCATCGTCCCTGCAACCAGTGTGCCATCTGCCGGGCCATCAACGAGGGGCGGTTGATGGACCTGATAGAGATGGATGCCGCCTCCAACACCAGTGTAGAGGATGTGCGGGAACTGCGGGAGCGGGTAGGCTACCGCCCTTCCGAAGCCCGATACAAGGTGTACATCATTGACGAAGTCCATATGCTCTCCACTGCCGCCTTCAACGCGCTGCTCAAGACGCTGGAGGAACCGCCTGCCCATGCTATATTCGTCCTGGCGACCACAGAGCCTCACCGTATCCCGGCGACTGTCCTCTCCCGTTGCCAGCGGCTGGACTTCCGGCGAGTCCCATTGACCGACATCGTGGCCCGTCTCCGGCGCGTCGCCGAGCAGGAAGGGATTCGGGCCGAGGAGGACGCGCTGAGCCTGATTGCCCGCCACGCTACCGGCAGTATGCGGGACGCGGAGAGTCTGCTGGACCAACTGGCGGCCTATACAGGCCGCGTGATCACCGTGGAGGCCGTGCGGACGGCCCTGGGCACCGGCGACGAGGGCACTGTCCTGGCCCTGGCCGACGCCCTGGCGGCGCGAGATGCGGCCCGGGGGCTGGCGATCATCAACGATGCCACCGACCGGGGCACCGACCCTCGCCAATTGGCCCGCCAGATGACCGACCACCTGCGCGCGCTGATGATGGTTCGTCTGGGCGCGCCGGTTCCCCTTCACATCCCCGATAGCCTCCAACTAACCGTGCAGAGCCAGGCGGCCCGTTTCACCCCCCGGCAACTGACCCGAGCCGTCCGTCTCTTCGGACAGGCGGCCACGGACGCGCGCGCGGCCTGGCAGCCCCAACTCCCGCTGGAACTGGCGTTCCTGGAAGCGGCCCTCCCGGAGGAGGCCGGCCCCCCAGGCCCGGCTCTCCAGGAGCCCCCAGCCCGCCGCGAGCCGACGGCTTTCCCCCGCGCGTCCCCATCCATCCAGACAGCGGGACGACCCACGGCTCCGGCGGCCCATCCCTCCTCGGCGAGTCCGCCCCCTCCCGCCCCCCCGCCGGGCCGGGAATCTCCCTCAGAGCCCGCCGCGGAGTTCTCTCTGGAAGAAGTAACTCCCCACTGGAACGACCTGCTGCGCCGGCTCCGTTCCATTAACCATTCCCTGGCCGCGCTGATGCGGGATGGGAAGCCGGTGAATGTGGAAGGGGGCGCGCTGCTGATTGGCTTCCCCTACGCTTTCCACCGGGACAAAGTGAATGAGGAGACCAACCGGCGCGCCGTGGAGGATGCCCTGACCCAACTGCTGGGCCGACCAGTACGAGTGCGCTGCGTCCTGCTGACCGGTTCCGGCAGCAAAAACCCCGCGCATCCGACCCTGGGCCGGTCCCTAGCCGCCCCGTCGCGGCCATCTCCCCCTCAGCCATCTCCACCGGCGGGAGAAGATGGGTTGATCCAAGCGGCGGTGGAAAAACTGGGCGCACGGGTGGTGAAGAACGGTTAACGACCGGCAACACTGGATCCACAGGACCGATCCTAAGGAGGTGCGAATGGTCAAACGACGATTCATGCCTGGGGGGTTGGGCCCATCAGGAGATATGCTTCGACGGCTTCAGAGCCTCCAGGAAGACCTGATGAAGGCCCAGGAGGAGATCGCCGCGATGACCATTACCGCCACCGCAGGCGGTGGGGCGGTTACGGCCACTGTCTCCGGCGACCGCCGACTGCAATCCCTCCAGATTCAGCCCGAGGTGGTGGACCCCAACGATGTGGAGATGCTCCAGGACCTCATCGTCGCCGCTGTCAATCAGGCCCTGGAACAGGCGGAAAAGGCCGCCGCCGCACGGATGAACGCAGTAACCAGCGGCCTGGGCCTGAATCTGGGTCTGTAGGAGGGATTCTTTCCATATGTCCGCCCTGCCCCCTTCGGTACTGCGGCTGATAGAGACCTTTTCCGAACTCCCCGGCATCGGCCCCAAGACCGCCTCGCGCCTTACCTTTTTCCTGCTGCGGGGGGAATCGGACCTGGCCCTGCGGCTGGCTCAGGCACTGCAGAACCTGAAGACGCAGACCCGTCTCTGTTCCATCTGCTACAACATCACCGAGCAGGACCCCTGCCTGATCTGTAGCGACCCCCAGCGCGACCGAACCACCATCTGCGTGGTGGAGGAGCCGCTGGACGTGGTGGCCATTGAACGGACGGAGCACTACCGGGGGCTGTATCACGTCCTCCACGGCGCACTGGCGCCGATGGAGGGAGTGTTCGCCGAACATCTGCGGATTGCCGAATTGCTCCGGCGAGTGGAGAGCGGAGAAGTGCGCGAAGTCATCCTGGCGACCAATCCCACCAGCGAGGGAGACTACACGGCCGCCTACCTCCTGGCGAAACTGCGCCCCCTCAGCGTGCGGGTAACCCGCCTGGGGCGGGGACTCCCCGTGGGAGGCGACCTGGAATACGCTGATCAGATCACCCTGACGAACGCGCTGGAGGGGCGACGGGAACTGTAGTCCGGGCGGATCGGGCGGCAGACGCCCCGGAAAATGGGCATGTTCATTGCGGCGGCTGTGCCGCCGCAATGAACATGATTTTACCCCTGATGAAGCGCCACCCGAGCGATCGGCGATGAGCAATGCGCGATCACCGATACCGCAACAAGGAGGCCCCATGCTGGAACAACTGGCCCAACTGGAAGCGGAAGCCCTCCAGGCCCTGGAGAAGGCCCAGACGCAGGAGGACCTGGACCGGTGGTACCATACCTACCTGGGCCGAAAGGGCGCGCTGACAGCCATCCTGCGCTCCCTCGGCAGCCTGCCGCTGGAGGAACGGCCCGCCGTTGGGGCACGCGCCAACGAGGTCAAGCGGCGGCTGGAGGCCGCCTGTCAGGCCCGTACCGAGGCCGTCCGCCAGGCCCAACTGGCGCAGGAACTGGAGGCCGGCGCGCTGGACGTTACCCTGCCGGGCCGCCCCCTCGGGCCGGGCCACCTCCACATCACCACCCGTACCCTGCGCCAGATTTATGCCATCTTTGCCGAAATGGGCTTCCAGGTCTACGAGGCGCGGGATGTGGAGACCGACGAGATGAACTTTGGCCTGCTGAATATGCCGCCCCATCATCCCGCCCGGGAGATGTGGGATACCTTCTGGATTACCGACGACGTCCTCCTGCGCACCCACACCTCCCCCGGCCAGATTCGGGTGATGCGGGAGCGGTACCCGGAGCCTATCCGGGTCATCCTCCCCGGCAAGTGCTACCGCTACGAGCAGATTACCGCCCGCTCCGAGCACCAGTTCTTCCAGGTGGAGGGCCTGGCGGTGGGCCGAGCCATCACCATGACCGACCTCATCGGCACCCTGACCGCCTTCGCCCGCCGCTTCTACGGCGCCGAGCGACGCATCCGTATCCGGGGCTCCTACTTCCCCTTCACCGAACCCAGCATTGAGGCCGACATAGATTGCATCCTCTGCGGCGGCAAGGGTTGCCGGGTCTGCAAGTACTCCGGCTGGCTGGAGATCGCTGGCGCGGGCATGGTCCACCCCGTCGTCCTGGCCAACGGCGGCTACGACCCCGACCAGTGGTCCGGCTTCGCCTTCGGCCTGGGTGTGGAGCGCCCCGCCATGCTCAAATACTCCATTGACGACATCCGCCTCTTCTACAGCAACGACCTGCGCTTCCTGCATCAGTTTTAGGAAAACCACAAAGGCACAAAGACACAAAGTAAAAATTTCTTCGTGTCTTTGTGTCTTGGTGGTTTAGAAACGGAATCGGGAGGAACCCATGCGCGTGCCGCTTTCGTGGCTCAAAGACTACGTGGACATCCCCATCCCCATCCCTCAACTGGCCGAACGGCTCACCCTGGCCGGGCTGGAGGTGGAGACCGTTACCTACATCGGCCTGCCCGGCGCGGAACTTCCCTGGGAGCCGGATAAAATCGTCGTCGGCGAACTGCGCGCCGTCCACCCCCACCCCAACGCCGACCGGTTGGTCCTGGCGGAGGTGGAGTACGGGGGGCCGGCGCCGGAAGTCGTCGTTACCGGCGCGCCGGGCCTCCTGGCCCTCCGGGGCCAGACCGACCTGCACATCAAGGTCGCCTTCGCACTGGAGGGCGCCCACCTCTACGATGGCCACGCCCCTGGCTTCCAGGTAACCAAACTCAAAGCCACCAAAATCCGGGGGGTCCCCTCCCGCGCGATGGTCTGCTCCGAAAAGGAACTGGGCCTCTCCGACCAGCACGAGGACATCATCTACCTGCCCGACGACGCCCCTGTGGGTGTCCCCCTGGCGGACTACCTCGGCGACGCTGTCTTGGCCTTTGACATCAAAGGGCCCTTCGCCCACCTCTACTCCGTCTTTGGCATCGCCCGGGAGGTGGCCGCGCTCCTGGACCTGCCGCTCAAGCACGACCCCCGGCGCGTCGTGGAGCGCCATCCCGTCTCCATCACTCCGGAGCCTGACTTCATCGTCTTGGAGATCGCCGACCCCGACCTCTGCCCCCGGTACTCGGCGGCCTTCATCGGCGGCGTCCGTGTGGGCCCCTCCCCCTTCTGGATGCAGATGCGGCTCCGGCTGGCCGGTATGCGCCCCATCAGCAACATCGTGGACATCACCAACTACGTGATGCTGGAACTGGGCCAGCCCCTACACGCCTTTGACTACGGCCGCCTGCGGCCGCGCCCGGGCGAGCGCCGACCCGCCATCATCGTCCGGCGGTCCCGCCCGAACGAACAGATGACCACCCTGGACGGGACCCTGCGCACCTTTGACGGCGAGATGCTCCTCATCACCGACGGCGGCGGGCCCGTGGCCGTGGCGGGCGTTATGGGTGGCCTGGAAAGCGAAATCACCGACGCCACCACCGATATCCTCCTGGAATCGGCCAACTTCCACTTCCTGAGTATCCGCCGCACCTCCCGTCTCCTGGGACTGACCAGCGAGGCCGCCCAGCGCTTTGGCCGTCAGGTGGACCCGGAGTTGACGGTCCCCGCCGCCCTGCGCGCCGCGCTCCTGATGGCCGAACTGGCGGGCGGGACCATCGCCCCGGCCATCGGCGACGTCTATCCGGGCCGCCAGCCGCTCCGGACGGTAGAACTGAACCCCGCCGACGTGGACCGCATTCTCGGCGTGGAGATCCCGCCCGAGGACATCGCCCGCATCCTCACCGCCCTGGAATTCACCGTCCAGCCCACCACCTCCCCAGATACCAATCTACCAATGTACCGGATCACCGTCCCCTCCCACCGCCCCGACGTTACCCGCCCGGTGGACCTGGTGGAAGAGATCGGGCGCGTCTGGGGGTATGACCGCTTCCCGCCCACGCTTCTGCGGGACGAATTGCCGCCCCAGCGGCCCAACGTCCGCCTGGAGTGCGCCGAACGGGTGCGGGACCTGCTGGTGGGCTGTGGGCTGGACGAAGTCATCACCTACTCGCTGGTGGACCTCGCGGACGAAGGGAAACTCTACCCCCAGGGCCCGGCCCCCGACCCCGCTCGCTACCTGCGGCTCAGAAACCCTCTTTCCGCCGACCGGGCCTACCTGCGCCAGACGCTCCTGCCCTCGCTCCTGCGCACGCTGCGGGAGAACCTGCGTTTCCAGGAACGGGTGGCGATTTTTGAGATCGGCGCCGTCTACCTGCCTGTAGAGGGACAACCACTGCCCGACGAACCCCTCCGGCTGGGGGTAGCGATGACCGGCCCGCGCGAACCCCGCTCCTGGCTCCCCGACCGTCAGACGACCCCCCTGGGCTTCTACGACCTCAAGGGCGTGGTGGAGGCATTGCTTTCGGGCCTGGGCCTTTCCGGGGCCTTTGAGCGCGGTCAACATCCCGCCTTCCACCCGGGCCGCTGCGCCGAGGTCCGGGTGAACGGGCACGTCCTGGGCATCATAGGCGAACTCCATCCCCTGGTGCGGGAAGCCTTTGACCTGCCCGAAGGGCCGGTGGCCGCGCTGGAGTTTGACCTGGAGGTCCTGATCGACCTCTGGGGCGCGCCGCGCCGGATGACTCCCATTTCCCTCCATCCGCCCGTCTACGAGGACCTGGCGGTAGTGGTGGATGAGGAGACCCCAGCGGTGCGGGTACGGGACCTCATCGCGCAGACCGGCGCGCCGCTGCTCCGGTCTGTTGTCCTCTTTGACGTCTATCGCGGGGAGCAGGTGGGGCCGGGCCGGAAGAGCCTGGCCTACCGCCTGACCTACCAGGCCGACGACCGCACGCTGACCGACGCGGAAGTGGCGCGGGTGCGGGAGAAAATCGTCCGGCGGCTGGAACGGGAACTGGGCGCCACGTTGCGAGGGGCAGGATGATCCGGGCCTCCCGGCGGCTTCGTCTGGGCGAAAAAGCGCTGATCATCCTGCTCCTGGTTCTCCTGTTCCTGCCACTGGAGGGGGAGGGGCCACCTCCCGGAGCGTTGGAGACCGGCGTGGAGCGCCGGGTTGCTGACCTCCGCTTTGATTTTCTGGGCTGGGAAGCGGAGGCCCTGTGGGGGAAATTCACCCTCTGGCTCCTTCAGCCCCAGCGGTACATGACGGAAGCCGACCGCTGCCGGTTTGTGCGGGACTGGGTGGAGCAGGTGGCGGAGGCCCGGCGGCTGGAGGAAAAGATCGCCGAAGCCTACACCGACCCATCCGTAGAGGACCCAGCGGCTGCAACGGCGGAGATCCGGACCCAGCGGGATCGGATTCGCCGGGAGATCGCGATCCGCCAGCCGATCGCGGAGGCGATCATAGAGGAACAGGTGGGCGTGATCCTGGCCCAGGACGCCTCTGGCCTGCTGGGCCAGCCCGCCCCTCCGGTCGGTATTCACATTACCCCACTTCCCTATGTCCTCATTCTTTCCCTCCGGGAGCGGATCACGGTGATCCATCAAGAGGAACTGGCGCCGGGTCTCACCGCCGACCGCGCCGACGCGCTGGAAAAGGAGATCGACCGGTCCTTTGGTGTCTCCTCACTGGTGGTGCCCATCGGGGGGATGTCGGCCTGGCCCGCGATGGTGCTGGAATTCCCCAGCCTCCAGTGGTGGATGGAGGTCGCCGCCCACGAATGGGTCCACCACTACCTCTACTTTTTCCCCCTGGGCTGGGAATACGGAGACAACTGGGAGGCGCGGGTTATCAACGAGACCGTTGCTTCCATTGTGGGGCAGGAAATTGCCCGCCGGACGCTGGTCCGTTATTATCCCGATCTGGTGCCACCGGAGCCGGAGTGGGCTGAGGAGGAAGAAGGGGCCCCGCCTCCACCGCCCCCTCCCTCTGATGAATTTGATTTCAATGCGGAGATGCACGAAACGCGGGTCCGGGTGGATGATTTATTGCTCCGGGGACGGATAGAGGAGGCGGAAGCATACATGGAACGCCGCCGCCAGGTTTTCTGGGAGCGCGGATACCGTATCCGCAAACTGAATCAGGCCTACTTTGCCTTCTACGGCTCCTATGCGGCGGCGCCGGTGAGTGCGGCGGGAAAAGACCCTGTCGGACCGGCAGTGCGGCGGATCTGGCGGAGCACCCAGGGCGACCTGCGCCAGTTCCTGCGGGCGGTGCGCGGGGTGACCACACTGGAGGGATTGCGAGGGAAAGGTGGATAGCGACCTGGAGTTGATCGCTGTAGATGCCGAACGCTGGGCCCGGGAGTTGCAGAAGCACGGTTTCTCTATTATCATGCCTGAGCGGTGGGAGGAACGAGAGCGGCTTCTGGCCCTGCGCGCGGTGCGGCGAATGGCCCGCGCGCTGGGCGGCCCGGAGGAGATGCGGCGGACGCTGGGTCCGATCGCGCTGGCGAAACGAAAAACGGGCGGCGGTGGCCTCTACGCGTTCTGGCCCCGCCCTCCCTGGATGCGCATTGTGGTCGGTGAGGCGCTCCTCCGGCAGCAACCGGAGTGGCTGGGAGAGGTCGCCCTGATCCACGAACTGGCCCATGCCTGGGACGCCCGAACGGCCAACCTAGTGAGCCGCATCCTGGGCCGACCCGGCCGGATCGTCCGAGAGATGGTTCGCTTTGTCGGGGAAGAGCCGGGCCCCACCCGCTACGGCAGCGGACTCCGGCTCTTCCATCGGAATGCCTCCACGGCGGCCAGCGAACAGTGGGCCGAAACGGTGGCGGCCTATCTTTATCCCGAATACATAGCCCACCTCTCGGGCCGTCCGGAGGAGCGGGAATGGCCGGCCCAGGCCGGACGGCCAGAGCACCTTCGCCCAGGCTTAGGGATCCGACATCGGGTGTACGTGGAGGGTCGCTTCCTGGAGGGACAGGATGGAATGACCCCGACGCCCAATCTCCCAGAGAAGTCTTCCATCCCATAAAGGCCCCTCGCACCCCCCGGTATCATCCTGGACAATGCTCCCCTTTGCTACCCGATGGACCCTCTCGCTCTTCGGGAGCATCCCGTACCGGATGGCTCAGGGGCCGCGACAGAATTCTGGGACAATCACTGTGGGAGGAGGAAATCCGGAAGGCCCGGGAGACCAGATCGGCACCGGGAGGCTGAGAGCGGTTGCCAAAATCTCCCCCTGATGGTATCATAAACCTTGGCATTGTGGCGGCTCAGAGCCGCCACAATGCATGTTTGACCTCACTGAAGGGAGGGGCGCTGTGAGGAACATTACAGTGATCGGTGTCGGATACGTTGGACTGGTTACCGGGGCCTGCTTCGCCGACTTGGGCAACCGGGTGATCTGCATGGACATCAACGAGGAGAAAATTGAGAAATTAAAGAAGGGAATTATCCCTTTCTACGAACCGGGTCTGGAGGAACTGGTGGAGCGAAACGTCCGCGCCGGACGGCTCTCCTTCACCACCTCCTACGCGGAGGCCATTCGGGACGCGGAGTTCGTCTTCATTGCGGTGGGGACTCCGGAAGGGGTAGACGGCGAGGCGGACCTGCGCCATGTCCGCGCTGCCGCTGAGGCTATCGCGGACGTGATGGACCACCCGCTCATCATTGTCAACAAATCCACGGTCCCCGTGGGGACGGGCGACTGGGTGGCGGACATCATCCGCTCCCGCCGGGGCGATTCGGTACCCTTCTCTGTCGTCTCCTGCCCGGAGTTCCTGCGGGAAGGCTCCGCCATCAACGACTTTATGAACCCGGCCCGGGTCGTGCTGGGCTCTCTGGACCGGGAGGCAGCCGAAAAGGTAGCCCAACTTCACCTGCCGTTGCGGGCCCCCATCGTTATCACCGACCTGCGCACGGCGGAGATGATCAAATACGCCTCCAATGCTTTCTTGGCCACCCGGATTTCTTTTATCAATGAAATCGCCGCCATCTGCGAGGCGGTCGGTGCAGATGTCAAAGAGGTGGCCAACGGTATGGGCTACGACCCCCGTATCGGGCGGATGTTTCTGGATGCGGGAGTGGGATACGGTGGGTCCTGCTTCCCCAAAGACGTGAAGGCGCTGGCCCATATGGCCCTCCGCAACGGCTACCAGCCTCAGATTCTCCAGGCGGTCATGAGTGTCAACGCTTACCAGCGCCGGCTGGTGGTGAAGAAACTGCGGGATGCGCTGGGCTCCTTGGATGGTGCCGTCGTGGGGCTTCTGGGCCTGGCCTTCAAGCCCAATACCGACGATATGCGGGAAGCGCCGTCCATAGACATTGCCCGCTACATTATGGCCGAAGGCGGCAGGGTGCGGGCCTACGACCCAGTGGCGATGGAGGTGGCTCGTCGGATCCTTCCCGAAGTGGAGATGGCCCCCGACCCCTACACTCTGGCCGAAGGGTGTGATGCCCTGGTGGTCGTTACCGACTGGAACGAATTCAAAAACCTGGACCTGGAGCGGATTCGGGAGCGGATGCGCCGCGCGGTCCTGGTGGATGGGCGGAACATCTATGACCCGGCCCATGTTCGTTCCCTGGGTTTCATCTATCGGGGCATTGGTCGAGGATTCAACGGCGAAGGGGTCCAATAGCCGGGGGGCTGGCGGTGGTCTCTGGCCACTGCCAGCCCATGCTTTTGGGCAGAAGCATAACGAGCCCAGTGGCCCGGAAGCCGGAGTGCAACCGAGGATGGGGCTGTGTGCCCGCAGCATCGGAGGAGACCATGGCAGTTCAACGAATCCCGATGAGCCAGGAAAAGAAAATCGCGCTGGTGGCCCACGACAACAAAAAACAGGACCTTCTGGAATGGGCCCGGTTTAACCGGGACCTCCTGGTACGCCATGTTCTATATGCCACAGGAACGACCGGGGAGATCCTGGAGAAAGAACTGGGCCGGGAGATTCAGAAACTGCAAAGCGGCCCGCTGGGAGGAGATCAACAGATCGGCGCCAAGATCGTAGAAGGCGAAATTGACTTTTTGATTTTCTTCTGGGACCCTCTAGAACCGCTACCCCACGATCCGGATGTCAAGGCGCTGTTGCGACTGGCAGTGGTGTGGAACATCCCGGTCGCCTGTAATCGGGCGTCGGCCGACTTTATCATTTCCTCCCCGCTGATGGAAGAGGAGTACGAGCGGCTGGTACCGGACTACGAGCCCTACCGTCGGCGCCGGCTCCGGTTCTATTCGCTGGAAGGAGCGACCGAGGATAGCCCGGAGAACTGTGAAATCCTGCTTCCTGGGGATGAGTAGAGACCCTTGCTCCCTGCTCCTCCCATCGGGGCCGGTTTCGGGGAATGCCTACCGCTGGTACTCATACACATCTATGCGGACAAAGTGGGCCTCATCGGTCCGGCGGAACACCGTTTCCAGCCACCCCTGGACCAGATTCCGCTCGTCCCACATCTCCACCTCGGAAGCCACCAACCAGACCCGCCTCCGGTCGCCCACGATCAGCGCCATCCAGCGGCCAGCCGCGTCTTCAGAGAGCCGATAGACTCCGTTCTCGGTCCGGTGATTGGTGTACAGTCCGTCGGCCCACAGATACTCTGTCGGGCCAAAGTAGTAATCAAAGGTATAGCGAATATGGGGAATCTGAAAGATGAGCAGGTCCCCGGGCCGGTAGCGGGCTTCCACGTACGCAGCGGCGGCCCGGACGTCCGATTTGATCGGAACGGTGGCTTGAGTGTGCAGGTTCCAAGTGAAAACCGCCAGCAGAGCCAGGAGCCACATGCCCCGAAGACCCAAAGACGCAACGTTTCCAAAACTTTTCCCTTCGTGTCCTCGTGTCTTTGAGGTTAGAACCATCCATCCCGCGCCGATCAGCAGGTAGAAGGCCGGTGCGCACCAGATCAGATACCGGTCGGTGAACAGGGGCTGGCGCAGGGAAATGAACCAGATGACCAGCAAGGGGAACCCGAGCCAGAGGGATAGGAAGAGCGCGGTCTGTCGGGTGGCGGACCGGGAGAGGAGCCGGACCCATCCCAGAGCCGCCGCTCCTCCGCAGACCAGCGCGCCCCAGGGCCATCCCTGGCCGAGGATGCCCGTGCTCCAGCCGTTGAGCAGAATGAGCGCCATCTCGCCCAGAGAGTAGTGAGGGAAGCCCGTCTCCCGACGGACCAGGGCGGCCGGAGCCTGCCAGAGGGCCAGCGGCAGGTAGGGGAGAGTGATCAGGGCCATACTGATCAGGGCGCCACGCCAGTGGCGTCGCCAGCGAGGCCATTCCACCAGCAGCCCCAGGATTTGGAACGGGATCAGCAGCGCGCCCCAGATGTGGGTGTAGAGGAGCAGAGTGGTAGCGAGAACTGGGACGACCCACCATATTTTCCCCCCGTCCATCCCCCGCCGCAGACCATAGAGAGCCAGCAGGACCAGAGCGGGGACCAGGGTATACATCTTCACTTCCTGCCCGTACCAGACCATGTAGGGCGCAAGAGCCGTCAGAGCGGCCGCGACAAGGGCAGCGGTCCGGCCCATCAGACGAGTGCCCAGCGCCAGAGTGAGCGGCACACAGAGGACCCCGAAGAGGAGGGAGAAATAGCGCAGCGCGTATTCGCTGTATCCCACCAGCACGATCCAGCCCCGGAGGAGGAAATAGTAGAGAGGGCCGTTCTGCCGGATCATCGCTCCCAGCAACCCCACTATCCGCTCTTGAAGAGTGCCACCTGCCCAGTCGGTGGGGAGCGGAGGGGGAGGGCAGGCGCAGGGCGTTGGAAGGGCGCCAGCCCGCCCCGGTGCCAGGGCTTCTATCAGAAGGTAGGGGAACTCGTGAGCGTAGCACAGCGCATCCACCTCGTCCCGCCAGAAGGATTGGGCGGTGAGAGAACCGGCCCGTACGCCAAACGCCAGGAGCGTCAGAACGACCGGAATCCACAGACGACCCATAGATACAACTGACAGGTGGCGTTGGAGCATGCTCCTCCAGTCCGGTCAGAGCTCTCTGAGATGATATACCTCTGGACGGGTTCCGTCAAGTGCTTGCTCCGTTACCCAATCGGGGTACAATAGCCCCTGCGCTCATCATCCCTGAAGGGGAGGGAGGATGAAACGAGCCTCTTGGAACATCCTGCTATTTCTGCTGGCCTTTGTCGGATTGGGCCTGCTATATGGGATCGTCGTGCCTCCCTTTGAGAATCTGGACGAAATAGAACACTTCGGGGTGATCTGGCACATCGCCGATTTGGGCCGGCTGCCTGTCCACGGCGCTCCGGAAGCGGAGGTCTACCACTACCGGCAGGAAGCCTCTCAACCTCCGCTGTATTATCTGCTCTCGGCGGGGCTTGTGCGCCTTCTGGGACTGCAGGCCCGGGATATGGAGACCTACATCCGGTTCAATCCCCGCGTGGCCTGTGGGCCCAACGCCCCGTCCCTCTACGACAATCGGGCCATTTTCTACCACAACCCCCATCGGGAGCGCTTTCCCTGGCAGGGTACGCTCTTGATGCTTCATGTCCTTCGCATCGGGTCCACTTTTCTGCAGGCTCTGACTGTCCTGGGTACCTGGGCACTGGCACGGCGACTCTTCCCCGCTCGTCCGGGAATCGCGCCCCTCGCCACCGCTATTGTGGCCTTCAACCCCCAGTTCCTCTTCGTTGCCAGCGGCGTGAACAACGATAACTTGGTCACCCCCCTGGCGACCTGGGGCCTCTACCTGCTGATCCGCCTCTGGCAGGAGGGCCCTTCAGTCCGGCGCGTTCTTGCGCTGGGACTTCTGATCGGACTGGCGGGACTCTCCAAACTGAGTGGCTGGCTCCTGCTTCCCCTCTCCCTATTGGTCATCCTGTTGGCGCTTTTTCGCTTTCGAAGGGGCGCTCGTTTCCAAACGGTAGCCATTTCCCTCATTGGTCGTTGGTCATTGGTCATTTTCATCCCCCTCGCCCTTTCCGGTTGGTGGTTCTGGAGAAACTGGCACCTCTACGGCGACCCTACGGCGCTGGCCCCGATGCTGGAACTGGTGGGCCGGCGGGGATCGCCCATTTACCCCTTGAACGAGGCGGGGCTGGTCTTCCGCTCCTTCTGGGGCCAGATTCCCTGCTCCTTTTACCCTGCCGGCTTCTATATTCCCTACCTCCTCCTGACAGGCGCCGGTGTGCTCGGATTGCTCTGGGGCTGGCGGCGGCTCTGCTCCTCGGAGCGATGGACTGTGGGAATCCTGGTAGCCTGGTTCCTGCTGGTGCTGACGGGCTGGATCCGCTGGGA
>JANXCY010000034.1:0-2539 GCA_025060135.1 Anaerolineae bacterium | reverse complement strand
GTCCTTCCATCATTGGCCCTTCGCCCATTGGTCATTCCATCATTGGTCATTCTCCTATCCCTTTTGGCCTTCTGGGCCGTAGCCGACATTCTGCCCGCTTTCTACGCGCCGCCGCCCCGGCACGCCGACCCTGGCGCTGTCCGTCCTCAGCACTCCCTTCGGGCCCAGTTTGGAGACGCCATCCGTCTTCTGGGCTATGACCTGAGTGCCCGGCCAGAGAAGCGCTTCCTGGATGTAACGCTATACTGGCAGGCCATGGCGCCGATAACGGACGATTACGTCATGGCCCTCCAACTGGTCTCCCCGATTCCGGGCGACGATACCCTGCGCTGGACTTACGACTCCTGGCCGGGTCGGGGGAATTATCCCACCACTGCCTGGCGGCCTGGCGAAGTGGTCCGGGATCGCTATCGGTTTCACCTGCCTGCAGCGGATTTCCCCACTCAAGCGTGGGACCTCCAGGTTGTGCTCTACAGGCCAGAGACGGGAGCCCTTCCGGTCTCTCTGGATGGGACTCCGGTTGGAGGCCGGTTGCGGCTTGGGCGGTTCCGTCTCCCCGGGCTGACTCCGACCTGTCCCGAATCCGATCGTTTGACGGCAGAGGTCCGCCTGGACGAAAAGGTGGCGCTGACCCATGCCGGGGTGTTGGCTGAAAGGGACGGAACCCGGGTGGTTCTGTGCTGGCAGAGTCTGGCGCCTCTGCCGGGGGATTACCACGTCTTCGTCCACCTCTACGATTCCTCTGGGACGTTG
Source organism: Anaerolineae bacterium (assembly GCA_025060135.1). GTDB lineage: Bacteria > Chloroflexota > Anaerolineae > B4-G1 > DUEL01 > SpSt-77. The sequence goes on along the minus strand of JANXCY010000034.1, from coordinate 1,786 downwards.
CTGGCCGCAGGAGATGGGCCGCCGATGGGTGGCGCGTTTCCCTCCTCCCTCTGGAAACCCGGGGACGTAGTGCTGGACGTTCATCGCCTGCCGCCGCTGGTAGAAGGCGGCCGGGTGGCTGTGGGGCTCTACCGATGGGAGGATGGTGTCCGCCTGCCGGTGACTATCGGGGGCATCTCTATCCCGGATGCGGCTGTCCCAATCTGGCCGGAACGGCCTTAAGGTCTGTGAAATCCGTGCAATCTGTGGTTTCTACTCACCGATACGGGCTGGCTGTCTCTCTGTTCCTGCTGTTTTGGGCGCTGGCCCTCTACGCGGCCCGGTCCACCTCTATGGTCATTGACGAGGGGATGCACCTGGCCAGCGGCTACAGCATCCTCCGTACGGGCGATTACCGGCTGGTGGAGGAGCACCCGCCTTTCGCCAAACTCTGGGCCTCTTTGCCTCTCCTGTTGGTGCCCGATATTCCGGACCCCCGGGGGCTTCCGGCCTGGGAGGAGGCCCTCCGGGATTGGACGGAGAGTATCTATCTGCTGACGGTGGCCCAGCGGACCATCACCTCCTATCAGCCCATTGACCGCCTGGTCTTCCCGGCCAGGGCCATGACTGCGCTTCTGGGCCTCCTATTGGGAGCCATCGTCTACCGGTGGGCCGCCGACCTGGGAGGAAGGCGGGCGGGGGCGCTGGCCCTTTTCCTACTGGTGCTGGATCCCAACATCCTGGCTCATTCCTCGGTGGCAGGGACCGATCTGGGAGCGGCCACGACCACGGCTCTGGCCCTTTTCCTCTTCGCCCGCTGGCTCCACCGGCCAACGAAAGCCCGCTGGTTGGCGGCGGGCACTGCCCTGGGCCTGGCCCTGGGTACTAAGACATCGGCTGTCTTGCTGCTCCCAACGGTCCTTCTCCTGGGATTGCTGATTTATCCCCGGCGGTGGATTACTCTGGTGGGGCTGTTTGTGCTGGCGGGCCTGGCCCTCTGGGCCCTCTATGGGTTTGAGTTCGGTCCGGTTCCGGGCACCGCTATTTCCCTCCCGGCCCCCAGCCATACTATCCCCTTCCTTCGCCTGCGCCGCCACATGGCCGACGGCCACCCGGCCTTCCTGCTGGGGGAAAACCGTACCCACGGGTGGTGGTATTACTTCCCGGTCGCTTTTGCCCTGAAGACCCCGCTATCCATCCAGTTTCTTCTGCTCGCTTCGCTGGTTTCGTTTGCTTTCTCCCTTTCCTGTCGGCACCTACGGCTCTCATCCCTTATCCGGCAGTGGGGCCCGGTATTGTTTTTCCCTCTTCTCTACGGAGCGACCACTCTGATCAGTCCCCTGAACATCGGTTACCGCCACCTGCTCCCGGTGCTCCCGCCGGTATTTGTCCTGACAGGTTACGGAATACGCAATATGAAATACCGCGTGCTCCGTATTGCGTATTCCGCTCTCCTGGCCTGGCTGGCCCTGAGCACGCTGCGGATGGCGCCCCACTATCTGGCCTACTTCAACGAACTGGCCGGCGGTCCAAATAACGGCTGGCGCTACCTGGCCGATTCCAACACCGACTGGGGGCAGGGATATAAGGACCTGGCCCGTTTTCAGCGGGAGCGGGGGCTGGGTGCTGTGCGTCTGTCGGCGTTTCTCCTGGCCTATGACCCGGCCATCTACGGCGTGCGGTATGAGCCGTTGACCCCAATGTGGGGGAACACCCCACCGGTTTTCCCCTCCCGCTTCAACCCGCCGCCCGGCGATTACGTCATCAGCGCAACCACGCTGGACGGGATTCCGCTGGTGGACCCGGA
>JANXCY010000033.1:17709-24275 GCA_025060135.1 Anaerolineae bacterium | reverse complement strand
GGCCCGGCGGCCATCTCGCTCCCCTCGGCGGCCGCGCGGGCGTCCCGATTGGGGACGGCGAAGAGGACCTCTCCACCCCGGACCAGCACCAGGCTGTGGCGCATAGAGGCGGCGGCGATTCCGGCGACGTCGGCCGGTGCGGCGCCGGCGCGCGCCAGGGCCTCCCGGACCGCCTCCGCCAGCAGGCCCCAGTTGCGCCCCGTGTCAAAATCCCAGCCCCAGCCCCTCTCCGCGGCAGGGACGTGCTCCCAACGGCGGACAGCGACGGCTGTCCGTCCACTCTCTACATCCACCAGCAGGGCCCGGACGGAGCCGCTGCCGGCATCCAGACCCAGCAGGTATCGGGACATGACATCCTCCCCGGGATGGCTTGTCATCTGGATTATACTCTGAAGCGGATGAGGGACAAAGCAGGGTTGACATCCAGAGCAGTTTGGTGTAGAACAACACCAGATGGAGGTTGAAAGGAATCCACATGGCGGAGAAACCCACCGTGTACGTAACTCGTCGGATTCCTGAAGCGGGGCTGGCGCTGATTCGGGATACCTGTCGGATGCGCCTCTGGGAAGGCGAACTTCCACCGCCAAAGGAGGTCCTCCTGCAGGAAGTGGCCGACTGCGACGGCCTCCTCTGCCTTCTGACCGACCCCATAGACGCGGAGGTGATCGGAGCGGGAGTCCGCCTGCGGGTGATCAGCCAGATGGCCGTGGGGGTGGATAACATTGATCTGCGCGCGGCCACCGCCCGGGGCATCCCCGTCGGCCACACTCCAGGCGTGCTCACCGAGGCAACTGCCGATTTCACCTTTGCCCTGTTGATGGCGGCGGCCCGTCGCATCCCCGAGGGAGTGGATTACGTCCGGGCCGGGAAGTGGCAGACCTGGGAGCCGATGGGGCTCTTGGGGGTGGACGTCTGGGGGGCCACGCTGGGGATTGTCGGGCTGGGCCGTATTGGAGCGGCGGTGGCCCGCCGGGCGCGCGGATTTGCCATGCGCGTCCTCTACTATGACCCCAACCGTCGGCCCGATCTGGAGACGGAACTGGGGGCCGAATATGCCGAACTGGAGGACCTTCTGGCCTCCTCCGATTTCGTCTCCCTCCACTGCCCGCTGACGTCCCAGACCTACCACCTGATCGGCGAGGTCGAACTGCGGCGGATGAAGCCAACGGCCATCCTGATCAACGCCGCCCGGGGGCCGGTGGTAGACCCCGACGCGCTGGTGCGGGCTCTCTCCGAGGGCTGGATTCGGGCCGCCGCGCTGGATGTTACCGAGCCGGAGCCGATTCCGCCGGACCATCCGCTGGTCTCGCTCCCGAATTGCATTGTCGTCCCTCACATTGCTAGCGCGACCGTTGCCACGCGGGAGCGGATGGCCGCCATGGCGGCGGAGAACCTCCTGGCCGGTCTGCGGGGTGAACGTCTTCCCTACTGTGCCAACCCCGAGGTCTATCAGAGGGAGTCATAACTCGATGACCGCTCTTCTGGTGTCCTCTCCCGCCGGAGGAACCGTTTGCCCATGGGCGGGGCAAGGGAAGAGGATCCCCCCTGTCCCCGTCATTTCCTATCCCCGGGGCCGGCCGCGAGGTTTCAGCCTGCTCGGTGGAGGCGGATAATCCTCCTCTCCTCCATACTGGCATCCTGCTATGCCCATTCTCACCCTGCTGACCGATTTCGGCACCGAGGACGAATACGTCGGCGTGATGAAGGGGGTTATCCTCTCCATCGCGCCAGTAGTCCGGCTGGTGGACCTTTGCCACCAGATTCCCCCTCAGGACATCCGGCGGGCCGCGCTGCTCCTGAGCAACGCCGTCCCCTACTTTCCGCCCGACACCGTTCATCTGGCCGTGGTGGACCCGGGGGTGGGCACCGAGCGCCGGGCCCTGGCGATCCGGACCCCGGCGGGAACGTTTGTCGGTCCGGATAACGGCCTTTTCTCCTGGGTCCTGGCGGAAATTCCGGAGTGGACAGCGGTGGAGATTCGGGAGCCGGCCTACCGGTTACCGCGCGTCAGCTCTACGTTTCATGGACGGGATGTCTTCGCTCCAGCGGCCGCGTATCTGGCGATGGGGCTGCCGCTGGAGCGACTGGGCCCCCGGGTGGAAGACCCGGTTATGCTCCCCCCGCCCCGTCTGGAAATCCGCGAGCGCGCGCTGGAGGGAGAGGTTCTCTACGCCGACCGCTTTGGCAACCTGGTTACCAGCATCGGGCGCCTCTTTCGGGAGCGGGACCGGCTAACCCTGTTCCCAGCGTTCCGGCCCTCGGGGCCCACTCCCGCGCGGGTATTCCCGGCGTCGGCCGCGCGGGTCATCCTGGCCGGGAGGGAAGTCCACGGGATTCGGCGAACTTATGGCGAAGTCGCGGTGGGGGAACTGCTGGCCCTGATCGGGAGTAGCGGGTTCCTGGAGATTGCCCTTCGTCAGGGGAGCGCGGCAACGACCCTGGGGGTCGTCCCCGGTGTTCCGATCGTGCTGTATACCTGAGAACATTACCCTCATCGTTTTCAGGGAACCGCGCTCATCCGGGTGAATCCGCGTCCGATTTCCGGTGAAGTTTATCTCCTTGGGAGGCGAAGCGTGGAAGAATTGGTGGTTGAAGGTGGTGTACCTCTGCGAGGGACATTGACCCCCAGCGGTAACAAAAACGCTGCATTGCCGGCTCTGGCCGCCTGCCTGTTGACGGACGAACCGGTTATCCTGCATAACCTGCCCGACATTCAGGACGTCCATACCATGCTGGATCTGCTGGGAGAAATCGGCGTCCAGATAGAGCGACTGGATACCCACTCTTGGCGGTTGCACGCGCGGGAGGTTCGTCTGCCCCCTCTGGCGCGGGAGAAATTTCGCCGGATTCGGGGCTCCATCCTGATGGCGGGGCCGTTGCTGGCCCGCCTGGGCTGGGTGGAGATCCCGCCTCCGGGCGGCGACGTGATCGGTCGGCGGCGGGTGGATACTCACTTCCTGGCCTTTCAGGAACTGGGCGCTCAGGTGGACGTGAACGACCTTTTCCGGCTCAACGCCCGGGAACTGCACGGCGCAGACATTCTCCTGGATGAGGCATCGGTAACTGGCACGGAGAACGCCATTATGGCAGCGGTGCTGGCCAAAGGAACCACCATCCTGCGCAACGCGGCCTCGGAGCCCCATGTCCAGGACCTCTGCCACATGCTGAATCGGCTGGGGGCCCGCATTGAGGGCATCGGCTCCAACGTCCTCACCATTCATGGCGTGGATCGGCTGAAGGGCGGGGAATTCACTATTGGCCCCGACCACATAGAAGTGGGGAGTTACATCGCCCTGGCGGCAATGACGCGCGGGGAGTTACGCATCCGCCAGGCCGCCCCCCAGCACCTGCGGATGATCCGCCACGTCTTTGCCCGCCTGGGGGTGGAAATCCAGGTGGAAGGGGAAGATGTGGTAGTGCCAGCCCAGCAACCCCTGGAGGTGGTGCCGGACATCGGCGGAGCCATTCCCACCATCGCGGATGCTCCCTGGCCGGCCTTCCCGGCCGATCTGATGAGCATCGCCATCGTCTTGGCGACCCAGGTGGAGGGAACCGTCCTGTTCCACGAGAAGATGTTTGAGAGCCGTCTATATTTTGTAGACAAGCTGATCTTGATGGGCGCGCGAATTATCCTCTGCGACCCCCACCGCTGTGTCGTCCAGGGGCCTTCTCAACTGCAGGGGGACATCCTGGTGAGCCCCGACATCCGGGCAGGCATGGCGCTGGTCGGCGCGGCGCTCTGTGCGCGGGGAGAAAGTATCATCCGCAACGTGGAACAGATTGATCGGGGATACGAACGGGTGGAGGAAAAACTACGCGCGCTGGGGGCCCGGATCGAGCGGGTCCGCCGATAGAAAAAGCGACGGTCGCTTCCGGTTGGACCGCCGCCTGATGGGCCCGGCAGGATTCGAACCTGCAACCGACCGGTTATGAGCCGGTTGCTCTGCCGTTGAGCTACGGGCCCGGTTTTCAACCACCAAGACACGAAGGCGCCAAGGAGGAATTCACAATCACTTTGTGTCTTCGTGGGAAGTGCAGAGCGGGCGGCGGGAATCGAACCCGCAACAGCAGCTTGGAAGGCTGCGGCAATACCATTTTGCAACGCCCGCAGGGTGGGCGGCCGGGAGGCCGCTGAGTCGGGGCGGCCGGACTTGAACCGGCGACCCCTGCGTCCCAAACGCAGTGCGCTTCCGTCTGCGCCACGCCCCGGTCATAATGGGACTATTGGATACCGGTCCCGCATCCGCTTCCGACACGCCCCAATGCTCTTTAAGTATACCGCTTTCCGGCGATTCCGTCAAGTACTCCTGCCGAGTGCCGAGGAGGTGTGTCCCAATTTTGTCGGGCGTCGGTCAGCCGCGGCTGGGCGCCGACGAAAGTCGCCCTTGCCTGGGCCTTCGGCCGGGTTGCTTCCCTTCGTTCGCAACAAGGTCTGGCCTTCGCTGACCTTCCATTGGGCGTCAGCGAAGGCTGACGCAGGGCACTCCGTGCCCAGGGAAGACTGATTTCTAATCGGCGCCTCCGGCCAGGACGATTGCGACGAAATGAGACACACCCTTGCCGAGGGTGATGGTTCACTGGCCTGGCTGGTCAATGGAGGAAATTGTGATAAATATATATAATCTGTACTGATGGCTCCCAGGAGGCAACATGGGCACCCGACTGGACTGGCTCCACGGCATTTTCCCCGCTCTGGTTACCCCCTTTGACCCCAAAAAAGAAGAAATAGACGAAGAGGCCTATCGTCGCCTCATCCGGTATGTCCTCCCCTACGTAGACGGCGTGGTTACCAGCGGCACGACCGGCGAATTCCCCTACCTGACCCGCACGGAACAGCGGCGGCTCATAGAGATCGCGCGGGAGGAGGTGGGAGAGAAGCGGGTCATCGCCGGATGCAGCGCCTCCGGCACTGCCCAGGCCCTGGCCCTGGCCCGGGATGCAAAAGAGGCCGGCGCCGACGCTATCCTCGTCGTTACCCCCTACTTCCTCCACCCGTCCGACAAGGAGGTCTACCAGCACTTCTACGACATCGCCACCACGGTGGACATCCCCCTCATCCTCTACAACATCCCCCAGGTGGTGGACGCGGTCCTGCCCCGCAACGTGGTGGAGGACCTGGCGGACCTGCCCACCGTTGTCGGGCTGAAGGACTCCTCCGGCGACCTGACCTACACGCTGGAGATTCTGGAGTACGCTGGAGACCGCATAGACGTCCTGGTGGGCCACGACGAGGTGGTCATCGCGGCGCTGGCCGCCGGGGTGAGCGGGATGATTCTGGCCAGCGCCCAGGTCTACCCCGAAATCTGGCGGGAGGTGTACCGGTTGGTACGGGAGGGACGGCTGGAGGAGGCGCGGGCACTCCAGCGGCAAGTGCAGAAACTCTCCCGCATCTTCTGCCGTCACGGCGGCGGGGTGGCGGTCAAGGCGGCCCTCAACATGATAGGTATCCCCGTGGGGCCGCCCCGTCGGCCCCTCAAGAGCACGGGCGGCGCGCTCATCCACGAGACCCGCGCCGAAATCCAACTGGAACTGGAAAAACTGGGCAAGATTCCCGTCGCCGAGGAGCCCTTTGAGTACCCTGGCGGTCCGCTGGAGGGCCGCTTCCGCGACCTGGAACTGACGCCGGAGGACATCCGCACCTACGGCCTGCGGGTGGGGACGGGCACGGCGGGCGAAGGGGTGAACCGGGTGCAGTTAGACCTGGTCGCGGGCCGCAAGGAGACCCCCCTGGGCGACGCCTACGCCCTTCAACTCACCTACCCCCTCCACGGCCGGGAGGCGCTGACGACCATCCTGGAGCCCGGTCTCACCGTCCGGCCCGCGACGCTGCTTCTGCCAACGCTCCCCCAGAAGAACCTCCGTCAGGCCAACATGATCTATGGCCCCACCCAGGCCGCGCTGGCGCGGGCGGTCGTGGACGCGCTGGAGGCCGGCATCATCCCCGCCTCCGCCGCCGACGAGGAAGTGATGATCGTCCTGGCGACGGTCCACCCCAAGGCGCTGGACCGGCATGCCCTCTACGGGAGCGTCTATGAAGCCGCGCGCGCGGCCATCGCGCAGGCGTTTGTGGCGCAAAATTAATTTTGCGCCACAAAGGAGGACCCATGGGCTACAAAACCGACTGGTTCCGAGGCATCTATCCCGCCCTGGTAACTCCCTTCACCCGGGACGACCGGCTGGACGAGGAGGCCTACCGGCGGCTCATCCGCCACGTCCTTCCCCACGTGAACGGCGTCGTCCCCTGCGGCACCACGGGCGAGTTTTCCTACATGACGATTGAGGAGCGCCAGCGGGCCATTGAGGTCTGCCTGGACGAGGTGAACGGCCGGGTGCCGGTCCTGGCGGGCACCGGCTGCCCCTCCACGCGGGAGACACTGGAACTGACCCGCTGGGCGCGGGACGCGGGCGTTACCGGCGTCCTGGTCGTCGCCCCCTACTACCTGAAGCCCAATTTCAACGAGGTCTACGACCACTTCCGCGCGCTGGACAAACTGGGTGTCCCCATCGTCATCTACAACATCCCCCAGTGTGCCGGGACCCACTTCCGCTGGTGGACGGCGGAGGGG
>JANXCY010000033.1:0-17611 GCA_025060135.1 Anaerolineae bacterium | reverse complement strand
AAACGTCGTGGGCATCAAGGACTCCTCCGGGGATATGCCCTTCCTGGAGGCGCTCTTTGAGAAGGTGAAGGGACAGGTGGGGATTTTCGTGGGCCACGACGAGATCGTCCAGGCGGCGCTGGCGGCCGGTTGCGACGGCGCCATCCTGGCCTCCGCCAACCTCATCCCCGACATCTGGCAGATCATCTACCGGGCCACCCTGGAGGGAGACCTGGCGACCGCCCAGGAGTGGCAGGCGAAAATCCAGAAACTGGTCCGCATCGTCGCTACCTGCGGCCCGACGCAGGCCGTCAAGGAGGGACTGGAAATGATGGGCATCCCGGTGGGTGTCTCCCGCCATCCCATCCTGCGGGGCGGCAGTTTTCGCCGGGAGGACTACGAAGAGATGCGCATGCAACTGGAGATACTGGGTAAAATCCCCCCTGCCGACGTGGTCTATGACCTGGGCAATCGGCAGGTGACGACGCGCGTCGCCGCCACGCCCCACACCCCCCGATACGTCTCCGGCTGGACGCTGCGGGTCGGCGAGGGTTTTGCCGGGCCGCCCTTCCACGAGATCGCCCACATAGACCTGCTGATCGGTCGGCGGGACGGGCCAGTGGGGCGAGCGATCGCTCGCGCGCTGGAGGGATGGGCCGCAGAGCGCGGGATTCAGGTCATTATGGAACGCCCCCTGGTCCTGCTGGTCCCCACTGTTACGATGCGGACGGCGCGCCAGCGGGAACTCTTCTATCAGTTTGCCGCCGAGGGAATCCGGATGGCCCTGCGGCAGAACATAGAGAACGGTTTTCTGCCGGAGGCAGCGCTGGACGACCTGGCCATCATCGTCAACGCCTTCGTCCATCCGGCCGCGTCCATCGGGCGGCGGGTGATGCTGAACAACTACAAGGCCACCGTCCAGGCGCTGCGGAAGGCCATAGAGGGCCGGCCCACGCTGGAGCAACTCTTTGAGGAGAAGGCATCGGCCCGCCATCCCTTCCGGTACGCGCCGTAGCGGGGCGCTGATTCCCATCTGCTGGCCAAAGGCCCAGGCAGGCCGCCTTCCAGTCGGCGCTGATTGGAAATCCGCCTCCCCTGGGCGCTCCTGCGCCGGATGTCGGCCTCCGCCGATACTCTTTCGGGTCGGCACAGGCCGACCATTGGCCGAAGGACCAGGCAGGCCGCCTTCAGTCGGCGCAGGAGGCGCTGGCCGAAGGCCCAAGAAGGCCGCCTTCCAGTCGGCGCAAGAGGCGCTGGCCGAAGGACCAGGCAGGCCGCCTTCAGTCGGCGCGCAACAGGCCAGCGGCCTGCGCCACATTAGTCCGTTCCACCGCAGATATTGTTGGAGGAGGCCCACAATGGACATCCGCGAGATCGTCCTTCAGGCGGCGGCCCTGATAGGCGCGTATTTGGCCGTGGCCGCTGGAGCCGCCGCCCAGAAAATCGGCGAGGCCTTTGGCGAAAAGGCGGTGAGGGCGGCGGAGAACCTCCTTCACCTCATCCGCCGCAAGTTCGCTGCCGACGGGGACGCCTACGCCCAGGAGACCCTCCGGCGCCTGGAGGCGCAGCCGACCTCCGAGGCGCGCCAGGCCGCCCTGGCCGACGTCCTGGCCGAAAAAGCCGAAACCGACCCGGACTTCGCCCGTGAACTGGCCGGGCTGGTACAGGCCGCTTTCCGGGGAGAGACCACCGTCCAGTTTCTGACCCAGGTCTACGGCGAAGCCCGGGTGAGCAAAATCGTCAACATCGGCCAGGCGGGCATCGTGCAGGTGGACTGAAATGGCCTCCATCGGTTCTCCTCCGGAGCAACTTTTCATCTGGCAGAGCCTCCAATCCTGGCTGGAGCAGGACGAGGAGGGACGGGCCCTGCTGGCGCGCCTCCGGACCGACCCCCAGGGAGCCGCCCCCGGCCTGGCCCGCTGGCTTCAGGCCCACAGGGACCAGGCCCCGCCCCACCTGACCACCCTTATCTCCGGCGGCCAGGTGGAACATCTGGTCAACATCGCCCAGGCGGGAATCGTCCAGATGCTGCTGGCCGCTCCGCCGGCCCCGCCGCCCGCCCTGCACTCCCTTCCCCCCGACATCTCCGACTTCGTCGGCCGCCGGACATACCTGGAGGAGATTCTCGGCCTCCTGACGGCGGAAGGCCCCCCGGCCGTCGTTATCCTTGCCATCGCCGGGATGCCCGGCGTGGGGAAGTCGGCCCTGGCCATCCATGCCGCCCACCACCTCCGAGACCGCTTCCCGGACGCCCAACTCTACGCCGACCTGCGGGCCGCAGAGGGCCGGCCTCTGAATCCTTCCGATGTCCTGGCGGGCTTCCTGCGCGCCCTGGGGGTAGATGACCAGCATATCCCCAAAGACCTGGCGGGCCGGAGCGCCCTCTATCGCTCCTCCCTGGACGGGAAGCGGGCGCTGATCCTGCTGGATAACGCCTGCGACGAGGCCCAGGTGCGCCCCCTTCTCCCGGGAAGCCCCACCTGCGCCGTCCTGATCACCAGCCGGAGGCCCCTCGCCGCTCTGGAGGGCGCCCACCTACAGAGGCTGGACGTGATGTCCGAGAGTGAGGCCCTGGAACTCCTGGAGCGCCTGGTGGGAACCCCGCGCGTCCAGGCCGAGCCGGACGCGGCCCGGCGCATCGTGGCGCTTTGCGGGCGGCTGCCCCTGGCGCTGCGCATCGCCGGAGGCACCCTCAGAGGCAAACCCCACTGGCCCCTGGCCGAATACGCCGGCGCCCTGGCCGATGAGCGAAAGAGGCTTGAGCGGCTGAAACTGGGCGACCTGGAGGTGCGGGCTTCCTTCGCCCTGAGTTACCGCGACCTTTCGCCGGAGGACGCCCGTCTCTTTCGCCTGCTGGGGCTGGTGGCCGGGCCTGATTTCGCCCCGGGCCTGGCCGCCGCCTTTCTGGACGCAACGCCGGAAGCGGCGTGGGAGGGGATAGAGCGGCTGGTGGACGCCCAACTGGTGGAGCCTGCGGGCGAGGGCCGCTACCGCCTTCACGACCTGCCGCGCCTCTTCGCGCGGGAGCGCCTGGAGAAAGAGGAGCCCCCGGAAGCGCAGGAGGCCGCCTGTCGGCGCGCCGCCCGCCACCTGAACGAACTGGCCGGAGTGTGGAATGCCTGCCTGACTCCTTCCGAGGCACGCCGCACGGTCGCGCAGGAGGTGGCGAAGGAGAGGGGGCGGGAGGTGGAGGAAGTAGAAAAGGCCATAATGCTGGATGCGCTGGCCTTCTTTGACCGGGAGCGGGAGAACCTCCTGGCGGCGGTGGAGTGGGCGTTCGGGGTCGGGGAGTGGTCGCTGGTGGTGAGCCTGGCCGGGAACCTGGTGCCATTCTTCAACCTGCGTGCCCTGTGGGCCGACTGGGAGGCGACCTGCAAACGGGCACTGGAGGCGGCCCGCAGGGGCGGTGATCAGCACGGGGAGGCAACGACGTTGATGAACCTGGGCAGCGTCTACTCCCGGCAGGGCCGCTGGGAGGAGGCCTTGGAGCAGTACGAGCAGGCGCTGGAGACCTTCCGTGCTCTGGGCGACCGGCACGGGGAGGCCCAGACGCTGACGAACCTGGGCAGTGTCTACCTCCAGCAGGGCCGCTGGGAGGAGGCCTTGGAGCAGTACGAGCAGGCGCTGGAGATCTTCCGCGCCCTGGGCGACCGGCACGGGGAGGGGCAGACGCTGATGAACCTGGGTATTCTCCACAAGCGACTGGGCCAGGAGGAGAAGGCCCGCGCCCTCTGGCGGGAGGCGCTGGGGAAACTGCATCCCGATTCGCCGGAATACCGGCGAGTGCGGGAGTGGCTGGGGGAGGGATGAACTGGGACGTTATCGGCCACGAATGGGCGGTCCACCTCCTCCGGCACGCGCTGGAGGCCGGGGAACTTTCCCACGCCTATCTCTTCACCGGCCCGCCGGGGGTGGGCAAAGGGACGCTGGCCCGGGCGCTGGCTTCGGCGCTCCTCTGCCAGGGGGCCGCGCGCCCGTGCGGGGCCTGCCGCGCCTGCCGCCTGGTCGCAGGCGGCAACCACCCCGACCTCTTCTGGGTCCAGCCCGAATCGGACCCGGGGACGCTGAAGGTGGAGCAGATCCGGGAACTCCAGCGCCACCTCTCCCGAACTCCCGCAATGGGAAGCCACCGGGTCGCCATCCTGGACCGGTTTGACCAGGCCACGCCCTCGGCGGCCAACGCGCTGCTCAAGACGCTGGAGGAACCCCCGGAGTTCGTCGTCCTGATCCTGCTGGCCCCCGATACCGATTCCCTCCTGCCGACCATCGTCTCCCGCTGCCAGGTGATCCCGCTGCGGCCCCTGCCCGTTGCCCGAGTAGCCGACGCGCTGCGGGAGCGCTGGGGTCTGGAGGCCGAACGGGCTCGTCTGCTGGCGCACCTCAGCGGGGGACGGCTGGGCTGGGCCGTGCGGGCCGCCACCGATGCCGACCTCCTCCGGCGGCGACAGCAACGGATAGAGGAGATGGGGGCGCTACTGGGGGCGCCGCTGACGGACCGGTTCCGCTACGCGGCGGAACTGGCGGGCAACCCCGAGGCGGTACAGGAGGCGCTGGACCTCTGGGCGGGGTGGTGGCGGGATGTGTTGCTTCTGGCGACCGGCGCGGAATCCGCCGCGCCTGAGGAATCGCGGCTGACCAACCTGGACTACCGGCCCCGATTGGAGCAACTGGCGGCGCAGTACACGCCTGCGCAGGTCCTTGCTCGGATTCAGGCCATCCGCGCGGCATCGGAGCGGTTGCGCCGCAACGCCAACCCCCAGTTGACGCTGGAGGTCCTGCTGGGGTTTGACCTGTAGCGCAGATGGGCGCGGACTTCACAGAGGCAGGCAGGCCCATTCCGACGAACGACCAGCCATCGCGGCCTGCCGAAGAAAGGGAAGCCGGCGCGCGGGCACGCCGCACGACCCCAGCGGCGCGCCCATCCCGGGCTCAAAGCCATGAAAGTCGCTCCCGCCGGTTACCAGCAGGCGGTATTGACGGGCCAGCCTCAACAACGCCTTAATGTTCTCAAACGAATGCTCGGGATAGAAGACCTCTATCCCCTGTAGCCCTAGCGAAGCCAGGGTGGGGATGTGCTCCGCCACCCCCGAAGCGGTGGGGTGGGCCAGAACAGCCACCCCTCCGGCCTGACGGATCAGCCCGATGGCCTCCACAGGCGTAATCCGCAGCCGGGGCACGTACGCGGGCCCGTACCGACCGATGTACTGGAATGCCTCCTGGAGGGAACGGATGTATCCCCGGCGGAGCATCGCCCGGGCGATATGCAGCCGTCCGATGGCACAGCCGTTGACCGAGGGAAGGACCTCTTCCCATTCCAGGGGCATCCCCAGGGCCGTCAGCCGTTCCAGCATCTTCCGCGCCCGCCCGACCCGGGCAGCCCGCATGGCGGCCAGGCGTTCACCCAGCGGTCCGTTCCGGGGCTCTATATATAGCCCCAGGATGTGGAAATCCCCTACCGGCCAGTCGGAACTGATTTCCACCCCTGGGATGACCTCCAAGTCGGTGCCCCGGGCAGCGGCCTGGGCTTCAGCCACCCCGGCTACACTGTCGTGGTCGGTCAGGGCAATGGCCCGCAGCCCCTGAGCCAGGGCCAGTCGGACCACCTCGGTGGGCGTCAGCGACCCGTCCGAAGCCGTGGTGTGGACATGAAGGTCTACGCAGTTTTGCTGGGAGAGCATCGGGTCTCCACGGTCAGGTGGACGGCGGTCCGCTCCTGCCCGTCAATCACCACCTCGGAGAACGAAGGGATGCAGACAATGTCGATTCCTTCCGGCATGAGGTAACTGCGGGCGATGGCCACCGCCTTGACGGCCTGGTTGACCGCGCTGGCCCCAATGGCCCGCACGTCCACTTTCCCCCGTTCCCGGATGACTCCGGCGATGGCTCCGGCCACAGCGGTGGAGCGGGAATCGGCGGCAACCTTAATCATATCCATTGTGTCCTCCTTGCAACTTCATCGTGGCATCTGTATACTGGGGGACGAGCCCATCTTCTGCATGTATCATAGCCGAAGCGCGCTGGCCAGGAGATTTCCACCGCGTTACAATTGAGTGAACAGTGTCCGGAACATAGAATCCGAAACACACTATCCGGAGTACAGAACACGGCAATACCGAGCACAAAGAGGAGGATAATGAGCCCTGTTCAACCTCAACGAGGCCTGACGCACCTCCGGCCCTATGTGCCGGGCAAACCCATAGAAGAAGTCCAGCGGGAATACGGCCTGACCGACGTGGTCAAAATGGCCTCCAATGAGAACCCGCTGGGGCCCTCCCCCCGGGCCATGCGGGCCCTGGCGGAGGAAGTCCCCCGCCTCCACCTCTATCCCGACAGCGACAGTTACGAACTGCGCCATGCCCTGGCCCGCCACCTGGGCGTCCAACCGGAGCAGGTCATCGCGGGCAACGGCGCCGACGGCGTCATCGTCCAGACCTGCCTGGCCTATCTGGACGATGGGGATGAGGTGATCGTGGGACATCCATCCTTTTCCCTCTACGAGATATACACCCACGTGATGCGGGCCCGCCTGGTCCCGGTCCCCCTCCGGGACTACCGGCTGGACCTGGAGGGAATGGCAGCGGCCATCACCGAGCGGACCAAAATCATCTTCGTCTGCAATCCCAACAACCCCACCGGCACCATCGTAACCGCCGACGAGGTCTCCGCCTTTATGGCGCGCGTCCCGGACCACGTCCTGGTCGTCTTTGACGAGGCCTACTACGAGTTCGTCCACGCGGACAATTTCCCCGATACCCTGACCTACGTCCGGGAGGGGCGGGATAACGTCCTGGTCATCCGGACCTTCTCCAAAATCTACGGCCTGGCAGGGGTGCGGCTGGGCTACGGAGTGGCCCAGCCGGAGGTCCTGGCGCCGCTGCTGAAAGTAAAGGAACCGTTCGCTGTCAACCGGCTGGCCCAGGCCGCTGGTATCGCCGCGCTGGAAGACGACGGCTTCCTGGAAGCCACCATCGCCGCTACCGTCAATGGGCGACAGGTCATCTGCCGAGGCGTCCAGCGATTGGGGCTTTCCTGCATCCCCAGCCACACCAACTTCGTGCTGGTCCGGATAGGGCCTCATGCGGGTGAGGTGGCCCGGCGCCTCTTGGAGCGGGGCATCATCGTCCGCCCCTGCGACATCTACGACCTGCCGGAGTTCCTGCGCATCACCATTGGCACCCCGGCCCAGAATGCCCGCTTCCTGGCCGCTCTGGAGGAAGCGCTGAAATAGGAGATTTTTACCACGAAGGCACGAAGACACGAGGATGTAATTTTTAAATTCATTTCTTTGTGTCTTCGTTTTTTTGTGGCCAATCCTTCCATGCGCATCGCTCAGATTAGCGTCCACACCTGCCCCCTGGCCACCCTCGGAGGGAAAGAGACCGGGGGGATGAACGTCTACGTCCGGGACCTGACCCGGGAACTGGCCCGGCGGGGGCATCAGGTAGATGTCTACACCCGTTCCCAGGACCCTGCCGTCCCCCGCATTAGCACCGCGCTGGGGGACGGCGCGCGGGTGTTCCACATCCCCGCCGGTCCGGAGCAACCGTATTCCAAATATCGGGTCTACGACCATCTGCCAGAGTTCGTAGCGGGCGTGCTGGCCCGGGCGGCAGAGGAGGGCATCCGTTACGACGTCATCCATAGCCACTATTGGCTTTCCGGCTGGGCCGCCCGGGAACTGCGGAGTGCGTGGGGCGTGCCCATTGTCCATATGTTCCACACCCTGGGCCATATGAAGAACGCCGTTGCCCGCACGCCCCAGGAGCGCGAGCCCCCTCTGCGGATAGAGGTGGAGACGGAGATCACCCGCTTCGCCGACCGGATCATCGCCGCGACGCCCCTGGAGCAGGAGCAACTGGTTCGGCTCTACGGGGCCGATCCGGCCCGCATCCGGGTGATCCCGCCGGGGGTGGACCTGGAGCGGTTCCGGCCCATCCCTCCTGCCCAAGCGAAAGAACAACTGGCACTGGACCCAACCTGTCGGAGCATTCTCTTCGTGGGCCGCATAGAGCCGTTGAAAGGGATAGACACACTCCTACAGGCCATCGCGCGGATCGCCCGGCGTCATCCCGAACTGGTCTGCGGGATGTGTGTCCCCATCATCGGCGGCAACCCATACAGCGTGGAAGACAACGACGAAATGACCCGCCTTCAGGAGTTGCGGGAGGAACTGGGGATTGAGGACGTGGTTACCTTCCTGGGGGCCCAGGACCAGGATCTGCTTCCCTATTACTATTCCGCCGCCGAGATGGTGGTGATGCCCAGCGACTACGAGAGTTTCGGGATGGTGGCGCTGGAAGCCATGGCCTGCGGGACCCCGGTCATCGCCTCAGATGTGGGCGGGCTGGCCTACTTGGTCCGCCACGGGCAGACGGGGTACCGGGTACCGGCGCGGGACGCGCAGGCGCTGGCGGCGAAAATCGTCCGCCTGCTCACGAATGAGGAACTGCGGCGCCGAATGGGGCAACGGGCGGCCCGCTGGGCTCAAGCGTTCGCCTGGCCCCGCATCGCCGACCGGATTGAAGCAGTATATCGGGAAATCGCTGGGGTTACGGAATAGTCCCCGTCGTGGGGAGAGTTCGTCCGGCACGAAACGCTATAGAATGCCGTTGGAGCCGTTCCTCACATCGCTCTGCCTCAGCGTGGGCCGTGCCGCCGTAACGCCGTATGATTATCCCCTCCTTCCGCCGGTGCTGCCCTGAAGAGTCCACCCTTCAGCGGCGTATTTCTCCTGCCGCAGCCGCTGTGCCGTTTCTATCTCCCAGGGCGTCAGTTCCCCTGGCTCCAGCCGCAGGCCCAGCGCACAGGCAAAGCCTTGGGCGACGGCCTGCGCGGCCTCCTCCCACGAAACTTCTCGTCCCAGCACTTCGGCCAGTGTTGTCGCCCGGGCCCGCACCCGGGTCGGGTCGACAGGGGGGTTCAGGAACGAACAGATCCGGGCAATGTCGCCGGTCAGCGGCAGAGCCCCATGCTGAAGCAGGGCTCCCCGCCCCCGCATCTGGGCACTGCCAATCAGTTTTCGCCTTCCCACGACAATCTCAAACTCCCCCGGCGTCTCAAAACAGACCGGACCGGTCAGGGTCGAGGATTTCCGCTCATGGGAAGTGGCGTCCCGCACTCCCAGCCAGGCCAGCGCGGCCAGCAACCCCTGGCTGATGCGCCGACAACTGGCCAGAAGGTCTCCCCTCGCTAGCGGGTCGCTCAGTGGCACAGCGACAGCATAGGTCAATTCGTCTATATGGAGGATGGCTCGCCCCCCGGTGGGACGGCGGACCAGGCCGTACCCCGCAACAACCAGGGCCTCCCGGTCCACCTCTTCAGCGGATTGGTGGCGGCCCAACGAGAGGCAGGGCGGCTCCCAGGCATAGAGGCGCAGCGTCGGCGGAACGCGCTCTTCCCCCACCCCTTGCCAGATGGCCTCGTCTACCGCCATCTGGGTCGGCCCGTCAGCGGCCCCAAACCAAATGAGCCTCCACACCCGAGAACAACCGTTCATTGGATTGGATGGATAGCGTAGTATCAAGCGTAGTATCATGATACCTCACTTGCCTGAAACGGGAAATCGGTGTATGTTTACCGGAAACCACAAAGGAGGGAACAAATGGACCTCTTCGCCAAATGTGAGTTGTTCACCGAAGCCAGAGAAGCCCAGGCGATAGGGCTCTACCCCTACTTCATCCCCCTCACCGAAAGTGAGGGGCCGGTGGCCTGGGTGGGGACTCATCGCCTGATTATGATCGGTTCCAACAACTACCTGGGCCTCACCATGCACCCCAAGGTCCGCCAGGCCGCGCTGGACGCCATCCAGCGCTTTGGCACCAGTTGCACCGGTTCTCGTTTCCTCAACGGCACGCTGGAACTCCACCTGGAACTGGAGCGGCGGCTGGCCCGTTTCGTCGGTAAGGAGGCCGCCCTGGTCTTCTCCACTGGCTACCAGACCAACGTGGGCACTATTTCAGCGCTGGTGGGCCGGGGCGATTTTGTCATCACTGACAAAGAGGACCACGCCAGCATCATTGACGGCTGCCGCCTCTCCTACGGCGAGATGCGCCGTTTTGCCCACAACGACGTGGACGCGCTGGAGCGGGTGCTGGCGCGCCTCCCCGAAGAAGCCGGCAAACTGGTCGTGGTGGACGGTGTCTTCAGCATGGGCGGCGACATTGCCCCCCTCCCTGACCTCATCCGGGTCTGCCAGAAATACGGCGCGCGGCTTATGGTGGACGATGCCCATTCCATCGGCGTCCTGGCCGATGGACGGGGTACAGCCGCCTACTTCGGCGTTACCGACCAGGTGGACCTCATTATGGGCACCTTCAGCAAGTCCTTCGCCAGCCTGGGCGGTTTCATCGCCGGGGACGCGGACGTTATCCACTACATCCAGCACTTCGCCCGCTCCCTCATCTTCAGCGCCAGCATCCCCCCGGCCAACGCCGCCGCTGCCCTGGCCGCGCTGGAAATTATGGAAACGGAGCCGGAACATTCCCGGCGGGTCGTGGCCATCGCCGAGCGGATGCGGACGGAATTCCGCCGCCTGGGCTTCAACATCGGCAACAGCCAGACCCCCATCATTCCCATCATCATTGGCGACCGTAACCTCACCCTCCTGGCCTGGAAAATGCTCTTTGACGCCGGAGTCTACACCAACCCCGTTTTCTCCCCCGCCGTGCCGCAGGGCCAGGAACTGCTGCGAACCTCCTATATGGCCACCCACACCGACGAGCACCTGGAGTTTGTGCTGGAGACCTTTGAACGGGTAGGGAAAACGCTGGGGATTATTCAATAATGACCGAATGACCGAATCACGAAACACGGCATACGAAGCACGAAACACGGCATACGGAGCACGGAACACGGTATGACCACCCACCGCACCCTCTTCTGGCTTCTGCTCGTTCTCACCCTGGCGCTGAGTCTGATAGCGCTGGTGGCCTGCGACCCACTGTTCACCCCGGCCTTCACGCCCACGCCGACGCGGACGCCCCGGCCCACCGCCACGCCGACGCCCACGCTCACTCCCACCCCCTCGCCCACCCCCACACCGGCCTGGCCAGTAACGGTGGCGTGTGGACCCTATGTGCCCGCCGAAGCATGCGCCCGTCTGCGGGCCGCCGTAGAGGCCGACCCCGCGCACTTCCGTTGGGCCGATGAACCCGATACCGCCCAGGTCCGGCTGGACAGCGAAGCGCTCCCCAATGCCCGCCCCGTGGGCGTCTGGACCTACGCCCTGGCGGCCCCCTTCTTCACCCTGGACGACGAGGCGGCCCTTTCGGACCTCCGGACCACGTGGACGGGTGCCCCGACCGGCCCCTTCGCCCTCCACCCCCTGCTGGTTACTACCGACACCCTGAACGTCCTGATTGGACAGTGGGGGCCGCCGACAGGAGAGACCATCCGGGTGGTGGAGCCCGGAGCCCTACTCACCGAAGCCCTGAACCTGGACGGCTGGGTCCTCCTCCCCTTCCACGAACTGGAACCCCGCTGGAAAGTCCTGCGGGTGGACGGTCGCTCGCCCCTGGAGAAGGGACTGACGGACTACGGCCTCTCCGTCCCCCTCTACCTGGGCGCCCAACGCCGCACTGATGCCTTCCCTCTCCTTCCCGCTGACTTCTCCAACCGGGACGAATCCCGCATGGCGGTGGTGGCGATGACTGGCGTTACCGCCCTCACCCGGGGCACCGCCCGGACCATGGAGCAGAAAGGCGTTACCTATCCGGCCCGCGATATCGGCCCCTGGCTCCAAGAGGCCGACCTGACCCATATCAGCAACGAGGTCTCCTTCACCCCTGATTGTCCGGTCCCGCCCCGCCTGGGGACGATGACCTTCTGCTCCCACGAGCGATACATAGAACTCCTGGATGCAGTGGGAACGGACGTTGTGGAACTGACTGGC
Organism: Anaerolineae bacterium; assembly: GCA_025060135.1. Taxonomy (GTDB): domain Bacteria; phylum Chloroflexota; class Anaerolineae; order B4-G1; family DUEL01; genus SpSt-77. The sequence goes on along the minus strand of JANXCY010000033.1, from coordinate 5,742 downwards.
AACCACAACAACGACTACGGGACCGGCCCGCACCTGCACACGCTGGACCTTTTCCGCCAACGCGGATGGCGGTGGTTTGGCGGCGGGGCCAACTTAGCCGAAGCGATGACCCCGATCACCGTTACCCTGGGGCCGAACCGGCTGGCCTTCATCGGATGCAACTCGGTGGGCCCCTCCTACGCTTACGCGACGGAGGACTCCCCCGGCGCTGCCCCCTGTGGGGACTGGACCTGGATTCGGGAAAAGATCGCGGGCCTCCGGGCAAAAGGCTACCTGCCCATCGTTACCGTTCAGTACTACGAGACCTATGAGTATTTCCCCACTCCCCAGCAGGTGGCCGATTTTCGCGCCCTGGCGGACGCCGGAGCGGTGGTGGTTCAGGGAAGCCAGGCCCACCAGCCACAGGGGTTTGACTTCCACGCCGGGGCCTTCATCCACTATGGCCTGGGGAACCTCTTTTTTGACCAGATGCAATCCCTGGCGACCCGTCAGGAGTTCATAGACCGGCTCGTCTTCTACGACGGGCGGCTGTTGGGGGTGGACCTGCGGACGGCACTCCTGGAGGAGGGGGCCCGGCCCCGTCCGATGGCGCCCCCAGAGCGCCGGGCCCTCCTGGAGGCTGTCTTCGCTGCCAGCCCGGGTCGGAAATAAAACGCAAGTCTATGCCGTTTTACCGCTCATACAGGCCGCCCGGCCTGTGCATCTTCTGGCACCTGGAACCACCTATGACCGATGCTCTGAACCGGTTGCGCAACCGTCTGGCCCAGGCCGTTGCCCTGGGCAAAGGAGATGACTCTCCGTACGCCATCCCTGGCCTCTGGGTAGACCCGGCCGGTCCACCAGCCCGCCGGATCGTGAACCCCTACCGGTTCTATCTGGAGCGGGTAGAGGAAATCCTTCACCGGCCTCCGACCCCGCCGCTGCGGGGGACGGATGGCGCCTGGTCCCGCCGGGCCGTTGTCTATAACCTCCTGGTCCGAGCGACCACCGCCTTTGACCACGACGGCGACGGCGCTCTCTCCCTGGACCCGATCGGCGATGGCTGGCGAGAGACGGGCACGTTCCTGAAATCGGTCGCCCTGCTCCCTCTCCTGCGGGCTCTGGGTTTCAACACCGTCCACCTCCTGCCGGTAACCGCTGTCGGAGTGGACGGGCGCAAGGGCAATCTGGGCTCCATCTACGCCATCCGCGACCCGTACCGGCTGGATGAACGGCTGGCGGAGCCGGCGCTGGGGTTTGGACCGGAGGAGGAATTCGCCGCCTTCGTCCAGGCTGCCCATCGCCTGGGAATGCGGGTCGTGGTGGAGTTTGCCTTCCGGACCGCGTCGCTGGACGCCGACTGGGCCGCTGGGCACCCAGAGTGGTTCTACTGGATCCGGGCCGACATCCCCGACCGGGCCCCAGGCGACCTGCGGGAGGATGCCTACGGCGCTCCCCTCTTTACCCCGGAGGAACTGGCCATCATCAAGGAACAGGTAGCGCGCGGGGAACGGACTGACCTCGTCCCGCCCCACCCCGTCTACCGGCAGATGTTCACCCCACCCCCGCCGCCGGAATCGGTCCACAAGGAGGGTACCCGCTGGATCGGCATCCTGCCCGATGGGACGCGTGTCCGCATCCCCGGCGCCTTCGCCGACTGGCCCCCAGACGATCCCCAGCCGCCCTGGACCGACGTTACCTACCTGCGCCTCTACGACCACCCGGATTTCAACTACATCGCCTACAACACGGTCCGCATGTACGATGCCCGTCTGGCCCGACCGGAGAATGCGGTGGAACCCCTCTGGGAGCGGATCGTGGAGATTCTGCCCGATTACTGCCGACGGTTCGGGATAGACGGCGCGATGATGGACATGGGCCACGCACTGCCGACAGACCTCAAGCGGCGGGTGGTGGAGGCCGCCCGTGCAGTCCACCCCGAGTTCGCCTTCTGGGACGAGACCTTCTCCTACGACCACGGGCTGGCGGAAGAGGGCTATAACGCCGTCATCGGCCACTACTGGTGGGCCGTCTGGCGACCGGAGCATCTGGTAGACGACCTCCTGCGCCCGCTGGCCCAGACGGGCCTGCCCCTCCCCTTCCTCGCCGGGCCGGAGAGCCACAACACCCCCCGCGCGGCGGCCCGTCCGGGTGGACTGGCAGCGGCCAGGACCGCCTGGGCCCTGGGCTGTGTCCTCCCTGCCATCCCTTTCTGCCATTCCGGCCTGGAACTGGCGGAGACGGTCCCTGTCAACACCGGCCTGGATTTCACGCATGAGGAACTGCCCGGATACCCAGCGGAGCGCCTGGCCCTCTTCAGCGCCGTCGCCTACGGATGGGAGAACCCGCCCCATCTGGTGGAGTGGATTGCCCGCACGCTGGAACTCCGCGCCCGCTACGCCGACCTCATTGCCGATCCCGATCCTGCCACTTTCGCCCTTCTGGAAAGCACCGATCCCATGGTCTGGGCCGTTATCCGGCGGCGGGGGGATAAGGGGCTGGCCATGGTGGTCAACCTGGATTTCCAGCGCGCGCGGCGATTCTCCCTTCACCTGCCGACGAACCTCCCCGCCGTCCCCGACCTGCTGAGTGGCAAGACATGGACGCTGGAGAGAGGTCGCATGGAGGCCGAATGGCCTCCCGCCGGTTGCGCGCTACTCCGGTTTCCATGAGGGACTCTAACTGCAAAAACCCACCGCAGAGACGCCGAAGGCCCAGAGTTCCGCACTGGTAACAGGACTGATGCCATTAGGAATTGGGGAAACTGTAGCGCAGGCCGCCCGGCCTGTTGAGGAGGCAAACCGCCTGCGCTACGTCAAACGTCAGCGCCTTTGGGCCGGAAAGTTGGTCTCTCCAGCGTGAACTGCGGAACTCCTGTCTGTACTCAAGTCTCTGCATATTCTGTGTCTCGGCGGTGAAACGAACTTGTTGCAGCGGACCTATGAATGGGGTTGGTAATTCAGCGACCCCGCCGTCAATCCCGACCGGCAGGCCTGAGTACGGAGATTAGAAAATGATTCGTGCCTTCATTGCGATTCTATTGCCGGAGCCGTTGCTGGAACAACTGGCCCGGATTCAACAAATGCTGGAGCGGCAAATCCCTCCGGGAAGCGTCCGCTGGGTGAAGCCGGAGGGCATCCATCTGACGCTCAAATTCCTGGGGGATACCCCGGAGGAGCGAATCCCGACGATTCGGGCCGCGTTGAGCGCTGTCGCAAGGGCGGCGGTCCCCTGTACCTTCACCGTCGGCGACCTGGGCTGTTTCCCCTCCCTTCGACGTCCCCGGGTGCTCTGGGTGGGGGTCCAGGAGCCGCTCGGCCGGCTGACCGCGCTTCAAGCCGCTGTGGAGCGCGCGATGGCGTCCCTGGGCTATCCTCCGGAGGGGCGAGGCTTCTCCCCGCATCTGACCTTGGGTCGAGTGAAGGATTCCGCCTCCCCCCGGGATGTGGCCCGCGTTGGTGAGGTGGTGGCCTCCGGCTCAGTAGGAACACTGGGAGAAGTGCAGGCCGAGTCCTTCGCGCTTATCCAGAGCATCCTCCGGCCAACAGGAGCCGAATACGTCCCTCTGGCCGAATTCCGGTTGGGCCCGGCGTAGCCCTTTCCTGGGCCCACCGCTGCCTGAGGGGAGAAAGAAACTGTTCATTACGGGGGTCTACCCCGCAGTGAAACAGCATCTTCATGGGCCGCAGGAATGGCCAGAAGCCCATATAGAGACCTGGCGGGCCCCAAGCAGAACTGATATAGCTTTGCCCTGTAGCGCAGGCCGCCCGGCCTGTTGAGACTGGAGCGCGGGCCACCTGGCCTGTTGATCAGTTGATCATGAGGATCACAACCGATGAACAGGATCACCTTCCTCCCCGGCGTACTGGTCTGCCTGTTGCTCCTGGCGTCCTGTGCCAACCCGTCCCCGACGGCAGAGACGCCACGGTCTGCATCCCCGACGCCCATCGTTCCCTCAGGATACCTCCGCCGCCCCGCCATCGCCGGGTCCTGGTACCCCGCCGACCCGGACGAACTGGCGCAGATGATAGACGGGATGCTGGAGGCCGAGAGACCGGTGGACGGCGCGCCGTTGGTCCTCCTCGTCCCCCACGCCGGATACGTCTACTCTGGACCGGTGGCGGCGGCGGGCTTCCGTCAACTGCGCCACGGGGAGTACGACGTCGCTGTCCTGATCGCCTCCGACCATCAGGCTCCCCTCTCCCGTCCGGTCTCCGTCTGGGCGGAAGGGGCATGGGAGACCCCGCTGGGGATCGTACCGGTGGACGCCGACCTGGCATGGGCCCTGATCCGGGCTGACTCCCGTATCACCTTTGACCCCGAGGCCCACCAGGGGGAACATCCCATAGAGATAGAACTTCCGTTCCTCCAGCGAGTCTGCCCCCACTGCCGGATCGTTCCCATCCTGATGGGCACGGACGATGAGGAGACGGTTCGGCTCCTGGCCGACGCGCTGCTGAGTGCACTTCCGGGCCGGAAGGCCGTCGTCATCGCCTCTTCCGACCTTTCCCACTACCCCTCCCGGGAGGACGCGCTGGTAGTAGATGGGGCCATCCTGGCAGCCATAGAGACGGGAGACCCGGACCGGTTGCGGGAGACAATCGCGGCAACCATGCGGCGGGGCGTCCCCGGGCTGGTAACCTGCGCCTGTGGCGAAGGGCCGATCCGGGTGGCTATGCGCGTTGCCGCTGGACTGGGGGCCGATACTGTCTCCGTCCTCCGCTACGCCAACTCCGCTGATTCTCCCTACGGCGATCCCCGGCAGGTGGTGGGCTACGGCGCAGTGATGTTCTGGCGTTACGTCCCGCCCGACCTGACCCCGGCACGGCAGGAGGCGCTCCTGGCGTTGGCCCGCCGGACGCTGGAATCCTACCTGATCGACGGCACCCTCCCTGCCTACGAGACCGACGATCCGCACCTCCTGCGGCTGTCGGGTGTCTTCGTTACCCTCCGGGAGGACGGGGAGTTGCGGGGATGCCTCGGGCATCTCCGGGCCGATACCCTCCTCTATCGGGCTGTCCAGGAGATGGCCGTTGCTGCCGCCACCCAAGACCCCCGTTTCCCGCCCCTGACGCGGGAGGAACTGGAACGGGTCCGCCTAGAGATTTCCGTCCTCTCCCCCTTCCGCCGCCTGACCGACCCGACACAAATTGAAATAGGGACCCACGGCTTGCTCATCTTGAAAGACGGCCAGCAGGGATTGCTGCTGCCGCAGGTCGCGGTGGAGGAGGGGTGGGACCGGGAGACGTTCCTGGAAGAACTCTGTCGCAAGGCCGGCCTCCCGGCCGGATGCTGGCGGGAAGATGCCGCCCTCTATACCTTTACCGCTGTGGTGTTTGGAGAATAAAGTCCGATGGCCAATCGTCTCGTTCACGAAACCAGTCCGTATCTGCGCCAGCATGCGGACAACCCGGTGGACTGGTATCCCTGGGGGGAGGAAGCCCTGGAGAAAGCCCGCCGGGAGGATAAGCCCATCTTCCTAAGTATTGGCTACGCCGCCTGCCACTGGTGCCATGTGATGGCCCACGAATCCTTTGAGGACCCGGAGACCGCCGCCATCCTGAACGCCCACTTCGTCCCCGTCAAAGTGGACCGGGAGGAGCGCCCTGACCTGGATGCCATCTACATCCACGCTGTCCAGATGCTCACCGGCAGCGCCGGCTGGCCCCTCTCCGTTTTCCTGACTCCCGATGGGCGCCCCTTTTTCGGCGGCACCTACTTCCCTCCCGTCCCCCGCTACGGTATGCCCGCTTTCCGGGACGT
>JANXCY010000032.1 GCA_025060135.1 Anaerolineae bacterium | reverse complement strand
TGAAGACGATCGTGGTGGTCCCGTCGGGGTGCTCCACAAAGGCGGCAGGGGCCGGGGTAACCAGGTCGGGTGTGGTGGTGAAGCCTTTGTGCAGCGTCTCGGTGATGACGATGCCGGTCAGCGGGCCGTCCCAGAGGTTGCGGAAGGTGGTGGTGATGCGGATGGGCACGCCCGGCTCGTAGGCGGGGATGACGTCGCAGGGCACGGCGTCCGAGTACTGCTGGCAGAGGGTGCCGTAGAGTCCGGCCCGTTCGCTCATCGCCCAGAGCAGCGCGTCCAGCACCTGGGGGTGGTCGGCGATGCTGGCGGAGGGGTGGCCGTTGAAGAGAACGACGCGCCCGTCGCCTGGAGTAGCGACCGCGATGGCAACCGAGCCGGGCTGGGAGGTGTCCGCAAACGTCGCGACGATGGTCAGCCCGGGGGTGGCGGTGATGAGCGGCTCGTTGAGGACGTAGGTGGAGTCCGAGAGCCAGGAGAAGGCCAGCGGGTGGTCGGGCAGGAGGACGTTCAGGTGGCCCCGGTTATCGGCGTCGGTGACGCGGATGGCCGGATTCACCGTGCCGGTGGGGATAAGTCCGGCCGCCTCGGCGATGAGGGTGGCCTCGGCCTGGGCGTAGAGGAAGCCGCCGCTGAGCACAAAGTCGCGGATCGCGGCCAGGCCCGGGTCGCCCAGCGCGGCGACGACCTCGTCGGCGTACCCGACGCGCAGGGCGGGCAGAATCAGCACGTCGTAATCGGCCAGGTCGGCGACAATCTGGGTCTCGGTGAGGGTGTCAAAGTAGGGGCAATCATCCGGCGTCTCCTCACACCACAGGTAGACGCGAAAGAGTTGCTCAAAGTCGCCTTCTTCCCAGGCGACGATCTGGCCGTATGCGTCGCGGGTGGTGGGGTAGAAGAGGGCAACGCGGCGGGGATGGAGGGCGAAGGCGCGGGGGAGAGAGAAGGGGCCGGTAGCGGTCACGCGGTAGAAGTGGCCCTGCAGGTCGCCGACGATAGCGCCGGGGCCGTAGTCGGTGCCGTCCACCGTGGCGGTGACGGCGGTCCAGGCCAGCGGCGGCGGGCCTTCGTACAGCGCGTGCCAGAGGGCCTTGTAGGCGTTGCGGCGGGAGAGGTCGTCGGGCTGGCCGGCGCCGAGGGGGATGAGGGAGGCCCCGGCGGGAAAGTCCTGGCGGGCGGGAGCGGCGCGGAGGGGAAGGGAGAAGAACAGGATGGTAGCAACCACCGGGATGAGTCCGAAGATGAGGGCCAGGAGCAGGCGGGAGGGAGAAGAGGGTCTCTTCGTTCGCATTGTGCACCTCCTCGGGGGAATCAATGGACGGATGAACAGGATTTACAAGATTTTTTAAATCCTGTCAAATCAATGGACGGATGAACAGGATTTACAAGATTTTTTAAATCCTGTCAAATCAATGGACAGATGAACAGGATTTACAAGATTTTTTAAATCCTGTAAATCCTGTAAATCCTGTCTATTTCGCCTTCCGAGGGATGAAGGTGCGGAATTTTCGCTTGACCTCAACGGAGGGTCCGAAGTTGATGAGCAACCCGTCTTCAATCCCGGTGGCGGTCAGGTAATGGACGAGTTGGACTTCATGCTCTTTGGTCAGTTCCCGGACGGCCTTAATTTCCACAATGACCCGGCCTTCCACCAGCAGGTCGGCGAAGTATTCTCCCACCGGATGGCCGCGATACCAGACCTGGATGGGGACCTGCTGTTGCACGTTCAGCCCGGCCTCCTGGAGTTCTATCCGCAGGGCGTTCTCGTACACCTTCTCCAGGAAGCCGGGGCCCAGCGTTTGATGGAGCCGGTAGGCACAGCCGATAATGGTTTCGGTGATTTTGTAGACTTGTGAGCAGGTATCCAGATTCATTTCGTTTCCTGGGTGGTTGCATCTGATTCATATTTTATCCGATTATCTGGTGTAGGCAACAGGAAATTGGTCATAGGGATGAAGTCTATTTGCGTAACCGGAAGGGAGTGCTATAATCTCTGCCATGCGAAGCCTTATCATCTATAACCCCGTTGCCGGCCCCCGGGACGTCTGGAAGGAGTTAAAGCGAGTGCGGCGGGAACTGGCCGCCCGGGGATGGTCAGTGGAGATAGAGGCCACCTGCCGGCCCGGGGAGGCCACCGCGCTGGCCCGGGAGGCGGCGCAGGCCGGGATGGACGTTGTCTGGGCTGCTGGAGGGGATGGGACGGTCAACGAAACGGTCAACGGCCTGGTGGGGACAGAGACCGCACTGGGCGTCCTGCCAGTGGGCACCGGCAACGTCTGGGCCCGGCAACTCCACCTGCCTGTTTACACGCTCACCCACCCGTTCCGCCTGCGGGAGGCCGCCGTCGCCCAGGCCGAAGGACGGATCCGGTCGGTGGACGTGGGCCGCTTGAACGACCGCCACTTCCTCCTCTGGGTCGGGGCCGGGTTTGATGCCCAGATCACCTCGGATATGGAACCCCGGACCCGACGGGTCAAACGACTGGGTGTTCTGCCCTACGTGATCGCCGGACTGACCCTGGCGCGCGAGTTCTCCGGCGTGCGCGCCCATCTGGTGCTGGATGGACGAGCCCTCCGGGGACGGGTCCTGCTGGTCGTGGTCAGCAACGTCCAGATGTACTCCATTTTCCACCTGACCCCCCGGGCGCGAATGGATGACGGTCTGCTGGACGTCTTCCTTTTCAAAGGGCTGGGCGGGTTCCTGTACATGCTACGGATGGCCAGCCAACTCTTCGTGGGCCGCCATCTGGAAAACCCCCGGGTGGTCCAGCGGACGGCCCGCCAGGTAACCCTCTGGACAGAAACCCCTATGGCTGTCCAAGCCGATGGTGAGCCACTGGGAACGACGCCCATCAGCGTGCGGGTGGTCCCCGGGGCCCTGCGGGTGCTGGTCCCGCCCCAGGCCCCACCGACCCTCTTCGGGGCGGCCTGAAAACTCCGGGAGCATCACTTGCCTCCTTCGTCGCTATCAGGTAGAATACAAGCGGGGAGACCGGGATGGGCGTGGTGGACGAGATCAAAGAGCGGCTGGACATTGTGGACGTCATCGGCGCCTACGTTCCCCTCCAGCGGGCGGGACGGTATTACCGCGCCCTCTGCCCCTTCCACGCCGAAAAGACCCCCTCGTTCTACGTTTTTCCCGATTCCCAGCGCTGGCACTGCTTCGGTGCCTGTGGCGAAGGCGGAGACATCTTCACATTTGTGATGAAGCGGGAGGGCTGGGACTTTGCCACCGCGCTGGAGGAACTGGCCCGCCGCGCGGGGGTTGCCTTCCGGCCCCGCACCCCGGAGCAGGCCCGGGCAGACGAGGAGAACGCCCGCCTGAGGGCCGCCGTCGCCGAGGCCGCGCAGTATTACCATCAACTGCTTCTCCACGCCCCCGAGGCCGCCCGGGCCCGGGAGTACCTGGCCCGCCGGGGCCTTTCTTCGGAAACCGTTCTCCGCTTCCAACTGGGCTACAGCCTGCCTGCCCGGGACGCGCTGCGGGCCCACCTGACCCGACGCGGCTTCACTCCGGCCGAACTGCTCCGCGCAGGCCTGCTGGTGGAGCGGGATGATGGCTCCACCTGCGACCGTTTCCGCGACCGGCTGATGATCCCCATCCGCGATCCCCACGGCGAGACCGTCGGGTTCGGTGCTCGCACCTTGGAGCCCGGAGGCATCCCCAAGTACATCAACTCCCCTCAGACCCCTCTCTTTGACAAAGGCCACCTGCTCTTCGGCCTGGACATGGCCCGGGAGGCCATCCGCCGGGAGGACTGCGTCGTCGTGGTAGAAGGGTACATAGACGTCATGCAGGCCCACCAGGCCGGGTTCGGGAACGTCGTGGCCCAGATGGGCACCGCGCTTACCGAGACCCAGGTCCGGCTCCTGAAACGGTACACCCGGCGCCTCATCCTGGCACTGGACCCGGACGCGGCGGGAGTCCAAGCCACCCTGCGCGGCCTGGAGGTGGCGCGGGAGGCCCTGGACCGGGAACTGGCCCCCGTCTTCAACCCCCAGGGCCTGGTGGGCTTTGAGCGACGGCTGGGGGCCGAAATCCGCGTCCTCACCCTCCCCTCCGGCCAGGACCCCGACGACCTGATCCGCCAAGACCCGGACCGCTGGCCCCTCCTGGTCCGGGAATCCCTTCCCGTGGTGGAATTCGTCCTGGGACAACTCCTCCGCCAGACCGACCTGGAGGACGCCAAGGGGCGGGCCCGGGTGGTGGAGGCGATGCTCCCCCTCCTGCGGGACGTGGGCGACCCGGTGGAACGGGAAACGTATGCCCAGAAAGTAGCCCGGGCGCTGCGCCTGGACCCTCGGACGGTACTGGCCCGCCTTTATGAGGCGGAGCGCCAGGCCGCTCGGCGCACCCCCCTCGTGGGGAACCGCGAGACGCAGCGCAGCGTTGCTGTTGCTGACCTGGAGGGCTACTGCCTGGCAACGCTGCTCGCCCAGCCCTGGCTCCTGGATGCAGTCAACCGGACCCTGGCGGAGTGGGACATCCCGCCCCTCCGCCCCGGCGATTTCCATGACCCCGCCTGCCGGGCTGCACTGGAGGCCTGGGAGGACATCCTGGCGGAGGGTATCGCCGACCCGTCCCGGTTGCGAGAACGGCTGCCGGAACCGGTCGCGTTCCGGCTGGACAGCCTCCCCGAACCGCCCTCCGAACTCTCCGATGAGCAGTGGCTGCGGGAAGGTGTCCAGACCGTCCTGCGACTCCGGGAGCGGAACCTCCGGCGCCGTCGGACCGAACTGCGGGCGCTGACCGAAGAGGCCCCCCCATCGGAAGTAGACCGATACGCTCAGGCACTGGAAGAGAACGCCCGTGCCCTGCTGCGGGTCCAGCAGGCCCTGCGCAGCCGCTGCTGGTCCCTCTCATCCGCCTGGGTAGAAGCACCCCTTATGGAAGGAGAACCCCGATGACTCCGACCAATCGGGCTTCATCTTCCCCCAAAAGTCCGCAGGACGAGAAACTCTTTCTGCCCGACGACCTGGCCCTGGATGATCTGGCCCTGGAAGAAGGGGAGCCAACCGTAGAAGAACTGGAAGATCTGGACGAACTGGAAGCGCTACTGGAAGAAGAACCGGCGGCGGACCCGGTCCGAGCCTACCTCCGGGACATCGGTCAGGTAGCCCTCTTGGAGCCGCACCAGGAGATGTGGCTCTCCACCATCCGGGAGGCGGCAACATTCCTGGCGGACGCCCGGGAGCAGGCTCGCAAGCGCCTGCGTCGTCCCCCCACCCATCGGGACGTATGGGAACAACTGGTCCGTCATGGAATGGCCCTGTGGAACGACATCCTCCGGGTATGTCGGGCTGGAGGGATCTCCCCTCCCGATTTCGTCGCCATTCTCCAGGAAGCCCGGGCCCTTCATCATCAGTCCCTGCCACCCATCCGGTCGTATACCTACGAGTTCCTGGAAGCGACCGACGCCTCTGTGAAGAACGGGCAGGGGGGCAACCTGACCCGTCTGATGATGGAGTTGCTGATCTGCCTCCTGCTCTTGCCGGAGGCGACGCTGGACCTCCTGCGAGACCACTGGATACAGCATGGCCGCTTGCCCCACGTGCGCCGGTTGCGTCGGTTCGCTCCTCCCGAAGAGACCCTGGCCCTGGCCTGGACCGATGTGGACGGACGGGCCGCCGAGGCCCAGCAGAACCTCATCCAAGCCAACCTCCGGCTCGTCGTCAGCATCGCCAAAAAATTCATTGGTCGGGGTATCGCCTTCCTGGACCTGATCCAGGAGGGCAATCTGGGCCTCCTGCGGGCCATCCGTAAGTTTGACCATACCAAAGGCTTCAAGTTCTCCACCTACGCCACCTGGTGGATCCGCCAGGCCATCAGTCGCGCGATCGCCGACCAATCCCGCACCGTTCGCATCCCCGTCCACATGCTGGAGACGATGAGCCGGATGGCCCGACTCCAACAGCAGTTGACCCAGCAATACGGTCGGGCGCCCACACCGGAAGAACTGGCCCTGGAGATGGGACTGCTGGACGAAGAGGATGCCCGGATCGTTCGCCGCGCGCTGGAGGCAGGCGAGGCGCTCTCCCCATCGATCCAGCAACGGCTCCGGCAGGCCACGACCAAAATCCGCGCCATCCTCCGCCTTTCCCAGGAGCCGGTCTCTCTGGAGATGCCGGTCGGAGAGGAAGAAAGCGGAAATCTGGGAGAGTTCATTGAAGATGAAAGTATCCCCCTCCCCGACGATGCCACCTCCCGGCACTTGCTGGAGGAACAGATTCGCAGCGCGCTGGATGTGCTGAACGAGCGGGAGCGGGCCGTCCTGGAACTGCGCTACGGCCTGCGGGACGGGCGATCCCACACCCTGGAGGAAGTCGGACGAGAACTGGGAGTTACCCGGGAACGCATCCGGCAGATTGAGGCCAAAGCCCTGCGCAAGTTACGCCATCCCGTCCGCAGCCGCAAACTGCGGGATTATCTGGGTGAATGACGCGGAGGATACTTTGTCCCCAGTCCAACTCTGGCAAAAAGTGGGCAATTTCTTTCGGAGACGGCAGGTATCCCCCCGGCCTGCCGGTTCGGCACTGCTGACCAGGCCTCCTTCGGAAACCACCACGGATGAAGACCTGCGCAGCGCAGTGGAACGGCTTCTGGACGACGAGGCCCTGACCGCTGACCTGGTAGATGAGGCCGCCCGCTGCCTGCTGAACTGGGGCATCGCCCAGGCCACCGCGATGGTGCGGGAAACCGGCGCCCTGACCGAAGAGACCCAAGCCCGCCTGGCCGCCCTGCGCAGACAGATGCGGACCCTCGCCCGGGAAGTCGGACAACTCCCGCCCGACGAGCAGACATCCGCCCTGCAACGACGGCTGGTGGCCCCCCTCCCAGAGGAGCCGGAGCGGGGCCCCGACCGTCCGGGATAAAGTGAAATTGATTGATTAAGGAGGCCTCATGCCCAGACGCTCAAACCGACCCCAATGGACTTGGAGGACCCTCATCCTCCTGATAGTGGTTTTCCTGCTGGCCTGGCTGTTGCGGGAGTTCGCTGGCATTGACCTCCTGGGAGGTGGGGAGGTTACCGACACCGTCGCAGGCGACTGGATCGCCGTCTATTTCACCACCCCCCGCTATCCCGACGACCCTGCTCTCCACACCGGGAGTATAGACCTCCGCCTGGTGGACCTCATTGATGCAGCCCAGAAACGGGTGGACGTGGCCGCCTATGAGTTAGACATCCCCACGGTAACCGATGCCCTTCTGCGTGCCCACCGGCGCGGCGTCCAGGTCCGCCTGGTTACCGACGGCGAATACGAGGACGAGGAAATGGTGGCCCGGCTGCGGCAGGCGGGAGTCCCCGTAACTGTCCGACCGAAGGACGGCGGCATCATGCACAATAAATTCGTCGTCGTGGATGATACCTGGGTCTGGACGGGGTCCTGGAACCTCACTAAGAACTGCACCTACCGGAACAACAACAACGCGGTCCTGATTGCCTCCCCCCGCCTGGCCGAGAACTACGCGACAGAATTTGAGGAACTGTTCAGCGGCCAATTTGGGCCCCGTTCTCCGAAGAACACCCCGTATCCCACGGTGATGATCGAGGTGCCGGAGCAATCGCTCCAGGTCCCCATAGAGGTATATTTTGCCCCGGAGGATAAAGTCGCCAGCCACCTCATTCCGGTTCTCTCCGCCGCCCGTCAGAGCATCCGCTTTATGGCTTTCTCATTCACCAGCCAGGACATCGGGGATACTCTGATCCAACTGGCCCGCCGGGGAATTTCAGTGGAGGGAGTGGTAGAGTCCCGGGGCTCGGATGCCCCCTACGCTCAGTACCCCCGGCTCAGGGAGGCCGGAATCCCGGTCTGGAAAGATGGCAACCCCTATCTTCTGCACCACAAAGTCTTTATTGTGGACGGCCAGAGCGTCATCCTGGGATCGTACAACTTTAGCAGCAGTGCCGAAAAGGACAACGACGAGAACCTGCTGATCATTCACAATCCTGGAGTCGCCCAGGCCTTCCTGGACGAATACAACCGGGTCTGGCAGCAGGCGGAGCGATAGCAGAACCCACATCGTCCGACACAGGGATGCAGGGCCCAACCGGCAATCTGCAACCCGCACTCTGCGCTCTGTGCTCTGCAATCTGCACTACGCTCGGATGGAGGTCGCAATGGATAAAGAACGGGTGGAACTGACCGGATGGCAGATGATCGCGGTTGCAGTCGGCCTGCTGGTGGTAGTGATTTCCTGTTGCTTCCTGGGCATGCTGGTCGGCGGAGCGGTGGGATTTGGCCTGGGGCGCGCCGGTGGTCTCCCGGAGCCCACCCAGGAGTGGCGCCCTTTCCCGCGCCCGGAAGTTCCGACCCCCGAGGGCCCGCCGTCGATGCTCACCCCTGCTCCCGAAGAGCGCCCGTACCTGGGAGTCCGGTATATCGAACGGCCCCGGGGAGCGGAAATCGTAGAAGTGGTCCCAGGAAGCCCGGCCGAGGAGGCTGGCCTGCAGGTCGGAGACCTGATCCGGGAAGTGGACGGTCGGCGCGTAGGCCCGGGCCGCCCTCTGGTAGAACTCCTCGCCTCCTACCGTCCCGGTGATCGGGTAACTCTGAAAGTGGAACGGGATGGGGAGGAACGAGAGATAAAGGTCATCCTGGGCCGCTGGCCATCGCCGTAATCGACGAAAGGGAGCCCAATGGATACGCCACTGCTGATCTGGATCATCGCTGTTACCCTGCTGGCGCTCTTAAACATTGTCTGGCAACTGGACCTGCAGACCCGTCTGAAGCGGCTGGAGGAGCGATACCGTCGTCTTTCCGGGGCCAGTGTGGAGGAGACCGGTCCCCAGGTTGGCGTAGGGACCCTGTTGGCCCAGATTGGCGCCGTGCGGGACCGGGTGGAGAAACTGGAGAAGCAGGCACAGCAGACCCAGGTCGTCCTGGGGCACGCTGTCCAGGGGGTCGGGATGGTGCGCTTCCGGGCCCTCCCTGACGTCGGCGGCGACCAGAGTTTCTCCCTGGCGCTGGTGGATGGTGCGGGCAACGGCGTCGTTCTCTCCGCCCTCTACCTGCGGGAGGGCACCCGCTTCTACGGGAAACCCCTGACAGCCTGGAATTCCTCCTATCCCCTCACCGATGAGGAGAAACAGGCCCTGGAGCAGGCCCGCAAGGCGGTGGGCGCGTGAACCCCTATCACGCGAAGGGCGCGGACTGGGAACGGGCGGTGAGCAGGACTGAACGTGAGCGGGCACTGGGAATTGTGGCAACTCCGCCAGACCTGGTGGCCTTTATGGTCGCTCTGGCGGCGCCTCCGCGCGCCCGCGTCCGGGTGCTGGAGCCGGCCTGCGGCGATGCCCCGTTCCTGGCCGCCTTCGCCGCACGGTACGGCTCCCACCATGAATTGGTCGGAGTGGATATTGACCCGATGGCCGTGGAACGGGCCCGACGCCGCCTCTCCACTGCCATAATCCTGGAGGAAGACTTCCTGCTCTGGGAGCCCTCCGAACCCTTTGACCTGATTATTGGCAATCCCCCCTACGGCATCATCGGCGATGCCTCTCATTACCCCATCCATGGGCTGAAAGAACGGAAGCACCTCTACAAACAGCGCTCCCAAACGTGGCGGGGCAAATACAACATCTACGGCGCCTTCATTGAGCACGCTGTTCGTCTGCTCCAACCAGCGGGCAGACTGGTGTTTGTGGTTCCTTCCACCTGGCTGGTATTGGACGATTTCGCCCGTTTGCGCCAGTTCCTGGCCCGCGAAGGCCATCTGGAGATATACTACGCGGGCCGACCCTTCGCAGACCGGAATGTGGTAGCGGTCGTGCTGGTTTTGGACCGGGGAGGGCAGGGATTCAGTCTATATGAATGGAGTCCGGAGTCCAACGTTCGGGGCCCGATGGTCCGGAAGGCCATCTATCGAGGAGAGTGGATTCGGTTTGAAACCCCGGAGACCCTGGCCTTTGAACGAGAGGGAGTGCCTCTTGGCGAACTGATGGACATTTACTTTGCCGCCCGGAGTCCGGAGATTCGCCGTCATCCCTCCGTGTCTGGGGAGCCCCGGCCGGGTCTGGTGCCGGTTCTGACGGGTCGGAACCTGAAACCGGGATGGATTGACTACGAAACGTGTTATTCTGGCCTCTGGATGCCCCGGGAAGAGGCGCCGTTGCTCCGGTTTTTCTACGCCTTTCCGCACATCGTTGTGGGGCACACGAAGGGAGCGCGAGTGGTGGCGGCGCGGGACGAGCGGTGTTACCCCTGGCGGGAGGAGTTCCATCTGGTGCCAAAAGTCCCAGGGCTGGACGAGGAACAACTGGTTCGCTATTTAAACAGTGCCCCCGTCCAGGGGTATGTTCGCACCCTCTACCGGGACCTGACGCCCCATCTGACGATGACCCAACTCCGTCGGCTACCCATTTCGCTGGCTCTACCTCCCACCATTTCACGTCCTCAGCAACTACGCCTTTGGGAGAAAATTGTTGAAAACCACAAAGGACACAAAGAGCACGAAGAACAAAAAGCCTTTGTGCCCTTTGTGCATCCTTTGTGACCTTCGTGTTAGAAAAACATGCTGGCCCTGATATTTGACGGCGAAAGGTTGCGGCTGCGGGACGACTATCCCCGACCCGCCTTGCCGCCTGGAGAGACACTGGTGCGCGTCCGCCTGGCGGGAATCTGCAACACCGACCTGGAAATTGTTCGGGGCTATATGGGGTTCCGGGGCGTGCTGGGGCACGAGTTCGTGGGGGTGGTGGAAGAGGCGGAGGACCCTTCTCTTGTCGGGCAGCGGGTGGTCGGAGAAATCAACGCCTCCTGCGGCGAATGCCCCACCTGTCGGGCCGGACGGCCCACCCACTGCCCCAACCGTACCACCCTGGGCATCTGGGGGCGGGACGGCGCCTTCGCCGAATACCTGACCCTCCCCATCCGCAACCTCCACATCGTCCCCGAGGATGTCCCCGACGAGGCCGCTGTCTTCACCGAGCCGCTGGCAGCAGCACTGGAGATTCTGGAAGGGGTCCATCTTCGGCCTACCGACCGGGTTGTCGTCCTGGGGGACGGCAAACTGGGCTTGCTGGTGGCCCAGGTGCTGGCCATGACCGGCTGCGACCTGATGGTGGTCGGGCACCATCGGGAGAAACTGGACCTCCTGGCCCGCCGGGGCATCCCGACTGCGCTGGAATCCGAGGCGGAAGGGCTCTCGGCGAACGTGGTCGTGGAGTGCACAGGGAGGCCAGATGGGTTCGCTGCCGCCCGGCGCATCCTGCGGCCCCGGGGGACACTGGTCCTGAAGAGTACTTACCATGGCCGGGTGGAGACGGACCTGACCGGGCTGGTGGTGGACGAAATCACCCTGGTCGGTTCCCGCTGCGGGCCGTTTCCGCCGGCGCTTCGCCTGCTGGCGCGCGGCCTGGTAGACGTTGGGGCGCTCATCAGCGCGGTCTACCCCCTGGATCGGGGCATGGAGGCCTTTGCCCAGGCGGCCCAGCCGGGGGTGCTGAAAGTGTTGTTGCGGATGGGGTGAGAAGGGAGGGGATGCGGCGACCCTTCGGGGCCGCCGCATCCCCTCATCGTTACCTGAGGGGCGGAACGGTGTTTTTATTAGCGGGTGAAGCACATCCACCGGAAAGGAGGTGATGCCCATCGGGGGGACGCCGGGCATCCTACTCTACCAATTTGTACATTATCAACTATTTCATTCCATTCATCCTCAGGAGGGACTCCCATGAAAGCCGTCATCACGATGTGGAAGAACACCCGGATGATTATCCTGGTGGCCGTGTGTGCGGCTATCTACGCGGCGGCCCTCATCGCCTTCAAGACCGCCATCCCTCTCATCCCCGGCATCACCGAAGTCCGCGTTGCCAACATCTTCCCGATGGTCTTCAGCCTGCTCTTCGGCCCAGCGGCGGCCTGGGGGTCGGCCATCGGCAACCTCATCGGCGACATCTTCGGCGGGACCTTCGGCCTGGGGAGCATCTTCGGCTTCGTCGGCAACTTCCTGCTGGGGTATCTCCCCTACGCGATGTGGACCACCCTGAAGCCCATCGCCGACGGGAAGCGGGAACTGGCCCTGGGGAACTGGCGCTCATGGGTCCTCTACATCCTGCTGGCTTTGATCTCCTCGGCCGCCTGCGGTGTGGTCATCGCCATGTGGCTGGAGGTGCTGGGGCTGGTCCCCTACCCGGTCCTGGCCACGATTATCACGGTCAATGATACTGCCGGTAGCCTGATCGGCGGCCTGCTCCTGCTGGCGGTCTACGGCGTCGTCCGGCGGCAGTTGCGGCTCATCTGGTGGGACGTGATGGAGCCGGAGGACATCGGCAAGCCGGTCGCGGGCGTCCTGGGCGCCTGGCTGGTGGTCGTCGGCGCGCTGGCGGGCTGGATCCTGGGTGCCTATCTCCTCACCGGACAGGCCCTGGTCATCGGGATTATCGCCACCATCCTGATCCTGGTCGGCGCGTTCCTGATGTAGACCCCGACCTCCCGATGGGTGTCGCCATCTCCATCCAGGACCTCTCCTTCACCTACGCGGAGACCAGGCGTCCAGCGCTCCAGCACATCAACGGCCAGGTAGAAGAAGGCACCTTTGTGGTCATTATGGGGCACGAGGGCGCGGGAAAATCCACCCTCTGTTGCTCCCTGAACGCCCTCGTGCCCCGTTTCTTCCGGGGCGAGTATTCCGGACGGGTGATAGTCCACAATGTGGAGGTCGCTAAGGCCCGGGTCGCCGAGATGTCCCGGCGGGTCGGCCTGGTCCTCCAGGACTTTGAGGCGCAACTCTTCTCCACCAGCGTGGAACTGGAAGTGGCCTTTGGGCCGGAGAACCTCTGTCTGCCCCGGGACGAGATAGAGCGGCGGATTGACCGGTACCTGCGGTTCGTGGGACTGGCGGACATGCGCCGCCGGGAGCCCGCCAGCCTCTCTGGGGGGCAGAAACAGCGGCTGGCCATTGCCTCCGTCCTGGCACTGGAGCCTCCCATCCTGGTCATGGATGAGCCGACCACCGACTTGGACCCCATCGGGCGGGAGGAAGTGCTCTCCGTCGCCGACATGCTGCGCCAGGAACAGCGGACGCTCCTGGTCGTGGACCACGACCCGGAGACCGCGGTGGACGCCGACCAGGTCTGGCTGATGCGGGAGGGGGAGGTCGTCGCCCAGGGGCCACCCCGCCAGGTGCTGACCGACCTGGCCCTGCTGGAATCCTGCGGCGTCCAGCCCCCACCGACCGTCGCCCTCTTCCAGGCTCTGGGGTGGCCTGGCCAGCCCCTGACGGTAGAAGAAGCCATTACCCTCATCCGGGAACACGACCTGGCCCGCCCCCGTCCCCTGCAGTGCCCTTCCACGCCGACCAACGGTCGCCCCGTCATCCTGGAACTCCGGGATGTGGACTACGTCTACCCCACCCGCGCGGTGGAGGCCCTGAGCGGCATTCACCTGCAAATCCGCGAAGGGGAATTTCTGGCCATCGTGGGACAGAATGGCTCGGGCAAGACAACGCTGGCCAAACACCTGAACGGTCTGCTGAAACCCACGCGCGGGGAAGTCCTCTTTCGCGGGCGCCCCCTGGGGGACATCCGGCGCACGGAGATGGCCCGATTGGTGGGGTACGTTTTTCAGAACCCCGACCATCAGATTTTCTCCAATACAGTACGGGAGGAGGTAGGATTCAGCCTGCGGATGGCTGGCATGGACCCCAGGGCTGTGGAGGAACGGGTCGCTGAGGCGCTGGCCGTGGTGGGGCTTGCCGGTTACGAGGAAGAAGTGCCCTTTACATTGACGAAAGGAGAGCGGCAGCGGGTGGCGGTCGCTTCCGTGCTGGCAGCCCAGCCCCAGGTCATCATTCTGGATGAACCGACCACCGGGCTGGACTACCGCCATCAGCGGAGCATGATGGAGATGCTCCGGGACCTGCACCGGCGGGGGCACACCGTCATCATCATTACCCATTCCATGTGGGTGGCGGCAGAATATGCCGAGCGGGTGGTGGTCATGAAGGATGGGCGGATTCTGGTGGATGCTCCCACCCGGATGGCCTTTGCCCAGGAGCCAGCACTGGCGGAGGCATCCCTGCGCCCCCCACCCCTCCTGCGACTGGGCAACTGGCTGGGAACCTCGGGACTGACTCTGGAAGCAATGGTGGAGGAACTCCGGACAGGATGAACATCTTTCTCTATCTGGACGAGAACACCTGGTTTCACCGTCTGGACCCCCGGACCAAAATCATTGGGGTCCTACTGCTCTTTGGCATCGTGATGGTCTTCAACCACCCGCTGTATATGGCTGGGGTGGCGCTGGGACTGCTCCTTCTGGGGGTCGCGGCAAAGGCGTTGCCCAACTTCTGGCGGATGCGCTACATCCTGGCCCTGCTGGTAGTCTTCAGCACCGTCCTCTGGCCGTTTTTTGCCAAAGGGCCGACCCCCCTCTGGTCGTGGGGCCGCCTGGAGGTCAGCCGGGAATCGCTGATGTACGCGGTCGCGATGGGGTTGCGGCTGGCTTCCTTCGTGGCGGCTGGACTGATCTTCCTCTCTGTTACCACCAACGAGGAGTTCACCCAGGGGCTGATTCGTCTGGGATTGCCATACCCGGTGGCCTTTGCTTTTTCCACCGCCCTGCGCCTGGTGCCGACCTTCGCCGGGGCCGGAGCCACCATCGTTCAGGCTCAGATTTCCCGGGGGCTGGACGTGGAGTCAGGCAATCTCTTCCAGCGCGCGGGGAAATTCATCCCGCTGGCCGTGCCCCTGTTCATCTACGCCATCCGGCACACCAACATGCTGGCCATGGCGCTGGAATCGAAAGGCTTCAACCCGGGGGCACCGCGCACCTGGTACCTGAACCCCCAGATGCGCCGGACGGACACCATCGCCCTGGCCGTTCTGGCGGCCCTGTTCCTGGCCGCGCTCCTCTTGCGGTTGCAGGGGTACGGACAGGTTCTGCCGCGATTGTAAGTGCCGGACCTATCCGGCGAGGCGCGTCATTGACCGCTGAGCCCTGCCGACAGCCATTCCTGGCACTGGGTTGACAAAACCAGCAGCCTGGATTATTATCTCCATAGCACACGAACAACCCTTCACCCCCTGGATCAGCCCGACCGGTCACCTTCAGACCCCCATAACCATAAGGAGGCAAACGTGTTTGGAAGAGAGAGCAAACGAGCCGAGAAAAGGCCTTCGACTCCGGCGGCCGCATCAGCCGCTCCGGTTACACCGACGGCCCGTATTGAAACCGTTATCGGCCCCAATGCCCACTTTCGGGGAGACCTGATCTCCGAAGGTGGCATCCGGATTGATGGCATCTTCGAGGGGAATCTTGAGACCGCCGGGAACCTGGTTATTGGCGAATCGGCCAAAGTGATCGCTGAGATTCGGGCCAACAACATCTCCATATCCGGGGCGGTCAAAGGAAACATCATCGGCAATCGGGTAGAGGTTCTGGAGACCGGCCGCGTTTGGGGAGACCTCACGGTGAACTCCCTCCTGGTGAGCGAAGGGGCCTATCTGCGAGGCCAGACAACGATGCATGCCGATATCGAACCTCCCCTGATTGAGCCGCCCAAACCTCGCACAGCACCTTCCGCCAGTGCTACGATTCCGGCACCGGGCACCATTGTGGACGTGGAGCCGGAACGCCGCGAGGAGGCAATTTAGCACCTCGGAGATCCCGTCTCCCACAATACCCTGCCTCGGCAATCGGACGCGGATAAACGCGGAGGGCGCGGATGTTTTCTGACGCCCATCCGCTCCTTCTATCGCTACTTCCGATAAGCCCCGTATGGTTGTGAGTTCGGCCGACCTGCCGCTTTGGGGCAACTGATATAACAAGCAACCGTGGCTTCCGGAGGCCCGATGGAAGTAGAATTGATCGCTATCACCCGCTATCTGAAAGGCGATGGGAGCCCGGAGGCACTGCTGGAGCATGCCGGACGAGTTTGCTACCGCAGTCAGAGCCGGGGCGACCCCGCAGCCTTCCTGCGGGCCCGTATCCGGGAAGGACACGAAAGCCTCATCGAACATGCCTCGGCAACCTTCGAGATTCGGGGAATCTCCCGAGCCTGCAGCCATCAACTGGTCCGACACCGGATCGCTTCCTACTCTCAGGAAAGCCAGCGATACGTCCCTATGGACAACCCCGAATGGGTGCTCCCCCCCTCCATTCTCCGGAATGCGCAGGCGTGCGCTCTCTGGGAGCAGTTTGCCATTCAGGTACAGGAGACCTACCGCGCGCTACGGGCCCAGGGTATTCCCAAAGAGGATGCCCGCTTTGTCCTCCCCAACGCCACCGCGACCCGGATCGTCGTTACCATGAACTTCCGGGAACTGCTGCATGTCTTTCGGCTGCGGATCTCCCCGGAGGCTCAGTGGGAAATCCGGGAGGTCGCGGTGCGGATGCTGGAGGCTGTGTACCCTTACGCGCCGGCCGTCTTTGGCGACCTGCGAGACGACCTGCGTCGCCGCTATCCGGAGTTTTTTGACCACCGACCATCGCCCCCAGGCCCCGGATCAACCTCCACCCTCTTCCGATAAGGAGATAGGATGCCTCACGTAACCGTTCCGGCGGTGGAGATGCGCGGCATCGTCAAGCGATTCCCTGGCATTGTGGCCAACGATCATATAGACCTGACAGTACGCGCCGGGGAAATCCACGCCCTGCTGGGCGAGAACGGCGCTGGCAAGACCACCCTGATGAACATCCTTTACGGCATCTATCATCCTGATGAGGGTGAAATCTTCGTCAAAGGCCAGCGCGCCCACATCCGCTCCCCCCGGGACGCCATCCGACTGGGTATTGGAATGGTCCATCAGCAGTTCCGGCTGGTCCCCTCCCACACGGTGGCAGAGAACATCGCGCTGGGATTGCCAGGCCACTTCTTCTTCCCCGATCGGGCGGTCCGGCAACGGCTACAAGAGTTCGCCCGCCGCTACGGCCTGCACGTAGACCCCGATGCCCGTATCTGGCAACTCTCCGCCGGGGAACAGCAGCGGGTGGAAATCATCAAGGCCCTCTATCGGGGCGCGGACATCCTCATCTTGGACGAACCCACCTCCATGCTGACTCCCCGCGAGATAGAGGAATTAATGACCACCGTTCGGCGAATGGCCGACGAAGGACATACTGTCATTTTCATCACCCACAAACTGGACGAGGTGTTCGCGGTCAGCGACCGAGTAACCGTCCTCCGGCAGGGAAAAGTCGTGGCCATACGGGAGACAGCCCGCACCGATAAGCGAGAACTGGCCCGCCTGATGGTGGGGCGAGACGTGCTTTTCCGGCTGGAAAAACGCCCGGTGACCATCGGCCCGACAGTGTTGGAAGTCCGAAACCTCCGTGTCCGGAGCGACCGGGGCCTGCCAGCCGTGCGAGGAGTCTCCTTTTCCATCGCGAGGGGCGAGATTCTGGGCATCGCGGGAGTGGCGGGAAACGGTCAGCGGGAACTGGTGGAGGCACTGGTGGGTCTGCGCCAGGTGGAAAAAGGCCGGGTACTGCTCAACGGCGAGGACATCACCAACCGCTCCCCTCGCGACCTGGTCCGGCGGGGTATCTGTTATGTGCCCGGCGAACGGCTGGTCGGTACTGTCCCCAACCTCAGCGTAGCCGAAAACCTCATCCTAAAAACCTACGACCAGGCCCCCATCTGCCGGGGAGTCTTTCTGGACACGCAGGCCATTGCCTCCCATGCCGATGCCCTGATCGAACAGTATGCAGTAACCACCCCCAGTCGGGAGACGCCCCTCAAATTGCTTTCCGGCGGCAACATCCAGCGGACTATCCTGGCCCGGGAGACCTCCGGCGCGCCGGTCCTGCTCATCGCCGCCCACCCCACCAGCGGACTGGACGTCGGTGCAACGGAATACATCCGTCAGGTCCTGCTGAGCCAGCGGGAGAAGGGCACCGCCATTCTGCTGGTCTCCGAAGACCTGGAGGAAATTTTCCAGCTGAGCGACCGGATCGCGGTGATGTACAATGGGGAAATCATGGGTATCCTGCCGGCCAACCAGGCCGACCTGGAAAGGATCGGCATGATGATGGCGGGTGTCCATCGCGCCGAACCGGAGGTGGTATGAACACTTGGCCCCGTATTCGCCTGGAAAAGCGCTCGGATACCCCGCACTGGCTGAGTAGAGTAACGCCTGGGCTCTCTGTCTTGGCGGCCCTGCTGGTCATCGCGGTCATCTTCGGGCTACTGGGGGTCAACCCCTGGATTGCCTACGCGCGCATTTTGACCGGCGCGTTTGGCAGCCTCTACGGGCTCTCGGAGACCGTTACCAAGGCTATTCCGCTGATGCTGGCAGGCACAGGGCTGGCCGTAGCCTTCCGCGCCCGCGTCTACAATATTGGCGCCGAGGGACAACTGCTGATCGGAGCGATCTGTGCCACCGGTGTTGCTCTTTTCATCCCGGGCATCCCGGATGAACTGCGCCTCCCGGCGATGTTCCTCGCAGGGGCGCTGGGGGGCGCCGTCTGGGCACTGGTCCCTGCTGTTCTGAAAGCCCGCCTCCGGATCGATGAGGTACTCACCAGCCTGATGACCGTCTATATCGCCAGCGAACTGGTCAACTATCTGGTCTATGGGCCCTGGAAAGGGCCAAGCGAATGGGGGTTCCCGTACACCGACAAGTTCCCCCTGGCGGCCCAGATTCCCCGCATTGGGATGACCCGTATCCATTATCCCACCCTCATCCTGGCCCTGCTGGCCGCAGTGCTGGCCTACATATTGGTCCAACGCACCCGTTGGGGGTTTGAGATTCGGGTAACCGGGGAAAACCCGGAGGCCGCCCGCTACGCCGGGATGAACTATCTGCGGACGGCGATACTGGTGATGGCGCTCAGCGGTGCCCTGGCCGGGATCGCTGGAGTTGGGGAGGTCGCGGGCATCCACTATCGGCTGCGCTACCCCCAAGGGATCTCCCCCGGCTACGGCTTCACCGCCATTATCGTCGCCTGGCTGGCTCGCCTGAACCCACTAGGAGTCATTCTGACCTCGCTGCTCATCGGCGGGCTCCTGGTGGGTGGGGACGCCATCCAACTGGCCATGGGGCTCCCCTCTGCTACCGTCTACCTCTTCAACGGGATGATTCTCCTGTTCGTGCTGAGCGGCGACCTCTTCACCCGCTACCGGATACGCATAGAACTCCCCGAACGGGTATCCGTCTTGGTCCGGCAGGAAAGGGAGGAAGTCCGATGAGCATTTGGGCTTACATCTTATCAACCCTGCAGGCAGCCATCCCCGCTGGTACCCCGTTGCTTTACGGCACCCTGGGAGAAATCACAGCAGAGCGGTCTGGCGTGGTCAACCTGGGCGTAGAGGGCATGATGATTATGGGTGCAGTGACTGCTTTCGGGGTCTCCCTGGCCACGGGAAATGTAGGGATAGCGATCATCGCTGCTGCACTGGTCGGTGGATTGTTGGCCCTGATCCACGGGTTTGCCAGTATCAACCTTCGGGTCAACCAAGTCGTCTCCGGTCTGGCGCTGACCATGCTGGGACAGGGCATCAGCGGGATAATCGGCAAGCAGTTCATTGGTATGCCTCCCCGGGCCCAATTGAAACCCGTCCCGATCCCTGGCCTGAGCGACATTCCCGTGTTGGGGCCGCTGCTCTTCCAGCACGACCTGCTGGCCTATATCGCCCTGCTCCTGGTCCCTGTTCTCTGGTTTCTTTTTTATAAAACCCGTTGGGGCATCAACCTCCGGTCAGTGGGTGAAAGCCCTGCCACCGCCGACGCTATGGGCGTCAATGTCTTCCAGGTCCGCTACCTGGCCGTCTTCTTCGGCGGACTGATGGCGGGCATCGGTGGAGCCTATCTCTCCATTGTATACACCCCCGCCTGGATTGAAGGAATGACAGCCGGTATCGGGTGGATTGTCATCGCCCTGACCATTTTTGCAATGTGGGACCCGGTGCGGGGATTACTGGGAGCCTACCTCTTCGGAAGCATGCGGGTGCTCCAGTATCGACTTCAAGACCTGGGTATTTCCCCCCCGCTACTTAACATGCTCCCCTTCGCCCTCACCATCCTGGTTCTGATGCTCAGCGCGGGGGAAGCCATCCGCAAGCGACTGGGCGCCCCAGCCGCGCTGATGCAACCCTACACCCGGGAAGAACGATAGCGTCATACGCGTCCGCCATCCTGCCCAAAGCCCATACGAAACCCCGATAGTACAATTTTCTCCACACTACTCACCTGCAGACTAATTTTCTGATGTCTGTCCGGTATGCTCTGCTGGCCCAACAGCCGCGCCACGGCTATGAACTGCGCGCGGCCTTTGAGGCCCTCGTCGGCGGGCGGGACACCTGGGAAGTCAAGCCCGGGCAAGTCTACGCCACCCTGGAGCGGCTGGAAGAAGCAGGGCTCATCGTCCAGATCGGCGTGGAGAAGGAGGGAGGCCCGGAAAAGCGGATCTACGCTCTTACCTCCGCCGGACGGGAAGCCCTCCGGGAGTGGTTCTATACCGGCATTGCCAGCGACCATCACCGGGACGAGTTCTTCGTCAAATGGATGGTGGGCCTGCTGGTGGAAGGGGCCGACCTGCACCGCCTCATCCAGGTCCAGTGCCACGCCCTCTATCAGGAACTGCACCGTTTTACCCGCCAGCGGATGGAGGCCGACCCCCGGACCGAATGGGCCTACGTCCTCTTTCTGGACAAAGTGGTCATGCACCTGGAAGCGGACCCGCGCTGGCTGGACATGGTGGAAGCCCGGCTGGAAGAGGTCCGACAACAACCCAAACCGCAACCGGAGCCGAAGCCCCGGGGACGCCCGCCCAAAGCCCGTTTGTGAATAGCCATAAACGGCACGAACTTCCGCTCTCTACGACCTGAAAGGAGCGAAAGATGGCTCTCATCCGAACCGAAAACCTGACCAAAATCTATGGCACTGGCGAGGCCGCCGTCGTCGCTCTGGACCACGTCAACATTGCCGTGGAGAAGGGGGAATTTCTGGCCGTGATGGGGCCCAGCGGCTGCGGCAAATCCACCTTGCTGCACCTTGTCGGTGGGTTGGACCGACCCACGGAGGGACGAGTCCTTCTGGACGGCCGTGACCTGACATCTCTGCGAGACGACGACCTGGCGGCGCTCCGCCGCCGTCGTATTGGCTTTATCTTTCAGTTCTACAACCTCATCCCCGTGCTGACCGCGCTGGAGAACGCTGCATTGCCGCTTTTGCTGGACGGGGTCAAACCGGCCGAGGCGCACCGCCGCGCTGCGGAATGGTTGACGCGCCTGGGGATGGGGGACCGGCTCCATCACCGCCCGGACCAACTCTCCGGCGGACAGCAGCAGCGGGTGGCGATCGCCCGCGCGCTCGTCGCCGAGCCCGACCTCATCCTGGCCGACGAGCCCACGGGCAACCTGGATTCTCGCGCCGGAGATGAGATTGCAGCCCTCCTGCGCCGTATCTCCTCAGAATGGGGGCGGACCATCCTGCTGGTTACCCATGATTCCCGTGTCGCGGCCCACGCCGACCGCATTCTTTTTATGAAGGATGGGCGCATCATAGACGAGACACGCCTGACCGGGACCGGCGAGGAGCAGGCCCAGGCCCTCCGGGAGCGGATGGAGGCGTTGTAGGGTTTTACCACGAAGACACGAAGACACAAAGTAAAATTAACAATTAAAAATTAACAATAAAACCTTCGTGTCTTTGTGTCTTGGTGGTTTTCCTAAGGAGGCTACGATGCGGGTGCAATTGACGATGGCTCTGCGATACCTGCGCGGGCGGAAACTCCGCACCGCGTTGACGACGCTGGCGGTGGTCTTCGGCGTGGCCGTTCTCTTCGGGATGAATGCCCTGCTGCCCACCATGCTCCAGGCCTTCCGTCAGACGGTCCTGGCGACTATGGGCAAAGTGGACCTGGTCTTTACCAGCGTAACTGACGGGCCCTTCCCCGCCGACCGGGTAGAGGCCGTCCGGAGGTTGGAAGAGATCGCCGAAGCGACCGGTTCCCTGCGCCGCAATGTCCTCCTCCCGCCCGAGGTAGCAAGCCGGGCCGGGGTGAACGCGGTTACGCTGGTCGGGGTGGAGCCGGAGGTCGCCGCGCGCTTGCGCCACTACCCACTGAAAGAGGGGCGCTTTCTGAACGCCGGGGATGGCAACGCAGCGGTCATCTCCAAAGGACTGGCGGAGAAACTGGCCCTTGCCGTTGGCGACCGGCTAACGCTCCCCTCGGCGACAGGCACTACTGACTTGGAAGTCGTCGGCATTCTGGATGTGCCCTCCATTCCCGGTGTGGAGGAGGTCTATATTCCACTTCCGGTGGCCCAGCGGCTGCTGGGAATACCCGGCCAGATCAACGTCATAGAGGCGGTGGTGAAGCCGGGAGTGGACCGGGACGAGGTGAAAAAGGCTGCGCTGGCCGCGCTGGGCGACCTCTTCAAGGCCGAGCCGCCAGAGATGGGGGAGGAACTGATCGCGAGTTTGCGGATGGGCGAGGTCGCCTTCGCCCTGTTCGGAGTGATGGCGCTGGCGATTGGCGCGTTCATCATCCTGAACACCTTCCGCACCGTCGTAGTGGAGCGCCGACACGACCTGGGGATGCTCCGGGCCGTCGGTGCGTCTCGCCGGGCTGTTGTGGGCCTCATGCTGGCGGAGAGTTTGCTCCAGGGACTTCTGGGGACAGCAGCAGGATTGGCCGCCGGGTATGGGTTGGCCTGGGTGCTCCTGCTGACAGTCAAATCGGTGATGCAGCACTACCTGCGGATGGAGGCTATCGCGCCGATCATCACCCTGCCCAACTTGCTGACCGCCACCATCCTGGGAATCGTAGCGACATTGGCGGGCGGGCTATGGCCGGCCCTTTCGGCCCGACGGGTAACGCCATTGGAGGCGCTGCGGCCCGTGGTCCCGGGCGCCTACGAGCGCGCGGCAAAGAAGCGGGGCATCGTCGGGGCCGTTCTGGTTGTCCTGGCGGCCCTGGCCCTGGTGACCGGCAACTTTAATCTGACCGCGCTGGGCTCTCTTCTCTTCCTGGTAGGGCTGGTGCTGGTGGCGCCGGTCCTGGTGAGCCCGCTGGCCCGTCTCTTCGGGCGACTCCTGGCGCTGATCTTTGCCCGGGAGGGACGGCTGGCGGAGGGGAATCTGGCCCGTCAGCCCAACCGGGCCGCCGTTACCGCCTCCGCGCTGATGGTGGGCCTGGCAATGGTCCTGGCCCTTGCCGGGATGGTTACCTCTATCTTTGATGGGTTTATGAGTTACATTGACCATTCCCTGCGCGCCGATTTCCTGCTGATGCCCGCGTCGCTGGTGCTGGGCGGTGGGAACGTCGGGGCGGGGCCGGAACTGGTGGAGGAGGTTCGGGAGGTGCCCGGTGTTCTCGGCGCGACGACGCTCCGATTGGGCACGGCGGCAGTCAATGGCCTGACGATTCAGGTCATCGGCGTGGACCCCCGGACTTATCCACAACTTTCCGGCCTGGTCTTCCGCTACGGCGACCCGGAGGAAGCCTTCGCCGCGCTGGGTCGGGAGCGGGCGATGATCGTCAACGGCGTCTTTGCTGCCCAGCGGGGGGTCCGGGTGGGAGACGTTCTGACCCTTCAGACACCCGCAGGAGAAAGGGAGTACCGGGTGGTGGGCGTCGGCTCCGACTACCTGAACGCCAAACTGGTTACCGCCTACATCTCCCACGCCAACCTGGAACGGGACTTTTACCAGACAGCGGACCTGCTGGTGATGGTGGAGGCGGCGGAGGACGCCGATATGGCCGCGGTCCAGGCCCGACTGGAGAAGATTGTCCAGAAGTACCCCTCCTTTGTGCTCACCGAATGGCGGTCGTTCCGGGAGGAACAGGAACGGGTCTTCGGACAGAGCGTCTCGCTGTTTAACGTGATTGGGGTAATGTTTGCCCTGCCGTCGCTCTTGGCGATGGTGAACACGCTGACCATCAACGTGATGGAGCGGACGCGGGAGATCGGCGTGTTGCGAGCAGTGGGGAGCACGCGGCGACAGATTCGGCGGATGGTGCTTGCAGAGAGTTTGCTTCTGGGCGCGCTGGGGACGGCCTTCGGGATTCTGGCCGGTCTCTGGTTGGGGTATGTCCTGGTGCAGGGGATGAACGTGAGCGGGTTTGTGATCCCGTACTATTTCCCGTATACAGGCATCCTGGTTGCGGTGGCGGTAGGGCTGCTCATCGGTGTGGGGGCGGCGGTGGTGCCTGCGCGCCGGGCAGCGCGGCTGGACGTGGTGGCTGCGTTGCGGTATGAGTAGCGGCTATCGGCGGG
Organism: Anaerolineae bacterium; assembly: GCA_025060135.1. Classification (GTDB taxonomy): domain Bacteria; phylum Chloroflexota; class Anaerolineae; order B4-G1; family DUEL01; genus SpSt-77. The sequence continues at coordinate 622 of JANXCY010000032.1, read as the reverse complement.
GGCACGGAGGGGGGGGGGGGGGGGGGGGGGGGGGGGGGGGGCGCGGGGGGGGGGCGGGGGGGGGGGGGGGGGGGGGGGGGGGGGGGGGGGCGAGGGGGCGAGAGCCGGGGCCGGAGGGCGCGAGGGGCACATGCAGCGGTCCGCTCGGTTTCGGGGAAAGAGGATGCGACCGCCCGTCCTGCGCGCCCAGGTTCGGTCGTTCCCAGAGGGCGACGCTCAGCTTCATAGGATGCGGGCCGCTGGAAGCGATCCGTTCCTCATTCCCCCCACCAGCCAGAGCGATCCTCGGTCGCAAAGACTGGAGCGAGCGCCTCTTCGGGAGCCGGGTAGGGAGCTTCCTCCGCCAGCCGCTGAGCTTCGTCCACCTCCGCCCGCACCCGTTCCTCCAGCTCGTCCTCCAGCCGCTGGGTGAGCAGGCTCCGCCGGTAGAGATAATCCCGAAGCCGGGGCAGAGGGTCGCGAAGCTTCCCCTGTTCCACCTCGTCTCGCGTCCGATAGGTCCGATCGTCATCATCGGAGGAGTGGGGGGTCCAGCGGTAAGTCACGGCCTCGATCAGGGTGGTCCCTTCGCCCGTTCGGGCCCGGTCGACGGCTTCTTTCACCACCTGATAGACCTCCAGGA
>JANXCY010000031.1 GCA_025060135.1 Anaerolineae bacterium | reverse complement strand
GCGCGCGGGGGAGCGGACCAGCAGGAGGGGGTGGGTGGCGGGGAGAGGCGGCGTCGTGGGGGTGGGAGTGGCGCGGCGCAGGAAGGGTGGGGCGCAGGAGAGTACGGTGCTCATTAGCAGAAGGAACAGCACTGGCAGAGTCCAGAAGCGATTGCGACTGATCATCGCGGCTCCTTTCGTAGATAGGATCGCCATACGCAGTATACCACTAATGGGGTGGGTTGTCTACTGGTAAGATGTACAGGTTTTCATTGTTTTAAGACGCCGGAACCAGCAAGGGAGTTCCCGCTATTTGCCCTTCAGAGGGAAGGGGGTATAATTATGGCAAGACATATGAATCCGTTCTCGCCAGCGATGTGCTGGCGGAGGTCATCTGCCGGAATGAAACTTCTGGACCGTCTCTTCGGTAACCCTAACGACCGGGAAATCGCCCGGTTGCAGAAGGTGGTAGAGCGCATCAACGCGCTGGAGAAGGCCTACGAAGCCCTCAGCGATGACGCGCTCCGCGCCAAAACCCTGGAATTCCGCCGCCGCCTGGCGCGCGGCGAGTCATTGGACGACATCCTGGTGGAGGCCTTCGCGGCCGTCCGCGAGGCATCCAAACGAACTATCGGCCTGCGCCACTACGACGTCCAACTCATCGGCGGCATGGTGCTCCACCAGGGCAAAATCGCCGAAATGAAGACAGGCGAGGGCAAGACCCTGGTCGCCACCCTGCCCCTCTATCTGAACGGCCTCTCTCTCAACCCGGAGTGGGTGGAACGGGCCCGCCGCCGCTGGGGCAAAGACCCCGACCGCTGGGAATTCGTCCCCATAGACGACGTGCCTGTTGGCCGGGGAGTCCACCTGGTTACCCCCAACGACTACCTCTCCAAATTCGGCGTCCAGTGGATGGGCCCCATTTACCACGCCCTGGGAATGACCGTCGGTGTCATCCAATCGGCAGCAGAGAAACCGGAACTGGGCTCCTTCCTCTTTGACCCGGAGTACCCGTCCACTGACGACCGCTACCTGAACCTGCGCCCCGTCCCCCGCCGCGCAGCCTACAACGCCGACATCACCTACGGCACCAACAACGAGTTCGGCTTTGACTACCTGCGGGATAACCTGGTGCGGGACCTTTCCGAATGCGTCCAGCGGGAACTCTATTACGCCATTGTGGACGAGGTGGATAACATCCTCATTGACGAGGCCCGCACTCCCCTGATTATCTCCGGCCCCGCCGAGGAGTCGTCCGACCTCTATCGCCGCTTTGCTGACCTGGTCCGCCATCTCCGGCGGGACGTCCACTACGAAGTGGACGAGAAGACCCGCAACGTCGTCCTCACCGAAGAGGGCATCCACAAAGTGGAGTCTATGCTCTCTGAAATCGGCCCGGGCGAGAGCCTCTACGACCCCAAACACGCCCATATGCTCCCGTACCTGGATAACGCCCTGCGGGCCTGGGCCGTCTACCAGCGGGATAAGGACTACATCGTCCGAGACGGGCAGGTCATCATCGTGGACGAGTTCACCGGACGACTGATGTACGGTCGGCGGTACGCGGAAGGGCTCCACCAGGCCATAGAGGCCAAAGAGGGCGTCGCCGTCCGAGAGGAGATGCTCACCTACGCCACCATCACCTTCCAGAACTACTTCCGGATGTATAAAAAACTGGCCGGGATGACTGGCACGGCGGCGACGGAGAAGGAAGAGTTCCAGAAAATCTACAATATGGACGTCATCGTCCTGCCCACCAATGTGGAGTACCGAGCAATGTTCGGCGACCTGGTGGCGCGGGAGGTCCCGGTGCGGGAACTGCCGGAGGTGGCCTTCGCGGGTGTCCTGAACGGGCGGGACGACATCCGGATTACCATCTACGAAAGCCGCGATGGGCGTCGGGAGCGGTACTACAAACGGCTGGACCTGGACGACGTCATCTACCAGACCGAGGAGGCGAAATTCCGGGCGGTCGTCGCCGAGATAGAGGCCCTGCATCAGGCCGGACGGCCTGTTCTGGTGGGCACTACCGCGATTGAGACCTCAGAGCGACTCTCCCGGATGCTGCGGGCGAAGGGCATCCCGCACAACGTCCTCAACGCCAAATACCACGAGCAGGAGGCGGTCATCATCGCCCAGGCCGGACGGTCCGGCGCGGTGACCATCGCCACTCAGATGGCGGGTCGTGGCGTGGACATTCTCCTGGGCGGCAACCCGGAGGGACTGGCCCGGGAGTGGCTCCGCCAGGAAGGGTACGACCTGACCCAGATTCGCCAGTCCCACTGGAACGAGGCGGTGGAGATGCTCCGGCGCGGGCAGAACCCCACGGAGCGGTTCCCGGAGCGGTGGGCGGAGGTCCTGGCGAAGGCCTGGGCCGATTGTGCCGAAGACCGGAAACGGGTGGTCGCGCTGGGTGGCCTGCACGTCCTGGGCGTGGAACGGCACGAGGCGCGCCGCATCGATAACCAGTTGCGCGGCCGCTCCGGGCGCCAGGGCGACCCCGGCTCCTCTCGCTTCTACCTTTCCCTGGAAGACGAACTGATGCGCCGCTTCGGCGCCGACCGGGTCCAGGGCCTCATGGCCCGTGCCGGTATGGACGATGCCCCGCTGGAATTCAGTATCCTCAGCAAGACCATAGAGTCTGTCCAGAAGCGGGTGGAAGGCTACAACTTTGACCTGCGCAAGCACGTCTTAGAGTACGACGACGTCGTCAACAAACAGCGAGAGGTCATCTACGCCCAGCGGCGGGAGGTGCTGGCGAAGCCCGACCTGCGGGACCAGGTCCTGCGCATGGTGCGGGAGGAGATAGAGAGTTTGCTGCTCCTGCACTGCCCGGGTTCAGACCCGGAAGAATGGGACCTGAAAGCCCTGCACGGCGAACTGCGCACTTTCCTGCCGCTGCCGGAGAAGCCGGACCCTCGCTGGGCCGGACTCTCCCGGGACGAGATTCTGGAGGAACTGACCGCGCTGGCCGGGCGGACGTACGATGACCTGAACCGCAACCTGGGCTATCAGGTCTATCGGGATATGGTCCAGCAGGATGTTACGCTGGCCCTGCTGCGGGCCAGCAACGACCCCCTGCGGCGGCTCATTTACCGGCGGGTAGTGGAGGCCCTGGGCGCGGATCCGGACGAGGAGACGGCGGCCCTTCCCCTCCGCCACCTGCCCGATGAGATAAAGGGCAAAATAGAGGCGGCATTTCTGGAAGCGGTGCGGGTCTTCCGGGACCGGCAGGTCATCCTGAGCGCGGTGGATAACCTCTGGGTCCGCCACCTGACGGACCTCTCGGTTCTGCAGGAAGGGATTGGCCTGCGGGCCTACGGGCAGCAGAACCCGCTGGTGGCCTACAAGAAAGAGGCCCATGAGATGTACCAGATGCTCCTGGGCCGGATTCAATCCCAGGTAGCGCGGACGATTTTCCTGGTGCCCCAGATGATGCCGCAACCCCGGCGCGCGCGGCCGCTGCACGCCTTCCGGCCCGGCGTGCCAATGCCTGCGGCGCCTGCGTCGGCCCCGGCGCCTCGTCCGGCGCCGGGCGGCCCGCGCCCTCTGCGCCCGGCCCCGGCGGGTGCTGCTGCTGGCCCTCAACCCGCGCGTCCGGCGGTCCCGGGGGCTCCCTCGGCGGGCCGGGCCCCGGCGTCCCCGCCGTCGGGAGCGCACAAACTGGGCCGCAACGACCCCTGCTGGTGCGGGAGCGGGAAAAAGTACAAGCACTGCCACCTGCGGCAGGACGAGGAGGCCGGGCGGGTGCCCGTCGTCGCCATCCGTCCCCCGCAGACCCCGGGCCCGCGCCGGAGGAGAAAGTAGGACGCGGTTAGCGCAGATAGACGCGGAGATTTTAGGGATGTAAGAGCAGGCCGATAGGCCTGTGGGATATGGAGAATCGGAAGGAGAGACCTAACGGCTATTTCGCAATGAAGAGGAGTGCCGTTCTGGCCTGCTGGAGCGCCCCTCGGCTGGACCTGTGGGAGCGTCGGCAACGGTTGAGCCTTCGGAGGACCGATTATGGAACGGGAAAAGCGGGAAGACCTGGTGGGCCGGATCATGGCGGATATGGACCCCGAACTCCTGCACTTTCTGCGCACGCGGGTGAATTCCTTCGTGAAGTGGGACCTGATCCGGTTTTTCGGCGAGAACCCCTATACCACTGACACGGCGGAGAACATCGCCCGCTATGCTGGCCGGAACGTAGAGACCACCCGGGCGGAACTGGCCGAACTGGCCGCTCAGGGCGTGCTGGTGGAGCATCGGCTGGGGGAGATGACAGTGTATTCGCTTTCCAGTAACCCGGAAGTCCGCGGGCTTATCCGACGGTTTCTGGAGGCCTCCAACGATCGGCAGTTCCGTGTGAAGGCTATCTACCACATCATCCGGAGTATGCGGTAAGCGCATCGGGTGAGAAGGAGGGAAAACCATCATGGAGCGCGTGAAAACCGGAATCCCTGGACTGGACGAGATGCTGCACGGAGGATTGCTCCCCCAGACAGCTACTCTGGTGGAAGGCGCTCCCGGCACCGGCAAGACTACTTTGGGCATGCAATTCATCTACAATGGCATCGTGGAATACAACGAACCGGGCATTATCCTAACCTTTGAGCAATTTCCCAGCCAGTTCTATCGAGATGCGGCCAACTTCGGGTGGGACTTTCGGCGATTAGAGGAAGAGGGGAAACTGCGTGTGATCATGACCAGTCCGGAAGTCTCCCTGCACGACCTGCAGAGAGTAGGGGGACAGATTGAGGCGCTGGCCCACGAAATGGGTGCCCGTCGTATCCTGGTGGATAGCCTCTCCCACTTTCAGCGTCTTACGCATGACCCGTTGCAACTGCGTCATCTGACCTACTCCTTTGTGAACGGGTTGAAGCGGGAGGGTTTAACCGCGCTTTTGACCTGGGAAAGCCCCGTTCTTCTGGGAGGACCGGGCGAGCACGACATCGGTGTGCCGTTTATCATAGACACCTACATCCTCCTCCGGTATGTAGAAATCGAAAGCGCGGTTCACAAAGCCCTGCTGGTGCTCAAGATGCGCGGCAGTGACCACGATAAGGACATCCGGCAGTTTGACATCACCAGCCGGGGCATTGAGGTGCGCAGCCGGTTTGAGGGGCACGAGGGCATTATGAGCGGTAGCGCCCGCCGGATGGCCGACTCCTTTATCCAAGCCTTTGTTCGCCGTTGAGAAGGCGTCATGGATATTCTCCTCCGCATCGTCGCAGCCCTGGTCTGGGCGGGAATCCTTTTCCTGATATTCGTACTCTGGCGGATCGCGCGTTTCTATGAGCGGTCCTCCGGTCAATCGGTCTATTCCTGGCTCTTTTTCCTGATCTTTATGCTGTTTCTGATCGGAGCCGTGTGGTATATCATTGCAGACCCGCTCTTTGTCGGGGTTCCCCCGGCCGACGGATTACTTTGCGCGGGAGGAAGCCTCTCCCTTTTGGGTACGTTGATCCTGACCCGAGCGATGATGCGCAAACCATGAAGGACTATCTGATTCTTGCCGAGGTTCTTCTATCTCCACTGGCACCCATCAGTTGGATCAGCCTGCTGTTTGTGCTGAATGTCTATTATAATCTCAGCCAGCGGTTGGGAGAGGTAACCCGCATGCCTCCCTATTACCGGCGTTTCCTGATCGGTGCCGGATTGGTCAGCGTGGGGGTCCTGGGGCAGATCATCCGGACCGCCGCGCATATCGCCTGTGATCCAGGGGTGGAGGTCCTGCTCTCGCCAGTGTTCAGCCTGGTCGCCTTTTACCTCCCGTTGTTGATCGGAATCGCCGTCAGCGTCCTTACTGCCTGGCGCTATTGGTCGTGGGTGCTGATTGGAGAATGAAAAAGGGCATCCTGGATATGCTATGGCCATCTCTCTGTGAGTTGCGTCCGGATAGCGTTCCCTCTATTGTAACCGGAGTCAAAGCCGCTGATGGGGTGAGGTCTCCGCGCGAATGGCGTTCCTTTCTCCAACAGATGCCCAAGATTGACCTGCACCGGCATCTGGAGGGCTCGCTGCGCCTTCAGACGCTGGCAGAAATCGCAGAGGAACATGGCATAGACCTGCCGTCGTACCGGACAGAGGACCTCCGCCGCTACGTGCAGGTCCAAGAGGAGGAGCCGGATTATCATCGGTTTCTGGCCAAGTTCCGCCTCCTCCGTCGGTTCTATCAGAGCCGGGAGGCCGTAGAACGGGTCGCGACCGAGGTGGTGGCCGATGCCGCTGCCGACAACGTTCGCTACCTGGAACTGCGGTTTAACCCCATCGCTCTCTCCCGGGCCCAACGATTCCCCCTACGGGATGTGGTGGAATGGGTTACCCGTGCCATTGCCCGGGCCCAGCAGACCTACTCCGTTACGGTGCGGTTGATCATGCAGATCGGGCGGGACGAAATTCCTCGCCTGGCCGAAGAGATGCTGGAACTGGCCCTGGCGTATCGGGATCAGGGGGTGGTGGGGATGGACCTGGCCGGGGATGAAGTCAACTATCCGGCCTACCGAATTGCCCATGTCTTCTGGCGGGCCCGCCAGGAGGGGCTGGGGGTTACCATCCATGCTGGGGAAGTCGGCGGTGCAGCCAACGTGCGCGACGCGATCTTGAGATTCCACGCGCAGCGCATCGGCCACGGCATCCAAGCGCTGGAGAACTCCGAAGTGGTACGGCTGATCCAGGAGCGGGGCATCGCGCTGGAAGTCTGCCCCACCAGCAACCTGCAGACCGGCGCCGTGCGCTCCCTCAGCCACCACCCCCTGCCGGACATGCTGGCCCTGGGCCTGCGGGCCACCCTGAATACCGATGACCCCAGCATTTCCGATACCACGCTGACCGATGAGTACCTGATTGCCGTAACGACTCTGGGGTTGGGCATAGACCACATTCGGGCAATGGTCTTCCATGCCCTGGATGCGGCCTTTTTGCCTGAAGAAGAGCGGGCGTCCCTGCGGAAACAATTTGAGCCATGGAGCGCCGTCTCTCTCCCCGAACTTCTCTGAAAGAACGGCGGGAGCGATACCGCCAGCAGCCCGCTGCTCGTAGACGCGGCCATCCTGGTGTACACCCTTCAGGAGAAGCCGCCGGTGATGGGGTCAACTAACCGAAGAGATCGCAACGTTTGTCGCCAGACGCCTTTGCCGGGAACTCCGGCATTAGAGGGCGTCCGAAATTTGTGAAGAGGAGTCCATTTGATTCCCCTTCGTGAAGAAAATAAAATACGGATATGGTGATTCCCATCCGTACCCAGATTGCCGATATTGTGGCTCAGACCCTGCGCCAGGTGCTGGGCAGGGATGAGATTCCTCCGGTTCTGGTGGAACGGACCCGCCGTCCGGAGTTTGGGGACTACTCCACCTCTGCCTGCCTGCGGATGGCACGGGAGGCCAGTATGCCTCCCATGGACCTGGCTGGGCGGGTCATTGCTCAGATGCCACCGGTTCCCTTCATCGGCCGCGCCGAGCCGGCCCATCCCGGCTACATCAACTTCTGGCTGGATGACGGGTGGCTGGCTCAGCAGGTGGAGGCTATCCTGGAGGCCGGAGAGTCCTTTGGGGCTATCTCCATCGGGCAGGGGCAGCGGGTCCAGGTGGAATTCGTCAGCGCCAACCCTACGGGCCCCATCACCGTCGGTGCGGCCCGCAACGCCGTCCTGGGCGATGGCCTGGCCTCGGTCCTGGAAGCCGCTGGCTACCAGGTAGAGCGAGAGTACTACGTCAATGATGCAGGTTCCCAGGTGCGTCGGTTTGGCGAGAGCGTCTTTGCGCGCTACGCCCAGGCGTTGGGGGAGGATGTCCTGTTTCCTGAAGACGGTTACCATGGGCGCTACGTGGCCGAACTGGGAGAACGGCTGGCTGCCGAGGCCGGGCGCCGCTATCTGGAAATGGAGCGTCATCGGGCGGTGCGCGCCGTCGCCGACTGGGCCGTGGCCCAGATGATTGCGCGGATCCGCCAGGACCTGGCCGACCTGGGGGTCCACTTTGACGTCTGGCGGCACGAGCGGGACCTCTACGAGGAAGGCCTTTTTGACCAGGCGCTGGCGGTCCTGCGCCAGCGGGGCTATGTGGTGGAGTACGACGATGCTGTCTGGTTCCGCCACCCCGACCTGGAGAAAGATGCAGTGCTCATCCGTTCCCCCCGAGTGGTCCCCGAACCCTCGGAGCGGCCCACCTACCTGGCCTCGGACGTGGCCTATCTCTGGGACAAACTGGTCCGGCGGGGGTTTGACCGGGCGATCTACATCTGGGGCGCCGACCACCACGGCGATGTCCCCCGGGTCCGCGCAGCGGCGAAAGCCCTTGGCCTGGACCCCGACCGGGCTGTCTTTATTCTTTACCAGTTGGTTACCCTATGGCGGGGACGGGAAGAGGTGCGCATGTCCAAACGCACCGGCGAATTCGTTACCCTGCGGGACCTGCTGGACGAGGTGGGCCCCGACCCCATTCGCTTCATGCTGCTGTCCCGGACCCCCGATGCACCCATAGATTTTGACCTGGACCTGGCGGTAGAGCAATCCGAGCGGAACCCGGTCTATTATGTCCAGTACGCCCATGCTCGTATCGCCAGTATCCTGCGATATGCCCAAGAGCAGGGCCTGGAGGTGGACTGTCCCGCGGACCTCTCCCTGCTCCGTCATCCCGGCGAACTGGCACTGATTCGCAAGATGCTGGAATTGCCGGAGGTGATTGAGCAGGCGGCCGCCAAACTGAGCCCCCACTTCCTGCCCTACTACGCGCAGGAACTGGCGACAGCTTTCCATGCCTTCTACCGGGACTGTCGGGTCGTCTCCTCCGATCCGGCGGATGAAGCCATGACCCGGGCCCGTCTGCGGCTGGTGCGGGCAGCGAAGGTCGTCCTGGCCCGCGTGCTCCACCTGATGGGAATGAGTGCCCCGGAACGGATGTGAACCGGGCAGGTGGGTGTGTATGTCCCTCTCCGGTGTCCTGACGGTTTCCGCTTACATCGCTACCCAGATGCTCTCCGACATTCTCAGTCTGAAAATCGCCTGGGTGGCCGGCCTCAGCGTGGATGCCGGGACATTCATCTACCCCTTCACCTTCACCCTGCGAGACCTGGTCCATAAAGTGCTGGGGCGGACCGCCGCGCGGGTGATGATCGTTACGGCCGGAGTCATCAACCTGGTGATGGCCGGTCTTTTCGCCTTCACTGCCTGGCTTCCTCCGGACCCCACCTGGCCGCTCCAGCGGGAGTTTGCCGCCATCCTGACTCCGGTGTGGCGGATCGTGGTTGCCTCCATCATTGCCGAGGTGTTCAGCGAACTGACTGATACGGAAATCTACCACCTCTGGGTCTCCCGGGTGACCCGGCGTTTCCAGTGGATGCGGGTTCTTGCCAGCAACGCCATCAGCATCCCGCTGGATAGCCTGATCTTTTGTTGGGGCGCTTTCGGAGGACGGTTACCGGTGGCCACCGTCTGGTCGGTTTTCTGGGCCAACGTGCTCCTGAAGGGAGGAGTAACGCTGGTAGGGCTCCCCACCATCTATCTGGTCCGGGAACAGCGGGCGGCCGTTGGTGCTGAGGCGCGGTGAGTCTCTGAGCTCTGGATGGGCTCTGATTGCAAAAATCTGGTGCGACAAACCCCTCCGGTGGTACAGCACCCATATCCGGTGGGAAAGGAGAACTATGGACGTTCAAATTCTATATCGCCCTTCGTATTCCCTGGGGATCATCCGCTTGGGCCCGAACGAGGAGATTCGGGTAGAGAGCGGCGCGATGGTCAGCATGTCCCAGGGCGTAACAGTGGAGACAAAGGCGGCGGGCGGCATCCTCAAGTCGCTGGCCCGTTCTGTCCTGGCTGGGGAGAGTTTCTTCCAGAACACCTTCCGCGCCCCGGCCACCGGCGGAGAGGTAACGGTTGCTCCGGCCCTCCCTGGGGATCTCTTCCTCGTGGAACTGCACAATGAGAGCCTGATGGTGCAATCCGGCGCCTATGTGGCATCGGAGATGAGCATCCAACTGGATACCAAATGGGGTGGGGCGAAGACCTTTTTCGCTTCTGAGGGCCTGATCATGCTGCGGGCCTCCGGTACGGGCAAACTGCTCCTCTCCTCCTTCGGAGCCATCCACGAGATCCCTCTGGGCGCTGGAGAGACATACACGGTGGATACCGGCCACCTGGTGGCCTTCACAGAGGGCATTGGCTTCCGGGTCCGCCGGGCAGGTGGGCTGAAGTCTACCATCTTTGGAGGTGAGGGCCTGGTAGTGGACCTGACGGGTCCGGGCCGCGTTCTGATGCAGACCCGTTCCACGGATGCGTTTCTCTCCTGGCTGGTTCCCAAACTGCCCAAGCGGGGTGGGGATTAAGGGGCCCCGGGGTGCGGGCGGCGGCATTGCCGCCGCCCGTACCCCCATCCGTTGGCAGACGATGCGGGCGATTCTGCCAGCGATTCTCCTCTGTCTTCTGGTCGGCTGTGCACCAGCGTGGCTCTCTCCCCCTCCGGCTCCGAGCGCACTCCCGGCCAGCCCATCCCTGGTTTCCCCTTTGCCGGTGCCGCCAATGCCGCGTTCCATCCTTCCCTTCCCCTCACCGGTCCCGTCGCCACCGCTACTAGCGGGCACCGCTCCCCCTCGGGTTTCCCGAACCCGACCTTTTGCCTTCGTCGTTACCACCGACATGCGTCTCTATTCCGGCCCCGGCCGGTACGACACCCCCCAGTACTTCCGGGGCGCCTGTGAGGCCATCGCGGCGGTCTGTAGCCAGACCCGCAGCGAAGCAGAGTGTCGTTTTATGGTTAGCCCGGGCGACGTGGACCCGCCTGCAGGCGTCCTCTGGACGATTACCCGCACCCTGGGTGCTGACTTCCCCTGGTACCCCGCCGTCGGCAACCACGAAGTGGAGACACCGGAAGACATGGAGTGGCTGCGCCGGTACGGTGCAGCCCTGACCGCCCCGGACGGGGCGCCGGTCCGCCCCGGCCCCCCGGGATGCCCGACGACGACCTATTCTTTTGACCACGAGAACGCCCACTTCGTCGTCCTCAACCTCTACTGCGACGCGGCAGGCGATGGGGTGACGGACGGCGACGTCTCCGACCATCTCTACCACTGGCTGGCCGCTGACCTGACGGCCACCGACCGGCCCCACATCTTCGTCTTCGGCCACGAGCCGGCCTACCCCCAGCCCGATGCGGATACCGGGCGAGTGCGCCATCTGGGGGGAAGCCTGGACGCCCATCCGGCCCGGCGGGATCGCTTCTGGAACCTCTTGCGGGAACGAGGCGTCCGGGCCTACATCTGCGGCCACACCCACAACTACAGCGCGATTCAGGTGGACGGCGTGTGGCAACTGGACGCCGGGCATGCCCGGGGGCTCGGAGATCCCGGCGCGCCGAGCACGTTCATCCTGGTCCGGGTGGATGGGCCGTCGGTGGTCTTTGAGACCTACCGGGATTTCGGCGGTGGATACACCCTCTCCGATAGCGGCTCGCTAGCTACCCCATTCTCCCTATACTTGCCCTCTGTGCCGAACTCCACGCCCTGAGTACACTGCCAAAGGGGTCGGATAACCCCGCAGGTATCCCCTGAACCTGGGCCAGGCGAATTCCTCGCCGAAAATTCTAATGCGATTTTAACAGATGACTATTGACTTTTTCGCCGAACTGTGGTATGATATGGCCAAATCGGCGATCATGATCTATCTAATTCGGTTCCGAGGCGATGGGAAAATTCCGGTTTCAGGCGTGGTAGCCGGGGTGCCCCTCCGTTGGCTTAACAACTGACCCGCTGTCTTTCGCCTGTAACAGTCTTTTCAACCTTATTCGCTCTTTTCTATCCTTTTGTTGGTGGTCCTTTTCCCAACATAAGGGTGAGGGGACTGCGGCGGGCGAAAGCCCTGTTTGTCTCGGCCCCCTTTTGTTTTTCCCGGGATAGGAAAAGGGCAGGTCTGCGCAGAGATGCCGCGATTCCCGGATGCGCCAGATTGCCCGGGTATGGGACGCGGGCTGGAAAGCCCGTCCCGTCTATGGCGGGCCCGAAACCCGCCCATATCATCAAGGAGGAACCAAAATGAACCGCAAAATCTTCTCCGCTCTTGCAGTGGCCCTGGTGCTCTCGGCCTTCGTGCTGGTCGCCAGCGGCTGTCTGGGCCCTCAGTTCACCTACCAGGGCCGCCTGACCGACGCCAGCGGGAACCCCCTGAGCGGTACCTATCTCTTCACCTTCAAATTGTACAAGACGGCGACGGGGGGTACCGCCATCTACACCGAAACAGAGACCGTGACGGTGACCAACGGCCTCTTTGACGTCGTCGTCGGCCCGGAGAACATCGCGGCGGGCCTGAAGCCTGAGGACCTGGCGGACCCCCTCTACCTGGAGGTAACCGTCAGCAACTTCAGCATCACCCAGACCCTCTCGCCCCGCCAGCGCCTCTACGGCGCTCCCTATGCCTTCACTCTGATGCCCGGCGCGGTAATCTCACAATCCATGAATACATCGCTCCACGGCGCGGCCGGCGCAAAGGCGGTTCTCAACGTCGTCAATCCCTTCGATGGTACCAGCACCAACCCGGCCCTTCCGGCCTTGCGGCTCTCCGGCGAGACCGCGCTGGAACTGACCGACCGGCCAGGCATTCCTGCAACGGATGCGTATGGTGTCGTATGGAGCGATCGTTCCGGGTCCAGCAGTAACCTCTGGTTTTTGAGCAACGACGACATTTGGTTTGATATAGACGATAACGACGATATTGACTCTGGATTTTTCACAGTCTACGGGAACACGGGTTCGTGCTCAATCAACGAAGCCGGAGCCCTGACCTGCACGGGAACCAAATCCGCCGTGGTGGCGACCCGGGACGCGGGGCCGCGCAAACTCTACGCCATAGAGAGCCCGGGGGTCTGGTTTGAGGACTTCGGCCGCGCCTCCCTGGTGAACGGCCAGGCTGTCGTCTCCATTGACCCGCTGTTTGCCCAGACGGTCAACCTGAGCGACTACCACGTCTTCCTCACCCCGCTGGGCGACTGCAAGGGCCTCTATGTGGCAGAAAAGACCTCCACCTCCTTCGTTGTGAAGGAACTGGGTGGCGGGACCTCCAGCGTCGCCTTTGACTACCGCATCGTCGCCAGACGGCTGGGTTATGAGAACGTCCGGCTGGAGCCGCTGGTGCTCCCCGCCAGAGAGGAGAGGAGACCATGAAGCGTAAAGGCTTTCTCATCCTGGCTCTGGCGGCCCTGCTGGCGGGGGGATTGCTGGTGGTCCTGATCAGCCCCCTGGCCCGGGCGCAGGCCTCCCCTGCGCCCGGCCCCCTCACCGTGGGGCCCGCAATGAGTTCGGCCAACTTCCGGATATCTTGGGACGTGGTGGCGAGCGGCGGTGGGCGGATGTCTTCCGCCAACTTCCACCTCCACACCACCATCGGCCAGCCGGCCATCGGGTGGAAGGCCAGTGCCAACTTCAGTGAGCACACGGGCTATTGGCAAATTTTTCTCTTCCGGGTCTTCCTACCGCTGGTCCTGAGGAACTATTCCTTCTGAGCCTGCCGGTCTCTTCCGGACCCCCAACCCGAGCGGGCTGGGGGTCCGATTTTTGACTGGTCGCCACCGGCGTCCCCCGCTCATAGACCATCTTTTCTGCGCTCTGGCCTCTTGACTGTCTCCCCAATTTGTGGATAATAGACGCAGAAAACCTTGATTCCATCCGCGTTCTTCCACGTTCATCCGCGTTCCATGACGAATGATAACGAATCTCTCTGGGAAGACCTGGAAGCCGTCCCCCCGGGCCACCGGTCCGGCTTTGTCGCCGTTATCGGGCGGCCCAACGTGGGCAAATCCACCCTGATGAACCAACTCCTGGGGCACAAAGTGGCCATCGTCTCCCCCCGGCCCCAGACGACCCGGACCTGCATTCGGGGCATCCTCACCCGCCCGGATGCCCAGATTATTTTTGTAGATACCCCGGGGCTCCACAAGCCGCTCCACAAACTGGGCGAAGTGATGGTCGCCTCTGCTGCCTCGGCCATCCCCGACGCCGATGTTGTCCTCTTCGTGGTGGATGTCTCCGTTCTGCCCACTGAAGAGGACCGGATGATCGCCCGGATGATTCGCCAGCGGACCTCCAACCCGGTCATCCTGGCTCTCAATAAGATGGACCTCCTGCCACCGGAGCGGGTCAAGCCCCACACCGAGGCGTACTGGGCTCTGCTCCCGGACCACGCCGGATGGATGATGACCATTGCGACCGAGGCGGTCAATCTGGACAAATTGTTGAATCTCATCGTTGCCCACCTGCCGGAGGGCCCCCGCTATTACCCCGGCGACCTGATTACCGATCAGACGGAGCGGGAGATCGCCGCCGAACTCATCCGGGAGCAGGTCCTCCGGTTCACTCACAAAGAGGTACCCCATTCGGTTGCTGTCGTCGTGGAAGAGTACAAAGAGCGGGAGACGGGCGGGGTCTACATTGCCGCGACCATCTATGTGGAGAAAGAATCCCAGAAGGGCATCCTGATCGGCGCCGGAGGCCAGATGCTCCGCCGGATCGGGACCGCCGCGCGGGAGGAGATAGAGCGGATGGTCGGCGGGCGGGTCTATCTGGACCTATGGGTCAAGGTGAGCAAGAACTGGCGGCGGGACATGCATCGGGTGCGGCAGATGGGGTATGTGGCCCCGGGCTGATGGTGGTTGGCAATATTCGAGGAGGAAGCATGCAACGAGATCCCCGGATGGAACAGGTGCGTCGGACGGCCCGGATTGCTCGCATTATCGAGCGACTCCAGCGGCTGGATGACGGCACGCTGGAGGCGCTGGACCGGATGACCGCCGATGCACTGGTCGGAATGACCGGAGGGGCCCGGCCCACTGCGATGAGCCGGCGGCAATTTCTGGGCGCGGCAGCCGCTGGCGGAGCAGTGGTAGCGTTGACCAGCGGGCTGGCCCTCTGGCAGATGAGCGCCGCCCACGCCGCCGCGCTGGAGAAGGAGATCGCCTCCCTGCGCCAGATCCTGGCCCTGTATCAGGAACTGGAGGCTCTGGGACTGGATGACCAGGTGAAACGGGGGGCCAACGCAGTGGCCTCGCTTCTGGAAGGGGTTCGCGACCTGGCGGCCCGTTTGCTGGAGGCAATGAAAGGAGTCCGGAAAGCACTGCTGGATTTCCAGTCCCGCTTTCCCTCTCTTCAATCCGGACTACGCTGGCTGCGGGATGCGCTGCTGGTTCTTTCCCAGCGGCTGACCGCGTTGGAGAATGGGATCAACGAGGCAATGGGCCTTTCCAGCCCGGTCCAGGAGACTGTGGGGGGATTCCTGGCGAACATTCTGGACCGTCTGCCTGTCCCCTTTGCTCGCGAGGTCCGGGGCGGCCTGGAGCGGATGGGTGAGGTGGTGTCCCTGTTGCCCACGCTGACCCAGGGCATCTATACTCGGGTCCTGGAGCCTCTGGATGACTGGTTCAGCCAGCGAGCCGACGCCGGTCTGAATGGCTGGATCGTCAACCCGTTGCTGCACACTGTCCTGGACCCGGCCCAGATGCTGGCAGAACGGGTACTGGAACTGGCAACGACCTGGGAAGAGCAACTGGCCGCGCCGACCCGTCAGACCATCGTCCGGCGGGAGCAGATTCGGGCAGAAATTGCCCGCCTGCTGGCAGAGGTCCAGCCTCCTCCAGGTTGACAGAGAACGGGTGGGGAACGACGGTAAAGTCGCGGCCCCTCAACCTGCCCTTCCCCCGATATTCGCGGCGATTTGTGTATCCTGGAGCAACTTGTTGGTCAAGGAGATGCCGTGCTCAAAAACGAACTGATCCGTCAACTGACCGTTGCATCGTTCCTGACCCTGATCGGGGTCATCATGCTGGGTACCTGTACACCTCCGGCTACCGTCATCCAGACCGTAGAGGTCCCTGGCCCGACGGTGGTGGTTACTGCCACCCCGGAGCCAACAGGCACTCCGCCCCCGACCACCCTGAGGGTCTGTCAGGTGGGAGAGCCGGAGAGCCTCTATCTCTACGGCGGCTCCTACGCGGCTCGGAACGTCCTGCAGGCCATCTACGATGGCCCCATAGATTACCACGCCTTTGACTTCCAGCCGGTCATCCTGGAAAAACTCCCCACCGTAACGGACGGCGACGCCTATTTCCAGACCGTTACCGTCCAGGCCGGAGAGCGGGTGGTGGACATCACGGGTGAACCGGTTACCCTGGACCAGGGTACCCAGGTGTTCCCTGACCATACCTGTCGGGATGCCACCAATCCCGAGTGCGTGGTTACTTTTGACGGGAGCACCCCCATTGAGATGGAGCGCATGGTGGCCTCGTGGACGCTGAAGGACGGGGTTACCTGGTCGGATGGAGAGCCGGTGACGGCGGACGACTCGGTTTACAGTTATGAACTGGCCTGCCATCCGGACACGCCGTCCTCTAAATACATTTGTGATCGGACCTCTTCTTACGCGGCGGCCGGAGGGCGTACAGTGGTCTGGACCGGGCTGCCAGGGTATGTGGACGACCTGTATATGCTGAATTTCTTCAGTCCCCTGCCCCGCCACCTCTGGGAGAAGGAACTGCAAGCCACGCCCGCCGACCTGTTGCATCGGGTGGAGAGCGTCCGGCAGCCCATTGGCTGGGGACCGTTCCGTATCACCGAATGGGTGCAAGGGAGCCACATTGCCCTGGAGCGCAACCCCTTCTACTTTCGGGCCAGCGAGGGACTTCCCCGGGTGGACCGGCTGGTCTTCCGTTTCGCGCCCAACCCTGAGGGGGCCGTGGCGATGTTGATGGCGGGCGAGTGCGATCTGGCTCTGCCCGGCGACGGGGCCGAATTCCTGCTGCCATTCCTGAAGGAGGCGGAACGGCAGGGGCTCCTTCGGGTAATCGCCGCGATCGCCAACCAGGGAGAACACCTGGAGTTTGGGATCAACCCTGTCGCTACCTACAAACGCCCTGATTTCTTTGAGGATGTGCGGGTCCGTCAGGCTTTTGCCCATTGCATAGACCGGCAAGCCATGGTAGATGAAATCACCCTGGGGCTGGGACAGGTGGCGGACGTCTACATTCCCTCCGGGCATCCCCTCTATGCCGGTGATCGGCTGACCCGCTGGACGTACGATCCCCAAATGGGCCGGGCCCTGCTGGCCGAGGCGGGCTGGGCCGACCGGGATGGTAACGGCATCCTGGAGGCCCACAACGTGGTTGGCATTCGCGCAGGCACTCCCTTCTCCGTTACCCTGTTGACCGTTCGGGGAGACCCCCAGCAGGAGGTCATTGCCCGGATGATCCGGGCCAACCTGGCCGATTGTGGCGTCCACGTAACAGTGGAATCCCGCCCCGCGCGGGAGTTCTTTGCGGATGGCCCAACCGGCCCTATCTATGGTCGGCAGTTTGACCTGGCCTTTTTCACCTGGAAGATCGAGCCAGCCCCTCCCTGCTATTTGTACATGACCGAGGAGATACCCGATTCGGCGAATTACTGGCGCGGTTCTAACGCGTCGGGCTTCTCCAGCGCGGAGTATGATGCGGCTTGCCGGACGGCGCGGACGGCGTTACCGGGGACGTTTGAGTACCGGAACGCTCATGCCGAAGCCCAGCGGATTTTTACCGAACAATTGCCTTCTCTGCCCCTCTTCTGGAAAGCCCGTCTCGCCGTTGCCCGACCCGAGGTGGAGGGATTCGCTCCCGGCGCCTTTGATGAAGGCGAACTCTGGAACATAGAAGAAATCCGCCTGCGCTGACGGATGGCCATGCTGACGCAAGAGGAAATCATCCACATCCTTCAGGGCATTCGTCTGTTCTCCGGTCTGAGCCGGCCACAACTGCGGCGTCTGGCCCCGCTGGTGAAGGAGACGACCTATCCTCCAGGCCAGACTATCTGCGTGCAGGGAGAACCGGGCCAGCAGTACTACATCATCCTGAAAGGCACAGTACGGGCGACCCGCGTGGACCCAGAAGGACGGTTCGCCGAGGTGAAACGGCTGAGGTCGGGAGAGGCTTTTGGCGAGACCTCCCTGCTCCTGGGGGATGTGCGGGACGCCACGGTGGAGACCGTGGAAGAGAGCCACTTGCTTTTCATTGATAAAGAAGACTTTGACCAGCTGCTGGCGGCGGACCCCTCTATAGAGCGGGCACTGAGAATGCGCGACGATGTGGCGGAGCGACGGCGCTACCCCCGCTTTTCCTGGTTGGAACCGGGGGAGATACCGGTGAAAGTCCTTCACCGGCACCCCTTTACCCTGGCGGACCGGCTGATACTTCCGATCAGTATCTCCCTGTTGTTCCTGGTGGTGGGAGGGCTTCTCTCGCTTATCCCAGAGAGGGAGGCCGCGTTTCGCGTCGGAGGGCTGTTGCTGGTGTTTGGGGCGATATTTCCCCTGCTCAGCGCGCTGTATTTCTCTATAGACTGGCTGAATGACATCTATGTGTTGACCAACCGGCGGGTGGTCCATCGGGAACGGGTGGGGGCTTTGCTGATCCGTGAGAATTTCTCCGCCGCACCCCTTCAGGCTATCCAGAACGTCCAGATATTGCAGGTGGGCCCGATGGGGCGCCTGTTCCGTTTTGGCGACCTGCTCATAGAGACTGCCGGAGCAGCGGGTCAAGTCGTCTTCCGCGATATCCCGGACCCCTGGGCGGTCCAGCAGGCGGTGCTGGAGCAACAGGCCCGGCTTCGGTCCCTGGCGCGCATCCAGCAGCGAGAGACCATCCGCCGAGTGGTCCGACGGCATTTTCTCTTTGAAGGAGAGGAGGCCAAGGCACGGGAAGGACCCTCGTTCCCTCGCTACCCGGAACGGCCCGGCTGTTTATGGGTCCTGCGCTCGCTCTTTCTTCCCTCCTGGGAGCGGGAAGGAGTAACCGTTACCTGGCGCCGCCACTGGATTACTCTGCTGGGCGCCATCGGGATGCCCTCGGTAGGGGTGATCCTGCTCAGCCTGATAACGGTATGGATGGCCCGTATCCCCGGGGTGCCGATGAGAATTGTGGTATTCCTGTATGCTCTGAGCATGTTCGCCGTTATCCTGTGGTTTCTCTGGAGACTGGAGGACTGGCAGAACGATTTCCTTCAGGTAACAGCGACTCGTATTGTTCAGGTGGATCGGTTACCTCTGTTCCTACGAGAGTTCCGGCGGGAAGCCAGCCTGGAACAGATCACCAACGTCCGTTTTGAGCAGGGCATTCTGGGCAAAATCTTTCGCTATGGGGATATTGTAGTGGAGACGGCGGCCCCGGCAGGGACCTTTCATTTCCAGTATGTCAGCCGTCCTCAGGATGTACAGCGGGAGATTTTTGCCCACATTGAGGCCGCCCGGCAACGGCGGCAGGAAGAAGAGGCCCGCCAGCGCCGGGTGGAAATGCTGGACTGGCTGGCCGCCTACGACGAACTGCGCCAGCCAGCATCGTCCACATCCCCCCAGGAAGGGAGTACATAGTGGCACCGCGATCCATTCTGCTGGCCGATCAACCGGTCCTGCGGCAAAAGTCCCGCCGTGTTCCCCGGCCGACGCCGGAAATCCATGCCCTGATTCAGGATATGTGGGAGACGATGCGAGCCGCACGGGGCGTGGGACTGGCCGCGGTTCAGATCGGAATCCCCTTGCGGGTCATCGTCGTGGAAATCCCGGAGGATATGGAAGACCCTCATGCCGGCACCTCGCTGGCGTTGATCAATCCGGAACTGATCAGGATGTCCCATGAGACAGAAGAGGGAGTGGAAGGATGCCTCTCGGTGCCCGGATGGGTGGGCACGGTCCCCCGTTCCATTGAGGTCGTTGTGAAGGGGATGGACCCGAAGGGGAAACCGGTCCGGCTGAAGGCCCGGGGCTACTTGGCGCGCGTCCTCCAGCATGAGATAGACCACACAGAAGGAGTGCTCTTTATTGACCGGGCCACCGAAGTCTGGTCGGTGGAGGAAGGGGAAGAGGAGCAGGAGGAGGCCCGGGCCGCCGGAAAGAAAGTATAATACACTGGGGGAGAGTGCATTTGTCTGCTGACCGGCCGCTGCAGATAGAGGGTTTGACCTTTCGCTACCACACTCGCCCCGAGCCAGCGCTGCAGGAGGTGTCGCTGACGCTGGAGCCGGGGGAGTTGCTTCTGGTGGCCGGAGCCAGCGGCTGCGGCAAGACGACCCTCATCCGCTGCATCAACGGCCTCATCCCCCGCACCTATCGGGGCGAACTGCAGGGCCGGATTCTGGTCTATGGGCAGGATGCCCGCTCCCTGAGTATGGCCGAACTCTCTCAGCAGGTCGGTACTCTCCTGCAGGACCCGGAGCGGCAGATTGTGGGTAGTTTTGTCCTCAATGAGGTGGCGTTCGGCCTGGAGAACCTGGGGCTCCCGCGCGCCGAAATCCGGGCCCGGGTAGAGGAAGTGCTGGCCTACCTGGGCATTGCCCATCTGCGGGACCGGGAGACCTTCTACCTCTCTGGCGGAGAAAAGCAGAAGGTGGCCCTGGCCGGTGTCCTGGCCATGCGACCCCGCATCCTGCTCCTGGATGAACCTCTGGCCTGTCTGGATCCCGTCAGCGCGCAGGAGGCGCTGGCCCTCTTCCGCCGCCTGGCTGATGAAGGGGTGTCCATCATTCTAGTGGAACATCGGGTGGAAGATGCCCTGAGCATTCGCCCCGACCGGGTGCTTTTCCTCCAGGATGGTCGAATCACGTATTTTGGCCCTCCGGACCGGATGACTGATGCGGTGGACTACCGGCAGGTCAAGTTGCCGGCCCCTCTGATCCTCCAGCGCGCGGCGGCGGAGCCGCCGCCGCGCTTTGAGCCTGCCATCCCGCCCAATGGACGGGAGCCGTTGGTGGTCTTTGAGGACGTCTCCTTTGCCTACGACGAGGCCGGCCCGCCGGTCATCCAGGATGTAAACCTGACCATTCGCCAGGGGGACGTCATTGCGCTTTTGGGCCCTAACGGCGCTGGGAAGACGACCTTGGTCAAACATGCCATTGGCCTGCTGAAGCCCCGGAAGGGGCGGGTGCTGGTAGGGGGGCAGGATACGCGGGAGATGAGCGTAGCCCAGGTGGCCCGCACGTTGGGCTACGTCTTCCAGCACCCGGGCCACATGCTCTTTGCTCCGACAGTGCGGGAGGAACTGGCCTTCGGTCCCCGCAACATAGGTTTCTCCCGGGAGGAGATAGAGCGGTCGGTGGCACAGGCAGTGGAGATGGTCAACCTGCGGGGACTGGAAGAGTATCCGCCTCTGGCCCTCTCCTTTGGGCAGCAGAAGCGGGTCAGCATCGCCGCCGTCCTGGCTATGCGTTCCCGGATTCTGGTCATGGATGAGCCAACGGCAGGTCAGGACTACGGGAACTATATGGCCTTTATGGAGTCTATCCTTCAGATGCCAGGGTTCGCGGCGGTTCTGTTCATCACTCACGACCTGGACCTGGCTATCTGCTACGCTAACCGGGTTGTCCTGATGGCGGGGGGACGCATCGTTGCCGACGGTCCGCCCCCAGAGGTACTCTCGGATATGGAGTTGCTGCGCCGCTGCCGTATTGTGCCGACCTCGCTGCTTCGACTCAACCTGGAATACTTACCCCGCACCGGACGCTTCCTGCGGGCAGAGGTGCTGGCCCATATGTAGCGCAGGCCGCCCTGTAGCGCAGGCCCCTCTGCCCAATGGCCTAACATTTTGGCATGCAAGAGGCTTGCGGCCGCCATTGGTGCCGACTGAAGTGGTCCTTTCTGGGCCTTCGGCCGGGTTGCTGCCCTTCGTTCGCAACAAGGTCGGCCTTCGCCGACCCTCTGTTTAGCGTCAGCGAAGGCTGGCGCTGGGCACGGAGCGCCCAAGAAAGCTGATTTCCAATGCGCATCAGAGAAAGGAGGTGATGGCCGGGCGTACAGTTCGTTCGCTGTCCACAACTGATATCCGTACCTTCCAGTAGATTCCAGGTGAGGAGGTTCTCCAATGGAGCGCAAAAAGGGGTATGCCTTTGGGACCCGCGAGGTCGTCTATTCCGCGCTGGGTGCGGCGCTGTACGGCGTCCTTTCCTTCGCCACCAATATGCTGGCGCTGCCAGCGGCGGGCAATCTGGCCTTTCGGCCAGCCGTCTGCATCCCCATGTTCTTCGGCGTCGCCTTCGGCCCCTGGGTCGGCTTCATCAGCGGTTTTCTGGGCAACATCATTGGCGACGCCCTTTCCGGCTGGGGCTTCTGGTTCTGGTGGGACCTGGGCAACGGCCTGATGGGATTGATTCCCGGCTTCGCCGCCTCCATGATTACCGATTATCGGGCCACCCGCTCCTTCGTTATTGCGGACCTGTTTTCCATCCTGGGCGTCATCGTTGGTATGGGGCTGGCCTCGCTTTCGGAGATGTGGGTCTCTGGCGTTGACCTGAACACCGCCGTTGTCGGCTATTTCTTTCCCGCCGCGCTCACCAATATCGTCAACGGGGTCATCCTGGTGCCCATCCTGATGGTCGCGTACGCGGCCATCGTGGGCCGGACCGGCCGCTGAAATGCGCGGCGTCTTCAGTGTGAAGGTAACGGCCACTTGAAAGGTGGCCGTTACCTTCCGGAGTAACCGATGCTGATCTCCTGGCGATACCGGGAACGGAACACGCTGGTGCAGAAACTGGACCCCAGAGCCCGCTGGATTTTCCTTCTGGCGGTTATGTTCTCCGTCATCCAGTTCTGGGACCTCCGTTTTCTGCTCTTCTTCTTCGGGCTTGCTCTGCTCTATTACCACCTGGCCCGGCTGACCTGGCGGGAGACCCGCCGGGTCTGGACGTTTGTTCTGATCCTGGTAGTCATCATTATCGGCATCAATGCTCTGATCACCGGACGTGGAGGGTCCACGGCGGTTCTCCGGGACACCCGCCACACTGTCTGGGAGGCGCGATGGGTGGTGCCGGGAGTGGGGTGGGTGATCCATCCCTTCATCACGGTGGAGAAAATCGTTTTCGCCCTGGCCCAGATGATTCGGATGCTGACGATTGCCATCCTCTTTATCCCGGTGGCCTATACTTTCAATCCCAACCATTATGGCGTTACCTTCCGCCGCCTGGGTCTCCCGGACAAGGTAGCCTTTGCGATGGACCTAGCCTTCCGGTTCGTGCCGACACTGGCCCGGGATTTCAGCCTGACGCTGGATGCCCAGCGGGCGCGCGGGTACGAGGTGGAGAAACTCTCGGGAGGCCTTATTGCCCAGATTCGCAAAATGGCTCCCCTGATTGTCCCGGTAACCATCAACGCGATCGTTGGCGCAGAGGATATTGTGAACGCGATGGACCTGCGGTGTTTCGGTCTGCGGCCCCGGACCTGGTTGGAGGAACTTCGGTACAGGCCGCGCGATTATGCGTTGATCGGGTTCAGTGCGGCGGTGCTGGTCGGCTCCATCCTGGTCCGCACGCTGGGGCGATTGGGCGACTTCTGGGTGCCGGGCGCCATTCTGCGCCTTTTCGGTTTTTGAGAGGGGAGAATAGGGTGTCGGTGGGGCGGCGACCTTCTGGCCGCTGCCCTATTGTGCCAGTTGCCATTTGCTCCATTTGCGATACAATCTAACAAGCAGAGCGTACCCTTTGGTCGGCTCGGCAGGACGATCCAATCTCGGAAAGGCAATATGGTGGAACCTGTCCCCCTGCTGTGCGGGAAGCGCATCCTCCTGGGCATCACCGGCGGCATTGCCGTCTACAAAGTCTGCACTTTAGCCAGCCACCTCACCCAGATGGGGGCCGAGGTGGATGTGGTGATGACCGAGGCGGCTACCCGTTTCGTCTCTCCGCTGACCTTTGAAGCCCTGACGGGACGCCCGGTCTACGTGGATATGTGGCGAACCGGCGGAGCCGGTCTTCCTACCCATATCGCCCATGTGGGTCTGGCTCATGCCGCTGACCTGCTGGTCATCGCACCGGCCACGGCCAACACCATGGCCAAACTGGCCACTGGCCTCGCCGATAACCTGCTCTCCACCCTGGCGCTGGCGGCGACCTGTCCGGTCCTCCTGGCGCCGGCGATGGACGCCGGGATGTGGAGCCACCCGGCCACTCAGGCCAATGTAACCACGCTGCGGGCGCGCGGGGTCCACTTCGCCGGTCCGGTCAGGGGCCGGATGGCCTCCGGCCTGGAGGGAGAGGGACGGATGATGGAGCCGGAGGAAATTCTGGGCCATATCCGGTGGGTTCTGGGCCGCCAGGGCCCTCTGGTGACACGCAAAGTCGTGGTTACCGCCGGGCCGACGCGCGAGTTCCTGGACCCCGTTCGCTTTATCTCCAATCCCTCCTCTGGCAAACAGGGCTTCGCCCTGGCTCAGGCAGCCCTAGACCGGGGAGCAGATGTTACCCTGATCACCGGTCCCGTCTCGCTGGCCACTCCTGTCGGTGCCCGGCGGGTGGACGTGGTTACGGTTCAGGAGATGCTGGTTGCAGTCTTGGAGGCCACTGCCGAGGCCGATCTCCTGTTGATGGCTGCTGCCGTCGGCGACTACCGCCCGGCGACCGTCGCTGCCCACAAAATCAAAAAGACAGCCGACCTCACCCTTCACTTGGAGCGGACCCCGGACATCCTGGCGGCAGTGGCCCGGCAGCGGGCTGAGACAGGCTTCCCCCGCGTGGTGGTGGGTTTCGCTGCCGAAAGCCAGGACCTCCTGGCCAATGCCCGGGCCAAACTGGAGGCAAAGGGCTTGGACCTGATCGTCGCCAACGATATTACAGCCGCCGATGCGGGTTTCGCTGCCGATACCAACCGGGTGGTGCTCCTGGACCGAGAAGGTGGAGTGGAGGAATGGCCGGTGATGAGCAAGACCGCCGTCGCCGAGGCGGTGCTGAACCGGGTAATGTCTTTCCTGATGGGTTAAACTTGGCCTATAGCTCCCGCAATGGCTTCACCCCCGTAGTGAATATCCCCTGAACGGCCCCGATCCTTCCTCTATTGGGATAAATTTGCAGATAAGTTTGGGTTAACCGTCTTGACAGAACCGGCCCATCGGGCTATGATTAGAACAGAA
>JANXCY010000030.1 GCA_025060135.1 Anaerolineae bacterium | reverse complement strand
CTGGTGGCTGGCTCGGGGGGGGTGGGGGTGTCTGGGGCGGCTTCGCTTTTGGTGGGGGGTGTGGGGCGGGCCCCCCCCCCCCCCCCCCGGGGGGGGGGGGGGGGGGGCCCCCCCCCCCCCCCCCCGCGCCCCCCCCCCCCCCCCCCCCCCCCCGCTTCGCGGATCGCAGACGGAGGTCTCGCGGTCAGGCAATATCTTCGTGCTCCCGAAGGCGGATGCTCTCCCGGACGTAGAAGAGGGCCAGGGATTCGGCAATCCCCCCAACGATCCGGCGATTCACCTGCCCAGCCACATCCACCGGATGGAGCGCGCCCCGTTCGGTCGGACAAACGACGGTCAACTGACCGCTATCTCCCTGCTGAATAGCCCATTCCCCGTTGTGGCGCCGGCGAAAGACCTCTCCCAGAAACGCCACCCAGAGGACCCGAAGCGTCCGTGAAGGCGAAGGAGTCCGTTCAATCCACTCATCCAGCAACTGGAGGGCCGTGGCATCATAGTGCACCGGCTGACCGGCAAACCGCTCCAGATGCTGCCGGGCCTCTTCCGCCAGTTCCACCAGTTGCCGGGCCCGATCGGAGCTCAGGAGTTGCAGGGACGCGCCCATAGCGGTCATTCTGGTTAAAAGTATATCACAAAATTGGGGAGTCGCAAGACCCCTTCCCGATCCATGGCTGATCCCGTTGAAATCCCTCGTTTGGCAGGTTACTGAATTGGGGGTATAATGAAACTACATCTCCCGGAGTACCATTTCCATGCGAGGGAACATCGGTGAAACTCCATGAGTATCAGTCTCAACGAATCTTTGCCCAATACGGCATCCCGGTCCAGGAAGGCGAGGTAGCCACCACCCCTCAGGAAGCCCGTGCTCTGGCGGAACAGATCGGTTGCCCGGTGGTCATCAAAGCTCAGGTGCTGGTGGGGGGGCGGGGCAAGGCCGGGGGCATCCAGTGGGCCCAAACCCCCCAGGAGGCAGAAGCCATCGCGGCCCGCATCCTTTCTCTCCAGATCAAAGGCCTGCCGGTCCGCAAAGTGCTGGTGACCCGGGCGGCCGACATTCGCCAGGAAATCTACCTGGGCATCGGGGTGGACCGGGCGGCGGCCTGCCCGGTGATGATGGCCTCCGCCGAAGGCGGCGTGGATATAGAAGAGGTGGCCCGCACCAGTCCAGAGGCGATCCGGAAGGTCCGCGTTGACCCCTTTGTCGGCCTGCGGGACTACCAGACCCGGTATCTGGCAAAAAGTATCGGCCTGTCCCCTTCCCTCCATCGGGACTTCGGTCGCATCGCTCAGGGGCTCTACCGCTCCTTTGTAGAATGCGACGCTTCGCTGGCGGAGATTAATCCCCTGGTCGTCACATCGGCAGGGACCCTTCTGGCGCTGGACGCCAAAATCGTCCTGGACGATAACGGCCTCTTTCGCCACCCCGACCTGGCTCAACTGCGGGATATAGACGAGGAAACCCCCTCGGAACGGGCCGCGCGTGAGGCCGGTCTCTCTTTCGTCCAGTTGGACGGCCACATCGGCTGCATGGTCAACGGCGCCGGCCTGGCGATGGCGACGATGGACCTCATCCGGCACTTCGGCGGGATGCCGGCCAACTTCCTGGACATTGGCGGCGGTGCTCGTGCCGAACGGGTGGCCGCGGCGCTACGGCTCATCCTGGCCGACCCCCGGGTGAAGGCTATCCTGATCAACATCTTCGGCGGCATCACCCGCTGCGACGAGGTCGCCCGGGGGATCGTCTCCGTCCTGGATGAAGTCCGGCCCGACCTCCCCATCGTGGCCCGCCTGGTGGGAACCAACGAAGCGGAAGGACGAGCGATTCTGGAGCGTTCCGGCTACCGCATTCTCACCGCTACCACGCTGGCGGAAGCCGCACAGAAAGCCGTCGCCGCCGCACAGAGCTCCTGAGCCCCCTGTTGCTTCGGAGGAATCATGGCTATTCTGGTAGATCAGACTATCCGCCTGGTCGTCCAGGGCGTTACCGGGCGCGAGGGCGAGTTTCACACCCGACAAACCCTGGATTACGGCACTCCGGTCGTGGCCGGCGTTACCCCGGGCAAGGGCGGACAGTTCGCCTGCGAGGGCCGCGTCCCCGTCTTCGACACCGTCCAGGAGGCTGTAGCGGCTACCGGCGCCAATACGTCCGTCATGTACGTTCCGGCCCCCTTTGCACCGGACGCCATCATAGAGGCGGCAGATGCTGGTTTGGGCCTGATCGTCTGCATCACCGAGGGCATCCCAGTCCACGAGATGATCCGGGTGAAAGCCTATCTGGACCTCAAAGGCGTGCGGCTGATAGGGCCCAATTCCCCCGGATTGCTCACCCCTGGGCAGGCGAAGGTGGGAATCATGCCGGGTCACATCACGATGCCGGGGCCGGTGGGGGTAGTTTCCCGCTCCGGCACCCTCACCTACGAAATCGTCTCCGCGCTCACCGCGCGGGGCATCGGGCAGACGACCTGCGTGGGCATCGGCGGCGATCCCATCATTGGCACCCGCTTCGTGGAGGTCCTGGCCCTTTTTGAAGCCGATCCGGAGACCCAGGCGGTGGTGCTCATCGGCGAAATCGGCGGCAACGACGAAGAGGCAGCGGCCCGCTTCATCGCCGAACGGATGACCAAGCCAGTGGTCGCCTTCATCGCTGGGCGGACCGCGCCGCCGGGCAAGCGCATGGGCCACGCCGGAGCCATCATTGAGGGCGGCACCGGGACGGCGGCGGAGAAAATCGCCGCACTGGAGGCCGCCGGAGTCCGGGTGGCCGAGCATCCGGAGCAGATTGCCCGGCTGGTGGAAGAAGAACTGGGTTGAAATGCGGAAGGGGTTCCGATATGACCTTTCCCTCCGCGAAGTCGCGATGGAACTGGTCGGGGCCGCGTTGGGGGCGGTGCATCCAGCGCGCGCCGTCGCCCGATACCTCCGTCGGGAGGGCCCCACCCTGAGCATCGGCGACCGCTCCTATGACCTGAGCGAAATAGACCGGGTAATCGTCCTCGGAGCGGGAAAGGCCGGAGCCGGGATGGCCGCCGCAGTGGAGGCGCTCCTGGGCGACCGGATCGCGACCGGATGGGTTAACGTCCGCTATGGCTACGAGCCGCCGCAGCCGCTGGCCCACATCCCTATCCATCCTGCTGGTCATCCCGTTCCCGACCCGGCCGGTCTGGAAGGGACGCGCCGGATACTGGCCCTGGTGGACTCCCTGACCCCACGCGACCTGGTCCTGGTACTGGTCTCCGGCGGTGCCTCGGCGCTGATGGAGGCGCCGGTCCCCGGCATTTCCCTGGAGGACCTCCAGTCGCTGACCGAGAGCCTCCTGCGGAGCGGCGCAACCATCCGGGAAATCAACACCGTCCGCAAGCATCTCTCCCAGGTCAAGGGCGGACGACTGGCCGAACGCATTGTCCGGCGCGGTGCGCAGGCTGCCGTCCTGGTCCTCTCCGACGTGGTGGGCAGTCCTCTGGACGCCATTGGCTCCGGCCCCTGCGCGCCGGACCCCACCACCTTCGCCGATGCCTGGACGGTCCTGAACCGGTACAACCTGCTGGAGCAGATTCCATCCGCCGTGCGCCACTATCTGGAACGGGGTCAGAAGGGTCAGGAACCGGAGACCCCCAAGCCTGGGGACCCGCTATTCACTGCTGTCCATACCGTCGTTGTGGCCGAGAACCGTACGGCGGCAGAGGCGGCCGTGGAACGGGCGCAGGCGCTGGGATTCCATGCTGCTCTCCTGACCACTTATCTGGAAGGAGAGGCCCGGGAGATAGGGCGGGTACTGGCCGCACTGGCCAAAGAAGAGGCCTGGGCTGGCCGTCCCTTGCCCCTTCCGGCCTGCCTGGTCCTGGGCGGCGAGACAACGGTTACGGTGCGCGGCCCAGGCCAGGGAGGCCGCAATCAGGAAATCGCTCTGGGAGCGGCCCTGGCGCTGGAAGGATGGGAGAACGTCCTGGTGGCCACCCTGGCCACCGACGGCACCGATGGCCCCACCGACGCTGCCGGTGCCTTCGCGGATGGAAGCACCGTTGCTCATGCCCGTGCCCGGGGGTTGGACCCCGCCGACTACCTGGCCCGCAACGACGCCTATCCCTTCTTTGCCGCCCTGGGAGACCTCATTATCACTGGCCCTACGGGCACCAACGTGAACGACCTGGCCTTCGTGCTGGCGCGATAACGGTATCCCACATCCCCTTCCGCGCAGGCCGTTGTTCCCAAGTTGAAACGTTTCTGAAACCTGCTTCTGAACCAGGCAACCGTATACTCAAAGAGGGGAAGCCAACCGCTCCCTCTGCGCAGACCAGGAGCAGAGAACCATGACGGGGAATCGGCCACCGCCCATCTCCCGCCGTCAGCGCTTCCTGTCGCTGAGCGTTCCTGTTCGCGGCAAAATCATCTTTCCCTACCTGGTGCTCACCATCCTGGTAGCCGTCATCGGCACCTACGTGGTTACCTACCTGGTGGCGGGCTCCCTGGACGAGCGGTTGACCAACCATCTCCTGGAAGCCGGACGGGTCGTCTCCGATGGCCTGGCCCGCTACGAAGTCCGGCATCTGGAGGCGGCCCGAATGGTCGCCTTTACGCGCGGTCTGGGCGAAGCACTGCAGGCAAAAGATACGGCGCAGGTCGCTGGCCTGGCCACTCCGGTTGCCGCCGGACTGGGAACGGAACTGCTGGTCATCGTGGACGCCGACGACCAGCCGGTGCTGCACCTCCTGCGCCGACCGGACGGCTCCTACGGGGCCCCGCAGGACCTCTTCCAGCCCCCAGAGATCGTCCGGACCCTGCTGGCAGCCGGAGACCCGGCGGGCTCTCCCCGACGCGGCCTGGCCCGCCACCCGACCGACGGCCGCTATTACTACCTGACCACCATTCCCGTCCCCTTGCACAACCGGCTGGTCGGCGCGGTGATCGTTGGAACCTCTCTGGATACCCTCCTGCTCTACTTCAAATCCACCTCCATGGCGGATGTAACCGTCTACCTGGACGGCGGTCGGGCAGTGGGGACCACCTTTGCCATCCCCGAACAGCCGCTGGACGCCGCCCGGTTGCTGGACGAACTCTCTATCCCCGTTGACCTGTACGAGCGATGTCTCTACAACCCGGAGACCACCGTTGG
The DNA here is from genome assembly GCA_025060135.1 of Anaerolineae bacterium. GTDB lineage: Bacteria > Chloroflexota > Anaerolineae > B4-G1 > DUEL01 > SpSt-77. Next base: position 21,539 of record JANXCY010000030.1, on the reverse strand, counting down.
CGAAAACGTCCAGATTCGGGGGCGCTGGTACCGGCTGGCCCGGGGCCCCCTCCGGGTCGGGAACGACGTCCTGGGGGTCTTCGGCGTGGCCCTGCCCGCCCAGTTTATCGTTCGGGCTGGGACCACCAGCCGCAACATCTACGCCCTGCTCTTCGGTTTGATGACCGGGGCCGTCATCGTCATCGGCTACCTGATTGCCCGGCGGATCACCCACCCGCTGGAACGCCTGGCCATGGCCTCCCAGGCCATCGCCGAAGGCGACCTCTCCTGCCGGACGGGCATTCGCGGCACCGACGAAATTGGCGTACTGGCCACCACCTTTGACGAAATGGCGGCCCGTCTGCTGGAGCGGACCCAGGCCCTGGAAGAGACCCTGGGTCAACTGCGGGCCATCCTGGCCAGCATTGGCGATGGGGTTATCCTGGAAGATGCCCAGGGAAACTTGATTCCCCTGAATGCTGCCGCTGAATATCTCCTGAACGAACTGGCTTCCCATTTCATAATGAGCCCGCTCCGGGAACTCCCCGCCGCCGATGTCCGGCCCGACAGCGCGGACAATCCCTGGCTGGTGGAGAGCCGCCGCTTCCAGATCGGCAACAAAGTGGTCAGTGCCCATTCCGCCATTGTGCGCACCGAAGAGGGCCAGCGCCTGGGGACCGTGATCGTCCTCCGGGACGTGACCGCTGAAGTGGAAGCGGAACAGTTGAAAGACGCCTTTGTTGCCCACGTCTCCCACGAACTGCGCACTCCGCTGACCGCCATCCGGGGCTATAGCAACCTCCTGCTGGCTGGCGCCGGAGGGCCCCTGAGCGACCAGCAGCAATCGTTTCTCCAGACCATCGCCCATCACACGGAAGCGCTCATTGCCATGATCGGCACCCTTCTGGACTTCTCCGAAATGGAAGCGGGCGGCCGTCTGGCCCTGCGGAAACGTCCTGTGGCTCTGAGGACCCTGGTGGAGGAACTGGCCCGGGAATGGCGGCCCCGCCTGGAGGCCAGCGGCCTGAACTTCCAAGTGGAAATACCGGACCGCCTTCCCTCTATCCATGCCGATTCGGAACGACTCCGCTGGGCCCTCATCAACCTGCTCCGAAACGCCTCTCAGTACACTCCTCAGGGAGGAACCATCGCCCTGCGGATCACGGCCCAGGACGACGGGCTGGTTCTGGAAGTCGCCGATACGGGCACGGGCATTCCACCGGAGGTTCAGAGACACCTGTTCACCCGCTTCTATCGGGGCATCCCAGCCGCCGACGATACGGTGCGGGGATTGGGCCTGGGCCTGTATATCACCCGGGCCATTGTGGAAGCCCATGGAGGGCAGATTCAGGTCTTCAGTGAACCTGGCACTGGAAGCACCTTCCGCATCTACCTCCCATGTCCGATGGCTTCCCAGGAAGAAAGCCATCGCCTTCAGGAGCAGCCCTCATGACGGAGCGACCCCTGATCAGCCGGCGATGGGGGCGCAGCGAGTGGGCCATCTTCGCGCTGATCCTGGCCCTCGGGCTGGCCTGCATCCTGATCGCCGCCGAAATCGCCATCCGGATGCCGCGCCGGTGGGAAGTGGCGGCCGGAATGTCATCCGCAATGGACCCGGACCGTTCCCTGGCGACACCCTTCCCGATGATCGAGCCCCTGCGCCCGGAGATTCTGACCCCGCTCTGGGACCTTCGTCGCATCCTCACCCCCCTGGGACCGGTGGTGGTGGTGCCGCCCCAGATATTTGTCCCCTTCCCCACCGCGACGGCGACGCCTCGGGCCCCGGCCACCGCAACGGCCCTGCTGCCTTCTCCCCTCCCCACATCCGGGCCGTCCCCCACTCCATCTCCCCGGGCGACTCCGACGCGCCCACGCCCCATTCCGACGTTTCCTCCATCCCCCACTCTCCCGCCGACGGCGTCTCCCACCTCCACCCCACCGATGTACCCGTCGCCCACATCCATGCCCACTCCTACCCGCACTCCGACGCCAACGGCGACGCCTACTCCTACGCCGACCCCCACCCCGACGCCCACGCCCACCCGCACCCCAACGCCAACGGCTACGCCTACTCCTACGCCGACCTCCACCCCGACGCCGGTCTCCTTTGCGCTGCGCGCCGCGGCCGGCAGCAACGAAGTTAGCCTGGGGTGGGATGCGGTCAACCCCCCGCCGTCCCTCTACAGGGTTTATCGGGCCAATGGCGGCCCCTACACCGTCATCACCGAAACTTCGGGAACGGCCCATCTGGACAACTCGGTGGTGAACGGCACCGTGTATACCTACTATGTAGCCGCACTGGATGCGGGAGGCTTCGCATTCGGCTTCAGCAACCTGGTTCAGGTACAGCCGTATGACATCGGTCCATACACCACCACGACTCACGTAACCTGCGACCCCGATAACCCCAACTGTGGCCAGGCTGGCGGGCCCTCCGATGGGCAGGCACTGAGCCTGGGAGAAGGAGCGTCTGTTACGCTGGATTTCGGCGAGGGCACGGGCATCATAGACGGCCCTGGCTCTGATCTGGTCTTCTTTGAATGGCCCAATCGGCCAGGTATTCACCTGGATTTTATCATTATAGAGGTTTCTCCTGATGCGAGCCAGTGGTACACCGTTTTCGCATGGGATGGTAACCCCGGCGGTGTGATGGGAACCAACATAGATGCCTACGCTGCTGATGCTGATGGGGAACAGGATAATGAGCAAATCCCCTCTGATGCGCTCTATCCCTTTCCGGGCACGGGGATCACCATAGACATCGGCGTATGGTGCCCGGCGGGATATTCATATCGGTACGTTCGGCTGCGTTGCCCCATTGGTGGAGGGGACCCCGCTCAGGTGGATGCAATCCAGCGGCTCCATTAAACTTCATCGGAAGCGGGACGCGGATGGACACAGGTTCCCTCTCCGCCAGCCCCAGAGAGCGCCGCTTGACAACCTTTGGAAGATAGTTATAATTGGGAACGCTCATCCCACAACGAGAGGAGGTGAACGGGGCGTGGCGCGAGTGGTAGCCGAAGAAGGAGAATCGCTGGATTCCTTAATGCGTCGGTTCAACAAAAAAGTACAAAACGAGCGCATCCTGTCCGAGATTCGGCGGCGCCGGTTCTATGAACCGCCCACGATCCTGCGCAAGCGCCGGAAAGCGGCCAAGTTGCGCAAGAGCCGCCGGACAACGATGCGCAGTTTGCAGCGATACGGGTAATCCGAACGGAATAGCGGCAGGCGCCATAATGGACAGAAAACGAGTCCATCTACGGGCTATAGAGCGGTCTACCATCCTACCCTGTCCGCTGATGCAACGACCCGGAGGTGCGCCAGTATCTGCGAGGGAACTCCAGCAATGGGATTGAAAGACCGCCTGCAGCAGGACCTGAAAGAAGCGTTGCGCAACCGGGATGAACGCCGGAAAGCCGTCATCCGGATGGCATTGGCCGCCATTCAACTGGCGGAGGCCGACCAGGGAGGCGAACTGGACGAGCCGTCCCTGATCGCCGTGCTGCAGAAAGAGGTCAAGCGCCGCCAGGAAACCATAGAGGAATTGCGGGGAACCTCTCGCACGGACCGGCTGGCCGAAGAGGAGACGGAACTGGCCATCCTGGAATCCTATCTTCCCCGGATGCTCAGCCGGGAAGAAATCGCCGCTGAGGCCCGTGCCGTTATTGCGCAGGTAGGAGCCACCAGCCCCCGGGATATGGGCGCCGTAATGCAGGTCCTGATGCCCCGCATGAAGGGGCGCGCCGATGGCCGGCTGGTCAACGAGGTCGTGCGAGAATTGCTGACCAGGTAGGTCCGGCCTGGTGCCCTCCGCGCTGAAAGCCGAAGGCGACCCCGGGTGGGTCGCTTTTTTATTGAGAGTATCCGGAGGTTACGATCGCCGAAGGCGATCGTAACCCAACCTCTCCTCCAAAGGAGGCATCCTATGGCGATCAAAACCTGTTGGCGGTGGATACTGGTATTCCTGTTCGTGCTGGGACCGGCTGTGGCTTGTGCCATGCCAGCGGCCGTCCTGCCCAGCCCCACCCCAGTACCGATCCTCCCTCCCACAGCGACCCCTGCCCCGCCGGTTCTACCCACCGTTCCCGCCGAAGCGTTCAACGCTCTGGAGGCCCGGGTGGTAGCCATCTACGAACAGGCCGCACCGGCTGTTGTCAACATCACTTCCCGGATCATTACCTACGACTTCTTTATGCAACCTACCCCCCAGGAAGGGACCGGATCCGGGTTCCTCTACGACGACCAGGGGCACATCGTCACCAACTACCATGTGGTGGAGAACGCCGAGTCGGTGGTGGTAACCTTGGCCGATGGTCGGTCGTTCCCGGCGGAAATGGTCGGGATAGACCCGTCATCGGACCTGGCCGTCCTCCGCATCCCAGCAGAGGACCTGCCCGACCCCCTTCCGCTGGCCGATTCGAGCCAGTTGCGGGTGGGGCAGTTCGTCATCGCCATTGGTAGCCCCTTCGGGCAGGTGGGAACTATGACCTTGGGAGTGATTAGCGCATTGGGACGGGTCATCCAGAGCCCGGATGGCCGCTTTATCGGAGAGGCCATCCAGACCGACGCCGCCATTAATCCCGGTAACTCCGGCGGCCCCCTGCTGGACCTGGAGGGACGGGTCATCGGGGTGAACTCCCAGATTATTAGCCCCAGCCAGGCCTCCGCGGGCATCGGCTTCGCGGTTTCCTCCAACACGGTGCGGCGGGTGGTGCCGCACCTGATTGCCGAGGGACGCTATCCCCATCCCTGGCTGGGAGTCCAGGTCCTCTCCCTGACCCCGGAGTGGATCCAGGCACTGCAACGGGCTGGTATGGAGGTGCCGGTGGAGCAGGGCCTGCTGGTGCTGGCAGTAGTGCCGGGCGGGCCAGCGGACCGAGCCGGAATTCGGGGCGGAACTCAACTCGTCCGTATCGGCGGATACCGGATTCCCATAGGTGGCGACATCATCACCACCATTAACGGCCACCCGGTCCCAACGTTCCAGGAACTGAACATCTATCTGGATTCCCAAACGCGCGTCGGGGATACAGTGGAGGTAACCCTCCTCCGAGACGGTCAGGAGATGCGGGTAAGGGTAACGCTGGCAGAGCGGCCCCAATGACCAGAAGGGAGCATGCTCACCGGCTGCAGTTACCGTAAAGCAGGTAACCCAGGCGCTCAGAGATTTCCTGCGCGGATTTCATCACCATCCGACCCAGGCGGGGAATCAGGTCGGATTGCAGGCGGGTCGCCGGGCCGGAGATTCCCAGAGAAGCCAGAACCGCCCCATCGTACCCCCAGATCGGCGCGCCGATGCACCGAACGCCCGGATAGAGCTCCTCATCATCCACCGCGTACCCCACCATTGCCCTCTGCGACGGTATCTGCCAGGGCGCCGGGATGCATGCTGTCCTGCCCAGCCGCGAGGTCATCGCGGCCTCGGTAGAACTGACCGCCCGGGCCTACGGGCTGGACGGCCTGGTCTGCTTGGCCTCGTGCGACAAAATCGTTCCAGGAATGCTGATGGCGGCCGCGCGGCTCAACCTGCCCACCGTCTTCGTCAGCGGCGGGCTGATGGCCGAAGGGGAGTGGCGCGGGGAGCGCGTGGTAACCAGCGACATCAAGGAAGCCATCGGCCGGGCCCGGCGGGGGGAAATCACCCTGCGCCAGTTGCGCCAGATGGAGCGGGCGGCCTGCCCCGGTCCCGGGGTCTGCAATATGATGGGCACGGCCAGCACGATGTGCGTGGTGCTGGAGGCAGCGGGGCTCAGCCTGCCCGGCAACGCGACCCTCCCGGCCACGGAACCTGGCTCGCGCCGGGTCCACTCTGCGCTGCTGGACCTGGCCCGGGCCGCCGGGCGGCAGGCGGTGGAGAGCCTGGAGCGCGGCGTCACCTTACGGGACGTTGTGACCCCCTCGGCGCTCCGAAACCTCATCCGGGTGGTGCAGGCCATCGGCGGTTCCACCAACCTGGTGCTGCACCTGGCCGCGCTGGCAACGGAGTTGGGGTACGAACTCCGGCTGGAGGAGTGGGACGAATTGGGGCGTCAGACGCCGCTGCTGGCCCGGTTCAAGCCCGCCTCTCCTCACACCGTCTCCGACTTCGGGCGCGCGGGCGGGGTGCCGGCCCTCCTGAAGCGGCTGGCGCCGCTCCTGGACCTGGACGTCCCCACCGCCTTTGGCGGCACACTGGCGGAAGTGGCCGCCCGCGCGGTCATTGCCAACCCCGACGTCATCCGGCCACTGGATGCGCCACTGGCCCCCACAGGCGGGATCGCGGTGCTCCGGGGCAACCTGGCCCCGGATGGCGCTGTGGTCAAAGTCAGCGGGGTTTCTCCGGCCATGATGCGCCACAGGGGGCCAGCGCGGGTATTTGACCGGGAGGAGGACGTGCAGGAGTGTCTGCTGGGTGGGCGGGTCCACCCCGGGGATGTGCTGGTCGTGCGCTACGAGGGGCCGCGCGGGGGACCGGGGATGCGGGAGTTATCCCTGCCAGCGGCCATTATGGTCGGGATGGGCCTGTCGGACTCCGTCGCGATGGTCACCGATGGGCGGTTTTCCGGAGCCACACGGGGGCCTTGTATCGGGCACGTCTGCCCGGAGGCCGCCATGGGCGGGCCGCTGGCAGCCCTGCGGGACGGCGACATTATTGAAATCGACATCCCGGCCCGTGCCCTGAACGTCCACCTGAGCAAGCGCGAGTTGCAGGCACGGATGAGGGATTGGACCCCCCCGCAGAAGGAGATTCCGCCGGGATTTCTGCGCTTCTATGCCCGCCATGTGGGCGCTGCCAGCCAGGGAGCGGTGTTTGGACCTCTCTGAGGCCACCCTTACCCTTTACAGCCATGCCCGGACCACCGCCAGAATCTCCTCTGGCGGCGTTCGGGCGGCATCAAACCAGCGGATACGCGGGTCGCTGAGGCGGAACCAGTTGTACTGATGACGGATGAACCGCCGGGTGGCCCGCCGGATCTGTATCAGGACCTCCTCCAGCGGAGCCCGGCCCTCAAAGTATGGGCGGAACTGTCGGTAATTGAGGGCCGACATCGCGGGGAGGTCCCAGCCATAACCGGCCTCCAGCAGTCTCTGGATTTCCTCCACCAACCCGGCCCGAATCATCTCCTCCAGCCGGGCGTCGGCGCGGGCATAGAGGGCCGCGCGCTCCATCGTCAGCCCAATCTGGAGGATATCATAGGGTGGGGGAATACGACCGGGCCTGGCAGGGCCGGCGCGCAGGGCGACTTCCAGTGCCCGGACGACTCGGCGAGGGTTACGAGGGTCCACCCGGGCCGCGGCCTCCGGGTCCAGCGTGGCCAGCCGGGCCAGGAGGGCCTCCAGCCCCTCCCGGTGGGTCTGTTCCTCCAGTTCGGCCCGCAGCGCGGGGTCCGGGGGGACGGCGGGGGGAGTCCAGCCTTCGACCAGCGCGCGCACGTACTGTCCCGTGCCACCGACCACGATGGGCAGGCGGCCACGAGCATGGATGTCGGCCATCGCTGCCTGTGCCAGGTGCAGAAATCGGGCCAGCCCGATAGTCTCATCGGGGTCGGCGATGTCAATCAGGTGGTGAGGAATCCGCGTCCGTTCCTCTCGGGTGGGTTTGGCGGTGCCGATGTCCATCCCCCGGTAGAAGAGGCGGGAATCGGCGGAGACCACCTCGCCCTCCAGACGTTCGGCCAGGTAGAGAGAAAGGGCTGTCTTGCCCACCGCCGTTGGCCCAACGATGACCAGCAGGGGCGGGCGCCCACGCTGCGGATCCGCGCGGGTTAGCGGCTGATCCTCGGATCCCGTGTTGAAACCGCTGGATAGCATCATGGTCAGAGGCTACGTGAGTATCTCCTGGAAGACCGTAGTGTGGGCCGTTCGCGTGCACGTACAGGCCAGGACCTATGGCTATCGGATGCCGTATCCGCCTTCACCATTGTCTGAACCGCTCGGAGAGGTGCGTAGTTGCTTTCATGATGCCATGATTTCCGGTTTTGTAAAGCGCTGTCCATGGATCCCTTGGGCCCGAGGGGCCCAGAGCGTAGGGAAATCGTCAGGGAATCGTCAGGTTTCCGTCCAGCAAGGAGGAGAGGGATAAGGTAGAATAAGAACCGGAGTCAGGGGCGGTGTCTCTTCTTCTCCTCCTTTGGTGAGGGCCGGGGAGCCGGCGATGGCCGGGCGGCGGCTTCCCCGGCCCTCAAAATTTCAGCGCAAAAGGCACAACGGTTGTCCATTTGGGTCTTTGGGTACCCTGGGGACCTTCATGGTGTAAAGGTTCCGGTTGCGGCGATGGGGTCTCAATCGGAACCCTTTTTGTTTGGTCTTTTTCTTCGCCTGTGGTAAAATGCGGACGTAACCCGGGATGCGCGATGCACGATAAGCGGTGAGCGATACGCGCTATGCGATACGCGAAATATCGCTGGCAGATCGCCCCTCCCGCACCGGAGCCATACCGTTCCCGGCTCTCTGACCTCCATCCGCTGGTCGTTCAGATTCTCTACAACCGGGGCCTGACCGATCCGGAGGCCGCGCGGGCCTTTCTGGAGCGGCGGGCTGGGCCCGATAACCCCTTTGTCCTTCGGGGGATGCATCGGGCTGTTGCCCGGATCCGACAGGCAGTCCGGCAGAAGGAGCCGATCGCTGTCTACGGCGATTTTGACGCCGACGGGGTTACCGCGACGGCCCTCCTGGTGATCGCGCTCCAGGCTCTGGGTGCGGACGTCCGTTCCTATATCCCTCACCGAGTGGAGGAGGGGTACGGCCTGAATCGGCGGGCCATAGAGGAACTGGCCGGGGCCGGAATCCGCCTGCTGGTAACTGTGGATTGCGGTATCCGCTTCCCGCGCGAGGTTGCCCACGCCCGCCGACTGGGAATGGACGTTATTGTTACCGATCATCATCTGGTGGGGACGGACCCGCTGGCAGCGGTGGCAGTGGTGAACCCCCAACAGGAGGAATGCCCGTATCCCTACAAAGGACTGGCGGGGGTTGGCCTGGCCTACAAACTTGCCCAGGCCCTTCTTCGGGCCAACCGTCGGGTCCCTCTTCCTGGCAGCATCCCTCTGGACGAAGAGGAATTGCTGGACCTGGTCGCGCTGGGAACGGTGGCGGACCTGGCTCCCCTGACGGGAGAGAACCGGTATCTGGTCAGCCGGGGGCTGGAACGGCTCAACTGCGCGCCGCGCGTGGGCGTGGACGCGCTGATCCGGGCTTCGGGCCTGCGTCCTGGCGAGGTGGACACCTGGGCCATCGGCTACGTACTGGGCCCCCGCCTGAACGCCGCCGGACGAATGGCTCACGCCGAACTGGCTTATCGCTTGCTGACTACTGGCTCGCCGGAAGAGGCAGAGCATCTGGCTCGGGAACTGGACACGTTGAACCAGGAGCGACAGCGGTGGACAAAAGCGATGCAGGAGCGAGCCCGCGCCTTCGTTCGGGAGCGGGAGGCCGATGCTCTGCTCCTTTTTATTGCTGACCCCGAATTCCCCACCGGAGTGGTCGGACTGGTGGCCTCCCGGCTGGTGGAAGAGTTCTACCGCCCAGTGGTGGTCGTGGAGCAGGGAGAGGAGGTCAGCAAGGGGTCGGCTCGCTCCATCCCGGAGTTCCATATCACCCGCGCCCTGGACGAATGCGCCGACCTGCTCATCCGTTACGGGGGCCATACCGTTGCTGCTGGGTTTACTGTGCTCACCCGCCATCTGGAAGCGCTGAAGCATCGCTTACTGAACATCGCGGCGCGGGAACTGGCGGGACGGGAACTGGTCCCTTACCTGACCGTTGACGCCGAAATCCCCCTCCAGCAGGTGAACTGGCCCCTCTGGACAGCCATCCAGGCCCTCTGCCCCTTCGGCGCGGGGAATCCGGAGCCACTGTTTCTGAGCCGCAACGTCCAGGTGCGTCGGGCCGCGCCCGCTGGTGCCGACAACGCCCATCTGCGGCTCTCCCTCTCAGACGGATGGGCTATCTGGGACGGCATCGCCTTCCGCCAGGGCGAGTGGGCTGAGCAGATGCCAGAGCGGGTGGATGTGGTCTATCATCTCCGGCGCAGCGACTGGAACGGTGAGCCCCGCCTGCGATTGGAAGTGCGGGACTGGCAGCCAGCAAGAGGACGCGGGTTTTGAGGCAACTCCAAAACCGGCACCGGGAATGGTAGTTTATCCCAGAAGTTACGTACCGGCTCCTGGAGCATCAGCGAAGGATGCGTAGCGCAAAGTGTTCGCCTGCAGCCCACCGGTCTGACGGCCTGGGCTACGGTAATGCGTCACGCTAAGAGCCTGTCTAACAAATGCTGGAGTCCCATAGCGCAGGCTGTTAGTGTGTACGGGTGCAGGCAGCCTGCGCTATAGCGCGCCGTAAGTCCCTGAAGGGCCTGAGTTTGCAGATAGGCTCGAATCATCCTCGTTCTTCACGGTAAATGGGAACTCGATGAGTGACCCGCCGGTCGTTCACTCGGAAGGACGCTCCTTCCCTCAATGGCTCTGGGCTGCCATGCGGAACTCTCTGCGCCGCCCGGCTATCCGGAAACCCATAACACCCGATGCATCGTGCGCCTCTGGCCATCCAGCACGAAGCCATGGCGGGGCCTCGCCTGTCGTTCTCTCCGCGCGCGCTGTGCGCCTGTTGGCTCTGCTGGTCCTAGCCAATGCGCTGGTCCTGGCCGCGCTGGGCATTGCCCTTTATCGCGCTGGCGTCGCCCTGAGCATCCGCCCGCCGGTGGTTACCGTCGTCGTTACTCCGACATCGCTCCCCAGCCCCACCACCGGTCCCACCCCCACTCCCTTTGGGAGCGGCGGTGTTGTCGCCTTCACCCTTCGCCGCAACGGGAATTCCGACATCTACGCCATTCAGCAGACCACCCGCGAAATCGTCCGCCTGACGGGCGACCCGGCGGAAGACCGGGACCCGGCCTGGTCGCCTGATGGCTCCCTGCTGGCCTTCGCGTCCCGTCGCGGTGGCAACTGGGACATCTACTTGCTGGACCTGGAAGGCGGCGCGCTGATCCGTCTTACTCGCTACCCTGGCTTTGATGGCGGCCCCACCTGGTCGCCCGACGGCAAACGAATCGCCTTCGAGTCCTACCGCCAAGACAATCTGGATATTTACGTTATGGACGCCGACGGGAACAACGTCCAACGGCTCACCACCGACCCCGCCCCGGACACCAGCCCGGCCTGGTCGCCCGATGGATCGGCGATCGCCTTCGTTTCCTACCGCAATGGTAACCAGGATATTTTCCTGTATTTTGTGGACGGCGACCTGGCGGGCACGGAGATCAACGTGACCAATAGCCCGGACGTCAACGAATCGGACCCGGCCTGGTCGCCCGACGGGAAGCGGCTGGCCTATACCCTTTCCCGCGCCGGCTACGCCACCGTCCAGGTCAGCACACTGGAGTGGGCGGCGCGCGGCGGCCCCCAGGCCCAGCCGTTGCTCCGCCTCTCATCCACCGACCTCTTCGGCTCCGGCTCCGCCCCCACCTGGGCTCCTGACGGCCAAAGCCTGCTCACCGTCTACCGGCGCGCTGGTCGCTCCTACCTCATCGCATCCAGCCTCTACGGATGGGGCCTCTCCCAGGAAATCTACAGCGACCCGGGCCTCATCTCCCGTCCGGTCTGGAGTCCAGTGCCCCTTTCGGCCCGCGCGATGGCCCGGGCCCGTGCTGCCGAACCGGCGACCGAACCGTCCCTCTACACCGAATTTGTCCAGTCTTCGGCGTCCACCACCGAGACCCTTCGGTCCCTGGTCTACCTGCCCGATCCGAGTGAGCAATACGAATGGCTGCGGTTGAACGATCGGGTGGACGACAGTTTCCAGGCCCTGCGGCGGCGCGTCGCCGAAGAGGCCGGGTGGGATTACCTCTCCACGGTTGCCCTGGCCTGGCAGCCTATGGAGAACGCCGAACAACGCCACAACTGGCACCTCTGCGGGCGGGCGGTCGACCTGGACCAGAGCCCCTACGATGAGACGCCGCCGCGTATCCTGCTGGTCCGGGAAGACGTCGGGAACGAGACCTACTGGCGGGTCTACCTGCGGGCGGCCCGGCAGGATGGCAGTCTGGGAGAACCGTTGCGGGTGGCCCCCTGGGACCTGAAGGCCCGGGAGGAGGACGCGCGCGCTGCCGCCCAGGGGGGCCGTCCAATGGAAAAAGTCCCCGTTGGATACTACGTGGACCTGACCGCGCTGGCCGCCGACTACGGCTGGGAGCGGGCTCCGGCCCTCTACCGCTGGCGCTACTTTTGGCCCGACATCAACTGGTGGCACCTGCAAAAGACAGAGGGAGTCGACTGGTGGCAATGTATGCTGGAGGTGTACGAGCCGGAGAAGGTCCAGGCCGTCTTCGGCCCCCTGCCCGGCGGCCTGGCCGCGCTGGCGGAACAGAGTCCGGGCACCCTGGCCCGGGGCGGCCCCTTTGAGATCGGCGGCCACGTCTGGAACCTGGACCTTCCCTACGCTGACAAGATGCGCCAGGCCGGGATGACCTGGGTCAAGGCTCAGGTCCGCTACCCCCAGGAGACGGCGCCCGTCATCGGCGCGGCCCACCGGCGTGGCTTCAAGATACTGATTGGCACCGTGGGGCCAGCGGGCATGGTGACCCAGCAGGGCTTTGAGGAGAACTTTGCCCGCTGGGCAGCGCGCCTGGCCGCCGCTGGAGCGGATGCCATAGAAGTCTGGAACGAGCCGAATGTGGACCGAGAATGGCAGCCTGGATATATCAGTCCGGAGGCCTACACTCGGCTTCTCTGCGCCACCTACAAAGCGGTCAAAGCAGTCAATCCCAACACGCTCATCATCGCCGCTGCGCCGGCTCCTACCGGCGCCTTTGACCAGTGCACGCCCACCGGCTGCGACGACCGGATGTTCCTGCAGGGCATCTACGCCGCTGGCGGCGCCGACTGCATGGACTACCTGGGCGTCCACTACAACTTCGGCGCCACCCCGCCGTCGGCGGTCAGCGGCCACCCCGCCGATGACGGCCGCCACCACCATTCCTGGTACTTCCTGCCCCAGATGCAACTCTACTACAACATCTTCGGCGGCACCAAACAACTCTTCTACACCGAACTGGGCTACGCGTCCCAGGAGGGCGTTCCCCCGTTCCCGGACCACCTCTGGTGGGCCCGGGAGACGACGAACGCCCAGCAGGCGGCCTGGCTGGCGGAGGCGGTCCAACTGGCCCGGGAGAGCGGCCTGGTGCGCGCTGTCATCATCTGGAACATAGACTTTTTGCGCTACTTCGATGACCCGCAGGACGGCTTTGCTATTATCCGTCCAGGCGGTATCTGTCCGGCCTGCAACGCGCTGCGCACCGTGATGACTGCCCGGCCGTAAGGTGTGGCGTGTTGCGTATTGCGTATCCCGTAGCGCGGGCCGTTCGGCCTGCCAGATTTCGACGAACAGCCTGCGCCGTTCCTTAAGAAAGCGCCAACGAAGGTGGACGCATGGCGCGAGAGCGCCTAGGAAGGTTGATTTCCAATCAGCGCCGACTGAAGGGCCACGCCGAAGGCTCGCCCGAGGCGTCGTTTTTCCTGAGCCTTCAGCCACGGGACGGCCTGCGCCGTCCGATGAGAGGGCGCCAACGAAGGTTGACGCATGGCGCGAGAGCGCCCAGGAAGGCTGATTTCCAATCAGCGCCGACTGAAGTCGTCTTTCCTGGGCCTTCGGCCAGGTTGCTTCTCTCCGCTCGCAACAAGGACGGCCTGCGCCGTCCTATGAGAAAGCGTCAACGAAGGTGGACGCACGGCGCGAGAGCGTCCAGGAAGGTTGATTTCCCATCGGCTTTCACTCCGGAGGTGAATATGCGCCAAATCCTGATCGCAGTCTTCATTTTAACCCTGCTGGTGGGATGTTCCTCGGGGGGAACGACTCCCGCAAAGCCGGTGGTGCGGGCGGTCCTTTTCTACTCGGAGACCTGTCCCCACTGCCACATCGTTATGGAGCAGGTCCTGCCGCCGCTCCAGAAACAGTACGGCGACCAGTTGGAGATCCGGATGCTGGCGGTCTCCGATCAGGCCAACTACGAACTCTGGCTGAAGGTGATGGACGCCTATGGGATACCGGATAACCGGCGCGGGGTGCCTATGCTCTTCATCGGCGACCAGGTGCTGGTGGGCTCCGGCGAAATCCCCGAGCGCCTGCCTGGCCTGATAGAAGAGTACCTGAAAGCGGGCGGAGTGGATTATCCGGATATTTTAAAGTAGCGGTGGTGGGGGACGCACGTAGCGCCAGTTGTATCTGGCACCCCAGGTTTCCGGGCAGCCGCGCAGCGCCGGAAGCACAGTCCCCTGCACAGCGATTGGGAAGGTGCTTCTACCCCACGTCTTGGCGCTTCGGGACGCACTGCGAACCATTTGCGGCCTGCGCCCTGAGACTGGCGCCCTGCGACCAGTAAGGAGGGCTGATGGGCGGAGACTGGTTGACCACTCTGCAGGAGTTCCTGACCAACCCGAATGTGGCCTACATCTTCCTGCTTTTGGGACTGTGGGCCCTGGCGGCCGCGTGGACGATCCCCGGCACTGGCTTTCCGGAGGCGGCGGCGGTCATCTGTCTGCTCCTGGCCGCGATGGGACTGGCTCGCCTGCCGATCAACTCCATCGGCCTGGGCATCCTGCTGGCGGCCCTGGTCCTCTTCCTGGTGGACCTGAAAGTCCAGAGCGGTGGGTTGACGGTGGCCGCCGTCATTGGACTGGTGGTCGGATCGGTGTTGCTCTTCCGGCCTGGCGAGGGCGTCGCGCTCTCCCCTTGGGTGGTCGCCGGCGCGGCAGCGGTCTCCGCCGCTCTCTTCGGCTGGGTCTTCCGGCTGGCCATGCGTGCCCAGCGCATGGCGGCCCGAACCGGCCCTCAGACCCTGGTGGGTGCGGAGGGCGTCGCTACCACTCCCATTGATCCCACCGGGACCGTCCAGGTGCGGAGCGAACTCTGGACCGCCGTCGCCGATACCCCCATCCCCGCCGGCACTCCGGTCCGGGTGGTGGCGGTGGAGGGATTGCGGGTGCACGTCGTCCCTCTCGGAGAACGCCCCGGGACCGAGGGCTGAGACGGCGACCTGTGCCCCGCGACATGCGCTTTGCATCGTGCATCCTGAAAGGAGCGATATGGAAATCCTGATGCTCATCTTGATCTTCTTTGTCGGCCTGATCGGGCTGATCCTGCTGTTCTCTATGATCCGGATCGTCCGGGAGTACGAACGGCTGGTCGTCTTCCGGCTGGGCCGCTGTATCGGCACCAGAGGGCCGGGCGTTGTCTTCCTGATCCCAATGATCGATCGGGCAGTGGTGGTGGACCTGCGGGAGCAATTTATGGAAATCCCTCACCAAACCAGCATCACCAAAGACAATGCGCCCATTGGGGTAGACTTTCTCATTTACTGGAAGGTCGTGGACCCGGAGGCCAGCGTGATCCAGGTAGGAGACTTCCGACGGGCGTCCATCGGTATCGCCACCACCACGCTGCGCGCTGTCATCGGCGACATTATGCTGGACGACGTCCTGGCCCAGCGGGAGCACATCAACCAAGTCCTGCGGGTCAAACTGGACGAGGTAACGGAGCGGTGGGGGGTCAAGGTAACCAGCGTGGAGATTCGGGAGATTGAGCCGCCGAAAGAGATTCAGGCGGCGATGAACCGGCAGATGTCCGCCGAGCGGAACCGCCGGGCGATGGTAACCGAGGCGGACGGCCAGCGGGAGGCGGCCATCAAGGTGGCGGAAGGCGAGAAACAGGCGGCCATCCTGCGGGCCGAAGGGGAAAAGCAGGCCTCTATCCTGCGGGCCGAAGGGGAACGGGCCGCGCAGGCGCTGCGCGCCGAGGGGTACGCGATGGCTCTCCGCTACATCTTTGAAGTCGCCCAGCGGATAGACCCCAACACGATGACGCTTCAGTACCTGGATACCCTCCGGCGACTGGGGGAGAGCCCGGCAACCAAATTCGTCTTCCCCCTGGAGTTTACCAGCCTGCTGGGAAGCCTTCGGCGGGAGGCGTCGGTAGAGTAGGGAGAGAACGGCGGAACACCTCTCCGATTCCTATCAGAAAGGAGCCCAATGCGATATCGTCGGTTTGGACGCATCGGATGGGAAGTTTCGGAAATCGGGCTGGGGGCCTGGGCCCTTGGCGGGGACTGGGGCCGGGTGGACGACGAAACGGCGATGGCCACTCTCCATCGGGCCCTAGATGTGGGGATCAACTTTTTGGATACGGCAGACGTCTACGGCGACGGGTTGAGCGAACAACGCATTGGACGCCTGCGTCGGGAGCGCCGGGAACCCTTTTATGTGGCCACCAAAGCGGGACGGCGACTGCACCCCCATACCGCCGACGGGTACAACAAAGAGAACCTGACCCGTTTCGTTGAGCGCAGTCTTCGCAATCTGGGGGTGGAATCACTGGACTTGCTCCAACTCCACTGCCCCCCCACCGAAGTCTACTACCGCCCGGAGGTCTTCCAGGCCCTGGACGACCTGAAGCAGGAGGGCAAAATCCAGCACTATGGGGTGAGCGTGGAGAAAGTGGAAGAAGCGCTGAAGGCTATAGAGTACCCGGGCGTGGAAAGCGTGCAGATTATCTTCAACATCTTCCGTCAGCGACCGGCAGACCTCTTCTTCCGGGAGGCGCGCCGTCGGGATGTGGCGATCATCGTGCGGGTGCCCCTGGCCAGCGGCCTGCTTACCGGCAAGATGACCCGGGAGACCACCTTCCCGCCCGATGACCACCGTAACTATAATCGAGAAGGTCGGGCCTTTGATGTGGGGGAGACGTTTGCCGGGGTCCCCTTTGAGGTGGGGCTGGAAGCCGTGGAGGCCCTGCGGCCATGGGTCCCTCCCGGCGCGACGATGGCCCAGTTCGCCCTCCGCTGGATTTTGATGTTTGAAGAGGTCTCCGTCGTCATTCCCGGTGCCAAGAGCCCCCAGCAGGCCGAGGACAATGCGGGCGCTTCCGCCCTGCCGCCCCTGACATCCGAACAGATGGCCCGCATCCGGGAAGTCTACGATACCCTCATCCGTCCCTATGTTCACCATCGGTGGTGAAATGGCCATTGGAGGGGACTGAGGGATACGAAGTATTCCGAAAGGTGGAGAGGTCCGTATGAGCACTGTACCATGGCCGATCGTTCGGAAAATCAAGGGCTGGATCGTACTGGCCCGTCCCCCCTTTCACACGGTGGGCATCCTGCCCTTTGCGCTGGGTGCCGTGATGGCCTACCAGGAGACCGGTGTATTCCCCTGGACCCTCTGGGGCTGGGGGACTCTGGCAGTGGTGCTGATTATGCTCAGCACCTATTTGGCCGGGGAGTACTTTGACTATGAGGGAGACCGGATTTCCCGTCGGGTGAACCCCAACCGTTTCGCGGGGGGATCGGGGGTGTTGCCAGCAGGCCTGCTGGACCCAAAGGGAGCGCTGGTGGGGAGCATTGTTGCTCTGGTCCTGGCGGGAGTGGTGGGCCTGATCATCTGGCTGGGATACGGCACGGGCCCCTGGACCCTCCCTCTGGGCATCATTGGGATGATCGGAGGCTTCTTCTATTCCGTCCCTCCGGTCCGATGGGCCGCCAGAGGCGTGGGGGAACTCTGGATCGCGTTCTGCTATGGCTGGCTGCCCGTGGCGGTGGCTTACTACCTCCCCAATGGGCGGTTGGACTCCCTGATCCACTGGGTCAGCATTCCCATCGCGGCCACCATCTTCAACGTTATCCTGCTGAACGAGTATCCGGATTACGTGGCTGATCAGGCGACGCGGAAGCGCAACCTGCTGGTGCGTCTGGGGCTGGAAAACGGGGCCCGCCTGTTCGCGGCGGCCCATGCACTTGGGTGGCTGGGGATGATAGGCTCCGTGGCGGCTGGTGTGCCCCTCTCAACGCTTCTGTTCTACGCGCCGGTCTTTCTGCTCTCGCTGGGACTGGTGGTGGCCGTGCTGCGCGGGGTATATCGGCACCCCCGTCGCCTGGAGGTGGCCTGCGGCCTGAACATCGCCGTCAACCTGGGAACCACCCTGGCCTATATCCTGGGCTTTCTGGTGGGATGACACATCCCGGATGATGAGCGACCATGACCCTCGCCCCCATCGCAGAGTCTGGCCGTTGTTCTGGCCCCCCTCTCTGCTGCTACGGCAGGGAGCCAGTATTCTCTACTTCGGCCTGCTGGTGGGATGGCGATACCTCCCCCACTGGCTGGTTCGGGAAAGTATCCGGTCCATGCCGGTGGCGGCGGGGGCCATCGGCATGGGATGCATCGGTTTTCCGGCCCATCCGGCCTGGGAAGTTACCGCTGCCTGCAACCTCCACTGCATCCATTGCCACGCCTCCGGCGGGCGGCCTGCTCCCGATGAATTGACGACTGCCGAGGCGAAGCGGTGTATAGAGGACCTGGCGGACGTCCGGGAATTTCGGATGCTGGTTTACACGGGAGGCGAACCCCTGGTGCGTCCGGATATTTTTGAACTGATGGAGCACTCCCGTCGGGTCGGCTTTGCTAACGTCATCGCCACCAACGCGACCCTGATTGACGACGGGGTGGCCCGCGACCTGCGGCGGGTCGGGGTGGTCGGTGCCGCCGTCAGCCTGGATGCTCCAGCCGAACCGGTCCACGACTTTGTGCGCGGCAGCCCCCACGCGTACCGGCGGGCCGTAGAGGGGATGCGCGCCCTGCGCCGGGCAGGGATTCTCCTTCAGATCAACGTAACGGCCATGAAGTACAATATGGACCTGCTGGACTCGCTGCTGGCCCTCTCGGACGAAATGGGTTCCAGTATTATGCTGCTCTATCAACTGGTCCCGGTAGGGCGAGGCAAACAGGTCGCGGCCGCTTCGCTGGACCTGACGGAGAACGAGCGGCTGCTGCGCTTCCTGGCCGGCAAACAGCGGACGATCCGCCCCATTGTGGAACCGGTCGCTGGTCCCCAGTACTGGCCGTATCTCCTGGAGCAGCGGGGGCTGACGAACGGTTTCTGGCTTCGTCTGGCCCGTCCGCTCTTTCACGGGTGCTCCGCTGGACGGGGGTTCGTCTACATCAAGCCCAATGGCGATGTTTGGCCCTGTCCGTTTGTGGATGTCTCCTGCGGGAACGTGCGGGAACAGCCGTTCCCTAAGATCTGGCAGAACGCTTCGGTGCTAAAAGACCTGCGGTATCGGGAGACCCGGCTGAAGGGCAAATGCGGAGAGTGCCGCTACAATGGCCTTTGCGGCGGATGCCGGGGACGCGCCCTGGCACTAACAGGGGACTATCTGGCGGCTGACCCCACCTGTTTCATCGGAACCTGACCCGTTTACAGGAAGGGAACCATGTGCGGTATCGTTGGCTACGTGGGGGGACGGGATGCTACTCCCATCATCCTGGAAGGGCTGAAGCGGCTGGAGTACCGGGGGTATGATTCGGCCGGACTGGCCATCCTCCAGCCCGACGGCACCGTTGGCGTCCGGCGGGAAGCCGGGAAACTGGTCGCCCTGGTGGAGAAAGTACGGGCAGCGCCGGTCAGCGGCTCCATCGGTATCGGCCACACCCGCTGGGCTACCCACGGCCCGCCCTGCGAGCGCAACGCCCATCCCCACCTGGGCCCGGCCGGGGATGTGGCCGTTGTGCACAACGGCATTATAGAGAACTATCGCGCGCTGCGGGAAGAACTGGAGGCCGAGGGGCACCGCTTCGCTTCTGATACCGACACCGAGGTTGTCGTCCATTTGGTGGAAGGTTACCTGGCCGGTGGGGCCTCTCTGGAGGACGCGGTGCGCAGGGCCCTGGCCCAGGTGAAAGGAGCCAATGCGTTCCTCTTCCTCAGTCGCCGCCATCCGGACCGTCTCGTCGCTGTTCGGCTGGGCAACGCGGGCGGCCTCACCGTTGGCCTGGGCGAGGGGGAGAACTTCGTCGCCTCGGATATCCCGGCCATCCTGGACCACACCCGCCGGATGGTCTTTCTGGAAGACCGCCAGATGGCCGTGGTTACCCGCGACGAGGTTCGCGTGGAGACACTGGATGGGCGCCCCGTTCCCATCCGTCCCCACACCATCCCCTGGGACCCAGTATCGGCGGCCAAGGAGCCGTACCGCCACTTTATGCAGAAGGAAATCTACGAGCAGGCCCGGGCGGTAACCGACACTCTGCGCGGCCGGGCCGATTTTGAGGCCGGACGGGTGCGGCTGGAAGGGCTGATGCTAACTCCCGAAGAAGCCCGCCGTCTGGAGCGAATCGTTATCGTGGCATGCGGGACCTCCGCTTATGCTGGGCTGGTGGGGAAATTCATGCTGGAGGCGCTGGCCCGTATTCCGGTGGAGGTGGACTACGGCTCCGAGTTCCGCTATCGGGACCCGCTGCTCAACGGGAATACCGCTGTCCTGGCCATCACTCAGAGCGGGGAGACGGTGGACACCCTGGCGGCGATGGAGGAGGCCCGCCGCAAGGGGGCTCGCCTATGGTCCATCGTCAACGTCATCGGCAGCCAGGCTCATCGCATGGCCGATGGCCATATCCTGATGCATGCCGGGCCCGAAATCGGCGTCGCGTCCACCAAAGCCTTTACCGCCAGCCTGGTGGACCTCTATCTGCTGGGCTGTTATCTGGGGGAACTGCGAAACGTATTGACCGGGGAGGAACTCCGGCGGCGGGTGGATGAACTGGCCCGTCTGCCCGACCTGGTCGGACGGGTGCTCCAGCACGGCGACGAGTACACCCAACTGGCCCAGACTTACTACGACCGGGAGCACTTCCTGTACCTGGGGCGGGGGATCAACTATCCCGTGGCGCTGGAAGGGGCGCTGAAACTCAAGGAGATTTCCTACATCCATGCCGAAGGGTATCCTGCGGGGGAGATGAAGCATGGGCCCATTGCTCTGATTGACGAGCGGATGCCCGTGGTGGCTATCGCCGTGCGGGATGCCGTGTACGATAAGATGATCAGCCAGATAGAGCAGGTGAAGGCACGGGGTGGTCGGGTGATCGCGCTGGCGACGGAGGGGGATACGGAAATCGGCCTCAAGGCCGACCATGTGCTGACTGTACCGCCGACGCCGCCGTTGCTGGCGCCGGTGGTGAACGTGATACCGATGCAGTTGCTGGCCTACCACATGGCGGTCCGGCGGGGCTGCGATGTGGACCAGCCGCGCAATCTGGCCAAGTCGGTAACGGTGGAGTGAGGGGCAGGGCGGGGGGGGGGGGGGGGGGGGGGGGGGGCCGCCCCCCCCCCCCCCCCCCCCCCCCCCCCCAGCCTTCGCCCCACTCCCGGAAATCAGAAAGGCCGCCCTTGCGGACGGCCTTCATTGCCGGAAATGAGTCCGGCTGTATGTATGGAGACGTAGCACCGGGAGCCCCCGGAACCACTACACCTGGTCCTTGCCGGGGCCAATCCGGTAATAATCGGCGTTCTTCTGGATGTCCGCCTTATAGGCCTCCGGAACCTCATCCTCGTGGAAGATGGCCTCGTTGGGACACTCCGCTGCACACGCCCCACACTCAATGCAGGTTTCAGGATTGATGTAGTACGTGGGCCAGTTGGGGTCCCCATCCACAAAATGGATGGAATCGGTGGGGCAGACATCCACGCAGGCTCCCGCCCGCTTGCACAGACTGGTGATTACGTACGTCATTTTGGACCTCCGTGGAAATGGGGTTTTCCCGGCA
>JANXCY010000002.1 GCA_025060135.1 Anaerolineae bacterium | reverse complement strand
TTTCGTTGAAGACAAACCAACCACCTGCCCGTTCACCTTTCTTTGTTTGGTGTTTTCCCCCGCTTGGTATCAAGATATTCTGTCCATTGAAGAGATTTTGTCCATTCGATACCTTCAGCCGGAACTTCCGCGCCCAGCCGGTGCAGCCGAAGAGATAACACGCGGCGCAGAGTTGCTTTTCGGGCGGGTCGGCCTGTTTCGGGTCATACTCGCAGCGGTCTTCGCTCGTCGGGTCGCAGGCATAGCCGCCCAGGCCGCGCACCAGGGCCTCGTACCACCAGCGCAGGGAACCGATGAGCCCCGTCTCGTGCAGGCGGTCGCAGGTCTGGTCCACCCCGCCGGTCCAGAGGGGGGTGAGAGTTTTCAGGTGAATCTGTAATTCGCTCATACTGACCTCCTGTCCTGCTTCAAGCGGTTTCAGATATAGTGTATTCCGATTTCTCCAATTGTCAACTGCTCCGGCTTCATTCCCCACTCCCCACTCCCCACTCCATACCACCCATTCCCCTTCACCGCGTCCTTTCCCACGTGGGTGAACTGGCCCCAGAGGAGCCAGGGCCAGAAGGGGGTCCAATCGCCGGCCCGCAGGGAGACGGAGCCCAGCAGACCGGAGATGGGGGATTCGTCCCGACGCCGCGTGGAGTAACTCCACACCTCCTCCCAGCGCAGGCGGTTCTCCACCACCTCCACCTGCCCGGCGGCGGCGATGAGGCCCTTGGGGTCGTCAAAGACCCGGGGGGTGTCGGCATAGTGGCCGCTCAGCGCTTCCAGCCGCTCCATCAGCCGCTGAAAGAAGGGGCGGAAGGTGAACCGGTGGGGCTTGACCAGGGCCCCCTCCTCAACGAGCCGGACCGGGGTGCGGAAGTGCAGGGTAACGACGGCGCCCGGCGGAGGAACCGGCACGGCGACCACCTGAGCATGGGTAATGGGGACATCCGGCACCTGGACCATGCGGTCGCCGGCGCGGAGGACGGGTTGGCGCTCGCCGGTGAGGGGGTTCTCCGCCCAGATTTCGCGGATGGTCAGGGTGCCTCGCCGCCAGCAGCCGTCGGCCTGCTCCGTCCGGCGCCCGATTCCGCCGCGCTCAAATTCGCTCACCGCCAGAACGACGTAGGGAAAGAGTTGCAAGGCGCGGGCGTAGAGGGTGAGACCAAATTCCAGCCGCTCGCCCGGCTCGTAGCGGAAGGCGAGACGGTCCCCCCGCCGGACAGGATGGCCGCTGCCGGGGAGGGGCGGCTGGAGGGTGAAGGGGCGGGGGATGTCCCGGCCCCGGCGGCTTTCGGGCCGGAGGGTGCTCACCAGGAAGGCGACGGGGCAGGCGGCGACCAGGGGGCAGAGGGCGCACTCTTGCGCCTCCCGGTTGGCGCAAAAGCGGTTCCGCAGGGCGTGGAAGAGCGCGCCCCGGATGGCCGACCCCTGGTGCTCGTTCAGTTCCATCGGCGTTCGGACTTCGGCGATGAAATGCAGGCGGTGGGCTGTAAAGGAGAGCAACGCGACCTCCTTAAAGGCTGTTTTTCGTGGCGGCGGCATCGCCGCTGCAAAAAGGTTTTCCTTGGTCAGAAGGGAAGACCCCCTCAAAGGGTCCAGGCATATACCGCGAACCCGCGGCCGGCCCGAACCAGCCGATAGGGGAGCACGACGTCAAACCGAACCCGGTCGCGCCCGAGCCGGATCCCCTCGGATGTGTATACGTTGACCTTCTCAAAGGTCAGGTCCGGTCCCCAATCGTCCAGGCGCTGGATGTGGCCCAGGGGGAAGGCGGAAGAACCGGCCCCATTCCACGGGATCAGGGGAACAAACCCTTCCGGTGGGCGGTCGTCCGGCGTTTCCGTCCATTCCGGCGGCGCCAGCAGTTGGAGAAAGGAGCCCCGCTTGCCCAGGTAGGTGATGTGGGTCAGCAGGGGGGCCACCTCCTCCAGACGGGCTGGGTCGCCCCCCAGAGCCAGCGCCAGGGTTCCCTGGAGGTGGACGTACTCCCGGAAGGCCACAGTGCGCTGCATCGCCCGGCCGCGCTCTTCGGCCTCCCGTTCCGGCTTGAGGATTTTGACGAGGAGGCCGCTGACTGCGGCCTGCGGCGGAGGAAGGAGGGCCAGGCGCAGGGCTCGGATGGCCTCAAAGGCCCGAGGGCCCTGCGCTACCCCCTGGACCCGAATCGCCGCGTCCAGGAGCGCCGTCCGGATGGCGAAGGGCGTGGGAATCAGCAAACTCTGCCCTCCCGTTGCGGTGGTCTCCCCCGGCCGGAGGGAGAAGAGACCCACCGGTTGGTAACGCGCAACCAGCCAGCCCATCCTCATCCTCCGCTTTCGCCGAACAGCCGATAGGAGCGGGTCCCCTCTATAATCTGCCGCATAGTGGCGGCAAATTCGGCCATGTTGCCGAAGGGATAGACCAACAGCCGCGTGCCCTCGGGGTCCAGCGCTCGGGCGACTTGCTGGACCTGCTCCTTATAATTATCGCTCAGAGGGCTGATGGTCGGCGCGGGCAGGACGGCGTGGCTGACGGTGATGACGCCGTCAAAGGCGACGATGTGGGGGTTCTGGGTGCCGCGCATAGCGCCGTTGGGCTCCACGAAGGTGTAGAGGACGCTCTCCAGGAAGGTCCGATAACGCCGCAGCCGCTCCTTCTCTTCTATCGCATAGGTCTGGCTGATGTCGTTGAAGCCGATGCGGGCCAGTTCAAAGGTGGCGACAGCGGCGTAGATGCCGGACGAGGCGGGCCGGTGGAAGATGGGCTGGGCCTGGGCCTCCTCCCCTTCGCCGCCCCGCTCCTGAGCGTAGCGGACATGAAAGTAGGACTCGGTGCGGACTTTTTCGGGCAGGCCGACGACCCAACCGAACTCGGCGACCGACTTGCGGGGGATAGAACGGGCCCCCCGGGCGATCAGCGTGCCCTCGGCGTCGTCCAGCGCGCAGTGCCGCAGGAGCGCGTTGATGGTCTCCTCGTCCCGGCTGGGGAGGGTGCTCAGGAACTGGCTATCCCCCAGGATGCGGTCGGAGCGGAAGGTCTGGCATCCGGCGCAGAGGGGGAGGCCCCGCTCCCGCGCCAGCAGGTAGAAGTGTTCCGCCTGGATGTGTTTGAACATGTCGCCGCTGATGGCGTTCACCTTGTGGATAGACCCGTCCGTATCTACCAGCGTCACCGTCCGGGTCATCGTCTGGTTGCCCTCGCTGCCTTCGTTGTTGAGGGAGTGCATTTCCAGCGTCAGGCGGCCGGA
The DNA here is from genome assembly GCA_025060135.1 of Anaerolineae bacterium. Classification (GTDB taxonomy): domain Bacteria; phylum Chloroflexota; class Anaerolineae; order B4-G1; family DUEL01; genus SpSt-77. Next base: position 141,801 of record JANXCY010000002.1, on the reverse strand, counting down.
GATGGAAAGGCTGTAGACAGGTTTGAGTTGGGACATTTTGGCACCTCCAGAAAGGATTTTGCGGTTTCGGGCTACGGGGCCGAATCCTCGGCTTCCCGCGGCTCCCGGGCGTAGCCGTAGGCGACCAGCAGGCTGGCGACCACTTCGGAACCGTGTTCGTCCACCAGGCGCACGATTTCGTCGATGTCGGTCGTGCGCAGGTCGCGGCGCAACTGCTGCCCAGTGTTCTCCAGTTTCTGGACGTTCTCCTGGTTGTAACTCTGCATAAATTCGCAGAGGGCAACGATGAACTCATCGCGCACGGTGGCCTTGCGCTTGAGTTCGGCTCCCAGGCCGTAGCGCACGTCGTAGAGGGAGTCCTGCCCGCGGGCCTTGCGGCTCTGGGGGATGACAGTACTGTGGCGGATGGCGTAGGCCACGTTCTGGAAGCCCTCGTTCTTCAGAATAGGCAGAAGAGACTTGTTGGCGGCCATCATCAACCTCCTAAGGTGGTCTGTGCTGAATGTAGGCACCCATCGGGCGCCTCCTGCGTACCGTCGGAGAATCTCGTGGCTGTACCCGGCAGTGAATTCAAAGAAGGCATCCCAGTCGTTCCCGGCAACAAAGTTCCGGTATGCGCGCAACAGGTTGTAGCCGTCGCTGCGCGCTTCGTCTATTTCCCGAATCACGGCCAGATGTTCGTCTATGACTTCCCTCAGCGAGAGAACGTCCCCCCGCGTACGAGGGGTCCCCGTCCAGCGAGGCAGGTTCAGGAAGGAGAGGTTCACCACGGTGTAGGCGTTGCGGCTGAGGAGTTTGAACTGTGCGACGTGGAAGCCAGCCACCGCTTTCTCCGGAGCCCCGAACTCCAGGTCGGCGTCAAAGTCCATCCCGTCCTGAGCCGCTGCCTCCACATAATCCAGCCAGGCCTTGGTGAACAAAAGCAAGCTGGTGATATCGGACTTCAGGCTGGTCTCGTCCCGACGGCGCTCGTTCCACAGGTACCGCCGGAACCGGCCGACGACCTCCCGATGGACTCGCCAGTCCAGGCGCAGAGGTGCCAGGACATAGGCCTTCCAGTCCTCCACGTCTACTACCCGACGGGGAATCAAACAGGCCCACAGGCCCACCGTCTTGAGGAACTCCTCCAGCCAGGGGCGGTCTTTGATGTTGTCCATACGGAGTGCGTTGGCCTTGGGCTCGCTGAGCCCCTTGCCCTGGTTGGGGTTGAGGACCTGGGAGGCCGTTTCCCGAACCCGCATCCCGCGCTCTTTGGCAGCCTTCTCCCAGGCCCGGAGGGACTTCTCATCGCCCTCGGGAGCAGCGAACATCTGGAGGATGGTCCGGACGTGTTCGGCTGCGAGATCGCGGCTGGTCGCCCATTGGGCCACGATTCGGTTGTAGATGTCCGTGGCCTGAGTGCGCCAGTCGCCCAGGAAGGCCACGGTGGTCCAATCTTCCGGCGGCTGCTGGTCCTTCAGTTGCTGTTCCAGGTCCGTGCCCCGTATTCCCTCCTCCCAGAGAGTAGAGCGAATCGTCTGGTAGGTCCGCACCTGTTCCCAGGTCCTGTCCACGTCTCGTGTGTCCGTGTCTGGGGGGATGTTCTCTTCCTGGGTGCGCCGACTGGTCAGGAAGGGGGCCGGGCTGCGGAAGAAGAAGCCCTCCGACACCCACTGTTCCCGCACCGGCTCGCTTAAGCGAACCTCGTAGCAAGGGCCAGCGTCGGCGAGGGTGATCCGGGGTTTGGCGAAGGGGCCCTTCGCCCACTCGGCGAGCCGGTCCAGGAGAACCGCCAGGCCATAGGCCAGAAGGACGTCGGCATAGGTGCCGGTCCGTTTGGAGATGAAATAGACCTGTTGATACATCACACCTCCTTCAGCCTTTCTTTGGCCGATAGCACACACTGGATCAGTGCAGTGAGCGGTACACTATCGGCGCTGCTACGAAGATCTCCCCACAGACTGAAACGCCCGCCCAGCAATTGGTTTTGCTTTCTGCTCTCCGATCCGCCTTGAGGATACTGGTGGACTCTCCATCCCCAACTTTGATAAACCACCCAAAGAGTTCTTTATTCCTCCTCTATTCCCTTCCCATCACATACCCTTAAGGCCCGTACGATAACAAAATACAGCAGCCAACCTTCCCATTCCTGCTTTTCTAAAGGTGGCCACAGTAGCCGCTTTTCCAAGTTAGGGGCGGTACTCTTGGTCATCAGCCACGAGGCCCACGCCCGCCAGGATCCGTCTCCTACCGCCGCCAGCGCTTCGGCGACGGTTTCCTGGGCCTGGGGATGAAGTCGGTAGGGAGACGCCTCTTTCAGGAACGGGCTGTGGTGGCGAGCGATGGCCGTCACGGTGGCCCGGTACAGGGGCTGATGGTCTCTTCCATCCAGCGCCTCCCACAGGATGCGGGCCGAGGCAAAGGCTCCCTCCCCGGCGTGGGACGGCCGCGAGGGACGGATGTGCCGGGCGATCTCCCGGTGCTCCGGCGTCTGACTGGTGGTGTGGGCCACCAGGAAGGGGGGCGCTTCGCCGGTGACCTCCTGCTGATACTTCGCCGCCCATCGCTGCCATTGCTCCTGGAGTTTGCCCACGTCGTGCAGCGCCAGCGCCAGGCGGACGGCTCGCTCCAGGAGGTCGCCCATCCCGGTGCGGGCCGCGACCCAGGCCAGCCGGTTGCGGAAACGCTCCTCAAAGGCCCGTCGCAGGGCCGCTGCGTGCTGGACGTAGGACTCCAGGTTGTAGGCATACAGTTTCTTCTCGTCTCGCCGACGGGAAGTCAGGGGAGAGCGGTAGCGGCCATCTCCGGGAACTCCCAGGCGGAAGCCCTGTGCGGCATCGTAGGCGACCAGTGCAGGATGGACAGCGAAGAGGAGCGAGTGGGAGATGTCCTCAGGCCCCTGCACGTCCAGCCAGTGATAGAGGACAGGGGTCCGGCTATCGTCCTCTTCCTCCCCTCCCCGGGCAACGGGATACCGCAGTGCCCAGGGCAGGTCCAGAGCCTCGGCTTGCGCCAGAAGGTCCCGGACGGCGCCCCGCAGCGTCCCGTGCCAGAGGGAGAAGCCCTCGTAGCGGAAGGGGCTTTCCTCCGTGGGCCCCTCAGGGGCGTCGTAGACGATGACGGTACGTTCGTCCACGCGGCGGATCAGTTCGGGACGAACGGAGGCCTCTCCTCGAATCAACCCCTCGCCGATGAGGTCCCAGAGGCGACCCTCGTCCTCCCGCATCGCCTTCAGAAGGGCCTCGTCGGCCTCCCGATGGGCGTTGTCCACCAGCGCCTGCTCGGCGGCGAAGTCCAGCACTTCACCGCTTCGTTCCTCCAGCGCGGCCCGGGTTCGCTCGCAAAGGGCGATTTCCTCTTTGGAGAGGTAGGGCGCGTGGTCGGGAGCGCCATCGCTGCGCGAGGGCACGGCGTAGACGAAGACCTCTCCCTCCTCGCCGGGGTAGCGGGCGCACCGCCCGGCTCGCTGGACGATGCTGGCTGCCGGGGCCAGTTCGGTGTGCAGGGCCCCGCTGGTGATGTCCACCCCCACCTCCACCACCTGAGTGGCGACCACGATCAGGCTGGGGACCTGCCAGCGCGCTTCCCCGGTCTGGGGGCCGCATTCCGCCCGCAGGAAGGCCTCCTTGACCTGCCGGTGGGGCCGCTCAAAGCGACTGTGCAGGAGCATCACCCAGGGGGTGGTCTCGGACGCATCGGCCATCTGTTCGCGCAGCGTCTTCACAGCCTCTTCCAGGAGGCGACGATGGCGATCCGGAGACAGCGCCGCGCGCACCTGCTCGTAGAGCGGCGTCAGTACGGGGTGGTCCACCGGCACGGGGCGACATCCCCGCTCCACCAGCGCCTGATAGAGCGCGAGCGCGCGCTCCACGGTGTTGCAGACGGCCACCGAGCGCCGGTCGTGGGCCCTCAGGACGTCCTCGGCCTCCAAGACCTTTTCCCGCCAGACGAGGCGGCGGCGCTTTCGGGGGTGCTGGCCCCCGCCCGTTTCAATCCAGGCGACCTCTTCCGCCGGGACCAAGACCGGCTCGGCGCCGAGGAGGTGGGCAATTTCCCGCAACATTGTCCCGGAGAAGGTCGCCGTCATCAGGACGAAGGGGCTCAGTTGACCAAATAGACGCAGGAGTTGGAGGGTCGTCTGCTGGGCCTGGGGTGGGAAGAGGTGGAACTCGTCAAAGACCAGGTAGGCGTTCAGCACGGCGCCCACGTTGACGTTGGCCTTGCTCTCCGGAAGACTGTAGGGGACGCCCAGCGCGCTACTGAGCACCTGGTCCAGGGTGGCGAAGACCAGGTCCCCCAGTAGTTCCGGGTCTTCGGGCCGGTCGCCGGTCTGGATACGCACCTCCAGGCAGCGGTCAAAGCGCCGCTGGTAGGATTCGGCCAGCCGCCGGTATTCGTATTCAAACTGGGAGGCCAGGACCCGCATCGGGACAGTGTAGAGGCACTGGCGAGGAAAGGCCTCGGGCGGGAAGTCAAAGAAGGCCTCAATGAAGGGAGCCAGCGCCGCTCGTGTCTTGCCGGAGCCGGTGGGAGCCTGGAGGACGACCGACCGTCCTTGATGAAGGAGTGCTTTCACCCGTTCCTGGAACGGATAGAGACTCATCCTCAGCCTCCGAAGAAGTCCTTCAGGGTGGTGGATGGGGCAGAGTTCGGAGGGACGGAGGCCACGTACCATCCGTACATCTGGGCCAGCCGTCGGGCCTCTCCCATCATCCGCTCTCGCAGTTCCTGGGGGGCCAGAACCTCCACGTCGGCGCCCCAGCCCCGGATCCAGGGGAGCATTTCCTGGACCTCCGCCACTCGGGCCCGCCAGATGAGGCTCCCATCGGGCTGTTCTTCTATCTGCTCGCTGCGGTGCCAGCGGGTCTCCCGCACCCGATGGGCCACGCGGGGGTGGAATTTCAGGACAATCTCTACGGGCTCCTCATCGGTGTACCAGATACCCCAGGCGTCCTCCAGCAGGGCCCGGGGATCAAAGTCGGCGGGGATCTCGTAGGAGTGGGGAAGCCGCTGGATGCGGCGGATGCGCTCTATTTTGAAAGTGCGGATCGCGCCCGGCGGCTCCCGAAAGCCGATGACGTGGGCAGTCTGTCCGACGGGGTAGGGCTCAATGAAGTAGGGGGAGAAGACGTATTCGTAGACCCGGCCCGTCTCTTCATGCTGGTGCCAGATGCGCACCTTCCGACGCTCAGACCAGGCCAGGGTCAGGGCCTCCAGAACCTCCAGGTAGACGGGATCGTCCCGACGGCGGGCGGGGTCGTCCATCTCGTCGGCAGCCTGGAGCATGTGCCGGGAGGCGAAGGGGGCCAGCCGGTCCAGCGCCAGTGCCAGTTTACGGATCGCGGAGGCGGCGTGGGGGGTATGCCGGTCGGTCCTCGCTGCCATCATCCGTACGGCCAGGTAAACAGCCATGGCCTCATGGAGCGTGAGGCGCAGGTGGGTCAGGTACTGGCTCCGATCCAGGGCCAGTTTCCCATCGTCCATCTCGTAGACGGGACAGCGCTTTTGCAGGTCGGGCAGGTAGCGAAGGACAGTGGAGCGATGAACGCCGAGCCGGCGGGCGATTTCGGCCTGGGTGAGCCCTTCTGGATGGGCCAGGAGCAGCGCTTCTATCTGGGTCAGGCGTTCCGCTTTGGTGAAGGCCCGATTCTCTGTTGCCATTGCTGCTTGCCTCCAGCGTTCTGACCCTATTTTCCTGCAAGCCCGTTGCATGTACCGCAACGGGGAAAGATTGGGGCGGCGGCCTCCGGCCGCCGCCCCAAGGCGTCCCTGGCCCTATCGCCGACGGCGAGCAGCGTCTCGCACTGCCTGGAGGTCCAGGATCTCGGCCACCTCATACTGCGGGGGAATGGACCCGGCCCGGGGGCGCAGGCGCAGATGGGCGGGAAAGTAGCCGCAACGGCCGTGCAGTTCGGCCAGAAGCACGACAGCAATAAAGTTCAACGACGGCGGATTGACCAGAAGCGGTAGGGTCTGCCATTCGGCAGGCGTAAGACCACACTGGTTCACCAGTGCCACCACCTGCGGCGTCAGCGGCTGTTGAGGGTCTATCTGGCTGTGAATCTCAATCGCTCGCTCTACCTGTTGTCCAGTCAGGCGTTGAATCTGGTCAATGTGCTCGTGGGTGAGAGGGTGAGAGAAGTTGAGAAGAATCATAGGGCACCTCCCAGCCGGTTTCTCACGGCCTCGGCCAGCGTTTGACGATCCTTTGGGCTCAAACTTCTGGTCTTCTCATAACCGGTTAACTCAATTACCGTTATATTGTAGGCGTTGGCCAAGTTTCGGTTGTTCTGGTCTATAGACTTACCGGATACCAAGAACTTGGCCACATATGTGCCCAGGTATCGTTGCTCCGCCACGGCCTGGATTTGGTCAATTCCAGATTTCGCTCCCCGGGCCTTAACTTCCATCACCCCTATCTGGTTGCCCAGACGAATGACGAAGTCCACCTCCAGAGCCTCCATCCCACGGGGGCGCACGCTGGTGAGCGTCTCTATCCCTGGGACGTACTCCCGCAGTGCCTGAAGCACTTCGCTTTCAAAATCAGTTCGCGGAGATCCTGTTGTATACTCCCCCACTTGGACGCGCAGATAATCGTCAAGAGTAATGGTCTCCCCGATCTCCTCCCGTTTTTCTAATTGGACCTCCCCCTGGGGAGTGAATTGATACCGATAGAGCCAACTGTGCCCCCCTTCGGTCTGAAAATACACAAAAGGAGCCTTGCGCTGGAAGGCGACCAGGAATGCGGCCAGGGACATCATTTTTGTTCCACCGGTGAGGTTGAAGAGCAACTGGTGTTCCGCCAGTTTCTCTTGAAGGAAACGTTGCAAAGAGATTTGGATTCCGGGGAGGTCGTATGGGCTCACACAGTGCAGAAGACAGTTGGAGTCCGAATCCAAGACGTCCGCGAGCCTCTGGGCGATTCCCCTGGTATGTTCTGTGTGCACCAGCACGGTGACATCGGGATTGAGGTACCGCGTGGGCAACAGAATCGGTGCTGGCTGCTCGCCGACCAGATGAATCATCCCAGCCTTCCTCATTGGGCCCTCCTTAATAGATAGATGCATCTTTTCGCCGTCCGGTTATTCTTTTCGCCGTACTTTCACGATCTGGCGACGCCCCTCGCGCTCGGCAAGAGCGTACTGGACTTTCTGTTTCCTCCCTGGCGACCAGCCTTTCTCTTCGATCGCCTCCCGATGAAACGTCAGTTCTTCCCCGGTTTCAACGTTGGTCAGTCGTCCGATCCCCTTATCTGGCCGATATTCTTTGACCACTCCCAGGCACCAGACAATCGGCTCGGGCTCTTCGGCAGGCAATAGGACCTCCTGAGCAGGCAGCGAAGCCCTCCGAGGCTCATGAATTGAGAAATATCCGTATCCCGCGCTGGTCTTGGCACCGATGCCCAATTCCTGAAGGCCCGCTTTCAGCCACTGCACGGCCAGGGCCCGCAGGCGCTGTCCCTCGCTATCTACCGGATCTCGCCAGCCAACGGCAAAGGCGAACCGACTCTTCGGTTGGAGGGCCAGAAAGTAAACCGGCACGGGGTCCTGCCAGTTGGTCGGCGGCTCTTTACCCTGATAATACTTGGGGTAATGAGGGTTCATCACATCCAGGTCCAAGCAGGGAGAGGACAGGGGAATCGCATCAAAGAAGACGGCTTTGCCTGCTGCAGCCTGGTTTTGCTCTTCCCCCGGCCCGGGCGCACGACCGAAAACGGCACAGAAATCTGCGTTGCTTTCATCCCGGTCTTCCACGAGATAGGCGTAGGCACGCGCCAAACCCTTCAGAGCACTCCCGGGGATAATAGGGATGCCGTATAGGCGGTGAAAGGAAAAGCCCACTTCCAGCGGTCCCTTTTGGCCCAGGCCAACGACAAGCCGCCATTCTGTGGTCGCCTCAAACGTTTCGCTCTGGAACGCCGCAACCAGTGCTCGCCACCTTCGGTGCAGGCCCTTCAGCAACTCTTCGTCTGGCTTCGCCTTCTGGACACTTTCCAGCGCCTTTCTTCGCCGCGCCTCCCTCTCGACCTGCAAATTCGGAACGAAGCGGTTGAAAAGCAGACCCGGGTTCCGACACTGAGAGAGGTCAAGGCACTGAACAACCCGCAGAGTATCTCCGGGCAATGGATATTCTAGGGTCATTTGAACTCCGCCTCCGCAAAGCGCTTGATCCAAACCAGAAAGGCCAAAGCTTCTACAGTGGCTCGGCGATACTGATCACTGCTGGTACGAGCATCGGTGATCCAGGTCAGCAGGTCCCCTTTCCCAGCGCCCAATCGCTCCATCACCCATTCAGAGACGTGCTTGTACAGGGCCTTGTGGTGAATGTCCCCCTTTGCCCTCCAGAAGGCCAGGGTCTGGGCCAGGCCGCTGTTCTGAATATCGGCCGGGGCACTCCGGGCCAGGGCCAGGTACTCCTTCTGCTTCTCCTTCTGGACTTCCCGGACCGCCTGCCATGCCCGCTCGGCCCTTTCTTGCTCCATCGTCCGCCGCACGCTCATACGGCACCTCCCTCTCCCTGAACCAATCGCAGAGCGACCATGCCTCGTCCTACGGTTTCATCGCCTCCCAACACGGTGTGGGTCAATTTCGAGTTGAGCACCTTTTCCAGTACCTGCTTTCCGCTCAATCTGCACTCAGGGGCCCGCGTGGGAGTGGCCATCAGCGGAGCGTATAGTAGGGTATCCACCGGCAGATACTCCTCCGTCCAAAGTGCGCCCTCTGCCACAGTCTTTCTTTCCGGTTCCAACCGCACCCGGGTAACGACCTCGGTAGAGAAGAGGGCGAAGTCCCGGAAGACATCTTTGTGCAGGACAGCCAGACGCCTGGGCAGGGCCTCCTTCCAATAGCGATACTGATCCCCCTTGGGCAGCGCATGGTTAGCCAACCATCGGCCAATCTCTGCGACCTCGTTTTCCTGGCGGGGACTGAAGGTGAACTCCTCCAGGACTACCCTATCGCCAACCAGAAGGTCCTCGCCAGAGACGAGAGCCTCTCCCGGGGCTGGCTCGGAGGGCACCTGCCAGGGGATCGACAAGCCAGCGATAGCAGCGTCGCGCCGGAAGCGGGCGAGCACATCGCAACTGGTCGTCCAGGCAAAGACACCTCCCAGGGAACGCACCGGGAAGAGCAAAAGTTTCGCATCGCCTGGAGAGAGCGCGCCGGCGTGTTCGGAGGCCCGCTCGGTATCGGGGCCGAAAAGGGCCTCCAGTTCCTTGTCGGGAAGTCGTTTTCTGGCCTCAGCTCGTAGCCGTCCCTTCAAACTGCTGGCCTGAACAATCGGGTAGCCCGTCACCCGTTCTCGCTGGATGGGGAGGTCCACCCCGCTCAACCCCCGACCCGTGCCCGCATGGAGGGGGGTCTCCACATAGATAAACAATATTCCGCTGGCTTCAAACATGTTCCCACCTCCCGATTAGGATTTGGCCGAAACCGATTTCCGCTCCGTAGTCGGTGATGGCCTGATTGACCAGGTCGGCCTTCAGCGTGGCCTGGCCATCGGACTGGAAGAAATAGACACTGCCAGCCGGAACATAGCGCCGCGCTGGCTTGTGGGAGCCGGTGGCCAGGTCAAACCCGCCGAGGACCTCGTAACGTCCCAGGGCAACTGCGACAAGTTCCACCCTGCCGTGAAAGAAGCGTTGCCAATCTTTCGGCCTCCAGCCCTCCTCAAAGTAGGCCGGCGTTGCCAGGTAGATTTTGAACCGCTCAGGGAGTGGATCGGGGACTTCGGGCCAAGCCGGTGTATCTGATATTTCAAAGTAGGCCCCTCTCCCTTCACCGCCTGCCCGTAAAATTCCCCTCTCCGGCCAGCCCTCCAGTCCTTCTACGTCCACCGCCAATCCGACGCCCGACGCAACCCGGATAAATTCCACCTCGTACAGGGCCCCTTCTTGGGCCGTGCGCGCAGCATCGTCCAGGCCGATGCCCAGGCGGTTCTCCCGCTGGAAAAGAGCGCTCTGCGGGCAAATCCGGCCCTCTCGTTTTGCTTCGTCCAGTCGGAGTATGCCCTGTTCCAGATACATAATCAGTGCGTCTTCGCGCACCCACCACCGTTCCTTTATTTCATCCCCTTCGCTTTCGCACCAGAGTATCTGGGGCGTTGGAACACTGGTCCAGATCCCTAAAGGCGGACTGAGGGGCGTTAAGGCACGGAGGGTATTTTCCTGCGTCACCGCGTCGGCGGGGAGCGGAAAATAGCGCCGAACGCCCTCGGAAGTGCGCCGGGCCATGAAAGGGCCCCGCATCCGAAAACCGGGTGGGTAGGTTGTCGCGGTGCCCACGGTTCTTTCAATCGCCTTCTGATCCCTCAAGTCCACTCCCTTGACCACCAGGTGATGGGAACGCAGGATGCCCTGCATCACGGTCGGGTAAGGAGGAAAGAGACTTTGGGCCCGGTGATCGCTCCGCGCATCAAACGGACGCCCATCCCGAAAGAGCCAGACGTCTATGGGTTCCAAGAACAGTTTCATTCTCCACCCCCCTGGGCAATGAATCGGGCCAGCAGCAACCAGCCAGCGAGTTCCTCGGCCCCGCCCGGCAAACTTTCTGCCCAGGCAGCCAGCCGGTCAGCCAGGTCAGTGGGATCGGGCGGGTCGGGTTTGTCGGCATTCCGATGTCGCCGGATTAGCCGCTTTAGTTCGCTCCGAACCAGTTCCCCTTTCAAGAAGGGCAAGTTTGCAGCCACCTCGTAGGCGAAACGCGAGGCGAGCGCCCCGCTGGCGAACCACTGACACAACGCTCCGCAGAGTTTCCCCGGATTCCCCCAATGACTCCGCACTTCTATGGGCTCCCCTGAGCGCTTTAGCGCCCGCACACAGACAGCGTTTTTTCCTTCCATTCTCTTGGCCCAACTTTCCGCCTCCCGGCCTGCGCTCAAGACTGCACCCAGCGGATACAGGTGGTGGGCCAATACCAGCCCCGCCGACGCTGTTCCCTGGGGAACCTTCTGGGCGAAAGATTCTGCCAGTGCCTGAGCTGCGGGAAGGGCTCCACGCAGGGGCAGCAGAGCCAATATGTCGTCGCCGCCGGCATAGACGGCTGTGCCCTGATAGGGCTTCAAAATCTCTCGGGCCTGCATGGCAAACTCTACCATCTGCTGGCTCAATGTGCGATGTTCCTCTTCGCTGGCACAACGGGCTATCCGTTTCCCGATGCTATCCCCATCCATCACCAGAAGAGCGTAATAGGGAGAAGGCCGGCCCGCAACGCTGTAAAGCGCACGCAGGCTCTGACGCGCGTCCTCCAGTTGCTCCTTGTAACGGGTCAGATGCTCTTCCCTGAATCCATAACTGGCCTGCAGGCGCTGGGAGGCCAGGGTCTCGAGGTAGAGCAGGTCGCCGTCATAGGGCCAGCGGTCGTCTTCGCTTACGCGGTAAAAGAGAGGAATCGCTTCCAGCGTTTTGCGGTAGATCTCCAGAGCGGGATGACCCAGCACTTTGGCCAAGTAGTCCGCGGCCGCTACGCTACTGGTGGAAGGGAATCGTTCTGCATCGCTGCCAAAACCGAATCGCTTGATGGCTCCCAGGGCATCCAGTCGCTCCCGGCCGTCAGGCTTGAGCTGAGCAGCGGTAACTTTGCCCGAAGTCGCAATTTGTTTCCAGTAGGCTCGTGCGTCTTTCTGCGCGGTATGCAGGGCACTCCTGCGACCACTGAGGGAGTCCTTCAGGTCCTCTTCCTGCGTTTGAGGGAAGGGGCGAGTGCGTTTTGCCGCTTCAAAGGCCCGGCTTGCTCTTTGGTAAGCAGCCTGGTACCCTTCTGCTATAGTGGCCGCTGCCCAGAAGAACTCCAGGTGGTTCTCTAATTGTCGCTGCCAGATGGCATCCCAGGTTCCGTCCCCCGGAGAAATCCCTCTCAGAAACTCCTTGGCCCGTTCGGCACGCTCCTTGAGGGCTTCCAGCGCACTTTTCATCGCAGTCCGGGCAACCTCTTCTGGGTCTACGCTCTCCGGCAATCGCACAACGAATTTGTTGGGCAGACTTTCCTGATCAGGATCGGCCGGGTAAATGACCTTTGCTCCTCGTCCTTGAGAGGCCCGGATGGCCGCCCGAGCCAGTTCAGAGAGCAGTTGACTTCCCGCCCAGAGGTCCTGTGCCCGCCGTGCCTCGGCCAGAAACCCCTGCACTGGCCCCAGGCTGAAGATGAACACCCTATCAGGCATAGGGCACCTCCTCGGCATGGAACTTCTCAGCGATGAATTGTTCAATCAGCCTGTAATCGGCCGGCGGAGAGAGGGCGGGCACCCTATCCTGCCTTCCGTGCAATTGCTCCCCCTTTGGCAGGAAGCGTGAGCAGAAAAGAGTCGCCACTCCAACGTATTGTCCGCGATCGGTTTTGGAGACCGTGAGCCATAGGGGAGAAGCCCGCCGGTTGATGGCCTTCTCGGGAGGCTTTGTGCGTCCCTGGACGATACCCTGGAGCCCTTTGCCCGAATATCGGAAAGGAAGGGGCAGGCCGAAAACGGAACGTTCCACCGTTTGAATCGGCGTTCCCGTCAGCCATTTCGCAACTTCGGTGTGGTCCGGCTCCCGGTAGGTGCGAAAATCTCGCAGAGCCACACCTATCGCCTCTACCGCCTGAGCCGAAGACCGCCATATTCCCAGAACCCAGACCTTGCATACTGTAGGGTGTAATATGTCAAATTCCGAGGGGTTGGAAAGGCTCAGGTTTCTGCCTTCCGGATGGTGTTGCTGGAAGAGTTTTCGCACAGCGGTCAGGCCCTTGCCTAATTCCTGGGCGATCTCTTTCGGATTCTCGGAACGCAACACGAAACTGAAACCGCACGCCTCTTCTGGTTCCAAAACGCTCAGGCTGCCTCCGATGCGCCGCGAGCGAGAACCCACGCCTCCCAACTGAACGAGCAGCCACAAAGCGGCAATCGCCTCCTGGAACACCTGGTCGTTATCCGACACGCCCGGCCGAACACGCAACTCCAGCAAAAACCGCGAGCCTTCCGGATAATACTGCCGGCTTGGCCTTCCCCTGAAGCCGGACATTGACCAATACAGATAGTCCCGTCCACTGGGTTGAGATACCGTTTTGCCGGATTTCTGCGTCTGAACATCTTTCTCAAGACCATAGTTCACGGGCCGAGGCTGGACTTCCTTGCACTTGCACTGAATCACGACAGCAGATGCTCCTCCCCAATCCGCCTCGGTGCTGCCGAACACTCGTGCTTCAGCCCGGCGGATCGCATGAAGTCCGGCGGCATCATCGCCGTAGACTCCGCCTAACGCCGCCCGCAGCCAGTATCGCAAAGCGCCCCGGAACGACGGCGCCCTCAGTTCTGGCGCGCCGTATGGGTCTGCACCGCCCAGGAACAGCGGCGTTACTGCTTCCAGCGTTACGGTCAAACTTGGAGTTTTGCCCATCGCCTTCCTCCTTAACCCCATCTTACCACTTGTCTACTCGGCTGTCCATAGGGATTCTTTACAAAATTTTTGGGAACTTTTTCCTACTGTTCACGGAGATCAACCTTCCTCCATCGCAAAGTAGGCAGCGAACTCCGCGATCAGGAACGAGCGGCTCACAGGAATATCGGCTCGATAGCCGCGCCATTCGTGCAGTTTGTTGTAAATGGAGGTGAGTTGGTTGGCAACGGTGCTCTCAGACTTGCACAGTTTTCGGGCGATGGCCGCGTTGTCCAATCCCAAACAGACCAGCCGGGCGACCTCCCGTTCCGCCGACGTCAGCCGGCGCTCCACGAATTCCCGCTTGCGCCGCCATTCCTCCTCCCGCCGCATTGTCCGCTGCGCCTGGATCGCCTCCCAAGGGTCCTCCCGCAGAGCCAGTTCCGTCAGCACCGGGGAGACGCTACTCCATCGCAGGACCGGCACGGGCACGAGCCAAACCCGGTCTCCAGGCCGCACGTGCATCACCCGCTCTGCTCCCGGCTGCCATCCCTCTGAGAGCAGATGCCAGACCCGGTCGTCCTCGTCAAAGAGGAGCTGGGCAACCACCATTCCATACACAGCCATCGGCTTGCGCCCGCCCGCGATGCTTAAGTGAACCAGCCGCCCGGCCCGCTTTTCGGCCAGCACTGTCCGGTACAGGGTGCGCAGAAAGGCCGCCAGGTCCGCTTCGGTCACCAGGTCCGCCACCGGCCCGCGCTCATCCTCCACCGGCACCAGGCGGTAATCGCAACTTCCCAACCGGGCGAACTCCGCCGCCAGCGCTGCCAGGGCTGGCTGCACTGCGTCCCCCACCGTATGCACGACGATCACCTCACCAATACTGTACCCCTTGGCCAGCAACAAGTCCAGCGCTAAGGTAACGACCTGGGGCTCTGTACCTATTGTGGCGATCAGCACCTGCTTGACCATCGCCTTCCCTTCTCCGCGATTAGCATCTGTGAGTCTCCCTGTAAGACCGCTGGGATACAAGCACGCAGAGGCTGGGTTCGCGTAGAACTCGGCAAGATGGGGGTCTCTGCGGCGAGTTTCTACAGTAGAGTTCTACTTCGTTGGGTTAAGGAAGATACGAATGGACTCGGGCGGGTGCAGGTCTTCAAGAGGCGAAAGGTATTATCACGGATAGCTGCTTGGGCGTTGTTTCCGATGCAATCTGCGCTGATCCGGAATCTGTCTCCGATTATATTTCACCTGGTTGCCCTGTCAAGCACTTGCCGGGACTCAGGGCTTTTCAACTCTATCATCAGGGAACCCATCCGCTCTTTCCATCGCTATTTTCAATCACATGATGCCCCTTTCGGGCAGGCTCATCCGGTCAGGGTACCGAACTCCCAGGGCGAGTCGTCTCCCTCTGCGCCACGAATACCACCACCTCCGGATGGTCGTATACCACCCAACTCTCGTCCAGATGGGGCAAGCGCAGCCAGAGACCGCCGGGACGGCAGTCTGGGTGGGGAAGGGGGAGCCCAGCGGCTCCAAAGGGGTCGTCCGCCAGAACGATGCCCACCAGAGAGGGCCAGCGTGCCCAGCAACCGGCGGCTGCCCAACCGCGCTCTCCGGCAAAGAGCGCGCGGTAATAAGCCCTTGTCTGGGGGAAGTGGTCAGGCCAGCGAGCCAGCGCCCCGTACCCGCGCCGGCTGGCCACCACCACTGCGTCCGCCTCCGCCAGAATCGCTCCCATCACCGCCTCCTTCTCCGTCCCGTCCGGCGCGAAGACTGGCAATACCTGCAACGTGTAGCCGCTGGGGTCCAGCGGCAGAGGATGGTCCCACTCTTCCACAGCGATGACGGAACCTGGAGGGAGGTGAGCCCGGATCCACTCTGACGCGGCCACCCAGGGATGCGGTCGGCCATAGGAAGCGACCAGAGCCAGAGAGAGTAGACCGGCGGGCAGAACCGCCAGCAGAGACAGGGTCCGGCACACATACCGGTAGATGGGCGCGAGAGCACGGAGACCCCCTCCGCCCTCCAGCCATCCCTGCGAGGCGTACGCGGCGAGGACCGGCGTCAGCGGGAGCAGGTAGCGAGGGAATTTCAGGTAGAGCCCGCCAGTGAAGGCAAAAAAGGGGAGAGCCCAGGCCAGGACGACCCACTCGGACAGGCTCAGCCGGCCCCGAGCCGCCCGGACTGTGCTCCAGGCCAGTCCTCCGAAACCCAGCAGCCCCAGGACCGGCCCCATTCCCCAGACCAGTTGCTGAGCGACGGGGTAGAGATACGGCAGAGTGCCCCGATACTGAAGGGTGTAGGGAGCCAGCACCGCCCCGCGCGCCAGCGCCGCCTGCGTGGCCACGTTGCTCAGGAACCGGTGGGCTTCCAGGACCGCAAAGGGGTTGGTGAGCGCGAACGTGATCAGCACCAATCCCAGTGCTTCCGCTGCTCGCAGTGCCCGCTCCCGACCGCCCTTTGCCCCCAGCGCGCCCGCCAGGGCAACCGGAACCAGCAGCAGCGCCGCCCCGGCCTTACAGCCCATCGCCAGCCCGGCGCAGATGGCCGCCAGGCGGAAGGCCGCTTGGCCCTGCGCCGGACGACGGACCCAGTGGGCGGCAAAAAACAACGCGCCGGTGGTGAAAAAGGCCAGAGGGACATCGGCGGTGGCAAAATGGGCCTGCTGGACATGGAGCGGCATCACCGTCAGGAAGAGCGCGGCCAGCGGAACAGCCAGGGAACGCCGGTTCGCACCCTGCGGCCAATCGCCAGCACCAGCCAGGAGAGACGCCAGCGCGGCCGTTAGCGCCACCGTCCCCACATCCAGGATTCCGGTCAGCAGGCGGGCCGCCATCAGCCGGTCAGGCCCACCCACCAGCAAGAACAAGTAAAGCGGCACATGCCCATACGGGAACGAAGGGTCTACCGCAAAGGGATTCAGGCCGGAAGTACGCGTCATCTCCCCGACGATGCCAACTACATACCGCTCGTCCGGATGCGCGCCGATACCGCTATCCCAGGCCGCTCCACTCAGCCGGAACGCCGCTGCGATCAGGAGAAGCGCGCTCATCCTGGCCAGTTGCCTTGCGTTCCTTGCCATTCTCCCTTTTCTGTGCTACACTTATTGATTGCCCGTTCGGATCAATGAGGGAGAGGGTTTTTTTACGGCGGGCGGCTTCGCCGCCCGCCGTAAAATCCCCTGAATCCATCATCCCTCTCTATCTGGCCAAAACCCAGAGGCAAAACACAGAGATGCGCGCAGAAAGGCAAAAATTCGCACGGATCTTCGGAATGGTTCTGCTGATACTTCTGGTCGCCGTGGGGCCTCTGGCCGCCGCGCCGCTGCCTCAGGAGAACGTGGTCATCATCACCTACCCCCAGAGCGGCGACACCGTCAGCGGCGTGGTGCAGATTTTGGGCTCCGTGGCCCATCCGAACTTTGACCGTTACAGCATCTACTACGCCCCCGGCCCGGCCGCCACAGCCACCTCCCAGTGGCAGCCCCTGGTCCTGGATGTTCGGCAACAGGTGATCAACGGCGTCCTGGCCGAGTGGGACACGACCGCCATTGCCGAAGACGGCTCACCATTGATCCCCAACGGGGTCTACCACATGGTGCTCATCCGCTATCGGGATGGGGATGTGGCCGACTCTTTCTTCCTCAACAACATCACCGTGTTGAATGAACTGGCCACCCCCACTCCCACCCCTGAGTTAGTGGAGATACCGACGCCGATCGAGGTGGAAACACCGACGCCCGTGCCGGTGGAGATGCCTCCCACAGCCACTCCCCGCCCTTCTCCTACTCCTCGCCCAACTCCCACACCGTCGGCGCCGGTTCCCAGAAGCCGAGAGTTCACACTGGATGGCACCCAGATTGCCAGCGCCTTTCTGCGTGGGGCCCGCACCACTCTTCTCCTCTTCGGTGCCTGGGGCCTCTACCTGGTGGTGAAGGCCCTCTTCCGGTATTACCTGCGTACCCGCCGGGCCGGTTTTTCCCCAAGAAAGACCCGCCGGTAGAGTAGAGAGGATTGCCCATGTACCTGATCGTGGGTCTGGGAAACCCGGGGGTCCGTTATGCCCGCAACCGCCATAACGTGGGGGCCCGCTGCGTCTTCCGGATGGCCACGGTACACGGTCTGGAATTCTCCCGCCGCCAGAAGAATGCCCGGGTGGCCCAGGGGAGGATCGGCGATATTCCTGTTCTCCTGGCCATTCCTCAGACTTTTATGAACGAAAGCGGACGCGCGGTCGCGCCCCTGGCCCGCCTCTATCAGGTCCCGCTGGAACACCTTCTGGTGGTCCACGACGACCTGGACCTGCCCCCCGGTACCCTGCGCCTGCGCCCAGATGGGGGCGACGGCGGTCATCGGGGGATGCGGTCTATTATAGAACATCTGGGCACCCAGCACTTTCCCCGCCTCCGGATCGGCATTGGGCGACCGCCGGGGCACCTGG
This sequence comes from Anaerolineae bacterium, assembly GCA_025060135.1. Taxonomy (GTDB): domain Bacteria; phylum Chloroflexota; class Anaerolineae; order B4-G1; family DUEL01; genus SpSt-77. The sequence continues at coordinate 124,031 of JANXCY010000002.1, read as the reverse complement.
ACCCAGCCGATTACGTCCTTCAGGATTTCGCGCCCAATGAAGAAGCCGTTGTGGAAGCAACCATAGAGCGCGCCATCGCCGCCATCCGGACATGGTTGACAGAGGGGCTGGAAAAGGCCATGAGCCAGTATAACCGCTGAGGAGCACGATGAGCCGACCCATACTGGTGGTAGAGCACATTCTGAGCGCCAATGACCGGCTGGCAGAGGCCAACCGGGCCCGACTGGACGCGGCCAGGGTTTTCGCCGTCAATCTGATGGCCTCCCCCGGCGCGGGAAAAACCAGCCTGATCCTGCAGACAATTGGGGCGTTGAAAGGCCGCTGGCGCATCGCGGTCGTAGAAGGCGACCTGGCGTCCACCATAGATGCCGACCGGATCGCGGCCGAGGGAGTACCTTCGGTCCAGATTGCGACCGGTGGAGAGTGCCACTTGGACGCAGCAATGATCCAGAGCGGACTGGACCGACTCCCACTGGATGAAGTGGACCTGCTCATCGTGGAAAACGTTGGCAATCTGGTCTGTCCGGCGGAATTTCGTCTGGGTGTCCACCGCAACGTCCTGATCGCCAGCGTGCCAGAGGGAGACGATAAGCCCTATAAATATCCCCCTATGTATCGGGGAGTGGATGCCGTCATCCTGAATAAAATAGACGTCCTATCGGCCTTTGACTTCAATATGGAATACTTCCGGCGCGGCATTGAAGCCCTGAATCCAGGCGCGGCTTTCTTCCCCCTCTCCTGTAAGACCGGGGAGGGTGTGGACCGGTGGTTGGACTGGTTGGAGAAAGAAATGCGCACGTACAGAGAGGGATAACGATGTGTCTGGGTGTCCCCGGTCGGATTGTGGAGATCCAGGAAGACGGTTGGATGCGGATGGGCCGCGTGGACTTCGGCGGCATCACCCGCCAGGTCTGTCTGGCCTACGTCCCTGAGGCTCAGGTGGGCGATTGGGTGGTCGTCCACGTGGGGTTTGCCATCAGCCGCCTGGAGGAAGAAGAGGCCCTGGAAACGCTTCGACTATTAACGGAAGTGTTCGGCACGGTAGACCCGGCTTTCAGCGAGGGCGACCGTCAGTAGAAGGCCTCGCGGTGATCGGCTCCCCGTCCCACCGGCTCTGGCCCTCCATGACATACGCCGGAACGACAGTGATATTCAGTTGTCGGGCCCATTCCAGCGGCATATCAGACGGGCTATCGGTGGAAAAGGGATATGGTCATATCGTGAGCGCAATTCTTTACAATACCTCAACCCGTTTTGGAGAATTCAGTCAATCATCATCTATGGCATACCGGACATCCTCGTCCAGTTCCACCTGCATGTAATGGCGTAGTCTGTGGTCTGTCGCCTACTCCTCCCCCATCCCCTCATACACGATCAACCCCAGCCCATCCGGGCCAACATGGGATGCCAGTACCGGGCCGTAGACCAGTATGGGAAACGGAGCGGCTTTCGGGAACATCGCTCCCAGCCGCTCCTGTAGAACCAACGTCTCGCTGGTCGGATAGGAGACCGGTTGCAGAATGGTCATCTCTCGAACCCGCAGAAACTCACTGGCAAATTCTATCAGTTTATCCAGCCCCTTCTCTCGACTGCGAACCTTCTCCATCGGGATAATCTCCCCCTCTTCTATAGACAGAAAGGGCCGGATACCCAACATGGTCCCCAGAATACACTGGGAACGGCTGATCCGCCCGCTACGCTGGAGATAATCCAGCGAATCGGTGAACATCACCACGTAGATGTGCGGGATCATCCCCCGGATGTGGCGGACGATTTGTCCCAACGAGTGTCCAGCCCGGGCCATCCGGGCCGCCTCCCGCACCAGAATCCCCAGGCCGAAGGACGTGCACTGGGAATCCATCACCATAATATCGCACCGCCCCAGAAACGACATCGCCGCCTGGCGGGCATTTTCCACAATCGGGCTTAATGGAGCCGAGGAGTGAATGGAGAGAATGGAGTCCGTCGTCCGGCTGAGCCGGGCATAGACCTCCTCAAACTCCTCCACCGTCGGCCCGATGACCATCGGTCGGACCCGCTCCCGGGCCATCTGGTCCAGCAGGATCTCGTTCCGTGAACCGTCCCGGTCCCGATAGACCTCATCCCCGACCTGGACGGTGAGCGGGACCACGGTGATGTCCGCATCCCGCGTCCAGGCCGCCGGGAGGTACGCGTCGCCGTCGGTGACCACTCGTACAGGTGCCACCATACCTCCTCAGGTCGCAAGTTGCAGGTCGCAGGGCGCAAGTTGCCTCAAATCCGTTCTCGCAAATGGCTCGTAGTGCGGCGCGAAACGATATGCCGCCTGAACGCTACTCCGCTGCACATCGTGGTTCATCAGGAGCATTCTCTCACTCCGCCGATAGAATGTAGAAATAATGCGGCTGTCCGCCGTAGACGACCTCAAAACTCTGGTCGGGATATTTCTCCCGGAGACGGGTTGCCAGCGCCTCGGCCTCCTCCGGCTGAATGCCTGCCCCATAGTACAGGGTTACAATTTCCAGGTCGGCCACACCCATCCGTTCCAGCAATGCCTCCACCACCTCGTCCACTGCATCCCCGGAGACCACCAACTGGTCATCCTGGAGGCCGATGATCTGTCCCTGCCGTACGCTCACACCGTTCAGCGTGGCATCCCGGGTCGCCGTTGTTACCTCTCCGGTACGGACATCCTTCGCCGCGCGGGCCATCGCCTCGGCGTTCTCCTCCAGGTCGGCCTGGTGGTTGAAGGCCAACAGCGCCGCCACTCCCTGCGGAATGCTCCGGGTGGGCACCACGGCCACCTCTTTCTGGCTCAGTTCCTGGGCCTGACGGGCCGCCAGGATGATGTTGCCGTTATTGGGCAGAATGATCACTTTCGGCATGGGTACGCTCTCCACCACGCGCAGGATTTCCTCCGTACTGGGATTCATCGTCTGACCGCCGGGGATGATGGCCACTGCGCCCAGGCTCAGGAAGACCTTCTCCAGGCCGTCCCCCGCTGCCACCGCAACGACCCCGATTTCCTGCGATGGGACTCCGGCAACCGGAATCGCGGGCATGGGCTGGGCCTGCTCCCGCGCCCGGACAAACTCCCGGTACTGGGCCTGCATGTCCTCCACCACCACGTCCCGCAGGGAGCCCAGCCGGACCGCATAACTGAGCGGCACCCCCGGATCCGGGACGTGGACGTGGACCTTAACCGTCTCCGAATCCCCAACGACCAGCGCAGAGGTACCCATTGCATCTATATCCCGCCGGATCGCCTCCACATCCAGATTCTGTCCCACGATGAGGAACTGGACATCGTAGCCGTATTCCTCCTCGGGCACCGCTTCTGCCGCAAACGCCGGACCCGCGACTGCCGCCGTTGCCACTGATTCGCCCATCACCTCTCCCCGCAGAGCCCGCATCATGCCCTCCAGAATCACACAGAGCCCCTGCCCGCCCGCGTCCACCACTCCGGCCTCCGCCAGAACCGGCAGGAGGTCTGGCGTGCGCGCGAGCGCGTCCCATGCCCTCCGGACAGCCCGCTCCAGGACCACACTGAGGTCCGCCGTCCGTCCAGCGGCCAGAGAAGCCTCTTCGGCGGCCTCCCGCGCCACCGTCAGAATGGTGCCCTCCACCGGCCGGATGACCCCCCGGTAAGCCGTCCGGACCCCTTCTTCCAGCGCGGCCGCCAGGTCGGCGGCTGTTAGCCACTCCTTGTTGTCCAGATGGCGGGCCATCCCGCGCCAGATCTGGGAAAGGATGACACCAGAGTTGCCCCGCGCCCCCATCAGCGCCCCATGGGCCACCCGATGGGCCACCTTGCCCACGTTATACTCATTCAGGTCGGCGATTTCCTCCCAGGCCGACTGCATTGTCAGCACCATGTTGGTGCCGGTATCCCCGTCAGGCACCGGGAAGACGTTAAGGGCGTTAATCGCTTCTTGATGTTGCCGAAGCCAAACCAGGCCGGCGTATACCAGCCGCTTAAACCGTTCTCCGTCTACAACGACCGCATCCGTCACCGCACCCTCTCCCTCAATCCAGGTCCGAAATGCGAATTTTCTCCACGTGAACATTCACTTCCGCCACGGGTATCCCCAGGCATTTCTCCACCGTGTACTTCACCACATTCATCGCACTACGGGCCACAGCAGCGATACGTGTCCCGTACTCCACCACAACGTAAAGGTGAATGACGATTTTCCCGTCCCGTACCTGGACGACAACGCCCCGATGTGCGCTGCCAGAGAGAACATCGGCGATGCCCGTTGCCAGGTTCTTCGGAACAGTGCCCACGATGCCATACGACGAAGTAACGGCCTGATGGACCAGACTGGCAATCGCGTTGGCGGAAACCTCTATGCGGCCCTTCGGTTGAACTGTCTCCTTCATCCCACTCCCTTTCGCACATTTGCACAAAACCAGCTCATGTGGTATGATTACGCCGCGTTCTTGGGGGACGCGGATGCACGCGGATTTCTTTTTAGCAAGTTGTTCGGAGCCCGCCACGCAGCCCAGGGGCGTTTCCGAATTCTGTGTTACGGGGAGGCGGAATGGCCAAGTGCGATCTTTGCGGCAAAGGCGCCCAGTTCGGGCATAATGTGAGCCACTCCAACCGGGCCACCAAGCGTCGTTTTGACGCCAATGTTCACCGGGTGCGCATGACCCAGAATGGACAAACCCGTCGGCTCTGGGTCTGCACCCGATGTCTGCGCTCACTGAGCAAGAGCGCGTAGGAGCAACCGGAGAGAACGCAGAGATTTAAAGCTTCTCCGCGTTCTCTGCGTGCTCTGCGGTGAGAAGAGACACTGACTCCCGCAGCGCGCGGATGGCTGCTGCTACTCCCAAGCCGGCGCCGTAAATCGCCTGCCCTGCCACCAGCACCCGCGCACCGGCCCGCACCGCCATCGGCGCTGTCTCCAGATTGATCCCCCCGTCGACCTCCAACTCGGCCACGCTCCCAGCCTGGTCCAGCATCCGCCGTACCTCAGCAATTTTCGGGACCATCGTCGGAATGAAGACCTGCCCACTGAAACCAGGGTTGACCGTCATCACCAGCACCAGGTCTATATCGGTCAGCACCTGGCTGATCATCACCGGGGGAGTGGCCGGGTTGAGAGCTACCCCGGCCCGCATTCCCAGCGAGTGAATCGTCTGCAGGACCCGATGAAGATGGAGACAGACCTCCACCTGTACCGTCAGAATGTTGGCGCCCGCGTCGGCGAAGGCCCGGAGATGTCGTTCCGGCCGGAACATCATCAGGTGAACGTCCAGCGGCAGCCGGGTGACCCGGCGGATCGCCGCTACCACGGGCGGCCCGACGGTGAGGTTGGGCACGAACTGGCCGTCCATCACGTCCACGTGGATATAATCTGCCCCAGCCGCTTCTGCCTCCGCCACCGCGTCGGCCAGATGGGCGAAGTCGGCGGCCAGAATAGACGGCGCCACTTTGATTCGCAGACGCTCCTCCATTAAGGCCCTATCATACACCGGAATCGCCAGGACGTCAATGACCCCCGTACCGCCGCTCCCGTCCCGCGAGTGAAAATGGTTTTTTCGCCCGACTTCATCGCCGCCGGGAAAGACATTTGTTCGGATCAACCATCCCGTTGCAGACCGGTAGACAGCAGAATCCGGCCTTCCGGGAGCCGACCGTTCGGGCCGATGACCGGCAGCCGCTCCAGCGTGTCCGGGCCATACATCCCCACCGCCAGAGCGAGGGGACCATCGGGCAGAATCGCTGGAAGAGCCAGGACGTGCTCATCGGGGACGAGGTCGCCGCACCGCCAGACCAGGGTGGGATAGCGGCCCCATCGGGGTGGGCCATCGTGCTGGGCTACGATCTCCCCCTGAGCGTCCAGCAAATGGACGAAAACCCGATAGTCCCTCCCCGGCGCTTTCTCGGCGCGCCAGTAGAGGGTGATGGTCAGCATGTCTCCCGCTTCCAATTCACCCCCCAGGTCGTAGCCGACCAGCCGGATGGCCTCCCCTAACTGGTAGTCCACCGGATGGGTGGGGGTAATCACCAGAGGACGCGTCGGAGCCACCCGGACCTGGAAAGCGACCGGCATCTCCATGATCTTCCCATCCTCACTCACTACCGGCAGCCGGGCCGAGGGGTCCTTTTCGTAGAGACCGATCAGTCCATCATAGAGTTCGGGCCCGGGAGCCCAGGGCTCTACCCGGACCCGGTAGTCGTCGCAGAAAGCCCGGCCAACGGGCCACAGGGAGGTGGGGAACCGCCCCAGGCCGGGGTAGGTGTGCCGCTCGCCGACGCGGGTATCTCCTCGTCCCACCAGTTGAACCACAACAGTGTAGTCCTTTTCTATAGGAGCCCGCGCCATCCAGCAGGCGCGCACGGTCAGTACCTCTCCCGGGACCACCGAAGGGCGGTCAGGAGAGACCCCCAGCAACTGGATGGCATCTCCGTACGTCCATCGGGGCCCCGCCATCGTGCGCATAGCCGCTACCGGGTCCATCAGGCGCGGCAGGGCGAAGGCCGGACGGATGACCAGCAACGGGGTCAGCAGATTAAGCAACAACATCGCGAGCAGAAGCCCGTCCGGTATTCCCGTTATGGAACGCCCGATGAGCCCCGCGCGACAGGCATGGCCGGTTCTGAGGAGCAGAAGCAGGCTTCGGGGAGCGCGCGCTGGGCAGGAGAGAGCGAGCAGTTCCCACCCCACGGCAACCAGGAGGGCCCAGGCACCAATGGCAGGGAAGAGCAAGCGACCATGGGGGGCCTCCACCTGACGCATCCACTGGAGGAGGGCCAAGAAGACTGTCCCGCACCAGACGGCGGCCAGCAGAAGGACATGCGAGGAGGCTGGGAGAGCGCGCCGGTAGAGGGCCTGCCTCCACCCCACCAGGGCCAGGACGACCAGTCCACCCAGCGCAGCATACAACCAGGCCGGATACTCCACATGTCCCCAGCCGAACGCGCCCCAGAAAGAACGATAGAGGCGGGGCATCTCGCTCAGCAGGGTGGCGAAGGAAGCCGGGGTCTGCCGCCCCCAGGGAGTCTGGACGTGGCGGCTGATGCCCAGGGGGTCGCCATAGAGGAGCGTATTGCGCCCGTACCACCAGCCGCTAACCAGGAGCGCGCTGCCAGCCATCAGCAACGCACAGGCGACTTTCTGCCCCATTGCTCGCGGGGAATACGCTCTCGCGCGGGACGTATTCCCGCTATTCAGCGCCAGCGAGGCATCGGAGGATGCCGCGCGGCGCGTCTCCAGCGGGGCCAGCAGGAGGACCAACAGCCCCAGCGGAAGCAAGAGCAGCGTGCTGGTCTTGGTCAGCAAGGCCAGACCCACGAGCATGCCCAGGAGCAGCGCGCGGCGGAGGCTGAGCCCCCGGCGTAGAATCCGCGCGGCCATCCATAGGGCAAAGGTAGAGGTTGCAGCGGCAGCGCTGTCATTGCTGACAATGCCGCTGATAAACAGGAACTGGGGAGTCAGCGCAACCAGCGCGGCGGCGCGGAGGGGAAGCGCCCCCCGACGATCATCTCCAACGGCCTCCCGGCCCAGCATCCAGGTCGCCGCCACTGCCATCAGTCCGAAGAACAGGGAAACCAGACGGGTGGCGTGGATTGCCCGGGCGGCGCCGGTCCAGGGAAACCGTTCCCCCTCCGGATGAATGAGCATGTTCTTGTTATCGTTCACCGTCCCCCCGGCCTGGTAGCCGAAAAAGGGGTTGTGCCACATCAGAGCCGGGAGGTCGTCATCCGGGAAAAATCGGCGAACCGCAGCGGCGACCAGATAGTAAAGAGGGGGCTGGGCGGCCTCCTGGTAGGCGCCGCTGCGGTCCTCGTCCAGGGGCGGCAGGCCGTTCCCCCTGGCCACCCAGCGGACATAGGCATCGTGCCAGACCTCGTCGGGCGCCTCGTAGATGGGGGTAACCACACTATAGAGAAGGCCCAGCAGGGCAAAGAGGCATTCTAAAACCACGAAGGCTCCCAAGCACGAAGTGATGTCAAACTTTCTTCGTGTCTTCGTATCTGGGTGAAGAAGAGAATCGGTGTTCATCCCCGTCCCACTGACAGCGGGCGCTTCTCCGGCACGCCGGGGCGGCGGGGATACTTTTCCGGCGTGGCGGCCACCTTGTCCACGACCACCAGGTAGCGGGTCTCGGCCAGGCCATGGAGGCCTACCGGGACCAGTTTGCGCACGCGGCCGCCCAGGATGCGGATGGCCTCCTCGGCAGAGTGAACCTCGGCGGGAGCGTTTTCCCCCTTTTGGGCCAGAATGGCTCCCCGGATGCGCACCAAGGGAAGGAGGTACTCGGCCAGCGTGGGCATTTCCGCCAGCGCGCGGGCCAGCGCCCAATCGTACCCCTCCCGGTAACCGGGCCGATGGCCCAGGTCCTCTGCCCGCGCGTGGATGACCTCCACATCCGCCAGCCCCAGCCGTCTCAACAGGTGTTCCAGAAAATCCACCTTCTTCCGGGTGGCCTCCAGCAGGGTCAGCCGCATTCCCGGACAGACAATGCGCAGGGGAAGGCCGGGAAATCCGGCACCCGTTCCCACGTCTATCACGCGCGCCCCGGCCTGGAGTTCGGCCCGGGGCAGGACCAGCAAGCAGGAAAGGGAATCCAAGAAGTGGCGGACCTGAACCCCCTCGTAATCGGTGATGGCGGTCAGGTTGAACCGCCGGTTCCACTCCACCAGTTCCTCATAGTAGGTCTGGAAGAGGGAGAGATGACTTTCTTTCAGAATGATGCCCAGTTCCCGGGCGCCGCGAAGGAGTTTGTCCATAGGGTGTTGCGTGTTGCGTGTTCCGTGTTCCGTATTCCGTATTCCGTGACCGGGGGCCGATTCTCTATGGTGAGGCCTGCTCAATCCGGAGGTGGATGAAGCCCACGGAGAGCCGGCGCCGGTCTCCGCTCCCGAGGCCTGGAACCTCGGCGGGGGAGACAGCATACGCGCAGTGGAACGTGAGCAAATTGTGCCAACGTAACAATTCCTGCGGGATAGTTTCCCGAAACTCTATCGGGTCGCAAGTAATGGACTGCCTCCAGCGGCTTCCAGCGAAGGGGAGTTAGCATCAATTCCGAGGCCCAGAGAACGCTCAACAGGACCTGCAGCCATCGGCGTGGGAGACAGGAGAGGAAATACCCTGCCGCTAAATACAGGCCGGGAGCCGCAATGAAGAGATACCGGACCATGGCTCGCCCTCCCTCGGCGAATAGGAGCAGAATCCAGAGAAAGCCGGGCAGAGGGACGGAATCCCGAAGCCAGGGAAAGGGCTCCGCTGTAGGAAAAAGGCCCGGCTTCAGGACATGGCCCAACTGCCAGAGCAAGCGATGAAGATGCTCTCCCTCCGGAAGGTGAACCAACTGCGTACGCCATTTCAGGTAGATGCCCAGGGACAAGCAAAGGCCAATAAAGGTGGGGCCGAGCCACCGGGAGACCAAAGGATGCCGGTCTCGGACAGCCAGGGATAATCCCGTGATACCCAGAAAGAACGGGACCAGTCCCACCATAGCCAGGTCGCCCTCCAGCGGCGGATGGCCCAGATAGGTGGAGATGGGCTGGCCCCACCAGAGATGATAAATGGAAGGCAGCAGCCAGAGATCGGGACTGGCCGCATAGATGTAGAGATTATGCAGATGGAAGACCGTCTGGGTTTTCCACACTGCCGAAGCGAAGAGCAGAGCCACCGGCAGACCGATAAGGGTCATACCGCCCCCGACAGCCCACGTGAACGCCCATTCCCGCCACATCCGTTTCCCCAACAGCAGGAGCAGCGGGATGCCCAGCCAAAAGAAGTACAAGGAAAACCAGAGAGAGGCACCCCAAAGAAGTCCGCAGATAAGCCCCTGTTCCCACCGAAGGGGCTGGGGATCCCGGGTAGCGTGCAAGAGACTCACCCAGAACCCGGTCAGGGCCAGAAGACCCAGCAACTGGTTGAAATGTCAATGGTCTGAAAGAACTGAAGAGAATAGAAGGCGATACTCAGAGCCGCCAGTATAGCAGGTATCGGTGAAAGGCACAACTTTTTGGCTGCTGAAAGAGCGCCCCAGAAGATTCCGGCAACAGCAACTATAGTAAGGACATTCATCGCCAAAATGCGGCCTGGCAAAAAGCAGAACGGGGTCATCAACAGGTTGATGCTCATCCATTGGGGGTAAAGGCGAAAGTCCAGGCCGAACGGATAGGCCCCTTCGGGCGCGGTGAGAAACCACCTTCCTTCCGCCAGGGCCCTGCCATGCTGTTCCACGCTCCAGAGAATCTCCAGCGGGTCCCCGTAACTGGCAACCCCCCGGTCTATTCCCTTCAGGGGGAACACCCACAGGAGCAGGGCCAGGAAGGCCAGCCAGGGCCCCAGGGATTCCAGAACATGAAAGACTCGCCGCTTCACTTGCACCTCCGCCCCCTGCTCCTACGGCTGCGGAGTCGGAGTGGGCAGAGCATCCGGCGGAAGCGGGGTTATCGGGAGACCAAAGTACGCCTCCACCACCTGCCGGGCCATCGGCGCGGCCACGGTGGAGCCCTCCCCAGCGTTCTCCACGATTACCGCAAAGGCGATCTGCGGGTTGTCGGCAGGGGCGAAGCCCGCGAACCAGGAGTGCGGTTCCTTCCCCGGGTTCTCCGCTGTCCCCGTCTTGCCGGCCACGGGGACGCTCATCCCCAGGAACCGGTGGGCCGCCGTGCCGATCGGAGCCATCGTGACCCGCACCATAGCCTCCCGGATGGCCGCCAGGTGCTCCGGGGAGACGGGGAGCCTCCCGACGGCCTCCGGCTGAAAGACGATCTCCGGCTCATGGCCAATGGCAGCGATACGGGCCACCACGTAAGGCCGATAAAGGGTACCGCCGTTGGCGATCGCCGCCATCATCCGCGCCACTTGCAGCGGCGTTGCCAGTAGGTCTCCCTGTCCGATGGCCAGATTGGCCGTGTCCCCGGGCCACCATGGAGTCCCGTAGGTCGCCTGCTTCCAGACCGGGTCGGGCATCAGACCGGACGTCTCCGGGACCCCCACCAGACCGGTGGCGACGCCCAGCCCAAACGCGCGCCCAAAGGTGGGGAGCAGATTGGGGTCTTTCCGGTCCAGGGCCTGCCCGATGGTGAAAAACGTGGTATTGCAGGAAGCAGCCAGAGCGTCCTTCAGATTGATGTCCCCGTGAGCCTTCCAGCACTCCTTCCGGTACGCCGCGCCCATCCCTTCCCAGTATCCAGGACACCAGAACGAAGCCTCAGGAGAAAGCCCTCCCTTCTCCAGACCCGCAGCCATCGTTACCACCTTGAAGACCGAGCCGGTGGGATAGGTCCCCTGGGTGGCCCGATTCAGGAGGGGACGGTTTCGGTCGGAGAGGACGGCCGCGCGCTCCGGCGCGCTCCCCGGTCCGACGAAGACGTTCTGGTTGAAGCCCGGACCGCTGACCATCGCCAGGATCGCCCCGGTGTGGACGTCCAGAACGACGACCGCCCCACGCCGGTTGCCCAGAATCCCTTCCACCTTCTGCTGGAACTCTCGGTCCAGGGTGGTATAGATCGCCCGGCTGGGGACAGCGTCCCGATGAGCCAGGAGCCCCAGGGTCTGCCCCGTAGGGGACATCAGGTAGAGAGTACCGCCGTGCCGACCGGCCAAGTACGGCTCTCCCCACGCCTCCAGTCCAGCGACGCCCACCCATTCGTCGCCCCGATACCCCTGACGGCGGTAGGCCTCCGCCTGCTCGGCCGGAATGAGGCCCACCCAGCCCACCACATGCGGTGCAATGCCGTCCCCCCAGTAGACCCGACCGGGCTTTTCCCGCGCCTCAATCCCTGGCGTATTCAAGAGCAGGTCGGCGTTTTCCACACTTACCTGGGCCGGGATGTCGGCGACGGGGGTCCACCAATCGGCCGGGCGGCCGGCATAGCGGGCCCGAATCGCCTCCCGCGCCAGCCCTGTCAGCCGGGAGAGGACGTCAAGGACCGCCTCCTCATCCTGAATCCGACCGGGAACAACGCCCACCGTAACGATCTTCCCCTCCGCTGCCAGTGCCCGGCCGTTGCGGTCGTAGATATTGGCCCGGGCGGGGATGTGATACTCCATATACAAGTAGTTCGCCTCTCTCAACCCGGGCCAAATGAGGTCGCCGGAGCCCTCCACCCACCAGTGGCCATCCTGTAGGACCAGGGAGATGACCGTCTCGGTAACCAGGGTTCCTACCAGCGCCGTCTCCCAGGAAAGGCGGGCAGCAGCCTGAGCGCGGGGGCCATCCTGCAAAACGGCCTGAAGCACCGCTGTCGCGGTCAGGACGGTGGCGGTCTGGACAGCGGACCGGTACCGGGTGGCAAACGCTTCCGGGGGAAGAACAGCCTGAAGGTGGGGAGCAAGCAGACCATACATCCCATTTGGATCTCCCTGCTCCCATGCTCTCAGAAAGGCCATCGCTACCACCTCCGGGGTCTCGGGGACCGGCGTTGGGGTGAGAGTGGGCGGAATCGGGGTCGGACTGCTGGTTGGGGAGGCCGACCCGCTGCAGGAAGCCAGCAGGATGACGACCGTCAGCCAGAGGTCTCGCGCGCGTTTCACGGGAAGAATTATAACAGGGTTGGGGAGGGTGGCAAGGGGCAATCGGCGGCCTTGACAATTTTCGCCTGCTGTGGTATAACAAAAGCCGACTAAACCCAGGTGCCGCACACGATGACCCTTTCGGTTATCCGAAACTCCCGACGAGCCCGACCCAAGCGCTCCCTGATCGGGGGGCTCTGGGGAGTTTCGCGTTCTATGCAGTCGCCCATCAACATGTAGCCCATTGGTAAGCGCCCGATTCCAGCCTGGTAGAAAAGGCCGACTCCCCGGAGCAGGGGAGCGGCCTTTTTATATGCATTCCGATCCACAACAGGAGGTGTGAGATGGCCCAGTGTCCCGAATGCGCTGCAGAACTGAATCTGGCCTCCGGGGTTGAGGTCGGTGAGATCATCCTCTGCCCCGATTGCGGGGTGGAACTGGAAGTGCGAAGCCTCAACCCCATCGTCCTGGAACTGGCCCCCCAAGAGGAAGAGGACTGGGGAGAATAACATGCGGGTGGGAATCCTTTGCTCGCGCATCCGGGTGGAGGAGAAACTGCTCTTCCAGGCGTTTCGGGACCGGGGCGTGGAGGCGGAGCGGATTGACGATGAGGCAATCCTGCTGGGCCTTCCGGGCACTCCTCCCCTGCTTCTGGCGGAGGAAGGGAACAGCCTTTCCACGGAGACAGGCCCCTACGATGTGGTCCTGATCCGCTCCCTGAGCCACTCCCGGGCCCTCTATGCCAGCCAGATGCTCAGCGCCAGCGGCATGCCCACCGTCAACGCCCCGGAAGTGATCGCGGTCTGCGGGGATAAACTCCAGACCAGCCTGGCCCTGGCCTGCCGGGGAGTCCCCACCCCCACCATCCGCGTGGCCTTCTCCCCCGAGGCGGCCCTGGTGGCGATGGAGGAACTCGGTTACCCGGTCGTCCTCAAGCCCCTGAACGGCTCCTGGGGACGCCTTCAGGCCAAAATCAACGACCGGGACGCGGCCGAGGCGATTCTGGAGCACAAGCAGACCCTCGGCGGATACACCCATTCCATCTTCTACATCCAGGAATATATCCCCAAACCCGGACGAGACATCCGCAGTTTCGTCGTGGGAGGAGAAACCATCGCTGCCATTTACCGGACTTCTTCCCACTGGATCACCAATACCGCCCGGGGAGCCCAGGCCTCCCACTGTCCGATTACCCCGGAAATTGATGCTATCTCCCGGGCGGCGGCCGAGGCCGTGGGCGGCGGGGTACTCGCGGTGGACATCCTGGAGGCCCCGGATGGCCGCCTGCTGGTCTCCGAAGTGAACCACACCCCGGAGTTCCGCAACAGCATCGCCCCCACCGGCGTGGACATCCCCGGCCGCATCGCCGAATACGTTCTGGAGGTCGCTATGAAGTCGGAACGATAAAGTTGGGCATTCTCTGCTCCCGCATCCGACCGGAAGAAAAGGCCATCTTCCGGGCACTGACCGACCGGGGGGTGGAATTTGATCGACTGGACGAAGAACGTCTGTTCCTCCACCTCCACGCCAATGGGCTGGCCCAGGTGTACGGCCTGGTCTGGAGCCGGGTGATCAGCCATACCCGCGCGCTCTATCTGCTGGGCATTCTCCACAGTTGGGGACTGCAGACCGTCAACGCCTTCCCGACCGTCCTCACCTGCGGGGACAAAATTCTGACCACCCAGGCGCTCATCCGGCACGGCCTGCCGACGCCCCGCACCGTTGTTGCCTTTGGGGCCGAGGCGGCCCTGGAAGCGATGGAGGAAATGGGGTACCCGGTCGTGCTCAAGCCGGCCGTCGGCTCTTGGGGGCGGCTGCTGAGCAAAGTGAACGACCGGGAGGCGGCCGAAGCGGTACTGGCCCACAAGACGGCCCTCGGAGGGCCTGGCCACAGCGTCTTTTACATCCAGGAGTACGTGGAGAAACCCGGTCGGGACATCCGCGCTATGGTGGTGGGCGATGAGGTCATCTACGCCATCTACCGTCGGTCGTCCCACTGGATCACCAACACCGCCCGGGGAGCAGAAGCCCTCCCCTGCCCGCTCACTCCGGAGATCGCCGAACTGGCCCGGCGCGCGGCCTATGCGGTCGGTGGCGGTATCCTGGCCGTGGACCTCCTGGAAGACGCCGATGGTCGCTTGCTGGTCTCTGAGGTAAACCACACCCCCGAATTCCACGGTGCTATGCAGGTCGTGGAAGTGGACATTGCTGGAAAGATGGCCGATTACGTGTGCGCATTAGCCACCAGCCTGAAAGAGGATGGCGAAACACGTTGAAGGGGTAGCGCAGTCAGAAGGTTCAGCATCACCAGTACTACCCTTTGCCGAACTCTCGGCAACGGACCTGACCGAAAGGAGGTCGCAGAGGAGAACATGGACGTATCCATCGTTGGCGCATCTGGATATGTCGGGGGGGAACTTTTACGGTTGCTTCTGGACCACCCCCAGGTCCGGGTCAAACAGGCCACCTCGGAGCGCTACGCCGGTCAGCCCGTGTACTTTCTGCATCCGAACCTGCGGGGAAGGACCGACCTGCGGTTTGTCCGAATGGCGGACCTGGAACCGTGCGATGTGCTCTTCATCGCCCTGCCCCACGGCCTGGTTGCCCCTCGCATTGAGGAATTTGCTGCTCTGGCGGGGCGGCTGATTGACCTGAGCGCCGACTTCCGCCTCCACGACCCCGCCGATTACCCTCGGTGGTATGGCTGGGAGCATCCGGCGCCCCAGTGGCTCCCCCGCTTTGTCTATGGTCTGCCGGAATTCCACCGGAAAGAACTGCAGAACGCCCGCTATGCCAGCGGCGTGGGCTGCAACGCCACTGTCGTCAACCTGGCCCTCTGGCCCCTCTACCAGGCGGGTGTGGTGGAGAAGGCAATCGTGGAAGTGAAGGTCGGCTCTTCGGAGGGTGGTGCCGAGCCCACCCCGGCCTCTCATCACCCCGAACGTTGCCATGTCGTCCGCTCCTATGCCCCTGTGGGCCATCGTCATATGGCCGAACTGATCCAGGAATTGACGGTCAATGGGCAGCCGCCGGAGATTTATCTTTCCATCACCTCGGTGGAACTGGTGCGCGGTGCTCTGGCCACGGCCCATTGCTTCCTCAAGGACGACCTGCCGGAACGGGAAGTCTGGCAACTCTATCGCCGGACCTACGAGGGCGAGCCGTTCATCCGGCTGGTCCGAACGGCCAAAGGGATTTACCGCTACCCGGAGCCCAAAATCCTGGCCGGCTCCAACTACTGCGACATCGGCTTTGCCCAGGAGCCGGGAACGAGCCGGTTAGTGGTGGTCGCGGCTATCGATAACCTGATGAAAGGCGCAGCGGGAACCGCCGTCCAGGCGATGAACCTGATGTGCGGCTTCCCCGAAACGACCGGGCTGACCTTCCCCGGCCTGCATCCGATCTGACCAAGGAGGATGGGAATGATACCCGGCCTCATCGTCGTCAAAATCGGCGGCGCGGTGGGGATTGACCCGGAACCGCTCTGCGAAGACGTCGCTGCCCTGGTCGGGCAGGGAACACCGCTGGTGCTGGTCCATGGCGGCTCCCACGAGACCGACATCATCGCGGAGCGCTTGGGCAAACCGCCCCGTCACGTAACCTCCGTCTCCGGGCACCAGAGCCGCTATACCGATCGGGAGACGCTGGAGATTTTCGCTATGGTGGTGGCGGGGCGGGTCAACAAGTTGCTGGTGGAACGCCTGCAACAGCGCAGGGTCCATGCCCTGGGGCTCTCCGGAGTGGACGGACGATTGCTGGAAGGAAAACGCAAGTCCTCCCTGAAAATCGTGGAGGACGGCAAGGTGAAAGTACTGCACGATGAGTGGAGCGGAGTGGTGGAACGGGTCAACGCTCCCCTCCTCCAGACGCTCCTGAGCCAGGGGTACGTCCCCGTTGTGGCGCCCCTGGCCATCAGTTATGCGGGAGAAATGGTGAACGTGGACGGCGACCGGGCCGCCGCCGCGATTGCCGCCGCGCTGCACGCCGATACGCTGGTCCTCCTGACCAACGTCCCGGGACTTCTGCGCGCCTTTCCCGACGAGCGCACGCTGATCCCTCGTATCCCGCGCGCCGACATAGAGGCATATTTCCCCTATGCTCAGGGTCGAATGAAGCGGAAACTGCTGGGAGTCCAGGAAGCCCTGAATGGTGGGGTGCGCCGGGTGGTCCTGGCCGACGGGCGGGTGGATTCCCCGCTCCAGCAGGCCCTGGCCGGCAAAGGGACGGTGGTGGAATGACAGAATGTTGGAATGATAGAAGGGCAGAAGGGACAATAGCCAGGATGATCGATGAGAGAATGGGCGACCAGTGGATGGAATTGGAGGATCGGTATACCTGCGGGGTGTACCGGAAGCAACCGGTGGTGATGGTGCGCGGCGAGGGGGTGCGGGTCTGGGATACGGAGGGCCGGGAGTATGTGGACTGTGCCACCGGACACGGCGTGGTACTCCTGGGCCACGCCCATCCCGCTGTGGTGGCAGCCATTCAGGAGCAGGCCCATCGGCTCATCACCTGCCCCGAAACCCTCTACAACGACCGCCGGGCCGAACTGGAAGCCGAACTGGTCTCCCTGGCGCCATGGGCCGAACGGGTGTTTCTCTGTAATTCTGGCACCGAGGCAGTGGAAGCGGCCCTCAAGTTTGCCCGCTTAGTTACCCGGAGGCCGGGGATCATCGCTGCCCGTAACGGGTTTCATGGCCGGACGATGGGAGCCCTTTCCGCCACCTGGCGCCCGGAGTACCGTCGTCCTTTTGAGCCCCTGGTCCCCGGTTTCACCCACGTCCCCTACAACCACCCGGGGGCGCTGGAGGAAGCGATCGGCCCGGATACCGCCGCGGTGATTCTGGAGGTCGTCCAGGGTGAGGGGGGCGTCTACGTGGGAGATGGAGCATATCTCCGGCGCGCGCAGGAACTCTGCCGCCAGTACGGCGCGCTCTTCATCGTGGACGAAATTCAGACCGGCCTGGGCCGGACCGGCCGGATGCTGGCCTGCGACCACCACGGCCTGGAGCCCGATATGGTCTGCCTGGCAAAGGGGATCGCGGGCGGAGTCCCGATGGGTGCCGTCCTTTTGGGCCCTCGCGTGGGAAAGTTACCCCCCGCTGCTCATGGCTCCACCTTCGGTGGGAATCCGCTGGCCTGCGCGGCGGCGCTGGCAACCCTCCGCACCCTCCGGGAACAGAAACTCCCGGAACGGGCCGCTGAACTGGGCGCGTTCTTCCTGTCCCGCCTGCGAGAGGTCCGCTCCCCCCTGATCCGAGAAGTGCGGGGGCTGGGGCTGATGGCGGGCGTGGAACTCCGGCGGAAGGCCCGACCGTATCTCCGGGCCCTCCTCCAACGGGGCGTCCTGGCTCTGACCGCCGGCCCCATTGTGCTCCGGTTCCTTCCTCCACTGGTGATCGCCCAGGAGGAACTGGAGTGGGTCGTTCAGAAACTGGAGGAAGCGCTGGCCGAAACATCTCTATCGGAGGACGGGGATGACGGATGAGGTTACTTTCCTGCGGGAGATGCTGGAAATCTACAGCCCGTCGGGCCGCGAAGGGGAGATCGCGGCCTACCTGGTGGCCCGGATGCGGGAGATGGGCTTCCGCGCGTACCTGGACGGGGCCGGGAATGCGGTGGGGATCATGGGCGAAGGAGAGCGGGAATTGATGCTCCTGAGCCACATGGACACCGTGGAAGGGTTCATCCCGGTCCGGATTCAGGACGGTCGCCTCTACGGGCGAGGCGCGGTGGATGCGAAAGGACCGCTGGCGGCGTGCATCCTGGCCGCCGCCAGAGTGGGGCCGATCCCGGGTTGGCGGATTGCGGTGGTGGGAGCCGTAGAGGAAGAATCTTCCTCCCGGGGGGCCCGCCACCTGCTGGGCCATTTCTCCCCCCGCGCCGTCATCATTGGCGAACCCAGCGGCTGGGAGCACATCACGCTGGGCTATAAAGGCCGCCTCCGGGTCCTCTACCGGCTGGCCGCGCCGGTCCGTCACTCCACCGCTGAAGGTCCCTCTGCCGCTGAACAGGCCGTCCGGTTCTGGAACCGCCTGACGGAATTCGCCGGGGAACTCAACCGGGGCGAACGATTCCGCTTTCACACGCTGGACCCCACCCTCCACAAAATCACCACCTATAACGGCGGCTTTGAGGAAGAAGTGGTGATGGACATCACCCTGCGTCTTCCCCTCGGGATGAGCATCCCCGAGATCAAAGACCGGATTCGCTCCTGGGCCGGAGACGCCGCCGTCGGCTTCAGCGGGGAAGACGTCCCGTACAAGGCGGAGAAGAACACCCTCCTGGTGCGCGCATTCCTCCAGGCCATCCGGCGCCTGGGAGGAAACCCGACCTTTAAGGTAAAACTGGGCACCTCGGATATGAACACCGTCGGGCCCGCCTGGCGTTGCCCCATCGTCGCCTATGGGCCAGGCGATTCCCGCCTGGACCACACCCCGGAGGAGCACCTGGACCTGAAAGAGTTCCAACGGGCCATCCGGGTGCTGGAGGCGGTGATTCAAGAAATAGCCCAGTCGTAAATACAGAATGAGCCAATGACCGGTTCGTGGTCAGGGTAGCGGAGCGCGGTTGGTACAAATCCCTATTATCAGGAGGTTGTTATGAAAGTGGTACTGGCCTACTCCGGAGGGCTGGATACCTCGGTTATCTTGGCCTGGCTGAAAGAGCACTACCACTGCGAGGTGATCACCTTCACGGCCGACCTGGGCCAGGGAGACGATTTGAAGGCCATCCAGCAGAAGGCGCTGGCCACCGGCGCCAGCAAGGCCTACGTGGCGGACCTGCGGGAGGAGTTCCTGATGGAATACGCCTTCCCGACAATGATGGCCGGGGCGATGTATGAGCAACAGTATCTGCTGGGCACCTCTTTCGCCCGCCCCCTCATCGCCAAATACCAGGTTCAGGTTGCCCTGCAGGAAGGCGCCGACGCCGTCGCCCACGGCTGCACCGGCAAGGGGAACGACCAGGTCCGGTTTGAATTGACCTACAAAGCCCTGGCCCCTCAACTGAAGGTCATCGCACCCTGGCGGGAGTGGAACCTGCGCTCCCGGGAAGACCTGCTGGAATTCGCCGCCGCGCACGGGATTCCCGTCTCCGCCACCTCCCGCACCATCTACAGCCGCGATGGTAACCTCTGGCATCTGAGCCACGAAGGCGGCCCCCTGGAAGACCCCTGGTATGAGCCGGACGAGGAGATGTACCAGTTGACCGTTGCCCCAGAAGCCGCGCCGGACCAGCCCCAATACGTGGAGATAGATTTTGAGCAGGGGATTCCCGTTGGCATCGATGGAGAACGGATGGGGCCAGTAGACCTGATGGTCCGGCTGAACGATCTAGGCGGTCGACACGGCGTTGGTCGGACCGATATGGTGGAGAACCGGCTGGTGGGGATGAAATCGCGCGGCGTCTACGAGACCCCCGGTGGGACCATTCTCTACACCGCCCACCGGGCCCTGGAGACCATCTGCCTGGACCGGGAGACGCTCCACTTCAAGGACCTGGTCGCCCTGCGGTACGCGGAACTGGTCTATTACGGCCTCTGGTACACCCCCCTGCGGGAGGCGCTGGACGCTTTCGTCCGCAAGACCCAGGAGACCGTTACCGGTACGGTGCGGGTGAAATTGTTTAAAGGCAACTGCACTGCTGTTGGACGCCGGTCCCCGTATAGCCTCTACCGGGAGGACTACGCCACGTTCAGCAAGGACGAAGTGTACTGCCAGGCCGACGCGCAGGGCTTCATCAACCTCTTCGGCCTGCCGCTGAAAATCCGGGCCCTGGTAGCGCAGGGAGTGCCCGTAGTGCCCGTATCCGACATCCAGCGGGACTGAGGGGGAGGAGAACGGTTTCATTACGGCGACTATCTCGCCGCAATGAAACCCGTGTTCTGTATCCTTTTACCCCACGGGGAACCAGATGAAACTCTGGGGAGGCCGATTCGCCCGGGAAACGGACCGCCAGATGGAGGCCTTTAACGCCTCCATCCAGTTTGACCAGCGAATGTGGGCAGCGGACATCCGGGGGAGTATCGCCTATGCCCGCGCCCTGGAACGGGCCGGTCTGATCTCTGCTGGAGAGCGCGACACGCTCATTCAAGGGCTGGAGGAAGTGGCCCGGGAACTAGCAGCGGGCGAGTTCGTTTTCCTCCCCTCCGATGAGGACATTCACACAGCGGTGGAACGACGGCTCCGGGAGCGGGTGGGCTCCGTGGCCGATAAACTGCACACCGGCCGGAGCCGAAACGACCAGGTCGTTACCGACCTGCGGCTATATCTTCTGGAGGAAATCCCTGTCCTGCGCCGCCGCCTGCAGGACCTCCAGAGAGCGATCGTGGACCGGGCCGAGGAGCACCTGGAAGTCATTATGCCGGGCTACACCCATCTCCAGCACGCGCAGCCGGTCCGCTTCAGCCACTGGCTGATGAGTTTCTTCTGGGCCTTCGCGCGGGATCAGGAGCGGCTCCAGGAGATAGAACGGCGGATCGCGGTGCTTCCCCTGGGCTCCGGTGCTCTGGCGGGCCATTCCCTGGGCATTGACCGCCGATACCTGGCAGACGAACTGGGATTCCGGGCCATCGCCGAGAACAGCATAGACGCCATTTCCGACCGGGATTTCGTCGCCGAGTTTCTCTTCTGGGCGGCCCTCCTGGAGGTGCACCTAAGCCGGCTGGCAGAAGACCTCATCCTTTGGTCATCGGCAGAATTCGGGTTTGTGGAACTGGATGAGACCTATGCAACAGGCTCCAGTCTGATGCCTCAGAAACGCAACCCGGATTCGCTGGAACTGTTGCGGGGAAAGGCGGGGCGGCTGATCGGTTCCCTGACCGGCCTGCTGACCACGCTAAAGGGACTTCCGACGGGGTACAATAAAGACCTGCAGGAAGATAAAGAACCGCTCTTTGATGCGATAGACACGCTCCACCTGGCCCTGCCAGTGGCTGCAGGTGTGATCCGGACGCTGCATATACACCCGGAGCGGATGGTCCGGGCGCTGGATGATGGGATGCTGGCCACAGACCTGGCAGACTACCTGGTCCGGCGAGGCGTCCCCTTCCGGCAGAGCCATCACCTGGTGGGGCGGGCCGTCCGACGGGCCGAAGAGTTGGGCATCCCGTTGCGCGCGCTCCCTCTGTCAGAATTCCAGGCCATCTCCTCTGCCTTCGGCCCTGACCTGTACGATGTCTTTGACCACCGCCGGTCCGTGGAGGCCCGCTCCTCGGAAGGGGGAACGGCTCTGGCAGCTCTCCAGGAACAGATCGCGCGCGCCCGGCGGATATTAGGGGAATAACTCCCCCATGGAACCTCCCCGGTCGCCACCCACAGCCACCGCCGTTATCGCCGGTACCCTCCCTGATCCTCGGGCTCCCGCACCAGGGAGAACATGGGGTCTTCCGCACATACTCCCTCACCCAGCAGTCGTCGCTCCAGCCGGGCGATGCGCTCCTCCAGTTCCAGATACCGGTGGCTCAGTTCCTCCAGCGCGCCCGCCAGCGGATCGTTGATACGGTTGTGCTCCAGCGCGGTCTCCGGACGGGCCCCGTTGCCCAGCCGGGCCACATGCGCGGGCACCCCCACCACTGTGGCGTGGGCCGGCACCGACCGGACCACTACCGACCCCGCCCCCACGCGGGCGTGCTCCCCAACGGTAATGGGCCCCAGCAGGATAGCCCCTGCGCCGATGACCACCCCGTTGCAGACCGTGGGGTGTCGCTTCGTCTTCTGACGGCTGGTCCCGCCCAGCACCACCCCCTGGTAGAGGATGACGTCGTCCCCGACCTCCGCCGTCTCCCCGATCACAACGCCCATCCCGTGGTCAATGAAGACCCGGCGCCCGATGCGCGCGCCGGGGTGAATCTCCACCCCCGTCAGCGCCCGGTTCAGGTGGGAGACCAACCGGGCCAGCAGGTATCGGCGCTTCTTCCAAAGAAAGTGGGCCACACGGTGGAGCCACAGCGCGTGGACTCCCGGATAACAGAGGACGACCTCCCAGACCGACCGGGCCGCCGGGTCGTTCTCCAGCGCAGCCCGGACATCTTCCCGGAGTCGTTCTGCCACGCGACGGATGCTCGCTGGTATCCAAGAATCGGACATAGGCTCCTTTCGCTTTCAACGCTCAGGGATCATCATACAGGCGCGGGTCCACCATTGCCACGTTTGCTGCCTAATCGGCCTCGGGTAGGGGAGCCGTATCGTGGGGCGGATTGTAGCATGCTTGAGCACTTTTGTCAATGACCGCTCCCTAGTCAGAGCGGATGTTCCACAATCAGAACACGGTTGACTTTCCGGGTTGAGCATGATATGCTTGAAAATACCCGGCATATAGGGGAGAACTTCGGAGATTTTGAGCAAAGGGAACCTGAATCCTCTCTAGGAGAACGGATAGATGAAAGCGCCTGGTGTTCGCTGGCGATGGATACTGGCCACGGGGGTCATCGCGCTCCTGCTGGTGGGGCTGGTCATCGGAGTGCTCAGTCAGGAGACGCCAGTGGCTTCCCCGCCCCCGGTGTTCACCTCCACTCCCGCTGACCCACCGGTGGCCGTGGTGGAGGACCAGCCGATTGGGCGGAACTTCTGGGCGGAGGCAGTGCGACTGGATTGGGCGATGAGCCAACTGGCAGGTGTCCCGGCCCCTGGGCCAGAGGAGACGCTGGACCGACTGGTGAACGAAGTGTTGGTCCTGCGCGCGGCGCCCCAACCGGAGCCGGCCCGGGAAGCGGTAGAGGCGCAGATCGCGGCCCTGAAGCAGCAATGGGGCGCCTCCGAGGAACAGATAACCGCCGCGCTGGCCCAAGTCGGATTGGGCCGGGATGCTCTGGAGCGGGCCGTTGCCCGGCTCCTGAGAGTCCAGCAAGCCCAGGTCGCGTTGGAAGCCCAGGGGACATCCATTCAGGAGTGGCTGTCTCAGGAACGGTCTCGGGTCCGGGTGGTCATTTACCGGGAACAGATGGAGGGCTCGTTCCGGTTCCCCACCCCGGCGGCTACCCCCACGCTGGCCTGGGCCCAGGCCCCGGACTTCACACTGGAGCAGGCCGGAGGGGGCACGCTGACCCTCTCTGAGCGGTTGGCCCGAGGGCCGGTCGTCCTGGTCTTTTTCCAGCGGTGCGGCTGAGGGCCAGACCGAACGCAACTCGTGGAGTTGCGAGATCACTATGGAGCATTCCAGGCTCGGGGCGCAGAAGTGGTCGCGCTGGCAGTAGCATCGCTGGAGGCGGTGGAAGGAGTCCGGACATCCGTTGGTGCGCCCTTCCCGATCCTGGCCGACCCGGACCACCGGGTCGCTGAGATGTACGGGGTATACAACCTTCTGGGGGATGGATTGGCGGCTCCGGCGGTCTTCGTGCTGAAGAACGGGAGCATCCGCTGGTCCTACGTGGGCCAGAGCCCCACTGATCGCCCTCCGGTGGCAGAGATCCTGGCCCACCTGGAGGAATGAAGATAAATGCCCCCAGAGGCTGGGACCTGCTCTATACGGATTACGTCTACGCGGGGTCACAACAACATCGCTGGACCAAAGGGAGAGATGGGACGACGGGGGTGTGAATCATCGGTTTCAGTACCGGTTCTTGACAATCCGCCATATCGGGATATGATTCTCCCAGAGGACAAGCGCGATCTTTCCCCACACCGGGAGAGAAGAGACCATGGGCTCATATACCCGTCTGGATGACTGCCTTTCCATCCGGGATGGACATCTCTTCATAGAAGCATGTGATACTGTTGAACTGGTCCAGCGGTTCGGATCGCCGCTGTTTGTGTTCTCGGAAGACCAGATTCGGCGCAACGTACGCCGGTTCCAGCGGGCGTTTGAGGCCGGCTGGCCGGATGGCCCGGTCAAAATCCTCCCGGCGGCGAAGGCCAATTGGATCACCGCTATTCAGTACATCCTGGCCGACGAGGATTGCGGTTGCGACATCTACTCGCCAGGAGAACTGGAAATCGCCCTGCGGGCCGAGTTCAACCCCGAATTCATCTCAGTCAACGGCG
The DNA here is from genome assembly GCA_025060135.1 of Anaerolineae bacterium. GTDB lineage: Bacteria > Chloroflexota > Anaerolineae > B4-G1 > DUEL01 > SpSt-77. The sequence continues at coordinate 99,583 of JANXCY010000002.1, read as the reverse complement.
TCCCCAAAGACGAGGACCACATCTACCGGTGCGTACAGGCCGGGGTCCGGATCACCATTGACAGCATGGAAGAACTGGACGTCATCGCGCGGGCCGCCGAGGAACTGGACCGCACCGTCAAGGTGCGGTTGCGCCTCAAGCCCGCCATCTCCGGATTCGTGCGCCACTCGGACTTTGTCCCGGAGGGGCTGGTGCCGACCGACCTGGCGGCGATGGTCTACAAAGGCGGCCTGACCAAAGACCAGGTGATCGCGCTGGGACAACGGATCCTGAATATGGAACGGGTGAAACTGGTGGGTTTCCACCAGCACCACGGGCGGCATCACCGCTCCCTCCGTTACTGGGAGGAGCAGATGAAAGCCTTCGCCCGCGACCTCGGAGAGGTCTGCCAGGCCCTGGGAGGATTCCAGCCGCAGGAAATTGACATTGGTGGGGGCTTCGCAGTCCCGCGCGACCCCTTCAATGCAGCCACGGACTACACCGCGCCGGTGGAGTTCGCCACACTCCACGCCATCTCCCGGGCCCTGAAACCCCTGGGAGATGACCTCCGGTATGCGGTCCTGGCCCGACTGATTGACACACTGCTCAGCGAGCCGAATCCGACCCCGGCGCCGTCCATTGAGGAATACGCGGAAATCTGTACCCGTACTCTGCGGCAGGAACTACCGCGCCACGGAATCCGCACCGAAGGGCTGATGCTCCAGGTGGAGCCCGGACGGGCCATCCACGGCAACGCCGGAATTCATCTGACTACCGTCCGCAACATCAAACACATCACCTCTCCCATCCGGTGGACCATCATTGTGGTGGACACCACGGAGTTCTGGTTCACGGGCGGGCGATACGAACACCACCTCCACCACTACCTGTTTGCCAACAAGGCGGATGCCCCCCTGGTCGGCAAGGCCGACATCGTGGGCCGCAGTTGCTACGGCGACCGGTTACTGCCCATCGTGCGCGTCCCGGAGGTCCAGGTGGGAGACATCCTGGCCATTCTGGATACCGGAGCCTACCAGGAAGTCTCTATGAGCAATTTCAACGCCCTCCCCCGACCGGCAGCAGTGCTGGTGACCGGAGATCGGGCCGAACTCATCCGCCGCCGGGAGCGGCAGGAGGAGGTCTTCAGCCGAGACATCGTCCCGGCTTACTTGCAACAGGCACGCGAATGACAGCGTATCCCCAATCTATTCACGCAGGTACTACGAAGAGGTCCTCACTCCTACTATGCATACGGCGGGGTTCCGCTGGCCGGTAACGGGGGTGGTTCTGGCGGGTGGGGCCAGTCGTCGGATGGGTAAAGACAAAGCGTTCCTGGAACTGGCTGGCCGTCCGCTGATTCTCCACGTTCTGGACCGGATGGCAGAACTCTGCCAGGAGGTCCTGATCGTCGCCAGCGACGTCTCCCGATACGCGGGCCTGGGCACCCGGGTGGTGCCTGACGTCTTTCCTGGCGTGGGGGTGCTGGGCGGTCTGCATGCCGGGCTCCGCGCCGCCCAGCACGACCTGATCCTGGCCGTTGGCTGCGACATGCCCTTCCTGAATCCGGCCCTCCTGCGGGCCTTCGTCGTCTGGGCAGAGGGATACGACGTGGTCGCACTCCGGCGAGGCGAGCAGGTGGAAACGCTCCACGCCGCCTACCGGCGGACCTGCCTCCCGGCGATGGAAGCGGTCATTCGGGCCGGCCAGCAGCGCATTATCTCGTTTTTCCCCTACGTCCGGGTCCGGTACATCGCGCGGGAGGAGGCAGAGGCCTTGGACCCGGGCCTCCGCTCCTTTCGGAACGTGAATACGCCTCAGGATTGGGAGTCCCTGCTGGCGGAAGTGGAGCGGGCCCGATGAGTATCCCCTGTCGCATTCTGGTGGTGGATGACGAGGTCGGCATCCGGGAAGGCTGCCGACGGGTGCTGGTCCCCCAAGGGTTTGACGTGGACGTGGCGGAGAACGGCCCCATGGGTCTGCGCCAACTCCGGGAAGCCCGCTATGATGTCCTCCTCCTGGACATTATGATGCCCGGTATGAGTGGTATCGAAGTCCTCCGCCAGGCCCGCCAGATGGACCCTGACCTGATCTGTATCATCATTACTGGCTACGCCACCGTGGAACTGGCCGTCCAGGCCATTCGCGAAGGTGCCCACGACTTTATCGCCAAGCCTTTCTCCGCCGACCAGCTCCTTCAGGTGGTCCACCGGGAACTGGAGCGGCGGGCCCTGCGCCGGGAGGCGGAACGGCTTCGGGCCCTGGAGGAAGAGGCCCGTGAACTGGCCCGGGCCAAAGCGGAACTGCAAAAACTGGAAGCGGTGGAAGGCCGCTTTATGCTCACCCTGGTCCACATCCTTCGGGCGCCCGTGGCGGTCCTTCAGAACACCCTCCAGTGGATCCGGAAAGGCTACATCCCTCCGGAGGAACAGCCAGAGGTGCTGGCCCGGGCGGAGGCGCGGGCGGGCGAACTGCTCGCTACGCTGGACGACCTCCTGCTCCTGGCCCACCTGAAGGAGGGCATTGGCCTCAGCCGGGTGGAGGTTATCTCCCTGGAGGAAATACTGGAGGGCGTGCTGGCGGCCCTGAGGCCGCGCGCGGAGCGGCAGGGGGTGGCCCTGGAGGTGGACGTGCAGGATTCCCCCCGGGTGCGGGCCAACCCGGACCACATCCGGGCCCTCCTGATCCATCTGATAGATAACGCCATCCGTTACACCCCCTCCGGCGGCCGGGTAACCGTTTCGCTGGCGGTGGACCGGGAGCGCGGTCTGGCTGTTGGCGCGGTCTCTGATACCGGCATTGGCATTCCGGCCGATGAAATCCCCCGCATCTTTGAGGAGTTCTACCGGACCGAAGAGGGGAAGCGGTTACAGGAGACGGGTACCGGCCTGGGCTTGCCCATCGTCCGGCAGGTGGTGGAAATGTACGGGGGGACTATTGAGGTAGAATCGGAGGTCGGTCGGGGGAGCACCTTTCGCTTCACCTTGCCCCTGGGGTAAAGATTGGACGTAGAAAACGGGGGGCGGTTCCGCTTTTCACCGCAGAGGATGCGGAGGTGCGGAGATCGGAATGAGCCGTACCCTCTTGGGGGTAATGGGATGGGAGAGCTGATGGTTTTTCGGTGCCCGATTTGCGAGTTGCGGATAGAAGGGCCGTTGCGTCCGCACATTCTCCAGATGCACGGAGAGGCAGCATTCAAGCGGGCGGTGCTGACGGACAAAGAGCGCGGGATTTCCGACCCGGAAATTGGCGCGCGGTACGGTATCTCCTTCAACACCCTTCAACAAATCATTACCGAGGCCTATGGAGCGAATATCAGCGTGCTCCAGCGCTCCAAAACGATCAAACGCTGGGAACCCCGCTCGTTCCAGGAAGAGACCACTACCGTGTGGAGTTTTAAACAGCGCGGCGACTGGGCCACCCATAATGGACGCTATCGGGGAAATTGGTCTCCTTATATCCCTCGCAATGTCATTCTGAAGTACTCCAGGCCGGGCGACCTGGTGCTGGATTATTTTGTGGGTGGGGGGACTACGGCTGTTGAGGCCAAACTGCTAGGCCGCCGCTGTATTGCCAGAGACATCAATCCCGGAGCAGTCGGGATAACCTTGGAAAATCTCAGATTTTCGCCACCTCGCTCGTTGACAGCAGAGGCGGAACCGGTAATATACGATCCCGAAGTCAGGATTGGAGATGCTCGGGACCTCTCCGACATACCAGATAATTCGGTGGACCTGATCTGTGCTCACCCGCCCTACGCGGGAATTATCCGGTACAGTACCCGAATACCCGGCGACCTCTCTGCGCTCTCAGTGCCAGATTTTCTGCGGGAAATGCGAAAAGTCGCGCAGGAAAGCCTGAGGGTCTTGAAACCTGGTGGCAAATGTGCCATCCTCGTGGGAGACGCCCGGAGATCAAAAAACGTGATTCCCATCGGGTTCCAAACCATCCGGGTCTTTCTGGATACCGGTCTTGTGCTGAAAGAACTGGTGATCAAGCGGCAGCATAACTGCAGGACAACCGGCTTCTGGTACACACGGAGCATCCAGCACAACTTCCTATTGTTGGCGCACGAATATTTGCCGATCTTTGAAAAACCTTTGATTGGAGAGATTCGGGAACAATTGCCTCTCTGGGAAGAAAGCCCGTCCTGCTGGCTACATCGGGAAGCAGTCCCTGAAGCGAAAAAGGAAAATCTGGAAACCACTACGGTCTGGATTTTCCCTGAAGACCAACTGGATGCCGAGATGCGACGCAACCTGATTCAACGGTTTTGCAGCGGAGGCCATTTTCTGGAAGTACGGTATGGCGAGAAAGAAGAATGGCCATTGGATGAACCCCCTGCAGATACTCTCTTCATCCGCTGTCCTCCTCCCCCAATGACCGAATCCAGATTTGTCGGATATCGCGGCCTTGTGGTCCATCTTGCGCAACGGAGTTGGAATTGGCTTCCTCCGGGGGCGGTTTTGATTGTAGAAGCGGTGGATTTCCGCAGCGGAGGACGTTTGATCCCTTCAGGGCTTCTCGTGTACGAGGCGCTCCAAGGACAGCGGCACTTATCTCTGAAGGAAATCGTGATTGTTGTCCCCAATCCCCCGCCCTGTCCCCCCTCAGACGAGAGCCTGCAGATCATCCATAGGTACCTGCTGATCTATCTTCGTAACTAGGAGGTTTTCAGTGACGACAACCTGGACTGGCCCAGACCTGATCCACACAACATCTAATGACACTCGGTTTATGTTGAAAAAGGCGGCAAATCGGCCTTTAACTTTAAGGTACGGTACCATGAGCCAGGGAAAGACCGGAGAACACCCAAGCATATTCATATTAACGAACTATCCTTCTGGCATAATGACAGAAAGCCTTTTTCGCGCCTTCCGCGAGGAGAGGGATATATTCTCCGTTGTCAGTATCGCCACGTTTCGCGGAAGAAGATAGTCTGTAGGAGCACCATGCGCGCATTTTTTCTCGGGCTTCTGGGCGGACAACTGCGGATCGTCCTGACGGTCTCCTTTGCGCTGATTGCCGCGCTGACGGTGGGGCTGAACGCGCTGGTCGTCTCCCACGTCATCCATGAATACCTGGCCTCCGCTGAGGCAGAGCGAGTGGCACGGGATATGAAACTGGCCGAGACCTTCTACCAGTTGAAACTGGACGAAGTCGCGGCCATCAGCCACCGGCTGGTGTTAGACCAGTGGGTGGTAGAGAATTTCGCCGCCGCTGCCAGAGGGGACCCGCAGGCCATCCAGATTATTGACCGCCAGATCACCAACAAAATCATCGTTCTGGCCCTGGGCGGTACTCACCTCATCGCCGTCCTGGACGCGCAGGGCAACCTGGTAGTCGGCAAAGTCCTCTGGCCGGAGGGAAGCCTCTCCTCAACCCTCACCCGGGGCCACCTTGGCGATCTACCTATCGTCCGTACCGTGCTGGAAACGGGCAGGCCCCAAGCCGCCACTGAGGTCATTCCCAAAGAGTTTCTGGCCCAGGTGGGGCTGGACAACCAGGCCTTTATTCCGCTTCTAGAGACCCCACTGGCTGCGCCAGAACCCTTTGATCCCCGGGAAGGGACGGCGGGGCTGGCACTGGTGGGCGTATCCCCTCTCCGGGACCCCTCGGGGCAGCTGATGGGCGCCGTTCTTTCCGCCTATATGTTCAATAACGACTACACGCTGGTGGACCGGATCAAAGAAGTGGCTGGAATCGATACCGTGACCATCTTCCTGGGCGACCTGCGAGTCTCCACCAATGTAACGGATGAGGCAGGACGCCGGGCCATCGGCACCCGCCTCTCTCAGGCCGTTCGTCAGGTCGTCCTGGAAGAGAAGAGGGAGTACGTCGGCCGCGCTTTCGTGGTCAAGGAATGGTACATCACCCGCTATGAGCCGCTATGGGACCACCAGGGCAATGTGGTGGGTATCCTGTATGTCGGGGCGCGCGAGGCCGCATTTCGGGGGCTGGTCCAATCCTTCAACCAGCGGGTCGCGCTGATCGCCATTATCTGTATCCTGCTGGCAAGCATCATTGCGGTCCCGATTAGTTATGTGATCACCCGTCCCGTCTCCGAACTGGTCGAGGCACACCGCCGACTGGCAGCGGGCGATATGGCCGTCCGGGTGCTCACCTATGGCGACGGAGAACTGGCCACACTGGGCCGCTCCTTCAACAGCATGGCCGAAACCCTTTGCCGCACCCAGCAGGAGTTGCTCCACAAAGAGAAACTGGCCTCTATGGGCCAACTGGCCGCAGGCGTAGCCCACGAACTCAATAACCCCCTGGGCACCATCATGCTCTTCGCCGATGCCCTGCATCGGGAACTTCCGCCCGATGATCCCCATCGGAGCGACCTGGAGATGATTCTGAAAGAGGCCAACCGAGCCAAAAAGATTGTCGCCGACCTCCTGAACTTCGCCCGTCAACAGGAGGTCCTGGCCCAGGAGACAGACCTACATACTCTGCTGGATCAGTCCGTGGAGAGTGTCCGGCATCAGCCCACGTTCGCCGGGGTGGAGATTATCCGTTGCTACGATCCCCGGGTACGTATCATCCAGGCCGACCCCGCACAGTTACAGCAGGTCTTCGTCAACCTCCTGAACAACGCGGCGGAGGCCATAGAGGGGCCGGGGACCATCACGATTGCCACCCGCTGCCTGAACGGACAGGTAGAAATCTCTATCACCGATACCGGCTGTGGCATTCCGGAGGAGCATATGGATAAACTCTTCACTCCCTTCTTCACCACCAAGCCACCGGGGAAGGGCACCGGCCTGGGCCTCTCCATTGTTTACGGCATCGTCAAAATGCATCGGGGCCAGATCACCGTCCAGAGTCAGGTCGGGAAGGGGACAACCTTCACCCTCACGCTACCCGTGCGGTGGGTCGGAGAGACCGGGCGTCCCCTTCCTGGGCCTCAGGGAGCGATCATCGGGTAAGGACAGACGTTACGTACCGGCCTTTCGGGCACCGGGCCGCGCGTTGGTCGCCCGGGGATGGGGGCCCTGCATCGGACAGGCCAGGCGGCCTGTGCGACCCAACGGTGCCAGATGCTCGCCATGAACGAACCACCGCGCATCCTGGTGATTGACGACGAGGAGGGTATTCGCGCCGGTTGTCGGCGGGCCCTGGAGCCGGAAGGATATATCGTGGAGACGGCTTCCACCGGACAGGAGGGGCTCCACCGTGTCCAAGAGGGGCGCTTTGACCTGGTTCTGGTGGACGTCGTCCTGCCCGACATGCGCGGGGTAGACCTTCTGAGGCCCATCCTGGAGAAGGACCCCGACGTGGTCTGTGTGGTTATCACCGGCTACGCCACCGTGGAACTGGCCGTCCAGGCCATTCGGTCCGGCGCCTACGACTTTCTCTCTAAGCCCTTCACCGCCGATATCCTACGGATGACGGTGGCCCAGGGACTGGAACGGCGGCGGCTCACCCTGGAAGCCCGACGTCTGCAGAAGATAGAAGAGGAGGCCCAGGAACTGGCCCGGGCCAAAGCGGAACTGGAGCGGCTGGACCGCTTCAAGACAACCTTTATGTGGACGGTCGCCCACGAACTGCGCGCGCCGCTGAACGCCCTCCAGAGTTTCCTGCTGGCTATCCTCAAAGGGTACATTCCCCCGGAGGAGCAACAGGAGGTGCTGGAACGGGCCGCCCAGCGGGTCCAGGAACTCCTGGACCTGGTGGACGACCTCCTGAAACTGGCAGCGGCCAAAAGCGAGAAAGGCCTGGAAAAGCGGGAACCGGTCTCTCTGGCGGACATCCTGGAAAAGGTCGCCCCCCTCTTCCGGAAGGAAGCAGAGGCCAGAGGGATTACCTGGGCAGTGGACGTGCGGGCCCGTCCGGTGGTGCAGGCCGACCCCGACCAGATGGCCCAGGTATGGAGCAACCTGATCTCCAACGCGGTGAAGTACACCCCGGCGGGAGGCCAGGTGCAGGTCATTCTGGAAGAAAGAGACGGATGGGCCATTGGTGCTGTGGAGGATACGGGGATCGGCATCGCTCCCCAGGACCGGGAGCGCGTCTTTGAGGAGTTCTACCGCACCCCTCAGGCCAGAGAAATCGCCCCGCGCGGGACGGGACTGGGGCTCCCACTGGTCAAGCAGATTGTGGAGGGGCATGGGGGGTGCATCACCGTGGAATCGGAACTGGGGCGGGGGAGCCGTTTCACCTTCCGGCTGCCGGTATCTCCCTGAGGGGAAGGGGCGGCGGCCAGATGGCCGCCGGCCCGCTTATGCCCCAGAAAAAGCCGGGCACTTCTTCGGTGCCCGGCATTCATCATCTGCATCGGCAAGCCCGTTATCCCGCTTTCCTTTCCAGCATCTCCTCTATCCGCGCCAGCAGCCGATCCGGGTCGATCGGCTTGTGAATCCATTCATCCACCGGGATGTATTCCCCGGAAGGTACCACTCCTTGCGCCCGCGCTCCGGTCAGCGATGTAACCATGATGACCGGCACGTCCTTCAACTCCGGGTCCTGCGCCATCTCCCGGCTCACGTCCAGCCCATCCAGGATGTAGGACATCATAATGTCCAGCAAGACCAGGTCCGGTTTCTCCTGCCGCATCACGCGCAGCGCCTGTTGCCCGCTGGACGCTGTAACCACTTCGTATCCCTTCCCGCGCAGGATCCGCCGCATCAAGTTAACAAAATCCGGGTCGTCGTCTACCACCAGAATTTTCGCCATATCGGCCTCCTTGCAACCCCAAAGGACAAAAAGGGTACATGAAGGACACAAAGGGAACCGGATTACGGAGCACAGGCCGCCCGGCCCGCAAGATGCCAGCCAACAGCCCGCGCCACCCTTCCTGTCCTTCGTGGTTGTTAATGGCTAATGATGGGCTCCCTCTCGCTTCTTTGCCTCCCATATCTCCATCGCCCGCTTGGGGCCATAGTACCATTTCGCGTGGTGCTCTGCCGCATACTCCGCCGACGTTACCCCGAAGCGCATGCTCACCAGACCGGCCCACATCAGCGGGTGCGCCACCGCCAGATAGAGGTGCACCATCAGCATGCAGACCGAGACGATCATCGCCAGGTCGTGGAAGACCACCAGCCAGCGGAAAATCTCCGGCGGGATCACCCCCTTGCCGAACCACATCGGCACCCCGGTGATGCCAAAAATGAACCAGGTGATGATCATCATCAGTCCGTTCAGTTTCTCTCCGGCGTTGAAACGGCCCTGGGGTGGCATGGCTTCGTGCTTACCCAGCAGGTAGTAGGCAGGGGCGGCCTTCAGCCAGCCGATGTCCTCCTTCCTGGGGAGAAACTCCCGGATGTGCAGGAGCAGCCGGCGAGGCTCCACAATGTAGTAGATGATGGGGAGGAGGCCAAAAATGACCGCCGCAACCCGATGGACCAGCCGGACAAACAGCCCTGCCTCCCCCTGGGCCAGGGGCTCCAGAAACGGGAAGTACAGAATCATCCCAGTGATGGCCAGGGGGATGAAAGTGGCCGTATGCAGCCAGTGCCCCAGCCGCTCCATAAAGGTGTACTTAGGGATCCATTGAATCGTTACGACCTCCGGTTTGCCCTTCAGTTGGACGGTCATTTCACTTCCTCCATGCGGATCTTCCGACGGACGAAGAGGAAGGCGCCCAGGATGCCCAAGAGCGCGGCGCCGAAGGCCACATTGCCCAGCGGCTGAATGATCCGCTGCCAGGCCCGGGCAAAGGCCGGGGTCTTCGGGGCAGAGGGCAGGCCGTACTGCTCCGGCTCATCCAGCAGGATACTCAGCCGATGGAGTCCTCCCGCCTCGGTCTCGCCGTAGATGCGGACATCCATCCCCCGGGCGTGCAGTTCCGCCACCCGGGCCCAGGCCTTTTCCAGCAGTTCCCCGCGCCGGCCCCAGGCCAGTGCGCCAACGGGACAGACCTCGGCACAGGCAGGCCCTCCGATGCCCTCCCAGAGGCGGTCCTGGCAGAAGGTGCACTTGGCCGACTTCGCCGCTCCGGTCAGCGCGTTCTCCACCCGCAGGTGGGGGACGCCGTAGGGGCAGAACTGAGTACAGTAGCCACACCCATTGCACCGATCCCGGTTCAGGGCGACGAACCCCAGCGGGTCATGGGCCAGTGCACCTGTCGGGCAGACTTCCACACAGGCTGCGTCGGTGCAGTGCATGCACTGGTAGTTGAAGAAATGCCAGCCGGTTTGCGTCCGCCGTAGTTTGATGATGTTCCAGGTGATAGCCGAGAGGTCCCGGGGGGATTCGTAGATGCCCAGCGGGTCGGTGCTCTCGGCAGGGAGTCGGTTCCAGCGCTTGCAGGCCATCTGGCAGGCCTTGCAGCCGACGCATTTGACCGGGTCGTAGAGAATGGCCACTTCGTCAGGAGAGGCCGCGCGGGCCGCAGCCACAGGACGGGCGCCGATCAGGGAGATGCCCAGCCCCAGCGCGGAGAGGCCTAGAAACTCCCGACGGCTCATCCTGCGTTCGGTCTTTTCTCCGTTCACGATTCACTCCTCCTGGTGAGGACCACGGCTTCCTGGGGAGTCCAGGGGGCGGATTCCCCACCGCTGCAGTTCTGCCAGAACGTTCTGGACGAGGGTCTCCACCTGAGCGGCGACGGTCGGAGATAAGTCCAGCCCCACTTCCAGCGAGGCCGGCTGGATGCCCAAGAGAATCACTTCGGCCGGGGAATGTCCCAGCACGCGGGCGACAGCCAGCAGCTCACTCACTCCCATCTGATGGGAGGAGTACTTCAGGCCCAGCACCGCCGGGACCTCCGCTCCTTCCAGCCGAACCAGCGTCCCTGGGGGGACGTTCATCTGGACAGCGTCCACGATCACCAGCCGGTCCGCGTTCTCCACGTAGGGCAGCAAGTTCAGCCCCAGCGTCCCGCCGTCCAGGATTTCCACCTCCTGCGGGAACCGGTACCGTTCCTGCAGGAGGCGGACGACATGGACACCCACGCCCTCGTCGCTCAGAAGAATATTCCCCACTCCCAGGACCAGTGTCTTCACGGGCAGGTCCAGTCATTCAGGCGGATACGGGTTACCTCCTGGCCGCGCGCGTCCGTAACGTGGATCGCGCAGGCCATACATGGGTCAAAGGAGTGGATGGTGCGCAGGATTTCTATGGGCCGCTCCGGGTCGGCGACGGGGGTGCCCACCAGGGAGGCCTCGTAGGCGCCAGGCCGCCCCTGCGCGTCTCGCGGGGACCCGTTCCAAGTAGAGGGGACCACCGCCTGATAGTTGGCGATTTTGCCGTCCACGATGCGCACCCAGTGGCTCAGGGCACCGCGCGGCGCTTCATGCGGCCCCCATCCTTCTGCCTCCTTCGGCCAGGTGGCCGGGTCCCATTTCTCCCCGTTGTGGACCGCCAGGTCGCCGCGCGCCATGTTCTCTGCCAGTTCGTCTACCCACGCGTTCAGTTTCTCTGCAACGACCAGGGTCTCAATCCCACGCGCCGCGGTCCGGCCCAGGGTGGAGAAGAGGGCGTCGGGCCCCACGCCCAGCGTCTTCAGGACGCTATCCACCAGTTCCTTTATTCGTTTGTGGCCGGAGGCATAGGCCACCAGCACCCGCGCCAGCGGCCCCACTTCCATAGGCTGATCGTCGTACCGGGGCGCCTTTAACCACGAGTATTTGCCCGCAGTGTTCAGGTACTGGTAGGGCGGCTGGGGGCCCGTGTAGTTCGGTGTCGTCTCTCCTTCCCAGGGATGCTTGCCGACGCGATCGCCCTCCGCATACTGATACCAGGAGTGAGCCACATACTCGGCGATCTTCCGTTGGTCCACCGGATGGACCTGGCTCAGGTCCCGGTTCAGAATGATGCCCGATGGGAACAGGAAATTCCCAGCCCGGTCCGGGAAGTCGCCGTAGACCATGAAGTTGCCCAGCCCCTCGCCAATGCCTGTCCATTCGTCCTTATAAAACGAGGCGATCGCCAGCAGATCGGGGATGTAGACCTGCTGGACGAAGGTCAGGGCCTTCGTGAACAGCCGTTTCAGGAAAGCCAGTTTATCGGCGTTCAGCGCCGTCTCGCTATCGGGGTCCACCGGGATGGCCACCCCGCCTACCAGATAGGTCTGGGGATGGGGGTTCTTACCGCCCAGGATGGCGTGGGCCCGGATGACGTCTCGCTGCCAGTCCAGCGCCTCCAGGTAGTGGGCTACGGCCAGCAGGTTCGCCTCCGGTGGCAGCCGGTAGGCCGGATGGCCCCAGTAGCCATTGGCAAAGATGCCCAGTTGGCCACTGCGGACGAAGGCATCCAGTTTCTCCTTGAGGGTGCGGAAATAGTCAGGGCTGGAATTGGGCCAGTCGGAGATGGATTGCGCCAGTTGGGCCGTTTTGTGGGGGTCGGCCTTCAACGCTTCCATAATATCCACCCAGTCCAGCGCATGGAGGTGGTAGAAGTGGATGACGTGGTCCTGAACGTACTGAATGCCCGCAATGAGATTGCGGATAATCCGCGCGTTATCCGGAATCGGAATGCCCAGAGCGTCTTCTACGCCTCGCACGGAGGCGACGGCATGCACCGTCGTTCAGACCCCTCATATTCGCTGGGCCATCAGCCAGGCCTCGCGGGGGTCGCGGCCCTTGAGGATGATTTCCAGCCCCCGAAACATGGTGCCCGAGGCCCAGGCCTCGGCGACGCGCCCGTCCTCAATCCGGGCCTCAATGCGCAGATGGCCCTCTATGCGGGTGATGGGATCAATGACGATCTTCTGTGCCATCTTACTCCTCCTTCTTGGCGATCTGGCTCACCGCCACCGCGCCGGCCACGCCAGCGGCCACACCCACCGCCGCGCCGATGACGCCAGCAGTAATAGGAGACATCTCCTTGACCGGCTCCACTTCGGGGTAGGTAGTGGGGGGGGTCAGGACGTGGATGGGCACAGGCTCGTAAGCAGGCATCTCCCAGAAGTTGGGGGCCCCACAGGCGATACATCCATGCCCGGCGCCCACGGGCCAGGAAGTCCCCTCGTTCCAGCGGATGGAGGGGCAGTTCATAAAGGCCACCGGCCCCTTGCAGCCCATTCTGTAAAGGCACCAGCCGTTACGATGGCCTTCGTCGCCCCAGGCCTCCACGAACTCGCCGGCGTCAAAGTGGCCGCGCCGCTCACAGTTATCATGGATGCGACGGCCATGGGCGAAAAGGGGCCGGCCCAGGTCGTCCAGCGCAGGCAGTTCGTTGAAGGTCAGATAGTGGACCACCGTGGCGGTGATGTTATCTACGTTGGGGGGACAGCCCGAGAGGTTGACGATGGGGACGCCTGAGATAATGTCCTTCACCCCTTTGGCGCCAGTGGGGTTGGGGGGTGTGGACGGCCAGCCGCCGTAGAAGGCGCAGGCGCCTACGGTGATGATGGCCGCCGTGTTGGCCGCTACCTCCTTGAGAATGTCCAGCGCGGTGCGGCCAGCGATACAGCAATAAATGCCGTCGTCGGCGGTGGGGATGGAGCCCTCCACGATGGTAATATAGCCGCCTTCTTGGATGGTATCGTGGAGGGATTTCTCCGCCGCGTGGCCAGCGGGCGCCATGATGGTCTCCAGGTAGTTCAGGGAGAGGACATCCAGCACCAGTTCGGCCACTGTGGGGCGGTTGGCCCGCAGGAGGGACTCCGTACAGCCGGTACACTCCTGGAAGTGCAACCAGATGACCGGTGGCCGCCGGACGGTCTCCAGCGCCCGGGCAATTCTGGCCGCCCGGTCCACTGGCAGGGCCAGCACGCCAGCCATAATGGTACAGAACTTCAGGAATTCCCGGCGGGTAATACCCCGGACGGCCAGTTCTTCGGCCAGAGTCGTGGAGCGATTCATCAAAGCACCTCCAGTTACAAGGTTCAACCATGGGGAAACCGTAGAACAGCCACCGGAGCGAGCTTCCGGATCCGTTCGGGACGTTCGGCCCTTCGCTCGCCGGATGCAGCAGCCGACCCGCGTGCATCCGCTGGTACCAGGCTCAGGATATACGGAGGTGTATCAGAAGGTATCTCCTTATCCTTGGCAAGGCCGATTATAGTCGGTTCCGGTGGTCTGTCAAGCGCACGAGCGAACACCGCTGTCGCGATCCGACGATGGCATAAATAGCCTGTTCTGGAGAGTGGTCTGTAGCCTTATGAGGACTAAAATATCCAACCAGTGGTTGAGTCTCCTCCAATCCCGCCAGACAAAAGTCCTGAAAATTCGTGCCTCCCTTATTCTCCCTGGATCCCCTCTCTGCCTTCCCACTTCGCCCGGAGGCGAGAAATTTGAGAACGATCGGGCTTCTAAAAAAGCGGGCGAGATATCACGGCGGCTTTCTGCCGCTGCTCATCCCGCCCTTGTGTTCTACTCTATCCCGCGAAATCGCTGGTCGGTTTCAGTTTCTCAGTCAGGGAAGCCACCTGGGTCTGGAGAACCTGGATCTCCCGCGCGGTTTCCCGAATCGGTTGAACAGTCTCCGCCACCTCCTGTTGCCAATCGGGATGGCCTGGCACCACCTCCTGGAGGGCTGGTTGAAGAGTACTCACCGTCTCCTGCTGGAGGGCCTGGACCTCGCGCACCACATCCCGCTGGACCGCAAGCCACTCCTGCCGAATGCGGGCCATTAAGCGAACAGCCTGTTGAGTCCATTCCACGGCCCGTTTGGGGCCAACCAGCAGAATGGCCAGCAGCACCAGAAAGAAAAACTCTCCCGAACCGATGTTCAGAAAGTCCATCCTGGCGTATCGGAGAAACCAGCCACGGCCAATGCCCGAGGAAATCCGGTGAATCGGCTTTTCGCTCGGGAGAGGGTCGAACGCCTCGAGCCCGAAAAGGGATCAGCGATCAGGTCTTGGGTTCCCCTTCGGATTCCTCAGGTTTGGCCGATTTGCCCGAGAGGGCTTCCCGGAAATTCCGGATGCCCTTCCCCAATTCCGCGCCCAGTTGTCCCAGTCGTCCAACTCCGAAGAGCAGGAGGACGATGACCAGAACAATAATCCATTCCCAACCGCGAATCCAGCCCATAGTTGCTCACCCTCACTGGAGAATTCTGCCAGCATTCTACCATCCTCGTCTCTCTTTGACAAGTACGTCGTTCTTTGTACGGGGCGCGGCGTCGCGGTAATAAAAAATATATTCTGTTATTTTTGTGTTCACTTGACAGAGGCCTGGAATAAAGGTAAGATTACTCTTGAAGATTTCCCGACCTCTGACGGAGGATCGCACAATGGAGTCTCTGGAACAGATTCGTGAACTGGCTATAGAAGGGAAAGGCAAAATTCTCCTGCTGGTGATGGATGGTCTGGGCGGCCTGCCGATGACCCCCGGCGGCCCAACGGAACTGGAGGCCGCGTACACGCCTCACATGGACGCGCTGGCGGCCCGCTCCATCTGCGGGCTGAGCACGCCCATCGCTCCGGGTATCGCCCCGGGGAGCGGCCCGGCGCATCTGGCCCTCTTTGGCTACGACCCCTTCCGCTACGAAATTGGCCGGGGCGTTCTGGAGGCGCTGGGCATCGGCTTTGACCTTCAGCCCCAGGACATCGCCGCGCGGGGCAACTTCTGTACACTGGACCCCGAGACAGGCGTCATCACCGATCGGCGGGCCGGTCGCATTCCCACCGAGGTAGGCGCGCGCCTCTGTGCCAAACTCCGCACCATCCAACTCCCCGGCGTGCAGGTCTTCGTGGAGCCCGTCAAGGAGTACCGATTCGTCCTGGTCCTCCGGGGCGAAGGGCTGGAGGACGGACTCACCGAGACCGACCCCCAGCAGGTAGGCAAGCCCCCGCTGCCGGTGTATCCCACCCGTCCGGAGGCGGCCCGGACAGCGGAACTCCTCAACCAGTGGATGGCCGAGGCCCGGAAACTGTTGGCGGATGAGTACCCCGCCAACGGCTGCAACCTGCGCGGGATGGCCAAAGACCCGGGCCTGCCGAAAATGCCCGAAATCTACCGGATGCGCTGCGCGGCTATCGCCACCTACCCGATGTACCGGGGCGTAGCGAAACTGGCCGGGATGGACGTCCTCCCCACCGGCGAGACGCTGGAGGACCAGGTGGAGACCCTGCGGGCCCACTGGGCCGAGTACGATTTCTTCTTCTTCCACGTGAAGAAGACTGACAGCGCCGGCGAGGACGGCGACTTCCAGCGGAAAGTGGAGGTTATTGAACATGTGGACCGGGTTCTTCCGGACATCCTGGCGCTGGAGCCGGATGTCATCATCATCACCGGCGACCACGCCACGCCGGCTCTCTGGAAGGCCCACTCCTGGCACGAACTCCCTGTCCTCCTCTGGTCCCGCTACATCTGCCCGGACGACGTCACCCAGTTCGGTGAGCGGGCCTGTATGCGGGGAGGGCTAGGCCACATCCGCCACGTGGACCTGATGCCTCTGGCAATGGCCTACGCTGGCCGCCTGACCAAATTCGGCGCGTGATGGTTCTCACCGCAGAGGCGCAGAGGGCACAGAACACCGAATTTTTCATTGTTCCCTTTCCCTCTGGGTTCTCCGCGTTCTCTGCGGTGAAACTCCCTCCGACGAGGACCAGCGATGGTACCCTCATCCCAACCTCACATCGCTGAGGACCACGACCTCCACTGCATCCGCTGTGGCCAATGTCTGGCCGTCTGCCCCACCTACCGGCTGACGCTGAACGAGACCGACTCTCCCCGCGCCCGCGTCGCGCTGCTGCGGGCGGTCCGGGAGGGGCTGCTGGAAAAGCCCACGGACCGGACGGCGGCTCAGTTCTTCCGCTGCCTCCTCTGCGGCGCCTGTACTTTTACCTGCCCCAGTGGTGTAACGGTGGACCGGGTCCTGGAACTAACGCGCGGGGCGATGTCCGGTCTGGGCTTGCTCCCTCAGCCCCTGGCCACGCTGAACGCACGGATCCGGGAGAGCCACAACATCTCCGCCGAACCGCCCGAAAGCCGCCTCCTCTGGGCTCAGAACCTCCCCGCGCCCCCTACCGGTCTTGGAAAGAAGCATCCAGCCGAGGTGGTCTATTTCGTTGGCTGTGTCGGCGCGCTCTTCCCCCGCAGTTACGCCATCCCCCAGTCCTTCGTCCAGATTCTGGAGGGGGCCGGAGTAGATTACGCCCTGCTGGGGGCTGAAGAGTGGTGCTGCGGTTACCCATTGGCTATCAACGGCGACTTGAAGGGAGCCCGAGAGATCATGCGCCACAACCTGGAGGTGGTTCGGGCTACCGGCGCCCGGACACTGGTTACCACCTGCCCTTCCTGCTTCCACTTCTGGAAGCATGCCTACCCGGCCGCGCTGGAGGAGGACCTGGGCTTGGAGGTCCATCACGCGGTGGAGTTTCTGGCAGACCTGCTGGAAAGCGGGCGGATTCCTCTTCGAGACGACCTTTCGGAGCAGACCGTTACCTACCACGACCCCTGCGACTTGGGCCGCAAGAGCGGCGTCTTTGACGCCCCCCGCCGGATTCTCCATGCCATCCCAGGGGTAACCCTGGTGGAAATGACGGAGAACCAGGGCGGGTCCCACTGCTGCGGAGGTGGAGGCAACCTGGAAAGTATGGACCCCGCCCTCAGCCAGGCGGTGGCCGTCCAGCGCATCCGCCAGGCTGTGGAGACCGGTGCCCAGGTCGTCGTCTCTGCTTGCCAGCAGTGCGAGCGCACGCTCTCCAATGCCGCCCGCACCGAACGCCTCCGCCTGCGAGTCAAAGACGTCGCGGAAATCCTCCTGGAGGCGATACGAAGATAAGAAACGCACCCCTTATAGGCCCAAGAGCGGAAAATAAAGTCCATCTGTCGAGCCAGGGCAGAGAGCCGGAGACCTCTCCGGCCCATTCCGCTTTGGCGTTCCACAATCCGGTTTAGCGGGAAGTACAAAGTGATTGGTGGCCAATTCCGGAGGTGGTTATGGCGGAGGGCGTCGGCCTGACCGCGCGCTCGTCCCTGAGAGAGGCCATTCCGGCTTTCCAGGACTATATGCGCGCGCGGGACTTCAGCCAGCACACTATTCGCTCCTTCACCTCCGACCTGCGCATCCTGGGCGAGTACCTGGGTATGGAGCGGGCCGTGGGCGACATCGGCACCCGCGACCTGAACCGATTCGTCCACTGGCTCACCGAGGAGCGGGATGTCCCATGCACCCCCAAGTCCCTCTCCCGCCGGATCACGACGCTCAAGGTCTTCTTCGGCTGGCTGGCGGAGACGGGCGTCCTGCCGGAGGACCCCGCCGCGCCGGTCATCCACCGTCCCGTTCTGACCGGACCGCCCCGGGTGCTCAGCGACGAGGAGGTAGCCCGCGTGCTGGAAGTTACCCAGGCCCTGCGCCGCCGCGACCCACCCGATCCCCGACCGCACCTCCTGGTTACCCTGCTCCTGCACACCGGCATCAAAAAGGGCGAATGCATGAACATCGCGCTGGACCACATAGACCTCTCCGATCCGGCGCGGCCGGTATTGTGGGTGCGGTACGCCAGCCCGCGCCGCAAGCACAAGGAGCGGCGCCTGCCCCTGCCCGCCGAATGGCCGGCGGTGCTGGCCGAATACCGCGCCCAATACGACCCCCAGGACCGACTGTTCCCCTGCACCGCGCGCAACCTGGAGTACGTGCTGGACGACGTGGCCCAGCAGGCCGGGCTGACCGAAGGGCTCTCCTTTGAAATGCTGCGCTGGACCTGCGCCGTACGGGACTACCGGGCCGGGATGCCCCCGGAGAAGTTGCGACAGAAACTGGGCCTCACCCGCATCTCCTGGCGGGAGGTAGAACCCAAACTCGCCCGCCTGGCTGAGAGGGAGTAGAAACCACGAAGACACCAAGACACGAAGAAACTAAAAAATTAACAATTAAAAATTAAACTTGGTGTCTTCGTGTCTTGGTGGTAAAGCATATGAACGAAACCCGATCCTACCCTGTCCTGGTTGACGGTTCCCGACTGATCGCCGAGGCCTGCGTCCGGGCCGGAGCCGATGCCTACGTGGGCTACCCGATTACTCCGGCCAGCCTCATCTTCTTCTACGCCAGCCGTCGCTTTCCCATTGCCCTGCCAGCCCCGGACGAAATCACCGCCCTGCAGTGGATGGCCGGTCTCTCCGCCGCCGGGCACCTTCCCGTCTCGGCCACTTCCTTCCCGGGATTCGCCCTGATGGTGGAGTCCGTCAATATGGCCTACATGATGGAACTCCCCATGCTGGTGATCCTGGTCCAGCGGCTGGGCCCGGCCACCGGCTCGGCCACGGCCGGCGCCCAGGGCGACCTCTTCCTGCTGAACGGCCTGATGTCCGGCGGCTACCCGCTCCCGGTCTTCTGCATCTCTGATCTGGAAGACTGCTGGCTCCTCCCGCCCGTCGCCCTGCAGACGGCGGTGGACCTGCGGACGCCGGTGGTGCTCCTGACCTCCAAAGAGATGGTGATGACCCAGGAGAGTTTTGACCTGGCGCGCCTGGCGGAGATAGAACCGGTCCACCGGACTTTCTACGACGGCCCCGGCCCGTACTGCACCTATGACCCCGGCGACGGGCTGGTCCCGCCCTTCCTGCCGGTGGGCAACGACCAGCATCAGGTACGGCTGAACGCCTCCACCCACGACCGCTGCGGCATCATTCAGCATACCAGCGATGAATCCATGGCCAACACCCGCCGCCTCCCGGCCAAAGTGGAGTCCCGGACCCCCGTCCTCTACAGCCTGGACGAACAGGAGGGCGCCCAGACGCTGGTGGTAACCTGGGACATCACCTCCGGCGCGGCGCGCGAGGCGGTGGCGGCCCTGCGGGCCCAGGGTGTGCCGGTCTCCCTGCTGATTCCCCGGACCCTGCTACCGCTTCCCGCCGTCTACCTGGAGACGGTAGACCGCTACCCGCGTGTGGTCATTGCCGAGGAGAACCACCAGGGCCAACTGGCACACCTGCTCTTCGGGCGGCGCATCCCGCCCCACGTCCGGCTTGTTACCGCCATTGGGCGGATGATCCGGCCCGACGAAATTGCCCGGGAGGTGGTCCGATGAGCCGCTTCCTGATCAAACCCGAACTCCCGTACTGTAAGGGCTGTGGGCACCACCTCATCGTTCGCAACACCGTGAAGGCGCTGGAGGCACTGGGCGCCTCCCCACTGGACGTGGTGCTGGTCACCGACATCGGCTGTCATGGCATTGTGGACGGGAACTTCGCCACCCACACCGTCCACGGCCTCCACGGACGGTCCGTCGCGCTGGCGGCGGGCATCGCCATGGGCCTCCCGCCGGAGAAGAAGGTCATCGTCTACATCGGCGACGGGGGCGCCACCATTGGCCTCCAGCACATCCTGGAGGCGGCCCGGATGAATGTGGACCTGACCGTCGTCGTCCACAACAACATGCTCTACGGGATGACGGGCGGGCAACCCAGCGGCCTGACCCCCACCGGCTTCCGGACCGTTCTTACCCCCCAGGGCTACCCTCTCCCCCACCACGACCTGCCCCGGCTGGTGCTGGATGCGGGCGCGCCCTTCGCGGCCCGCGTCGTCGGCCTGGGCGACTTTTCCGACGTCCTGCGCCAGGCGCTGGAGGTGGAGGGCTTCGCGCTGGTGGAGGTACTGGAAATCTGCGTCAGTTACGGCGTGAAGATGAACCCGGACCTGGGGCTGAGGCCGGATGCCCAGACCGGGTTGGGAGGGGCGAACCCGGGCCCCCGGTTGAGAGAACTGGCCCGGGAGACCGGCTATGAACCGGGGGTCTGGACGGGCCCCACCCGTCCCGCCTTTCGCCCCGCCCGCCGGGAGACGGCGTCTTTGCTGGATATGCCTCCGGTCCTCCCGAAGCATTCGTCTCCCCTGGCAGGCCGGATGACCCTGATCCTGGCCGGCTCAGCCGGAGAAGGCGTGCAGCAGGCGGCGGAACTGCTGGCTCAAGCGGCCATCGCTGCGGGCCTTTATGCTACCAAGAAGAGCATGTATCCGGTTACCGTAGGCGTGGGGTTCTCCACGGCCGAAATCGTCCTTTCCCGGAGCCCTATTTTCTACCACGGCGTCTCCGAACCCGATGTGATGGTGGTAACCTCGGCGGATGGGCTGGAGAATCAACGGAAGCGGATTGACCAAATGCGGGGCGGCATCCTCTGGCTGGACGCGTCTCTGCCGGTGCCGGAGACAGGCGCGGAGGTCCGGATAACCGATTTTCGCGGACGGGCCGGCGCGCGTAACGCCGCCCTCTATGCCCTGCTGACCATCCTGCGGGCGACCGGCGTGGTGCCTCCGGAGGCATTTCTGGAGGCGGTGGCGGAGAGCCCGATTGGCAGACACATAGACCCGAGCAGGTGGTAGCGCAGGATTGATCCCGCCACTACCCCCTTCGCTTTCCCCATATCACCGGCGGTTATCCCTTCAGGGCCCCCGCCAGAACGCCCCGGATGAAATAGCGTCCGAGGAACAGGAAGAAGGACAGGGGAATCAGGACTCCAATCAGCGCAGAGGCCATCTGGATGTTGTAAAGGGCCACGAAACTCCCTTTTACCTCGGCCAATTTGACCTGGATGGTTGTCGTGGCTGGCGTGGAAAGCGTCAAGGCCAGCAGGAATTCGTTCCAGACCTGTGTGAAGACAATGATGGCCGTGGAAGCATAGGCCGGCAGGGAGATCGGGGAGACCACCCGGAAAAAGAGTTGCAGCCGGTTGGCTCCGTCCACCTGGGCCGCCTCCTCCAATTCTCGCGGGATGGAGAGAAAGAAAGTCCCCATTAACACGGACGCCAGCGGGACGTTCAGGATCAAATAACTCACAATCAGGCCCGCGTAGGTCAACGCCAGACGGGTCTTCGCCATCAACTGGACCAACGGGATCAGGATGACCTGATAGGGCAGGTAAAGAGCCACGCCCACCAGGATGAACAAGACCCGGACAAATGGGGAACGGGAGCGGCTCAGATAGTATCCCCCCAGTCCCCCGAAGAACACGGCCAGAAGGGTAACAGCGAAAGAAATGATGGAGGAGTTGATCAGGGAGGGATAAATCAGCCGGAAGGCCTCCGCGTAGTTCTGAAATTGCAGATTCCGGGTCGGGATCAGGTAGGCCCGTTGGCTGATCTCCACCGGTGTCTTCAGGGAGGTCATCACCATCACGTAAATGGGCAGAACATATACCCCGGTCAGCACCAGGGTAACCAACAGGACAATGAGTTGGGTGGAAAGGCCTCGGATCCTCATTCAAACCACTTCCGGAAAGCGTAGATGGTGTAGGGAATGACGATCACCAGAGCCATCAAGAAGATGATCATCCCCAGCCCGGCCCCCAGTGCAACCAGATGCTGCTGGAAGGTGGCGATGAACATAAAGAGAGCCAGCACGTCGGTAGAGTAGCCGGGGCCGCCAAAGGTAACTACGTAGACGATGTCAAACACTTTCAGCGCCGAAATCAGGAGGAGCGAGATCAGGATGAGAATACCGCCCCGGATATTGGGGACGATGACCGAAAAAAGGATACGCAATTTGGAAGCCCCATCCACAATGGCGGCTTCCACCATCTCCTGTAGTTCGGTCGTTCGGAAGGAAGATTGCAGAATAATCACGGCGAATCCCAGATACTGCCAGATAAAGATCAGAATCAGCCAGTAGGTAGCCGTAGCGGGATTCGTAGTATACCGTCCTATCAGTTCCGTCAGCCCGATCGCGCGCAGGATGGTGTTGAGCACCCCTTTATCCGGCTGGTACATCCACGACCAGATGGTCCCGGTGACGACAAAGGACATGGCAACCGGGTAGAGAATGAGCGTTCGTACGTAGCCCTCAATTCGCTTCACCGAGCCGATTTCCAGCATATAGGCCAGAAACAGTGCCAGAGCCACGGTGGGCAGTACTCCCAGGGAGAGCCACTTGACATTGTTGGTCATATCCACCCGGAAGCGGTCCAGGCGGAACATCATCTGGTACCACTTCAGCCCGACGAATTCATAATTGGGC
Organism: Anaerolineae bacterium; assembly: GCA_025060135.1. Lineage (GTDB taxonomy): Bacteria > Chloroflexota > Anaerolineae > B4-G1 > DUEL01 > SpSt-77. The sequence continues at coordinate 76,815 of JANXCY010000002.1, read as the reverse complement.
GCCGTCCCGACCCAGTTGGCCATGGAGACATAAAGGGTCCAGGCGAGCATACCGTAGAGGATCGCCAGGAAAATCAGCAGAGGGGCCAGGAAGGGCAAGGATTCCAGCACTGTGAAGAGGCGTTGCCGGAAAGTGCGTCGCGGCTTTCGGTTCATGGGGATGTTCCGATTAACTAATGAAGGAAAGGGGGTATTTGCGGTCATTTCTCCGCAAATACCCCCGCTTCATGTCAGCGGCCTGCACTGGCAGTCCAACGCCACATCATCGGGTTGGGGCTCCCGACGGTCGGCAGACTACGGCCACTGATACCAGGCCGCCTCTGCTTTCACGTTGTAGGTGGTCAGCAGGTCCGCCACCGAGGAGAGGGTCCCGTCCACATTGGGCTGGGCGATGAACGCGGCAATCACATCCCAGTAGGCCTGGGTGAAACTGAAGGGCGCAATGCTCCCGTGCTGGTCCAGGATCAGTTTGTCCGGGTTGTTCCGGACGTAGGTCTGGAGTTCCCGCCGGATGGGATCGGGGAAGTTGGCCGGGTCAATATCGATCCGGGCAAACAGACCGCCCTGGGTAACGTCGGTGGGAATCTGGAGTTCCGGCGAGGCCACGACCTTCAGCCATTCTATCGTGGTCTTCGGATGGGGCGCGCCCTTCGCCAGGCCGTAGGTATCCGGGTGGAAGAGGAGGATACGCTCGGGTTTCTGGGGGAAGGTTACCGCGCTGAACTCCTTACCTGGCGTCCAGCCCCGGCTTTGGAAGTAGCCGATGGCCCAGGTCCCCATCAGCACCATCGCCGCATCGCCAGCGACGACCAGGCCGCAGGACTCATCCCAGGTCAGGCCAGCATGGTAGGGATAGATGTAGGGAATCAGCGCCTCCAGTTTTTGCAGCGCCTCCTTATAGGCGGGGTCATTCTTCACGTCCACTTCGCCTTTGTAGACTTTGACGTAGTGTTCGGGGCCTCCCACCTCCAGGAGGATGCTGTCAAAGACGAAGGCCGCTTCCCATTTCTCTTTGGTACCCAGGGCCAGCGGGCTCATCTCGGGCCGGGCTTCCTTGATCGCCTTGGCGACCGCGATCAACTCGTCGTAAGTGGCCGGCGGTTGCAGGCCCAGTTCATCAAACAGGGCTTTGTTGTAGTAGAGGATGTTCTGGATGTGCATGTTCAGGGGGACAACGTAGGGGTGCCCATTGATGGTTACGGCTTTAGCCAGCGGGCCCGGGATGACCGCGGCGTAGTTCAACTCCGCCCACAGGTCATCCAGCGGTTCCAGGTAGCCGCCGTCCACGTAGGACTTCAGTTCGGCGCCGCCCAGGGTCTGCCAGGTGTCCGGGGGGAGGCCAGCGGAGAGCCGAGCCTGGAGGACGACCCGGTGGCTCACGCCACCGCCGCCCGCAACCGGGTTCTCCACGATCTCCACGTCCGGCATCTTGTCCTTGAAGGCCTTGAACATGGCGTCGGCCGCTTCCCGCTCACCGCCCGCGGTCCACCAGTGGAAGATTTCCAGTTTCTTGGGTTCAGGAGCCGGTGTGGCAGTTACCACCACGATTGTGACAGCGGGCGCAGGAGCAGTCGGCGTCCGGGCCGGGCCGCAGGCGCTGAGGAGCAAAATCAGCACCAGCAGCATGGAGTACAGGGGGGTCATTTTCTTCATGGGGCCTCCTTATGGAGTCATTGAAAGGGCCAACAATGATCCGCCTGCCAGTGCAGGCATTCTTTATTATAATCCCTTCGCAATCATTGTCAAGCATGCAAGTCCATCGCCCGGGCGAATCGGCCATGGAGGGAGTTGCTCTCTCCGAATCCATGCCGCTAATTTCTGGGAGGTGGGAAGGGTATGCAGACCAACAGCCTGCGCATTGCAAGATAATGATAATGATGGGGAAGCATATGCAGGTTAACAGCCTGTGCACCGCGAGATAACGACTGGGTCTGGTTTCTCGCGCACTCCTATCGGTAAGTAATCCTGCAGAATGGAGCCGCCAATGAATTCCCGCAGGATGGAGTTATCGGGCACCATGTCTGGAGGGCAGGAGGTGAACCACTCCAGAAAAGCCAGCAGCCGCTTCGCTTCTACCCGACGCGGGCCGGGGGTCTCCACCTGCCGCAGGAGAGGCTCTACCAGCGGCTTCAGTACCGCCAGTTCGTAGACCAGCGCGGAGTTGAACATCACGTCGGCGTTTTCTTGGTAGGGGAAGATGTGCCGCTGCTCCCCCCGCCGTACGCTTTCCCATCGATCCAGTGTCTCCTCGGCAGTGTACCCCCGGTACATGGCATCTCGCACGATGCGTCGGATCAGGCGGGTGTCCGTCGTCGGCACCCGGTTATGCCGGTCCAGGTTCAGTTGGGTGAGTGCCGAGACGTAGATGCGGAAAATCCGCTCCGGCGGGACCATCGGCACCAGGTTGGGGTTTAATCCGTGAATGCCCTCCACGATGATAACATGGTCAGCCGTCAGCCGCACGGTAGGCCCTTTCTGGCGGGTACCGGTGTGGAAATTAAATCGGGGCAGGGTAACCTCCTGTCCGTCCATCAGGGCCAGCAATTGCTGGTTGAAGAGGGCCAGGTCCAGCGCCTCCAACGCCTCAAAGTCATATTGCCCCTGCTCATCTCGGGGGGTCTTCTCTCGGTCCACGAAATAGTCGTCCAAGGCAATCGGAAACGGCTGGATGCCATGAGCCAGCAACTGGATGGAGAGCCGCTTAGAGAAGGTCGTCTTACCCGAAGCGGAGGGCCCAGCGATGAGCACCAGCCGGACCCGATGATGCTGGTCGGCGATGTCGTGGGCAATTTGGGCAATACGCTCCTCGTGCAGGGCTTCAGAAACCAGGATAATCTCCTGGATGCGCCCCCGCTCAATGGCATCGTTAAGGCTTCCCACGTCCTCCACACCCAGCAATCGCAGCCATTCTCCGTATTCCTGGAAAACGGCGCGCAAGCGGGGGGAATCGGTATAGGGAAGCAGTTGGGTGGGCCAGTGGCGCCGGGGATACTGGAGGATGAATCCGGGCAACGCAGGATGGAGGGCGAAGTATTTCAGGTATCCTGTAGAAGGCACCATGTACCCATGAAAGTAGTCCCGATAGGCCCGCAGGCGATAGAGGATGAGGTAGTCTTTCCGGCGGCGGGAGAAGAGTCGTACCTTATCCTGCTGGCCGCGCGCCTCGAAGAGGGCCAGGGCGTCTTCCACCGGCACCCGCTCCTTACAGATGGGTACATCCTCTTCCACTATGCGCCGCATATGGGCTTCAATCTTTCCCAATTCTTCTGCCGAGAAGGGATCGCGGTTCAGTACCCGGCAGTAGAATCCACCGAAGGGGACGGAGTAGTCTATGACCACTTGGGCCTCCGGAAAGAGTTCAGAGACCGCAGTAACCAGCAGGAAGGAAAGGGAGCGCCGATAAATACGCACTCCGTCCGAATCGGAAAGGAAGATCGGGATCACGCAAGCATCCCGTTGGAGCGGGTAGGTTAATTCTCGCAGTTCTCCATCTACCAGCGCGGCAATGATAGGGACGGGATGGTCGGGATAGGCAGCGCGTATGTAGGCCTCCACCGGCGTCCCGACCGGCGCCTCCCATGTCCGCCCGTCCGGAAAGGTGGCCTGAGCGGTCTGGCGTGGAGAGGACGGTCGCACCAATCCGTTGGTCATGCTCATGGTTGCCCAAAAATTCGTGGAATTCGTTTTAATTCGTGGCGATTTCCGTTCCTATCCAGCGAAGGGCGACCTCGTGGGCCAGGGCACGGAAGCGGCCCCAGTCCGCCCATCTGGAAGGTAGGGCCCGCAACTGGGCCGCCACTTCCGCCAGCGCCTCCGGTGGCACCCAGCGGAAGCCGCTGATCTGTTCCCCGGAATCACCGGGCCGGGGATCTCCTTCCACATCGGCCAGGACCAGCCAAGAGTGGAAGTAGCGGCGATTCCAGCCTCGCTGGAAGGTAACGCTGAGCAGGCCCAGCGGACGGGGATCCCGCAGGTCCAGCCCGGTTTCCTCCTGTGCTTCCCGCCGGGCCGCGTCCAGTACCGATTCGCCAGGGAGCACCCCTCCGCTGGGTAGGCGGAACACCCCCGCCGGATAAAAGGACTTGCTGTGCAGAAGGACCTGGCCGTCCGGTCGGCGCAGGAGCAGGACGACCTCTCCCTGTCGGGCCCGATGACGGAGGGAGCAGACAAAGTCGTCAAAAAATGGGGCCGAGACAGTGAGGGTGTGGTGCTGGAAGGGGAGAGCGCCCTCCCGTTCCGCCTGCGCGCGCTGACGGCGGGCCACCCCGGATAGGCTGGCCGGGCAGCGGGTCAGGGCCCAGAGTGGAAGCAGACTAAGGGCCAGAACCGCAGTGGAGAGCAGTCCTCCCTCTGGCCCGAAGGCACCTCCGGTGAGCCAGGAAGGGCCGCCCACTGGCAGCGCCAGCAGGCCATTCCAGGCCATCCCGCTCACCGGAAGCCCCAGGACCGGGCCCTGGGTGAGGTTCCAGGCGTAGTGGTAGGCGATGGGTAGCCAGAGGGTGCCGGTCCGCTCCGCCGCCACTGCGAAGACCGCTCCCGCCAGCGCGATGTTGACCAGCGCCAGGGGAGAGACGTTCGGGTTCAGCGCGTGAAACAGGGCGAAAAGGACGGAGGGAACCAGGACCCCGACTATCGGGCCGCGCCAGGTGGTGAGGGCGCGCTGAAGGTATCCCCGGAAGGCGATCTCCTCAGCCGCTGCGGCCGGAAGGAGGGCCACCGCGTCCAGCAGAAACTTCCACCCATCCCCCCGGCCCGGCCAGGAGGGCTGCGGGTTCAGGGCCAGCAGGACGGCTCCGATCAGCACCATCGTCCCCGCTCCCAACGCCAGGCCGACCGCCGTATCCTTCCCGCCGCGAGTCGGCTCCAGCCCCATGGTCTCTATGGGCTCCCGATCCAGGAAACGACTCATCAGCAGGGCCAGCCCCAGCGCGATGACCAGCCGGGAGATGCCCACCATCAACAGTAGCGGGCTGGAAGCCATTCCGACCGTCAGGGCATCCAGGACCTCCTGCGCACTGGCTCCTGTAAGGAAAAGCACCAGGCCATAGAGAATCCCGATTGTGAAGCCTGCGACCAGTTCCACGACCACCATCACGATCAGATAGATAATGATCCGCCAGATCGGGTGGAGGACCAGGCCCCGGAAGAAGAACCGGCGATAGCCAGGAAGAGCAGATTGGGATACAGGTAGAGTGGTCATCTGGGTGTCATTGCTCCGTTCAGAGAATGGTATATAGTGTTTTCGGATCACGGCCCAGGTGTGGGAGTAGGCAACTCGCCCACCCAGGCGGCCGTGTAGAAGGCCAGATACGCCGGGATCATCCGCGACCAGTAATCATCGGTGTGGCCGCCTTCACCCACGGCGTATTCATGGGGAATCCCCTTTTCCACCAATGCCCGATGCATCCGGTCGGTGCCCACCCAGGCCCAGTCCGTATCCCCGGCATCCAGCCAGATGCGCAGGGAGGCCACCGCCGGTTGCGTCAGTAGGTTAAAGGGATCGTAGACGGGCAACGGATAGTTGACCGAGAGGGCTGGGCTGTGTGCACCCACCGTGGCAAAGAGGTCCGGACGGCGGAAGGCGATCTCCAGCGACCAGACACCGCCCCGGGAGATGCCCCCAATCGCCCGTCCCTCCCGGCTGCCCCACGTCCGGTAGGTCTGGTCGATGTGGGGGATAAGTTCGTTCACGATCAACCCTTCTACTGAGTGGTCTCCGCCGCTGGTGCGGACGAAAATCCCATCCGGGGCCGGGTCGCAGTTGGGCATAACGATGATGAAGGGCGGGTAAGCCCCCGAGCAGATGCCCGCTTCGGCGGCTTCATCCACCCCTAACCGGTCCCAGTGGGTCTCGTTGTATGGATAACCGTGGAGGAGATAGAGCACCGGGTAGGACACGGGCGAGGAGTCGTAGCCCGGAGGGAGATAAATCCGGTACGTTGCAGCCCGGCCCAGGACCCGGCTGGGATAGGAGCCGACCTCGATCCGACCGGAGAGACCCGCGCAGATGGGAGTGGGCGTTGGCGTCGGCGTCGGCGTCGCCGTTGGCCGGGGGGTGAAAGTGGGCGTTGGGATCGGGGTGGCCGTTGGCATCGGGGTGGCAGTGGGAAGCGGTGTCAGCGCCGGGGCCGGTGTCGCCGTTGGGGATGGGGTGGCCGTTGCCAGCGGCAACCAAGTGGGCGGGATGTAGGTCGCCTGGCCTGTTGCCGGAGTGGAGTCGGAAGGGATACAGCCGGAAAGGGGAAGCAGGAAACAGGATACAAGGAGCAGGAAGCAGGACGCGCGTCGCAAGTCGCAGGCCGCAGAGCGCAGGTCGCAAGCCGCAGGTTGCAGGGCGCAGGTCGCGGGACGCATCGGCTACTCTCCAGGATGCGGGATGACGGAGGCTCCCGGGCCGGGACGGCAGGAGATAACGGCCTGGACGCCGGGCAGGGCCCGCAGGTCGGCCTGGAGGTGGTCGGCGTAGGCCGGGAGGGTCAGGACGTGAACGTTGGGCCCGGCGTCTATGGTGAAGTAGGCGGGGATGCCCTCTGCCCGGAGGGCCTGTACCCGGCGGATGAGGGCCACCGTCTCCGGGAGCCAGTAGATAAGGGACGGACGGGAAGTCATCATCACAGCGTGCATCAGGAGTGCGTCCTCCTCGGCGGCATGGCCCAGCGCGGCAAAATCCCGGCGGGCCAGGGCATCCAGTAACTGCCGGTTCAGTTCGGCCACCCGGGCCACCCGGGCCCGGTGGAGGGCACTGGTCGGCGCCAAAAGGTGCCCCTCGCTGGAAGGGACCGCCTTCTCGGCCCGGGAGACGACGACGATCAGGTCCCGGACGTCCCACCAGTCGGGACCGTAGAGGGGTTCGGCGAAGGCGTCCTCGTCCCGGGCACCAGTGTGCAGGAGGACGAATCCCCCGAAGATGGAGCGGGCAGCGGAGCCGGAGCCCCGTCGGGCGAGAACGCTCAGATCGCGGGGGGACAGATCCAGGCCCAGGGCGGCCGCGCCGGCCAGGGTGAGCGCGGCGAAGCCGGAAGCGGAAGCCGCAATCCCCGCGCCGGCCGGAAAGTTGTTCCGGGAGACGACCCGCGCGCGCCAGGGGACGCCTGCCCGTTCCCGGAGAAGGTCCAAATGGTGGGATACCCGCTCCCGGGCCGGGCCGGTCAGTAGCCGGCCGTCCACCGTGATCTCATCCTCTGGCCGGTCGGGCTGAAAGGCAACGGTGGTAACCGTGCGGGTGCAGTCCAGGGTGATGGAGACCGAATCGTTGGCCGGGATGCGCAGGTCAGGGTCGGCGTTGCCCCAGTACTTGGTCAGCGCGATATTGGCGCCAGCCTCAGCGGTGGCCCGGAGTTCGGACATGGAGGAATCCGGATAGACGCGGATGGCTTCCATTACTCCTGCGCCAGCAACTCTACCTCAGTAACCAGCGCGTCAAAGGAGTGGCCGGAGGCGTAGATGGTAACCGACTTGATGACAGCCGGAGGTGCGCCGCTCTGCATGAGGTTTTCGGAGTCATAAGAGACCCAGGTTTGAAAAGGAATCTGATCACTCCACCAGTACAAAGGGTCCGTTTCTGCCCGGGGGGAAGAGAAGAAGCCATGGTACCAGGTCTGGTCTCCCCCAAAAACGTCCTGATAGTCGATCCGGACGATGATGGGACATTCGGAGCCGCGTGAGCCGCAGCCGGGCAGGCTCTGGCTCTGCACCATCACGTTGAGGTGGAGGATCAGAGAGGCGAGGTCTTGCACGTTCTGGTTCAGCGTCTGCCGGATGCCCACTTCGGCGTGGCCGATGCCTTCCCGGAAGAAACGGGCCGCCGGACGTCCCGCAAAGGTGGTGGTCTGAACAGTGGCCGGGACGGTGATCGGATAAGCGGGAGGCTGAATGGTACTGACTTCTACGGTATAGGTCTCCCAGCCCACTTCCAGCGGCTGGCGAAAGTCGCCGTTGATCAGCAGGTTGCGTGCGGTAGGGAGCGCTTCCAGCGGTGCCGGGCCGGCCTGGGCGATGGTGCGCTGGTTGTCGTTGAGGGAGACGACGGACCCTCCAGCGGAGACTACCTTTGCATCCCCCTCGCGGACGATGAATTCGGTGAAGGGACCGTAAACGCGCGCCTCATAACTGCCCGCCGTCAGTTCCGCAGTGAGATGGGGGGTATGGAGTTTGGCCACCGTTCTCCGTCCACCCGCCGGGGAGACAGTGATCCGCACCCGCCCGGATTCCACTCGCAGGCCGACGTGGTGGGGGAGCGAGCTGAGGCCAAATCGCGGGGAACGGGCGGATTGGAAGCGCAGCCGGGTGTCGCCGTAGACCTGGACCGTCGCCACGACTTCGGACCCAGAGGCGGGCGCGTGGAAGGTCAGGAGGGCCTGGGCCGCGCTGTCGGTAACCAGGAAACTGCCCGCCGGGACGTCCCAAGTGGGACTCTGAAGGGCGATGAATTCGCCGTGTCCACCGCGCTGCAGGCCCGGTGTTCCATGCAAGGGCTGCAGCAGGATGGGCTGTGCGCGGGTGGCCATCCGCAGGAACTGCCGGACACCCAGCGGCACGCCCACCGCCAGACCCACACAGAGGGTAAAGGAGACCAGCAGAATGATCCAGGCCAGCCGTTCCCGGTTCTGGGTCATAGGTAGATAATCCGGAAGTCAGCAAATTCGCCTCGCGGCTCTTCCCACTGAACGGCAACGTGGGTAACGTGAGCAGCGGGCGGCCCCTCGTGGAGAAAGTTCAGAAACTCCCGCAGGGCCGCCCGGGGGCCCTCGGCAACAGTCTCTACCGTCCCATCCGGGCGATTGGCCACCCAGCCCGTCAGGCCCAGGGCCCGGGCCCGCCGGACGGTGTAATAGCGGAAGTTCACTCCCTGGACAATGCCCGACACCACCGCGTGAAGCCGGGCCGTGTCTGTCGGTTTCGGTTCTCTCATTTCTGGCTCCTGAAGCTCAGACGCTGAAGAAGGCATAAAGCCACCAGCGGTACGAATGTACGAAAAACAGATAAAACTTCGTGCCTTTGTGTCTTGGCGGTGATTAAACCAACAGCAGGCGGGGCACGCGGCGGTCAAAGCGATGGAGTCCCGCCTGGCGGGCGGCGTCCACCGCTGCCTCGTACTCCCGGCGGGTGATGGGCCGGTCCAGCGGCGGGTACTCATGGGCCCGGTAGCAGGGGCGATACTGGTCCATAATGTTGATGTAGGTATCCCGGGAGACCTCCTCGGCCAGGAACCGGGCGATTTCGGCCGTCCCCGCCAGGCCGCCGGGCAGGACCAAGTGGCGGACCAGGAGGCCGCGCCGGGCAATCCCCCGCTCGTCCAGCACCAGGTCGCCGACCTGCCGGTGCATCTCTTTGACCGCCGCCCGGTTCACCGCCGGGTAATCCCGTACCCGGGAGTAGCGGTAGGCGATCTCGGCATCGGCGTACTTCATATCGGGCATATAGATATCCACGATGCCATCCAGCAGAGCCAGTGCCTCGGGCGAGTCGTAACCACCGGTGTTCCAGACCAAGGGCAGGCGCAGACCGGCCTCGGCCGCGGCCAGGACTGCGGCTAGGATCGGTGCCAGGACGTGGGTCGGCGAGACGAAGTTGATGTTGTGGCAGCCCTGAGCCTGAAGGGCCAACATCATCGCGGCGATGTCCTCCGGCTCCACTTCCCGTCCATACCCGAACTGGCTGATGTCGTAGTTCTGGCAGTACTGGCAATTCAGGTTACACCAGGCAAAGAAGATCGTGCCGGAACCCCGGTATCCCCGCAGCGGATCCTCCTCCCCGAAGTGGGGACCGTAACTGGAGACCAGGGCCCGCACCCCGGTACGGCACGCGCCGACCTCCCGATACCGGTCCACCCGGCACCGGCGGCCACAAAAGTCGCAGGCATGGAGACGGTCGTAGGCCATCTGTACCCGTCGGCGCAGTTCACCGGTAGAAAGCAAAGCCCGATAGACCGGTTCAAAAGATGATTCCTTCATACCTGACCGACTATCTCCTGTCTACCCCTTTCGGACCGACTCCTTACCATGTTACCGGCACTTTGAGCAGGCTATACCGGCGGTCCAACACCTGGACGTAACGGTGGCGACGGCCAAAGTCGTAGAGTTTCCAGGTTACCTCCACATCCCGGCGACAGTATTCGGTTACCAGGTCCAGGCGGCCCTGCCGGAACCAGCGGACGGCGTCCAGGCCGTCTCCACTTTTCCGCTCCCCCAGTGTCGCTGCGACCACGTCGTCCAGTTTGGGCCGCCAGCCCAGGGTGCGTTCCAGATCGACCAGCATGTCCACCGTTGGCGGAAAGGTGAGCCGTTCTCGGGCGTAGGCCTGGAGGACTTCGTAGTCAAAGCCGTAGAGGTTATAGCCCACGACCCGGTCGGCGGCCTGCAACGCGGCAATCAGGTCCCCCGCCTGCTCCTCGGTATAGGCCTGATACAGGCCTCGCTCCGGGTCGTAGGTAACGCCTACGGACATCCGCAGACGACGGATGTGGACTCGTCCGCCGACCTCATCCAACGTGTGTTGTGTTTCCAGATCAAAGACCAGCATCCGATGCCTCGCAGGGGTAGATTATACCACAAAACGGCAAACCGACGGCACCGTGCCCCGGCTGCGGGTTCGCCGGCCCAACAGAGACCATGAGAAACCGGCCCACATCCGCTACCTGCTGGCGGGGTTGGGAGAAGGGTCCGAACGACCATCAGCGGTGCGGGAGCGGTTGCGGGCCCTCCTGCGTCCGGCGCGCGGGAACTGGAGGTCGCGCTGGGTCTCCCTCCCCCCGCCCACAGCCGGAGAGACCCAGGAGGCCCTCCAGGAGAGGTCTCCATAATGACCGGGCGACTATGCATTCTGGAGAACGGAGTCCCTATCGTCCGGTTGACCGAACTGGGAGTGGCAGGCGCGCCGGTATCGGGGTTTGTCCTGCAGGTCATATAGAAGGCGGTCTACCCCATCAGGTGGACCTTTCCCATCACCCGCAACCCGTCGTCTTTACCGCGCTGGGGATTCGGGAGGGGGAGATGGGGGCGGAGGGAATGATCCGTTGGATACAACCTCTTGTGATTTCGCTGCGGGAACGACCACAGACTATACAGAAGCGTTGCAGGCAAAACGGCCAACATTGAGGGCACCGTCGAAGTCGGCGGAGACGGGGGTGAGGAAACCTTTCCTACACCCTCCCCAACTTACGTTCGAACCTCAGGGCCGTGGCTTCAGACCCAGGACGCGAATTACCGGAACGACGAAAAGGATGCCCTTATGATGAGTCTCCAGGTCGCCAACGGCCCGCCGGGTCGCGTCAACGACCCGGTCCACCACTTCCTCATCCGGGACCACGGTGAAGAGGGTACGATGGTGCAATTCCCGGGCGCCCAGCAGGTCCCGAACGGACGGAACGAGCGGCAGATCATCCCAAATGACTTTCTGCATACGCGCCAGGCCGGTGCTCTCTAGGATGGTAACGCCGGGAACCCCGGCTTCATCCCACGCCCGCAGGACATCCGGGCACCGGTCGGGATTATCCAGGACCAGAACCACCAGATAGGCCATACCACGCCTCCTAGCGAAGGGCCAGGGGAAACATGGCCTCTGGCCGCCTCGCCTCTTTGGCTCCATTGCCAGTCGGGTGGCCCGCGCGCTATATCCGCCGGGCCGGTTTCTGGTACAGCAGACGCAACAGGGCTGGCGTTACCAGGGTCGTGGTCAGAACCACTATGACCATATCCGCAAAGATTTGCTGGGTGATGAGTCCCCGCTCCAGTTCCACGGCGGCTACGATCAGGCCGACCTCGCCCCGGGACATCATCCCCACGCCCAGGCGCAGGGCATCCGTAGGGGAAAAGCCTCCTGCCAGGCCGCCGAGCCCACAGCCAATCACTTTGGAGAGCATGGCGGCTCCGATGAGCGCCAGAGCACAGCCGATGCCGCCAATTCCGATCGCCCGCGCGTTCGCTTCCAGGCCAATGTGGACAAAGAAAATAGGCACAATCCAGGCATAGGCCAGGGTATGCATCCGGTCCCGCACGTGCTGGTGGAGCGGCGAACGAGCAAAAGCCAGGCCGGCCAGAAAGGCACCGGTAATGGCAGCGATGCCCCCTAACACTTCCGCTGCCCAGCCGAAAAACAGCAGAGTGATCACCCCCAGAGCCATCACCCCCTCACTGATCGGGAGCCGCTCTACCCGAACTGGCAGGCGGGGGATCAGCCGCGCCGCCACCCAGACCGCCAGCACCAGGAAGAGCAACATTCGCACCAGAACCCAGAGGATGTGCCAGAAGCCACCGCCCTTACCGATCAGGGCCATGGAGACGGATAATAGCAGAATGACCAGGATGTCGTCCACCACGGCGGCGCCCAGAAGCGCCACCCCCACCCGGCTGCGCAGGACACCCAGTTCCATCATCGTCTGTGCGGAAATGCTGACGCTGGTCGCAGCCAGCATCAGGCCAATCAGCACCCCCTCCGGCGGAGTGAAACCAAAGAGGAGCGATACGCCCAGCCCGAGAAGGATGGGAAACAGGACACCCAGGATACCTGCCAGCAAGGCAGGCCGTCCCGCCCGCCGCATGGCCTCCATGTCCACCTCCAGGCCTGCGATAAACATCAGGAAGAGCACACCCAGATGGGCCAGGTAACGGAGAGCCTCCTCCAGATGTCCACCGGCGAAAACTGGCCATCTGAGCATATCCAGGACCGTTGGGCCCAGGATAAGGCCAATGAGCAACTCTCCCAGCACCGCCGGCTGTCCCAAGCGGACACTCAGATAGCCGGAGGCTTTGGCCGCGAAGATAATGACGGCCAGGGCCAGCAGAAACGAGAGTAACGGGTCCATAACCCGCTCCGGGTGAATTTCCTGGAACCGCTCTTCCCACAGAATGGCGAAGAGCAGGCCCTCGTTAAGGGTATGGAGGTCCATCCAACAAGACACTTCAAGGAAGCGGGGGCTCGTTATCGCCGCCCATTCCGGTGAGAGCCCGAGGCTCCCGCGAACTCCCACGCAACCTTGCTTACTGGGATTCCAGTTCCAGCGGCGGCAGGTCTTCCGGGCGCGTCAGGCCGAAATGCTGCAGAAAGGCGAAGGTGGTTACGTAGAGAATGGGCCGTCCGGGTGCCGGTGCCCGTCCCGCTTCTTCAATTAGACCCGCAGCCAGGAGAGTTCGGAGGACACTATCGCAATTGACCCCCCGAATGGCCTCTATTTCCGGACGGGAGACCGGTTGTCGGTAGGCAATGATGGCCAGGGTCTCCAGAGCGGCCTGGGAGAGGCGCCGCCGCTCCCCTAATCCCAGGAAGCGCTCCACCCAGGGAGCCGCCTCGGGAGCCGTTACCAATTGCACCCGCTCTCCCATCCGCTGGAGACGCAGGCCGCGTTCTTGAAGGGCCCTTTCCAGTTCTTCCAGCGCCGCCTCCACTTCCACCAGAGGCGTTTCCAGTGCCCGAGCTAACCGGTCTACGGAGACCGGCTCGTCGGCCACGAACAGGAGAGCCTCTACCAACCCGGACAACCTTCGTTCCTCGGCCATCCCTCATCGTCCCTGCGGGGCAACCCTTCAGAAGTTACGCCCTTACCTCTTTGGGGGCGTAGCACACAGGCAGTTCCCCAGGCTTGGCAGCCTGCGCTCCGGAGCAAGCGGATCAGTCCTGGGATGAGGCTTATCCTTGACTGGAGAATTCTATTATACCGCGCTAAAGAAGAGATACAAGCCTGCCCTGGGCTTGTGTTTTCCCCTGGGGCGTGTTACAATTCCTCCCGCAAATCTCCCACGGGTCACGGATCATGAGACGATTGCTCACGGGAGTTTTCTTGGGCATACTGCTGATCGGGAGCCTGACGCCGGTTGCAGCCCAGCAGCCGACTGACCCGGCGGTGAACCTGCTTTCCCGCATGCCGCCTGCGGCGCGCGTGGGACAGCTCTTCGTTGTTACATTTCCTGGGACCGATACCACGGAGACCTCTGCCATCTACGACCTGATTGTGAACGAGCGCATCGGCGGGGTCATGCTGAGTCCCCAAAACGGCAACATTGTGAACGAAGGCAATACTCCTGCCCAGGTTGCGACGTTGACGGGTCAGTTACAGCGGCTGGCATGGGACGCGGCCCAGACACCTATCCCCGCCTCTGGGGAGGGGACGATCCTCAGCCCGTATGTGCCCCTCTTTATTGCTATCCGCCAGGGGGAACGGACGGGTGCTCCTATGCTTCCTATCAGCGGCACCACCCCGCTGCCATCACCGATGGCTATCGGCGCGACATGGAACCCGGCCAACGCCGAGGCGGTGGGGCAAATCGTGGGAGCCGAACTGGATGCACTGGGAGTGAACCTCCTGCTGGGCCCAATGCTGGATGTTCTGGATATGCCCCGGCCGGGCAGCGCGGCCGATCTGGGCACGGCATGCTTCGGAGGCGACCCCTTCTGGGTCGGGCAGATGGGACGGGCCTACATCCGGGGGGTCCATACCGGCAGCAATGGCCGGGTGGCCGTAGTCCCGGGGCACTTCCCGGGCCTGGGGGCTGCCGACCGACCCCTCTCTGAGGAAGTCTCCACCGTCCAGAAGTCTCTGGAACAACTCAAACAGATTGAACTGGCTCCCTTTCTGAGCGTTACCGGGAGCGGCGAAGCGCTGGAACGTCCGGATGGCCTCCTGGTCGCGCCGATTCGGTACCGGGGATTTCTGGGCAACCTCTACGCTTCCACCAAACCGGTTACCTTTGATCCTCAAGCGCTGCAATCCCTCCTGGCCTTGCCGGAAGTAGCGCCCTGGCGAGAGGCTGGCGGGGTAGTCGTGGCCGACGAACTGGGAGTGCGCGCCATTCGCCGCTTTTACGACCCCTCGGAGCAGAAATTCAACCCCCTGCGGGTAGCCCAGGAGGCCTTCCTGGCCGGCAACGACCTCCTGATCCTGTCCCACTTCACCGCTGGGAGCGATTGGGAATCCCATATCGCCAACGTGAAAGCAACGCTATCCTTCTTTCGGGAAAAGTACGCCTCCGACCCCTCGTTCCAGGCACGGGTGGATGAAGCCGTACTGCGGATTCTTCGGCTGAAACTGCGGCTCTACGGCTCCCGATTTACCCTTAGCGCTACCCACCGCACCCCCGAGGTGGCGGCTGGCCAAGTTGGCCGTTCCAGGGAAACCGTAGCGTCCATCGCCCGAGTGGCAGTTACCCTTCTCTCTCCCCCTTCACCGGACCTGCTTCCCGATCCTCCGGTAGCAGAGGAGCAGATCGTCGTGTTCACCGATGACCAGCCGATAGTGCCCTGTTCCGAATGTGCACCGGTGCCTGTTCTTTCGCCCGACGCGCTGGCCGAAACGATGATCCATCTCTACGGCCCACAGGCTACGGAACAGATCTCCCCTCGGCAGGTTCAGAGTTTCACGTTCAGCGAATTGCTGGACCTGCTCAACCAATCCCCGATCACTGCCGCGCTGGAATCCACCCCCGCCCCGCATCCGATCGCCGTTGCACTGGAACGGGCCAACTGGGTCGTCTTCGCCATATTAGACGCTGGCGACCGAGCGTCTCCTTCCGGCGCTGTACGCCGTTTTCTCGCCGAACGGGCCGATACCCTGCGGGGCAAGAAGGTGGTCGTCTTTGCCTTGGGCGCGCCGTATTATCTGGATACCACCGAAATCGCCAAATTATCCGCTTACTTCGGTATCTACAGCCCGTCGCCGCCCTTTGTGGAGGCGGCCATCCGTGCCCTCTTTGCCGAATTCCCGTTCACCGGCAAGCCCCCTGTCTCTGTTCCCGGGATCAACTATAACCTTCTCCTGCAGACCCAGCCGGACCCGGGCCAGGTCATCCCTGTCCTCATCGGAGAGGAGACGGGTGAGGAAACACCTCAACCTCCAATGATTTATCAAGGAGACACCCTTCGCCTGCGTACCGGCGTGATTGTGGACCGGAACGGCAATCCGGTACCGGACGGGACCCTGGTGGAATTTATCTTCACCTATCCTCAGGAGGGACTGGAGCGGACCGTGCAGGCCACCACGCGGGGCGGAGTGGCGGAGACGATGGTAACGCTGGATCGGGCAGGACAACTGCAGATTTCCGTGCGCGCCGAGCCGGTTCCGCGCGCGGTGCGGCTGGAAATGGAAATCCGACCGGGGGAACCAGCGGTGATCATCTCCATCACGCCAACGCCCAGCCCGGAACCGCCGCCCACGCCCAGTCCGGTTCCCTCTCCTACGCCGGTGGTGGAGCCGACTCCGCCGCCAGAGGGCCCAGCGCCCCCCCCGGACCGGGCGCGCGGTTCGGACCTCACCCAAGGAGTGCTGATGGCGCTGACCGGGGCCCTTATCGGCTATGCTCGCCTCTGGAAGCGCGGGCAGGCCCTGTCTCGCGCCCTGAGGGGAAGCCTCTGGGTGTTCTGTGGCGGGCTGATAGGCTACCTGCTGTTCCTGGGAGTGGTGAGCAGTGGAGAACTCCGGCCCTTCGGCGAATGGGGAGCCCTCCTTCTAACCGCAGCCGGAGCGGCAGTTCCCCTGCTGGTGGTACTCCTCCGGAAAAGGTAGCACTGGCCGGCCCCCGGTTCATAAACCGCAGCGGAAATCGGACGGGGAAGACACGGCATTCCATGGCGTTTCCGAAAAATCTACCCCTATCCGTGCCTGTCGGTAGACCTGTCATGTCCCTTCGCGTTCTATCCTGAAATCGGCACACGGACGGCGCGGATTTTCTGGAGATGCCCATCCGCCTCTCCATCCCCGAATACAGGCGCATCGCCCAACGCACCGGTGCCGTGCCTTTAGTTCCTTCCTCGCGAACAGCCCCGCCTGGACCGTAAAATGGCGCATCGCCCAACGCACCGGTGCCGTGCCTTTAGTCTGCAGGATTGGGCACTGAGCCTATGTCTCTTCGGGTGATCCCGCTCAGCCCACCGGGATCACCTGTCCTCCGGATGCCCGCGTCAGGCGGTCCCGGATGGCCAGGCCCAGCCCGTGCGCTCCGAAGTCCCGGGCGATGATCAGGGAAAGCCCCCGGGCATCCAATTCCCGTAGCCCCTCATAGAGCCGTCGGGCAACCCTTTCCAGGTCCCCTTCCGGCCCCAGGGCAACCATCTCCACCGGCAGATCAGCGATCGCCTCGCGGTCCTCCTCGGCGACGAGCAGGCCAATACGGTGGTCCTGGGCAGCGTAACGCGCGACCAGTTCCCGCAGAACGGAACGCATCTGCGGCGGCGGGCCAACGACGAGGATCATCGGCGTCCGGGGCGCGTAGTGTTTGGGCAGAAGCCCTGGCGATGGCTGTGGGCCTTCGGCTACCCGGGTCTGGACGGCCACCGGGCCCAGGACGGCCTCCAGCGTCTCGCGCGGCAGTCCGCCCGGACGCAGGATGGTCGGCACCGGACGAGTGAGGTCCAGGACAGTGGACTCCACCCCGATGGAGGTCGGTCCAGCGTCCAGAATCAGGTCTATCCGGTCTCCCAGGTCGTCCTGGACATGCTGGGCAGTGGTGGGACTGGTGTGGCCGAAGCGGTTGGCGCTGGGGGCGGCGATCGGGGTCCCGGCGGCGCGGATGAGAGCCAGCGCGACCGGATGCGCAGGTACCCGTACCGCCACTGTTGGCAACCCCGCCGTTACGATGTCCGGCACGATGGGCCGTTTGGGAAGTACCAGGGTCAGAGGGCCGGGCCAGAAACGGCGGGCCAGTTCTATGGCGGTGGGAGGCACCTCCAGAACCAGCAGGGACAGAGCCTCCGGCTCAGCAACGTGGAGAATGAGAGGATCAGTGGCAGGGCGCTCTTTCGCCGCAAAGATACGGGCGACAGCAGCGGGGTTGAGGCCATCCGCGCCCAGGCCGTAGACCGTCTCAGTGGGGAAAGCAACCAACCCCCCAGCCCGGATGATCGCCGCTGCCTCGGCGATAGGCTGGGGGTCGGGGTTGCGCGCATCAACGGGACAAACAAGGGCCATCATCCTGTCAGCCGTATTAGAGCACAGGCTGGCCGCTCACCCCACAGCCCCTGGGCCACCTCCGGTGCGGTGTCCTGGTCTTCCTGCAGGCTCTTCTATTATATGTTTCCAGGGCATTCCCGCCAGCATCGCAGAGGAATCCAACAGCACGGGATCCGACCCGCGAAAGGGCTGGGGCTTCCGAGAGGCTCCGCCATTCGGGGCCGTATATCCCTGGGATCATTGGCACCTCACCCCTCCCCCTCAACTTTGGTCTCTTTACCTTCGGCGCTTCTGCATAGCCTGTGGCCGCTCCCGCGACTAAATAAAAAATATTGTTTTCATTGCAACGGCTTTGCCGCCGCAACGAAAAATATTTTATCTTTATTCTTTTCAGCCCGATGAAGGCGGTTTTCGGATATTTTGCAGCCACCCCCTTGAAAAGCCAAACTTCAGGGGGAAAGAGAAGGGGTTTTGCAGCGTCCAGAGGTCGCCGCAAAACCCCGTTCTTCCTCCCCCTTTCCCCAAGCGGAGCGAGGAGGCAGAGAGGGGATCCAAGGGGGTGAGGGAGGCACCAATTCAGGACTTTTACCCGGCACGGTTTTATGAGGCTCAACACCCCAAAGGCTCTTATTATTCCTGCGCCCTTCGGGGTATGGTATGTGGGCGCAAGATGAATCGTACACATCATCTTGCGCTCCATCACCTCAGATGGCGACGGAGGGATTCGAACCCCCAACCAAGGGCTTATGAGTCCCCTGCTCTACCGTTGAGCTACGTCGCCTGAAGAATATTATACTTAAGATATCCTGATTGTCAAGAGCGAATCCTCTGTTGGGTATGTCCCAATTTTCAGGGACACTCCGTGCCCAGGGAAGCGGATTTTCCATCCGAGCCTCCGGCCAGGACGATTCCGACAGAAATGGGACATACATCTGTTAGGTCTCGTAAAGGCGACTTTTACCTTTTCTGGGTGAACCGTCAATCGGGTCCGCCGTCGGTGGGAGACCACGCTCTCCCCGCTGAAGGGCTATTGCCTTCTGGAGTTCCACCGGGCCCGACGTTCCGGAGACTGGCCTGACAAGTTCTGCTGACGACGACAGCGTTTATTTGACGCCGACCATATGCCATCGGCGTTGAGAGTTCACTGCACAAGTGCGCAAGTCCTAGGATTCTCCTTAGAGAGAGGCGGCCCGGCGCCGGGTACCGATCCGCCAGACCATTCGCAGAAACCGGAGAGTATCCCGGATGGGATGAAAATAACTGGATTTGCCAATACCGTAGATAGTGCGAATAGGCACCCAGCCAATAGATAACCCCAGCCGGATCGCCTCGGCGATCATCTCCACTTCCATCTCAAAGCCGGTACTGGTCAGACGGAGAGTCTCCAAGGCTCGCCGGGTAATCAACCGATAGCCGCTTTGATTATCGGGAATGTAGTGGCCCAGAGCCAGTGAAAGCAGAAGGGTACCCAGAGGAGTGGACCACCAGCGCGGCCAGGGCATGCGGCGAAACTGTCGCCGTCCGATAATGATGTCTCCGGCTCCTGCTTCCAGCGCGTTCAGAAATTTGGGGATTTCCGCCGGGTCATGTTGCCCGTCGGCATCCAGGGTGAGAACCGCGTCGTAGCCCTGCTCCAGCGCCCAGGCGAACCCTGTTTTCAGCGCGGCGCCTTTGCCCTGATTGCGAGGGTGCTGAACCACCATCGCGCCAGCCGCGCGAGCAACGTCAGCGGTCCCGTCAGTGGAGCCGTCGTCCACCACCAGGACCGGCAGAAACCGCCGGGCGCCCTCCACGACCCGACCGATTCTCGGTGCCTCGTTCCAGGCCGGGATCAGAGCCAGCACCCGAGGCATGGAAACATTTGGCCCATTCATTGCGCAAAGCCCCGAACGGAGCAGTGCCTACTGAGGCCGACCAAGATGGCCGGACCGGTACGCTCCCACGTACCGCCGGCAGAACCGGTCTCGCCCCAGCACCACCTCCGCTGCCAGTAACATCCCCATCACCCCTCGGTCCAGGGGATCCATAATCGCTGCGTCCAACCCCTCGTAGAGAGCCAACGTCAAAAACGCCTGGTTGACCAGGGTCCGCACCGGCAGTCCGAAGGAAACGTTGCTCAATCCGACACTGAACCGGACATCCGGGTACTGAGCTCGCAGAGTTCGCATCGTCTTCAGCGCCACCAGTGCTCCATCCTGCTGGGTGGCCACCGCCATCACCAGGGGGTCTATATAGACCTGCTCATCGGGGATGCCCGCTGCGCGGGTGCGTTCCAGAATGCGGTGTGCCACCCGCAGTCGGTCCTCCACTCCCTGAGGCATGCCGGTATCGTCCAGCAGCATAGCAATCACCCCGGCTGCGCGACCCGGGACGAGGGGAAGAATTTCGGTCAACCGGGACTCTTCGCCGCTGATGGAATTGATGAGAGGAGGACGGGCCGTCCGTTCCAGCGCCGCCGCCAGCGCCTTCGGATTGGCACTATCCAGGCAGAGGGGGAGTTCTGTAACGGCCTGGACGGTCTCCACCAGCCAGACCAGATCTTCCGGCTCACGGGCAGCGGGAGTCCCCGCGTTGACATCAATGTAATCGGCCCCGGCCTCTGCTTGCCGCCTGGCCAGGTCCTGGATAAAAGCCCCATCCCGATCCAAGACGGCCTGTCCCACTTTTTTCAAAGTGCCGTTAATCTTTTCTCCAATAATGAGCATGAGTTACGAACCTCCTGGGCAAGATAGCGGGCATCCTCTGAATGACCGTTATATTAAATTTTACCATGAAGTGGCCAGATGCCAAACCGGCCGCCTGCTTTTCCTTTATCCGTAACGCCAGAATCGCCACCAACCTCTGCTCTTCCATCGCTGCCCCCGATTTTTGCACCGCCAGGCCATCCCTTTACGCCCGCTTTCTACCGTCCCAATGGGATAACCCGTCGCCCGAAAATCGGGATATTTCATCCGCTCCGCTCGCTCCCGCAAGTAATCCGCTGTCCGGCTAATCCTCTCCTTCCATTCCGCTCAGGTCGCTAAAACGGCTTCACACCCTTCCACCACCTTTGCAACCTGGCCCCTCCACAAGGCGGCCCTCATCCCTTCCTCATCCTTCGCCCTTTCTCCATTCGCCAGAATGCCTCCACCTCCCCGTAGGTCGCCCGGTATCCGACCCGTCCGGCCTCCCCTTCTCCTGATTCCTCCGGCCCAAATTCCAAACAGCACCTGACCTTCACCTCGTGCCAGTCGTCACCCACCCAAACCATAACCTCGTCCAGACTGATCTCCATCTCCGCTTTCTGTCCCTCCCGGGGAGGAGGAATCTCCTCCCCCTCCACCCCGCTCTTCCCCAATGCCTCGGCTTCGGCCTGCCATCGTTGCGCCAGGGCTTCGCCGTATTTTTCCACCCTCCGTTGGGACGCACCCCTCCTTACTTCAGGGCCCGAGATGCAAAGTCGGCCAGATGGGTGTAAAATAGGGGATAAGCAGTGTTCATCGGTTGGATGCACTATGGGAACCATTTGCGTCAACAATCGGGATGAGGTAGAATGGGAGCCGGGGCTGACGGTGGCAGAACTTCTCCGCCGGTTCCGATACACATTCCCCGCGATCGTGGTTACCATTAACGGCGAGGTGATTCCCGAAGAGGAGTTTCCCACCCGTCCGATCCCCGACCGCGCCGACGTACGGGTCATTCATCTGATTGCCGGAGGATGATGGCCAGGAGACCCGTTGCATGGGCCCGTGCAGGCGACCTGGCTCTGCTGATGGGTCCGGACCGTCGCGGGCAGATTGTCCGTCTGGAGCCAGGACAGAGCGTCCACACCCATCGGGGGGTTTTGGCCCATGATGACCTCATTGGTCGTCCCTGGGGGAGCCGGGTGCTCTCGCACACCGGGCAACCGTTTCTGCTCCTGAGCCCATCGCTCCACGACCTGATTCTCCGCCTGCGGCGGACCACCCAGATCGTCTACCCCAAGGAGGCCGGGTATATCCTGCTGAAGATGAACATCGGACCGGGGTGCCGGGTGGTAGAAGCAGGAAGCGGCAGTGGCGCGCTGACCGCTGTACTGGCCCATGCCGTCCGGCCGGATGGGCGGGTGTATTCCTACGAGGTTCGCCCGGAGATGCAGCAACTGGCTCGCCGTAACCTGGAGCGGCTGGGCCTGGCGGGTGTGGTGGAGTTCAAGACCCGCGATATCGCGGAGGGGTTTGACGAGAGCGGCGTGGACGCGCTGTTCCTGGACCTGCCCAATCCCTGGGATTACCTGACCCAGGCCCACGCGGCGCTGACGAATGGCGGATATCTGGGCTCTCTTCTCCCGACGGCCAATCAGGTCTCGCGCCTGCTGGAAGCGTTGGAATCGCCCCAGTGGGGACTGGTGGAGGTAGAAGAGATTCTGCTGCGACCCTATAAGGCCGTCTCTGCCCGCTTCCGCCCGGAGGACCGGATGGTGGCCCATACCGGTTTCCTGATTTTCGCCCGCGCGCTGTTTACCGGAGAAGGCACAGAATCATCCGACCTCGGCGACTTTTCGGGGGGACAGAACGTAGAATAAATGGAATCCTTCTTTATCCCATCGCTTATCCTCAGAAAGGAGATCATCTCATGGAAAGACGCGCCCGTACTCAACTGGCTCTGGGACTATTCCTCATCCTGGTAGCGGCCTTCCTGGCCGCGCTTCGCTTCTATCCCCCGCTGCGGGCCCTGGTCCCGCCCTTGGACTGGCCAATGTGGGTCATCATTGCCGGAGGGATCATTCTCCTCATTGGGCTGCTGGTCGGGGCGCCGGGCATGGCGGTCCCGGCCTGCATCGTTGCGGGTATCGGCGGCATCCTCTACTACCAGAACATCACGGACGATTGGGAATCGTGGGCCTATGCCTGGACTTTAATCCCCGGCTTTGTCGGGGCAGGGAACATCCTGGCAGGCATTCTCGGCCAGAATTTCCGCACGTCGGTCCGCCAGGGCCTGAACCTGATCGTGATCAGCGTCGTGCTGTTTGTGGTTTTCGCTGCTATCTTTGGCCGACTGGTCATTCTGCGTCCCTATCGGGAATACCTGCTGGCCGGTCTCTGTTTCCTGCTGGGCCTCTGGTTCATCGTGCGGAGCCTGACACGCTCCCGAAAGGAGTGAGATGTCCAGTCCTCAGCGCTGGTTGCTATTCTGGGGGGTCGTCCTGATCTGGCTGGCCCTGTGCTTTCTCCTCAGGGCTCTGGAGGTTACCCGCGACGTGCTGGGAGTGTTCTGGCCCGGGTTTCTCCTCCTGGCGGGAGCGGGCTTGCTGATCAGCGCCTTGGTCCCTGCAAGGCCAGTAGTGGGGGAAGAGACTATCACTGTAGACCTACAGGGTGCCCGACAGGTCAGCGTGGACATTGAGCATGGGGGCGGACCGATAGAAGTAACCAGTGGGGCCTCGCCGGGTGCCGCGCTGACGGCCAGTCGGGGGATCGGCATGAAGGCTTCCAGCCATCTGGAAGGGGACCGTCTGGCCGTGAAGGTGGAATGTGGCCTCTCTTTCCTGCCCGTCCTCGGGCCGGAGAGTGGAGTCTGGCGGCTCCGCCTCACCGATGAGGTCCCGCTCACTCTGAGTATGGAGAGCGTCGCCAGCCAGATCATGCTGGACTTGCAGAACCTGCCGGTCACTTACTGCAAACTGGAGGCCGGTGCCAGTAGCATCACGCTGATTCCACCGGCGCGGATGGCGAACGCGCTACTGGACGTGGAGGCCGGAGTGGCCGTCCTGAGCGTGCGGATTCCAGAGGGCATCGCTGCCCGAATCCGCCTGGAAGATGGCCTAACCGCGCGGACTATTGACCCGAACCGGTTCCTGCCGGTCGCCCGCGGGCTGTACCAATCACCCAATTACGACCAGGCAGCGCACCGGGTGGAACTTCAACTGGGCGGGGGCATCGGTTCCGTCCACATCCACTGAGGAGGAATCGATGAAACGCTTAGACTGGCGCATCATCGTGGGTCTGTTGCTCATTATCTGGGGAGCCCTCACATTGCTGGAGCGGGTGGGGGTGATCCCATGGGGGGTGGACCTGTTCTGGGGACTGGTGAGTCTCAGTGGAGGAGCAGCCTTCCTTTACCTGTTTTTCGTCCATCCCCGTGCCCAATGGTGGGCGGCGATCCCTGGATTCTTTCTGCTGGGGCTGAGCATCGCAAGACTGTTGCCGGGCGAGTGGAACGGGGTCATCTTCCTGGGGAGCATTGGCCTGGCCTTCTGGGCTATCTACCTGACCAACACTTATCACTGGTGGGCTATCCTCAACGGCGGTGTCCTGCTGACTCTGGCGGCTGTTGCGGGCCTCTCGGAATCGGTGGAGGATGTGGATACTGGCAGCATTTTCTTCCTGGGTCTGGGCCTGACATTTCTGCTGGTGGCCCTGCTGACCCGTCGTTCGTGGGCCTACGTTCCAGCCATCGCCCTGGTGCTGTTCGCGGCGGTCCTGGGACTGGGCCTCGGCGGTCTTCTGGACTGGCTCTGGATCGGGGTGCTCTTCCTGGCAGGACTGGCTCTGGTGCTGGCGGCTATGAGGAGCCATCGCCAGGGTCCAGCCTCATCTTAATCCGTGCCGTTCCAGCAGAGCGTGGTCCGCCAGAAGGGCCGCCGTGGGGCCATCGGCGACAATGACTCCGCCATCCATAATGACCGTTCGGGGCAAGAGTTCCGCCACCAGCCCCAGGTCGTGGGTGGCGACCAGCATCGTCTGGGGTAGAGACCGCAACACTTCTATCAGCCGTCGGCGGGCGCGCGGGTCCAGCCCCGCCGACGGCTCGTCCAGCAGCAACACCTCGGGCCGCATCGCCAGGACGGTGGCGATGGCGGCCCGTTTCTTCTCCCCCTCGCTCAGGTGATGGGAGAGCCGTTCCTCAAACCCGTCCAGTCCCACCTGGCTCAGAGCAAAAGCCACCCTCTGGCGGACTTCCGCTTCCGGCAGTCCCGCGTAGAGGGGCCCGTAGGCTACATCGTCAAAGACGGTGGGGGAGAATAACTGGTCATCCGGGTCCTGGAAGACCAGACCCAGTCGGGCCCGCAGACGGCGCGCGTTGCCGTCGTGCAGGTCCTCCCCGAATACGCGAAGCGTCCCCCTGCCTTTCAGCAGGCCGACCAGGGCCAGCATCAGGGTGGATTTCCCGGCGCCGTTCGGCCCCACCAGCCCCACTTTTTCCCCCTCCCTCAGGGTCAGGTGGACACCCCGCAGTGCCTCCCGCCCGTCCGGGTAGGTCAGGTGGAAATCGCGAATTTCAATGACCGGTTGCATGGATTGGAAAGGAGGGGTTGGGCGGTGGTGAAGGGTCACTGCCCAACCTCTCTCATAGCCCGCGCGCGGCGGCCAGAATCAGGGCCAGCAGCAGCCCCAAACCGACGCCGGCCCGCCAGTCGCTCGGGCGGAGGACGGGAGATAAAAGGACCCGCACCTCGCCATCGTATCCCCGGGCGACCATTGCCGCCCAGACGCGCTCGCTCCGTTCGTAGGCTCGCAGGAAGAGCGTTCCCGCCATGGCGCCGGTCACCCGGGCCCGCCAGGCCACGCTCCGGCCCGCCCGCTCATCACCGGATACCACCGACCGGGCCTCCCGGGCCTGCATCATCCGCCGGGCCTCGTCGGCCAGGACGAAGAGGTAGCGGTACAGGAATCCTCCCACGGCGACCAGAAGACGGGGGACCTTCAGCGCCTGCATTCCCCAGAGCAGGTCGGGGAATTGGGTGGTGGCGGCCAGGAGGACTGCCGCCTGAACGGAAAGGTACGACCGGGCAGCGATGGAGAGGAACCGCCCGATTCCGGCCTCGCTGACGGCCCAGGGTGTCCCTGGCAGGAAGAGAACCCACCCATCTCCGGCGTCCCCGGGACGGGCAAAGACCACCGTCAGTGCAGCCAGCAGGAAGGGCAGAGCCAGCGCCGACCGCTTCTGGACCAGCGCCAGCCCGACCCGCGAGGTCAGGATGGCCGCCAGAATCAGCCCTTCCAGCAGCCCGAAGATGAGCCAAGCGCGGTCGGGCGTCAGCGCGGCGGTCAGGATGAACAGAACCGTCAGCACCAGTTTGACCCGGGGGTCCAGCCGGTGGACCGGACTTTGACCAGGAACGTATGTATCCAGCGCGTGGAAGTGCATAGACCAGGATCAACTGCGTGCTCTGCGTCTCGGCGGTGAAGCGGGCTTTTTGCAACGGACTCAAAACGCCAAAGGTGGCGTAGCGCAGGCTGTGAGCCTGTACCTCAAAATGCCACAGGTGGTCCAACGCAGGCTGGAGCCTGCATCTCTCAGGCCGGACGACCTGCGCTCCACTATTTCAGCGCGTCCACGATGGCCGCCACGTTGTAGCGCATCATCGCAATGTAACTCTCTGCACCGCTGCCCGGGCCGCCCAGGGAGTGCGTGTACAGGGTAACCAGGCGAACCCCCGTATCGCGCGCCACCTGTTCGGCCAGTTTGGGGTTGACCGTCGTCTCGGCGAAGACGGCGGGAATGCCGAACTGCCGGATGGTCTCCTCCAGTTCGGCGATCTCCCGGGCCGAAGGCTCAGACGCAGGGCTCACCGGATAGACCGTTGCCACCTGCTCAAAACCATACCGGTCGGCGAAATAGCCGAAGGTCGGATGGTTGGTAACCAGTTTCCGGTTCTGCAGAGGGACTTGGGCCACCTGTTCCAGAATCCAGGCATCCAGGGCTTCCAGTTCCCTGCGATACGCGGCGGCGTTGGCGGCGTAGAGGGACGCGTTCCCGGGGTCCAGCGCGCTGAGGGCCTGCTGGATGTTCTCCACCCAGACCATCACGTTGCGCACGTCCGTCCAGACATGGGGGTCCACTTCGTGTTCGTGCTCTCCCTCATGCCCCTCTTCGTGCTCGTGGGCCTCCAGGGCTCTGGGCCGGATGCCTTCGGATACGGAGACGACGGGGATGTCGCCCACACTGGAGAGCGCCCGCTCCAGAAACGCTTCCAGGCCCAGCCCGTTGATGAAAAGGACATGGGCTCCGGAAAGGGCCGCCAGGTCCGACGGCCGGGGCTCGTAGGTGTGGGTGTCGGCGCCGAGGGGAAGCAGCACCGACAACTGAATCGCGTCGCCCCCAACCTGAGCCACCACGTCGCCGACGATGGTAGTGGTGGCGACGACCCGCAACTTTTCCCCCGCCCCCAGCGCGGCCGGAGACAGGGCCGGGGTTGCTCCTTCCCCGCCGCCTGAAGGGGCCTGAGGCCGGGCACAACCGGCCAGAAGTACCAGTACTCCCAAGAAAAGAATCGCTCTGCGCATAGGGAATCTTCTGGTTGGCCAGATCCAAGGCGCTCACTTGCAGGCCGGACGGCCTGCGCTACAGAAGCCTGCGCTACGGTGGCCTGCGCTATGTGGTTTGCAGGGTAGAAGGTCAGGCCGTCTGGGCCCTCCGGCGGAAAAGCGCGGCCAGGCCGACCGCGATCCCGTAGACGATGAGTGTCCCCACGACCCCCGCCATCATGGTCGCCAGCGCTTCGTTGGGGATGCCGGGGAAGACGTAGTCCGGGATAACTTCATAGAAGGGCTCCTGAGCCCGCTCGATGAAGCCCAGGTCTTCCGCTACCCGCTCCAGGCCATCCGGGTGGGGGGAGGCCAGGGGGGAAAGAAGAGCCAGCACGATGGCCAGGGCCAGTCCGCCCCAGACCCAGCGCATCCCGGCCGGAGCCGGTGCCCGTTCCGCTTCCACCAGGTCCGGTCGGGTGGCCAGCACCAGCGCCAGCGCGCCCAGGGTGATCAGCCCCTCACCGATGCCGATGAGGGCATGGATTCCGGCCATCGCGGGCAGCGCGATGCCGATGGGCGATGTGCCAGAGAAGCCCAGTTCCACCGCGCAGGCGGCCGCCGCGACCACGATGGAGACCCACGCGGCGACGAAACCTGCCGTCAGCGTGCTCCCTTTGCGGTTGCCCACCAGGGTCCGCACTCCCCGATAGAAGCCGTAGGCGACAATGGGGCCGATGACAGCCATGTTCAGGATGTTCGCCCCCAGGGCCAGCAGTCCCCCATCCTGGAACAGGAGGGCCTGGATGGCGACGACGGTGGTCATGGTGAGCATGGCGGCCCAGGGACCCAGGAGAATGGCCGCCAGCGCCGCGCCCAGGAAGTGGCCCGACGTGCCGCCGGCGATGGTGAAGTTGAGCATCTGAGCGGCGAAGATGAACGCGGCCAGGACGCCCATCACCGGCACCTGCCGCTCGCCCAGGGTCTTCCGGGTCCGCGCCAGCGCGATTCCGATGCCGATGATGCTCAGCACCCAGCAGACGATGACGACACCTATGCTCAGGAACCCGTCCGGGATGTGCATAGGGGTCGGGGATGGAAGGACCTCACTCTGCAGCATGATGACCTCCTTCACGTTTCACGTATTCCGTGTTGCGGATTCGGTGCTCCGTTTGCTCGCACTCTTCACAGAGCCCATAGAGTGCCAGATGACCCGCGTCGCACCAGAAGTGATATTGTTCTTGCAGGGCGGCAGTCAGGGAGGCCAGCAGGGCCGCGTCGGCTTCCTGCACCTGTCCGCAGCGGCGACAGACCAGGTGGATGTGGGGCCCGTGCCGGACCGTCGCGTAGACCACCCGGCCCTCGCCCAGGTCGGTGCGGGTCGCCAGCCCGTGCTCCACCAGCAGGTCCAGCGTCCGGTAGACGGTGGCGATGTTGACCGCGCGCGTCTTCTGCCGGACAACCCCTAGGACTTCCTCAGCGGTCATGTGGCGGCCACTGTGGGCCAGGGCCTCCACGATCATCTCCCGCTGAGGGGTCATCCGACATCCCTGCTGGCGCAACGCCGCGATTAAGGTGTGGCAGTGGGCCATGCTACCTCCTTACAAAAGCGGAGGGGGGTTAATGCAATTATATGCTGTTGCAGAGAATTGTCAAAATAACGATCAGGCCTTTACTCCGGTCAGAGCGATGCTCTTTAAAACGAGCCGCTGGGTCAGGAAGAAGACAATCACTACCGGTAAAATCGTCACCAGCGAGGCAGCCATCAGGTAATTCCAGCGAATATCGTAACTACTGCGAAAGAAACTGAGCCCCAGGGATACAACATACTTGGACTGGTCGTGGAGATAGATGAGCGGGGGCAAAAAGTCGTTCCAGGATGCCTGAAAGGAAAAGACGACCACCGTGGCAATAGCTGGTTTCAGATTAGGCAGCAGAACGTGCCAGAGAATCTGCAATAAGTTGGCGCCGTCAATACGAGCGGCATCCTCCAGGTCCGGTGGAATCGTCAGGAAGAACTGACGTAGCAGGAAGATGTAAAAGGGGCTACCGAAGAAAGCGGGGACGATCAGCGGCCAGAAGGAGTTGACCCAGCCAACGGTCTTAAAGCCGATGTAGAGGGGAATCATTGTCACAGGGTAGGGCAGCATCATAGTGGCCAGCAAAACCAAGAAGAGCAGGTCTTTGCCCGGGGCACGCAGCCGGGCAAAGCCATAAGCGACGATAACGCAGGATAGGATATGACCAACGATGACCATCATCGATATGAAGAGGGTGTTGAGGATGTAGCGACCAAAGGGCACGTAGGTGAGAGCCTTCGGATAGTTGGACCACTGAACGGGAGTGGGAAACCAGCGAGGCGGAAACTCCAGAACCTGGTAATCGGGCTTGAGGGAAGAGGAAATCATCCACAGCAGGGGCAAAAGGAACAGGAACGTTACTGTTCCCGCCAGCAAGTAGGCCAGGGCGATACGTAGCCCCTTGCAGGCGTAGTGAGAGAGCCTTCGGTAAGACATCGGCTTTATGGACGGAATGTCCCCACTTTTCATCGTCTTTCGCCCTCGTAGTAGACCCAGCGATCGGAGGAGCGCACAATCAGTAACGTCAGAGCAAAGATAATCCCGAACAGCACCCAGGCCATAGCTGAGGCATAGCCGACGTTGAAGTATTGAAACGCCTGACGGAAGAGGTAAAGCACATAGAACAGTGTGGCGTCCAAAGGCCCTCCGTCGGTGGCGATAAAAGCACTAGTAAAGGTCTGAAAGGTGCTGATAACGCTGAGCACCAGGTTGAAGAAGACGGTAGGCGACAACATTGGCAAGGTGATTTTCCAGAAGGATTGCCAGCCACTGGCTCCATCAATGGCCGCAGCCTCGTAGAGGTACTGAGGGATGCTCTGGAGGCCAGCCAGATAGATAACCATACTTCGGCCGAGCCCCCAGAGGCTCATCATCAGCAGGGCAGGGAGCGCCCAGCGAGGATCAGCCAGCCAGCGGGGACCCTGAATCCCCACCCAGGAGAGCAGGGTGTTGAGCAGCCCCACATCCGGATGGAGAATCCACATCCACACGATCACGAAGGCGACCCCAGGCAAGACCGAAGGCAGGTAGCAGACCGTGCGGAACAGGCCGAACAGACGCAGCCTCTGATTCATCAAGAGGGCCAAAATCAGTCCTCCTACCATCTCCATCGGTACGTACACGCTCGTATAAACGACCGTCACTCTCAGCGACTGCCAGATAAGGGGATCGCCGTTGAACATTTTCTGATAGTTCTGCAGACCGACGAAGCGGGCGGGACTGAGCAGGTCCCATTGGGTGAAACTGATGATCAGCGAGGCCACCATCGGCCCCAAAACAAACAGAAGAAGGCCCAGCAACCAGGGGGAAATGCATAGATAAAACGTAAGCGCTTCCCGCCTTTCCAGGCGGCCTGTCCGCTGTTGGGAGCGAGGGTAACTCTGAACCGCCATAGAGAAGCCCGAAAGTCCTGCTGAAAGTTTAGAACGCAGGCCGCCCCCGCTTTGCGTCAGTCGGGCAGCCTGCGTTCGTTCTTAGAAGAGATTCCGGTTACTGACCGAGTTTCTCATCCAAAGCCGCTTGCGCTTCCTGTGCAGCCCTTTTCATAACAGCGGCCACGTCCGCCTGAGGATCAGTCAAAACCGTCTCCAGGGCTTTGCGCAGCGCCGGGTCCGCCGTCTCGTTCCAGTAGGGGGTAAACACGTAGGCCCGGGGCGCCAAGAAGTTCAGTTCTCTGATCCAGACGCCTTCCAGGGAGTCCGTGGTCAGGCCGGCGGCCTCCGCAACGGAAGCGACCGGTGGGATGGCCCAGTCTTTCCACACCTCGGAGCCTTCTTTGCCAGCATAGAAGCGCAGGAAGCGCCAGGCCGCTTCGGGATGCTTGCTTCCGCTAAAAATCCCGAAGCCGCTCCAGAAGAGAATGTTGGCCCGTACCTTTCCGGCAGGCACGCCCACTAAGCCCAGGTCCAGGTTGGGGTTTTCCCTGTATCTGGCCTGAGGCCAGCGCCCAAAGATGCGCATGGCCGCCTTGCCGTTCTCAAACTCGGTGTTGCCACCTGCCCAGAGATTGAAATCGGCAGGGGGCGGAGCCACTTTGTACTTGTTGTACAGGTCGGCGAAGAACTGAACGGCCGCAATGGTCTCCGGCGAATCCATATAGCCAACGAACCGCTTACCGTCCTCACTGATGAGACGACCACCCGCTGCAGCGACCCAGTACTCAAAGCCGGTGGTCCAGTTGGCCGTCAGTTGAATGCCCCAAATGTCCGTCTTGCCATCGCCGTCCACGTCCCGGGTCAGAGCCTGGGCGGTCTGAAGCAAATCGGTCCAGGTCCAGCCGTCCTGAGGATAGGCAACCCCGAACTGATCAAAGATTTTCTTGTTGTAATAGACGCCCAGGGGGGTGAAATCCTTGGGCAGCAGCCAGAGTTTGCCTTCCCAGCGGCCTGGGTCCAGAACGCCCGGCAGATACATCTGGGTATCCAGCGGATAAGTCCCCTTAATGTAGTCCTCCAGCGGCAGCAGAGCCCCCTTGCTGGCGAACATCGGGACAGCGTCGTCGCCGATCTGCATGATATCCGGCGCATCCTTCGCCGCAATCTGGGTCAGCAGACGGGTGTAGTAGTCCCGTCCAGCCACCGCCTCCAGTTGGACCAGAATATCCGCATTCTCGTTCTCAAAGCGGGCGATGATCTCCTGATGGGGATTCAGGCCCTCCCCACTGTCGCCGGTGCCCACACGCAGGATGATTTTGGGTGGCACCCCGACATCTGCCGCCGGTCTCTCGGGTCTTGCACACCCAAAGAGAAAGGCAATTATCAGGATAAGAACGCCGATTACCAGCGTCAACCTCTTCATTTTGTGCCTCCCTATGAAAGTTTTGAAAGCGGAGTTCTTTCGGTGAGGTTTTGAACCTGCGAAAGAGCGGCCTTCCGGCCAAAGAAGTCCTCATCGTTGGACCCAATGGCCCAGTAGTTGTTCAGCCCGTCCTCCACCTCTGCGTTTCGGAATCCCGCTTGCGTCAGAAGCAGAGATAACTCTGCCCCCGTCGGCAGCAGGTCATTACCGATGGGACTGCCCACGCTCCGGTGGATAGCGTTGACCTCCTCCCGGCTCCGGTCGTGCAGGATGAGCAGGAGACCGCCGGGACGGAGAACCCGGGCCAGTTCGGCCAGCGCGGCCGGTTTGTCCCGGAAGTGGGGAAAGACGTTGTGGCAGACCACCCGGTCAAAGGCCCCGGCGGGAAACGGCGGACGGTGCGCGTCGGCCTGGGCCAGCCAGGCGTTGGGGCACCGTCTTCGGGCCTGCCAGAGCATACTATAGGCCAGGTCCACCGAGACGATGAGCGCAGCCGGGGCGATCTCCCGAATAATAGGAATCAGCGCGCCGGTGCCGGTGCCGATTTCCAGCACGGCCCGGGCGTCCCGAAGGTGTTCCCGAAAGGGCGCCAGCAGCCCCCGAAGGCGCTCCTCCCGATCCGGCGGCTGCTGAGCGTCCCACTCTTCGGCCAGGCGTTCAAAGAAAGCGCGGCGGGGGTCCATACGGCGCCAACTGAAGATGGCCTCTCCGGGCCTCTGGCCGGCGGTCGGCCTGCGCCGACCGGGGATTCTTTGAAAATCCGCGTTTTTCTGTGTTCATCCGCGTCCTACTTTCTGATTTCCAGCCCCTCCGGCCGGCCGACGATGAACTGATGCTTGTTGTAGGGCATCGGCACGCCGCCGCCGAAGCCGCCAGGGGTGAAGTACCAGTTGTCAAAGACCTCGGCGTTGTAGACCACGACCCGCGCCGTGTAGTAGAGGGGGAAGACGGGCAAGTCCTCGGCCAGGAGTTCCTGCATCCGGTTCACCGCCTTCCGGCGCTCGGCGGGGTCCAGCATAGAGACCTGGGCCTCGGCCAACTGGTCAAACTCCGGGTTCTGATAGCCCCGGGCCCGAGAGAAGCCGACCATCTTGCTCTGGCTGTGGAACATCCGCCGCAACTGGTCGGGGTCGCCGCCCAGGCCGCCGAAGCCCGTCAGGAGCATCTCATAGTTGCCCTGTTTGGCCGCCTCGTCTATGGTGGCCTGGTCCATCGGGACGGGCTCTATCTTCAGCCCAGCGGCCTCAAACCCGGCCTTGAGGATTTCCAGCACCCGGGTGGAGGCCATGATCCAGTCGGGGGAGTAGGCCAGTTGGATGGGCGTGCCGTCGTAGCCGGCCTCGGCCAGCAGCGCCTTTGCCTTCTCCGGGTCGTAGGGGTAATCGGCAACATCGGGGTTGTGGTAGGGGTTGGCCGGGGGCAAGAAACCGGGATGGCCCTTATCCCCGAAGCCCAGGAGCACCCGGTCCAGCAGCGCCTGTCGGTCCACCGCGTGGGCCACAGCCCGCCGGACCCGCACATCCTTCAGGGGGGTGTCCTTCTCCAGGTTGAAGTAGAGGAACATCCCCCATTCGCCCGGCGCCTGCTTGATCTGGAAGGGCTCCTTGCGGAAGGGAGCCAGCATCTCCTCGTTGACGCCGCCGAACTTGTCAAAAGCCGCGATGTCGCCGTTCAGGAGCGCCATCGCCTCGTCGCTCACGGGCACGAACTCTATCCGCCGGACGTAGGGCGTCCCCAGGAAGAAGTCGGGGTTGGCCTCGTAGAGATACGTCCCCTCCTCCTGGCTGTACTCCACCAGCCGGTAGGCGCTCGTGCCGATGAACGCGTCCGGCTCCGTGTAGGCCCTGGGATCCTCCACCTTCTCCCAGATGTGCTTGGGGATGATGAAGAGGGCCTCGGCCACGGTCTGCAGGAAGGGTGCGAAGGGTCGCTTCAGGTGGATGGCGACCTGGTGGTCGGAGAGTTTCTCCACCTTCTCCACCTCGCCCAACTGGACCATAAACCACCCGACGTCGGGATGGGCCTGGCCGTACTCAAAGGTGAAGACGACGTCGTCGGCGGTGAAGGGCCGGCCATCGTGCCACTTCACGCCCTCCCGCAGGGTGAAGGTCCAGGTCTTCTGGTCTGCGGAGACGGTCCAGTCGGTGGCCAGCCAGGGGATGGTCTGACCGCTGGCATCCCGCCATGCCAGGGTGTCAAAGATGAGGGAGGCGCGCATGTAGCCCGGCCCCCGGTTGAACCCGAAGGGCGAGGGGTGTCCCCAGTACCCGCCGCCGGGCACCCGCAGGACCTCCACGAAGACCGGGGTCGGCGTCGGGCTCGGCGGGACAGGGGTCGGGGCGACCGTCGCCGGAGGTGGAACGGTCGCCGTCGGAGGGGGCTGAGCGCCCTGGCAGGCCGTCAGCATCACGGCCAGCAGGATGAACAGAGAAAACCAGCGTTTCAAGGACATCGGAAGACCTCCTTATGATAGATTTGGATTGCACCGCAAAGAAGATGCAAGGTGTTTCCATCTTTTCTTTGCGCTCTTGGCGCCCTCTGCGGTTTTCATTGAACCGCAAGAGCGCAAAAGTTATTTTTAAAACTCTGTTTCCTCCGCGTCCTCTGCGGTGAAAACCCCGATTCGCGGGGCACTCTCCAGGAGCGCACGGGTGTGTTCGTGGATGGGGCGGGTTACCACCCGGCTCCCGGGCCCCTCCTCCACAATCCGACCCTGGTGCATCACCAGGATGCGGTCGGCGACTTTCCGGACCAGGGCCAGGTCGTGGGAGATGAGCAGCATCGCCAGCCCCCGCTCCACCTGGATTTCCTTCAGCAGGTTCATCACCCGGGCCTGCTCGCTGGGGTCCAGCATCGCCACCGGCTCGTCGGCGATGAGGAGTTTGGGCTCCAGGACCAGCGCGCGGGCGATGACGACCCGCTGGAGTTGCCCGCCGCTGAGTTCGTGGGCGTGCAGGGAGAGGAACACGGGGTCGGTGGGAAGGCCCACCGCCTTCAGCACCTGCCGGACCTTCTCCTCCCGCTCTGGGGGCGCGCCGACCTTCTGGATGTCCAGCGGCTCCCGGACGACCTGGTCCACCGTCATCCGGGGGCTGACGGCATCAAAGGGGTCCTGAGGGATCAACTGGACCCGACGGGAGAGCCACCGCCATTTCTCCCCCTGGGCCGCCGTCAGGTCCCGCCCCTCCAGGACGACGCGGCCGCCGTCGGGGGAAAGGAGCCCCACCAGCATCCGGCCCAGAGTGGTCTTGCCGCTGCCGGTCTCGCCTACCAGGGCAACAACCTCCCCCTCCCGGATTTCCAGAGAGACGCCCCGGACGGCCTCCAACGGGCTCCGGGGGCCGCCGTTGTCCACGAAAAAAACCTTGCGCAGCGACTCGGCCCGCAGCAGGGTCTGGAGACCTCCCAGGTGGCAGGCCACCTGGCGGCCTGCGACCTCCACCAGCGGCGGCTCCTCGTGCCGACACTTCTCCACCGCCTGGGTACAGCGGGGATGGAACCGGCACCCTGCTGGCGGATGGGCAGGGTCCGGCGGGAGGCCCCGGATGCTCCGCAGGTCCCGGGCCGTGTCCATATCCGGGTAGGAATGGAGGAGTCCCCACGTGTACGGATGACGGGGGTCGCCGAAGACGGCCTCTGTGGGCCCGACCTCCACCAGTTTCCCGGCGTAGAGGACGGCCACCTCCTCCGTCAGTCGGGCCACCGCCCCCAGGTCGTGGGAAACGACCAGGAGAGCCGTCCCCCGCTCCCGGCGCAGGTCTGCCAGCAGGTCCAGCAGCCGGACCCGGGAGAGCATATCCTGGCCGCTGGTGGGCTCGTCCAATACCAGCACCTCCGGATTGCAGCCCAGGGCCATCGCCAGCAGGGCCCGCTGTTTTTCGCCGCCGGAGAGTTGGTGGGGATACGCGCACAGGTGACGGGGCTCCAGTCCCACCCTCCGGGCCAGTTCCTCTGCCCGGGCCCACGCCTCCGCCGGGGAGAGCCCCAGGTGGAACCGCATCGGCTCCCCGATCTGCTCCCCCACCCGATAGACCGGGTCCAGCGCCGTCCCCACCGACTGGACGACGAGGGCGATGCGGCGCCAGCGGACGGCGCGCCATTCCTCCTCAGAGAGACCCGCCAGTTCCCGTCCGTCCAAACGGACTGAACCCTGGACGCACTCCGGCGGATGAAGCCCCAGCAGGGCGCGGGCCAGCGTCGTCTTGCCCGCGCCGGTCTCGCCGATGACCCCCAGCGCGCCTCCTCGCGCCAGTTCAAAGGAGACGCCGTCCACGGCCCGGACGCCGCTCTTCCCGTCCCGCGAAAAGGTTACCCGAAGGTCCCGAACGACCAGCATCACTGCCACCTCCGGTTCAACCGGGGGTTCAGGCGCCGTTCCAGCCCGATGCCCAGGAAGGTCAGGGCCAGGACCAGCAGGGTGATGCAGAGGGCCGGGGGCAGGGCCCACCAGAGCCAGCGGTCGGTCAGAAAGAGGCCGGGGAGGTTGAGGGCAAAGCGGACCATCAGTCCCCAACTCTTGGCCGTGGGGTCCCCCAGGCCCAGGAAAGCCAGGCCGGCCTCTATGGCCACCGCCGTGCCCGCCGAGACGACCAGCCCATGGGCGACAAGGGTGCCGATCGCGGGAAGGATGTGCCGCAGGAAAACGTAGGCCGGCCCGCCGCCAAACAGTCGGGCCATCCGGACGTAGCCCCTTGTTCGGACGCTCTGGACCTGGGCGCGGATGACCCGGGCGGTGGTCGGCCAGAAGAGGAGAGCGATAACCAGAATGGTCTGGGGGAGACCAGCGCCCAGGAAGGCGATCAGCAGGATAATCAGCGGCAGCCGGGGCAGGCTCATCATCCCGTCCACCAGCCGCATCAGAACGCGGTCCACCCATCCCCCCGCGTATCCAGCGGCCCCGCCGACCAGGGTGCCCAGGAGGACGGTACCAGCCCCAGCCGCCAGGGCGACGGTCAGGGAGACCCGCGCGCCGTAGAGCAATTCGCTGAGGATATCGTGGCCGACGTCGTTAGTACCCAGAGGGTGGGCCCGGCTGGGCCGCTCCAGCGGCTGGCCGCTGAATGCGTGGGGGTCGTAAGGGGCCACGACCGGCGCCAGCAGGGCCACCGCGCCGAAGAGGGCCAGTATCCCCAGACCGAACGCCATCTCCGCTGGAAGGCGCCGCATCATCCCTCCAGAACCCGGGGATCCAGCCGGGCGTTGAGCAGGTCGGCGGCCAGGTTGGCCGTCAGCACCACGGCCGAGACGACCAGGAAGACCCCCTGGATGACAGGGTAATCCCGAGCGGTGACGGACTCAAAGATGAGGCGGCCCATCCCGGGGTAGTTGAAAAGCGTCTCTATGAAGACGGCGCCAGTGATGGCCATCCCAGCGTGGGCGGCCAGGTGGGCCACGAAGGGGAGAACGGCGTTGCGCAGCCCGTGCCCCCACTTCAACCGGCCCTCAGGGAGCCCCTTGGCCCGGGCAACCAGCATAAAGTCCTCCCCCAGGACAGTAACCATCGTGTTGCGCACCAGGAGAAACTTGACTCCGAGCATCCCCAGGGTCAGCGTCAGGGCTGGGAGAACCAGGTGGCGACCGATGTCCAAAGCGGCGGCCAGGAGCGTCTCGTAGCGGGCAAAGGGGGTGCGCCCTCCGGCCATCGGAAGCCAGCCCAGCCGGGCCCCGAAGAGGTGAATGAAGAGCATCCCGGTGAGGTAGACGGGGACGTTCGCCAGGAGAAGGTGGACGGCCACCAGCGCGCGGTCGGTTCGGGAGCCCCGGCGCCAGCCCGCCTCCGTACCAGCGACCAGCGCGAGGGCCGAGGAGAGGAGGAGCGCCGTCCCCACCAGCAGCAACGTCCAGGGCAGGCGGGAGGCCACCAGTTCTCCTACCGGACGGCTCAGGCGGATAGAGCGGCCCAGGTCGCCAGTGAAGATGCCCACCAGGTAGCGGGCGTACTGTTCCAGCAGAGGACGATCCAGGCCGTAATAGGCCTCCAGAGCGGCCCGCACCTCGGGGTCAAAGACGTAGTCCGAACTGGCCGGGTCCAGCAGCGCCGCCAGTGGGTCCCCGGGCATCAGGCGCGGCAGGAGAAAGTTGAGGGTCAGGATGACCCACAGGCTGAATAGATAGGAAAAAACCCTGCCGACAAATCCCTGGAAAACCCTGTTCATCACAGCCGGTGATGAAATGGACAGGATTACAGGATTTACAGGATTACAGGATTACAGGATTTACAGGATTTACAGGATAAATTCTATCAATCTCGTTGATCTTGCTCATCCTGTGAATCCTGCCAATTCCGCCTTTTTTTAATCATGTTAATCCTGTTAATCCTGTCTATTTAACCCCCCACCGAGATGCCGTAGCCGTCCAGACGGTAGTGGGCGTCCCCGGCGCAGGGGATACAGACGGGCTGGCCGTCCTTGATGCGGGCCCGGGTCTCCATCACGCTCTCTCCGCAGAGGGCACAACGCACCGAGGCGAAGATGCGGGATCGGGGCGGTACCTCCACATGCAGGCGCTGGACGATGAAGACCTCCTCCTGCGGGATTTCCAGTTGCCGGAAGGAGGCCTCGGTCCAGAGTTCGTTTAGGCGGGCCCGCTCTTCGGGCGTCGCTTCCTGGTGTTCCTGGACGATCTTGCGGAAAAGGACGTTGGCCTCTTCGGGGATGCGGCTTCGGAACCCCTCCACGAAGTCAGCCCGGAGGGCGACGCGGACGGCCTCGCCATTCCGCCGGGCCAGCGTGAAGGCCGTCTTGCCCACGTCCCGGTAGATGAGCGCGTTGTTGCCAAAGGTACAGCCGGTTACGACCTGAACGCCGTCGCTGAAGCAATTGTTGCACTCCAGAATGGCAACGACGTCCTCCATGCCGGGGTTCTCCTGGACGCCCAGGGCCTGCATGGCGATGAGCCCGGCCCGGACGCCCAGGGCGAGGAAGGGACAGAAATGGCCGTGGAGTTCTCCGGCCTTCAGGAGAAGGGAGTGGATGTCCCCTGCCCGGATGAACAACTCCACCGCGGTTCGGGGCTGAGTCGGCAATATCATATTCACCTCTCTTGCCTGGGAAGATCCATGGCTGGGTCCAGCGCGGAATTCGTCATTTTCTTCAAAAGAACCACTTGGCCACCCGGAGCAGCCCCTGTCTCCACGGCACCCGATGGGTAATCCCATGGGTGCTCTTGATCCGATCGGCGTTTTCTATGTACCACCGGTAGTTGCGCAGCAGGGCCTCCCGATTGGAATACCGGGGCCGGAACCCCAGGCGCTCCTCAGCCTTCGCGATGGAAACATACGAGTCCTTGCCCACTGTCTCGTAAATCCACTGATACAGCGGCGACCACCCCAGGCGTTCCAGCACCCGGAGCACGAGAATGGCCGGCTTTTCCGGCAGAGAAACGATCCGACGGCCATAACCGGCGTAATCCAGGACAGCCTGGAAATCCGACCGCAGGGTATCAAACTCCCGGGCACCGATATTGAACGTGTCGTTCACCGTCTCCCGGGGCAGGGTGGCACAGAGCCAGATCGCCTGACATAGGTCCTCCACATCCAGCAGTTGGTACCGGTTGTCGCCTTTTCCCAGGATGGGGAAGTTTTTGCCATCTCTGGCCCACTCGTACAGCAGCGCAAACACGCCCAACCGCTCCGGCCCGACGAAGGACTTGGGACGAAGGATGGGGATACACATTCCCTTGCGTCGGTACGCCTCACACACCTGCTCGGCCAGCACTTTGGCCTTCCCATAGGGCCCCACGCCCCGCAGGGGATCGCTCTCTACCAGTGGATGGTGGTCAGGGATGCCATAGACGGCAGTGGACGAGATGTGGATGACCCGATCCACATTCCGCTGGAAAGATTCTTCCAGAACAATGCGTGTCCCTTCTACCTCGGTGGAAAAGATGTCGGCCGGATCGTAGAGGGGCAGAGCGGCTGCCGCATGGACCACGATGTCCACCCCCTCTAGGGCAGTCCGCACCGTCTGAGGGTCCCGAATATCACCTTGAATAGCCCGTACCTGCCCCGTTACATCCGGGTATTCCAACGGCGCAATGTCCAGCGAGACCACTTGCTGGCCTCGTTCCAGCAAATAGCGAATCAGGTTAATCCCCAGGAAGCCCGAGCCGCCGGTGATCAGATAGCGTTTGGAGAGTTGATTGGGAGAAAACGCTACGTTCATCCCCGCCTCTACCGATTTACTCCTCAGCGCAGACAGGGAGCCGCCCACTGACGCAGCCCAGGCAACAGTGTCGGCCATTTTGCAGAATCAGATGCGTTTCCAGGACGGGTTCATCACACACTTCACAGCGAGCAAAAGCCATGGCATGCTGGTCCATCGGCCAGCCGACCGGCCGATAACAAGCAGCGAAGAGGGTCTCGGCCGGGGTTTCCAGGATGAACATAATACGCTGGTCCAACAACGTCTGATACCGGGCAGTTTCCATAAGGGTGGCCTGGCCGGCCTGGATTTTCCCCTCCAGTTCCGCCATCTCCGGGTTGGCAGGCAGGATGCCCGGTCGGAGGGAAAGGCGCAGACCTTCGCTATCGCTGTAGATGAAGGTGTAGACGTGTTTTCCCCAATCCCGCACCAGGAGCCGCCGATTCCCGACCGTGCAGCCCGTCATATGCTGGATAGCGTCCACTGCCGAGGTAGTATTCTCCACAATGACCCGCAGCAGGACACCGGACATCAGGGCCATGGTCAGCCGTTCCAGCGCATACTGACTCACCCGATACCCCAGCGCCAGGTCGGGGCAGAGATGGCCATGAAAATCGGCAATCTGTTTCAGACGCAGGTCGACCAGCATGGCTTCTTCCTCCTCTACCTGAAAATGAAGCACCCATTGCCCGCGCCAGAACATCTGCCCTCCCTGCTCCACCAGTTCCGTCAGGTCCAGGTAGAGAGCAAACACCGTCCCCTCCTGGACACGCACCAGGTACAGAGTAGACGGAGGACTGGAGGACTCGCGAAAGGCACCGATCAGTTCCACCACGTCGTACTCTCGCCCGCGATGGCGGAAACGCACAGGCATCCGGAGATAGTTATCATAGAGGACACCGACCACTTCTTGAATAGGGATGACCCGGTCGGCATCAATCTGGCGGAAAACGGCTTCCCGGGTTAACATGGGCTTCCTGGGAATGATCAAGGGGTTCCAAATTACAGATAGGAGTTGCCAATGCAATTATATGCAACTGCAACAATTTGTCAAGAAGAACACCCGGAGTGGATTTACCTTTCCCCTCACCTGGACGACGTGGTCTTCTCCTGCGGGGGGCGCATTGCCCTCCAGGTACGGGCGGGGCTAACAGTCTGGGTGGTAACGGTCTGCGCGGCGAGTCCGGAGGGCCCGCTTTCGGACTACGCCCAATTGCTCCATGCGTATTGGGGGCTGGAGGAAGTGGATGCCCCGGCGGCCCGGCGAGAGGAGGACCGGGCCGCGCTGGCTCTTCTGGGAGCGGTGGCAGTTCACTGGGACTTTCGGGATTGTATCTACCGGCGCGCGCCCGATGGTCGCTTCCTCTACCCGAACTACGATTCGTTATGGGGGCCGGTGGCCGAGGAGGACCACGCGATGCTGGAGGAGTTGACGGGTCGGATCGCCGAACTGCCGTCCTCTGCTGGGCTCTGCGTTCCCCTGGGGGCTGGGCGGCATGTAGACCATCGACTGGTACGAGAGGCGGCGGAGCGGACCCGCAGGCCTCTGGTCTACTATGAGGACTACCCGTACGCCGGGGAGGCCGGGAAGGTGGAAGAGGCGCGAGGGGAGGGGGAATGGGTAGCTGAGGTGGTTACGCTGGACGGGGCGGCGCTGGAGGCAAAAATCGCTGCTGCGCTCTGCTACCGTTCCCAGATCACCAGTTTCTGGGCCGACGAAGCCGACCTGGCGGCCCACTTCCGGGCCTACGCGGGAGAGGTGGGAGGAGAAAGTCCGGCGGAGCGGTATTGGAGGCAGAGGGATAGGGCTTCTTCAGGTGGGCGCAATCCCGCAGGGCCAGATCACAGAGCCCTCTTTTCGTTCTGAAATGGCGGGCACCCGCTTCTCAAGTTCAGCCCGATCTACCCTCCGGATCCGCTATCCGCTTCCGGCTTCGGGCTTCCTCCAGAATCTCTTCCGCGCTCCGATAGGCGGATTCACCACTAGCGCCCAGCATCTGGGCTAGTTCCTCCACCCGCGCCGGCCCTTCCAGAACCGTCACCCGGGTGACGGTGCGGCCCTCCAGGGAGATTTTCTCCACCCGCAGGTGGGCATCGCCAAAGCCTGCCAGTTGCGGAAGGTGGGTAACACAGAGCACCTGGTGGGCCATCTCGCTGCCAGAGGGCGCGGTCAGACGCCAGAGTTTTTCGCCCACCATCGCGCCCACCCGTCCACCGATGCCTTGGTCAATCTCGTCAAAGATGAGTGTCGGGGTCTCGTCCACCCGGGAGAGGACGGCCTTGAGGGCCAGCATAAGCCGCGAGGTCTCGCCGCCGGAAGCAATTCGGGTCAGGGACTTCAGGGGTTCGCCGGGGTTGGGGGCAACGAGAAACTCCACCCGGTCTATGCCGGTGGCGTCGAAACTGACTCGGGCCGGAAGGGGAAAATCGCCCGCGTCAATGCCCGCCGTCGCGACATCTTCGGGGGTCAGCAGCACACCCTCCGGGTCGGTCGTCCACCGGAAATCCACAGCGAAACGGGCGCCCGGCATGCGCAGGTCCTGGAGTTCCGCCTCAATCCCTTCCGCCAGCCGACGGGCCGCCTCCCGACGACGGGCGGAGAGGTCCAGGGCAGCACGGGCCAGTTCGTTCAAAAGTTGCGCCTCCTGTGCGGCCAGTTCGGCGACCCGCTCTTCGCTGTGGGTGATCGTCTCCAGTTCCGCCGCCGCGCGCCGGGCGTATTCCAGCACTTCGGCGACCGTGGCGCCGTATTTGCGCTTCAGGCGACGGATGAGGTCCAGCCGTTCCTCCACTTCCGCCAGGCGACGGGGGTTGAATTCTACCCGGTGGCGGTATTCCCGCAGGCCATCGGCCAGGTCCTGGAGACGGTAAAGGAGTTCCTCGGCCTCCTGGAGACGAGAGGCCAGCGTGCCGTCTATACGGGCCAGTCCCTCCAGGGCGCGCAGGGCGTGGCCCAACTGGTCGGTGGCGGGGCGGCCCTCTTCGCCGCCCTCGTCCAGGGCCCGCAGCGCGTCGGCCAGGAGAAGGGAGAGTTGTTCGGCGTTAGCCAGCCGTATCCGCTCGTCGGCCAGTTCTTCCTCTTCGCCGGGGCGAAGGGCGGCGGCCTCTATCTCCGCAATCTGGTACTGAAGGAGGTCTATGCGGCGGGCCCGCTCCTGCTCGTCCTGCTCCAGGCTGGCCCGTTCCCGCCGGACCGCCCGCACCCGGGCCGCCAGGTCGGCCACGCGGGCGCGCAGGCCGTTCAACCCGGCGTACCGGTCCAGGAGGTGGACGTGCTCCCGCACCCGTAGGAGGGAGAGATGCTCGCTCTGGCCGTGGATGTCCACCAGTCCCTCAGCGACCTCCCGCAGGAGGGCCAGGGTTACCGCCCGGCCGTTGACGCGGCAGATACTGCGCCCTTCGGCCCGGATCTCGCGGGAGAGGACGAGGAGGTCGGGCTCGTCGCCTTCCAGACCTTCCCGCTCCAGAATGGGGTGAATGGCAGCCTGATGGGCCGGGCCCAGCCGGAAGACGGCCTCCACTAGGGCCCGGTCGGCGCCGGCGCGGACGACGGTGGGATCGGCCCGCCCCCCCAGCACCAGGCCAACAGCATCAATGATAATGGACTTTCCCGCCCCCGTTTCTCCGGTCAGGACAATGAAGCCGGAGGGGAGGGAGAGGTGGAGTTCGTCTATAATGGCGAAATCGTGGATGTGGAGTTCGGAAAGCATGGCCTCATCAACGAAGCAAAGCCGCGAAGACACGAAGAAATGAACAATTATAAATTAACTCGATGTCTTCGGGTCTGGGTGGTTCATGCTCCCAGATCGTGGATGCTTTCTATATCCAGGCGGGCCTGTTCCAGGGCAGCGCGGGCGGCCTCCCGAGCCTGGCGCGGGATGCGGACACAGATGCCGCAATCGGAACTGAGATGGCGAGGGATGGGGACCAGTTGGCAATCTATACCCGCTTCCCGTAGAATCTTTTCTGCCCGAATGGCATGGCTGGTGGAAGGGAGAAGAATGACGGCGTACATCGCAACCGAATCAGGCAGGCGACCCTCCTAAGGTTGCTCCACCTTTCTGCGCTCACGCGCCGGGACGCCGTAGGCCACGGTATCGTCCGGGATGTCGTGGGTAACCACGGATCCGGCGCCAATCACGGCCCGGTGGCCCACCCGCACTGGCGCCACCAGCATGGTGCCGGAGCCGATGAACGCCTCCTCGCCGATGATGGTGCGATGTTTCCGGCGCCCGTCAAAGTTGCAGGTTACAGTGCCCGCGCCGATGTTGGTTCCGGCGCCGACCTCAGCGTCTCCCACGTAACTGAAGTGCCCCATCCGGGTACCCGGGCCCAGGCGAGCGTTTTTCACTTCCCCGAAATTGCCAACATGGACTCCCGCTCCCAGATGGGCTCCAGGCCGAAGGTGGCTGAAGGGGCCGACGTCGCTTCCTTCCTCCATCACCGCCCCCTCCACCACCGAGGCCACCACCCGGCATCGGTCGCCGATGACGCTATCGGCGATCAGGGTGTTGGGGCCCAGGTGGCATCCCCGGCCGACCAC
Organism: Anaerolineae bacterium; assembly: GCA_025060135.1. Lineage (GTDB taxonomy): Bacteria > Chloroflexota > Anaerolineae > B4-G1 > DUEL01 > SpSt-77. Next base: position 32,171 of record JANXCY010000002.1, on the reverse strand, counting down.
CGTCGTCCCGCGCAGGATGGTATTGGGCCAGATCACCGTGTCCGGCCCGATGGCAACCGTTGGCTCAATGTAGGTCGTCTGGGGGTCTATCATGGTGACCCCGGCCACCATCCAGCGGTCGTTGATCCGGCGGCGCAGGACAGCCTCCGCCTCTGCCAGATGGACACGGGTGTTGATTCCCAGGGCCTCGGTTGGGTCATCGGCGGCCACGGTGACCACCGGATGCCCTTCGCGGGCCGCCATCCCCACCAGGTCGGTCAGGTAATACTCCCCCTTGCGGCTCAGCGGGAGAAGGGGAAGATGGGCCCAGAGCCAAGCCGCATCGCAGGCATAGACCCCAGCGTTCAGTTCCCGGAGAGCCCGCTCCTCATCGGTCGCATCGGCCTCCTCCACGATGCGGGCCACACTCCCGTCGGCCTGTCGTACCACCCGACCAAATCCCCGGGGGTCTTCGGCCACGACCGTCAGTATGGAAAGAACCGCCCGAGCAGTGCGGCGCGCGTCCACCACCCGGCGAAGCGTCTCCGCCGTCAGCAAGGGCATATCGGCGTAGAGGATGAGCACCTCATCGGCCCGGCCTTCCAGCACCGGACGGGCCTGGAGGACCGCGTGTCCGGTGCCGCGCTGCTCCGGTTGTTCCACGTAGGTTACGGATTCCCCCACCGCCCGGCGCACCTCCTCCGCTCCATATCCCACCACCAGGACCGGGGGAAGGTCGGAGAGACTGTGTACCGCGTCCAGAGTGTAAAAGACCATCGGGCGCCCGCAGAGGGGATGGAGAACTTTGGGGACTTCCGACCGCATCCGTGTCCCCTGCCCGGCCGCCAGAATCACCACGCCCAGCATATTCCACTCGCTCCTAATCGGGACTGAAGGTATCGACCGCGATTCTGGAGGAGATTATACCCCCTGAATGAGGATTTGACCAGTCTCCCCGGTGGATGCACCTGTTTGGCTCCACCAACCACCCTATTGGTGAGATATATGGAACCGCCCGGGGCAAGGGGCACCATCACTTGCATATATGACTGCTCGGGTGTATAAATCAGCCGTATGGGAAACCGACCGTTGGACTTTTCCCGGTTGTTGCGAGGCAATGACCATGGAAACGACCCAACCGACTCCTCCCAAACGCAGATGGCTTTCGGTCGTGGCGCTGGCTGCCGCCGCTTTCGTGGATAGCAGTGAGAACCAGTCGCTGGCGGTTCTCTGGTCCCGGATGTATCCGGCGCTGAGCCTGCGCGCCGGTCAACTCGGCCCGGTGCTGGGCATCAGCGACCTGGTCCGCACCCTGACGTTGCCCTTCTGGGGATGGGTGGCCGACCATTTCTCCCGCAAAGCCCTCCTGGTGGGCATCACCGGGTTGTGGGGCGGATGGACGCTGGCCATTGCCTTTGTCCACACGTTCGGCCAGTTGCTGATCGTCCGGGTGCTCTCTTCGCTGGGCCTGGGGGTGTTGTGGCCGACAGCGTTCTCCCTGCTCAGCGACCTTTTTGATACCCGGAGACGGGGCATCGCGGCGGGCGTAATGGCGGCCATCAGTTACTGCGGCTCTATGGCCGCGTTCATAGTTCTGCCCATCCTGGCGACTATAGAGCCCTATACCTGGCGGCTGGGGTTCCTCGTTATGGGAGCAGCCAGTGTGCTGACCGGCCTCTTCCTGCTGGTCATCTACGACCCGCCCCGGGGCGCGGCGGAGCCGGAACTGCGCGATGTGATCACCGAAGAAAAGGCCGCCCGGTACGCCTTCCGCCTACGCGACCTGCCCGCCATCGCGCGGGTTCGCACATGGTGGGTTCTGCTCTTCCAGAACTCGGTGGATAATGTGGCGATGGCCGTGCTGTACGGCTGGGCCTTTGTCTGGCTGGATAGTCTGGGTTTGGGCCCCCAGGCTTCTATCGTTGTAGTCCTGCTGACTCTGGGGATGCTGAGTGGTCAGTTGTTTTTCGGCTGGCTGGGCGATCGTCTGGAGCGCCGGTATCCGGTCTACGGCCGCGCGACCATGGCACTCATTGGCCTGTTCCTTACAGCCCCCTCTCTGCTCGGGCTGCTGGCCTCTGGCCGTCGCGGGCTGGGGGCGCTGATGCTCTTCGGCCTGCTCTCCGGACTGGGCATCAGCAGCGTGGATACCGGTGCCCGCTGGCCAATGGCTCAGGGCGTTCTGCGACCCGAACTGCGCTCGACAGCCCGCGCGGCGCTGGACATGGTCATCGGCGCAGTGGGAGCCCTGATGATGACGTTTTCCGGTTCCCTGGTGGACGCCTATGGGGTTACGACCATGTTGCTCTTGTTGGTCCCCATCCCCAAAATGGTGGCCGCCTTCCTGTGGCTCCCCGTATTCCGCACCTACCCCGTCGACCGCGCCGCGCTGCATCAGGTATTGATGGTCCGGCGGCAGGAGATGATCGCGCTGGACGAACCGGCGGAGGGAGCGTAACCATTCCCGCCAGGTGATCCCTACGAAAGCAGGTTTGGGGGCGGCGGTTGGTGCCGCCTCCAAACCGTTCCCCCTCCAGTTGGGACCTCCACTTTGGTTCGTGCCCTCATCCCACCCTCTTGCCCTCGCCCCTCGCCTCTGGCAAGCCCTCGGCGTGGCCCTCTCCCCGCCTCCAGGTGAGAAGCCAGTTGAGCCCAACAACGCCCTTGTCTCAACTCGTGTCCGAATCAGTTCCCCGAGTTGCCCGCACGGATAGGATGCAGTATAATGAAACCTGAAAGAAAGACCATGCAAGAAGCACGCTTGTACGAGCGTCTGGACGAGAACCGGGTGCGCTGTGCGCTCTGCGCCCACCGCTGCGTCATCCAGGAGGGCCGACGCGGCATCTGTCATGTGCGGGAGAACCGGGGCGGAACCCTCTACACGCTGGTCTACGGACGGTTGATCGCCCGAAACGTGGACCCGGTGGAGAAGAAGCCTCTCTACCATTTCTACCCCGGCTCCAGGGCCTACTCCATCGCCACCGCCGGGTGTAACTTCCGCTGCCTCTGGTGCCAGAACGCCGATATTTCCCAGATGCCTCGCGACCAGCATATCATCCTGGGCGAGACCGCCTCTCCGGCGGCCGTGGTCGCCGACGCCCGCCGGACCGGAAGCCGCAGCATCGCCTACACCTACACGGAGCCGACCGTCTTCTTTGAGTACGCCTACGACATCTCCCGGCTGGCCCACGAGGCCGGTATCGCCAACATTTACGTAACCAACGGCTATATGACCCCAGAGATGCTGGACGCGTATTACCCGTATCTGGACGCGGCCAATGTGGACCTGAAGGCGTTCCGGGACGAGACGTATCGCCATTACATGGGCGCGCGCCTCCAGCCGGTACTGGACGCCCTGAAGAAGATGAAAGCCCTGGGCATCTGGATAGAGGTAACCACGCTGGTGGTTACCGGCCTCAACGACGACCCGGAGGAGTTCCGGGACATTGCCCGCTTTCTGGTGGACGAACTGGGGCCGGAGACGCCTTGGCACATCAGCCGCTACTTTCCGGCGTACCGGATGGATCATCCTTCCACGCCTCTGGCGACCCTGCAGCGGGCCCGGGAAATCGGAAAGGAGGCTGGCCTGCGCTACGTTTATATTGGCAATGTCTCCGGAGAAGAGAACACCCATTGCCATGCCTGCAACCAGTTGCTCATCCGCCGTTCCGGCTTCTGGATATTGGAGAACCACGTCCGCGCGGATGGCGCCTGCCCTCGCTGTGGGACAGTGGTGGCCGGAATGGGGATGGCCGGAGCGTAGCGCGTATCCGGCGAGTGAGACACGGTATGCCCACACCCGTTGAGACGCTGAAAAACATCCTGCTTCTGGAGAAAAAGGACCACGAATGCAGAGACCGGGCCGTCATCGGTGGCCTGGCCCGCTTTGCCGACACCTGGTTGCGGGAGGCTGGCCGCGTCTTCGGCGCTGAGGCGGCCCCATGGGTGGACGAAATCGCCCGGCGTCTGCGGGATTACAGTGCCCGCTCCTCCCACGAGCGACCGCAGGCCCTGGAGGAACTGCTCCGGCTGGTGGAGGCGGGTCCCCAGAGCATGCCTCCGGCGCCCGTGCCGGGTCCAACGGCGGCGGAGCCGACGGTCGCCCCGCCCGAGCAGCCGTCGGTGAGCGCGGCAGCCGAACCGCCGATGGCGCCCCCCGCGCCTGTGGCCCCACCCGCGCCGCCCCGCGCGGCCGCTCCTCCCCCGCGCCCCCGACCCGTCCCCACCGAGGAGCCCTTCGGACTGAAGGCCCCCCTCACCGCCATCCGGGGTGTGGGAGCCAAGCAGGCCGAACGGTTGGCCCGCCTGGGCCTCCGCACCATCCGGGACGTCCTTTACTTCTTCCCCCGCCGCTACGATGACTACTCTTGCCTCAAGCCCATCAACCGGCTGGAGTACGGCGAAGAAGTTACCATCATCGCCCGGGTCTGGGAGGCCGGAACCCGGGAGAGCCGGGGCGGCATCCCCATTTTCAAGGCCATCCTGACCGATGGCACCGGCTTCATCGAGGCTACCTGGTTCAACCAGCCCTTCTTGAGCGAGCGCATCCGGCCCGGCCAACAGATTGTGCTCAGTGGACGGGTGGATGAGTACCTGGGCCACCTCTGCTTCACCTCCCCGGAGTGGGAGCCCCTTCAGCCAGAACTGCTCCACACCGGGCGGCTGGTCCCGGTCTACCCCCTCACCGAGGGCATTACGGCCAGATGGCTGCGGCGAATGGTCCACCGGACAGTGGAGTACTGGGCGCCGCGCCTACCCGACCATCTGCCGCTGTCCCTGCGGGAGGAATACCGCCTGATGGACTTGAGCACCGCGCTGCGACAGGTCCATTTCCCTGAGGACCGGAAGGCGCTGGAGAAAGCCCGTTACCGGCTGGCCTTTGACGAACTCTTCCTCTTCCAGTTGGGCATCCTGCGCCAGCGGTACCTCTGGCGCGCCGTTCCCGGGCAACCATTGCCGGTGGACCCGGCTATGCTGGAAGCCCTCCTGCAGAGCCTGCCCTTCCCGCTGACGGGCGCTCAGCGGCGGGCGCTGGACCACATCGTCGCTGATATGGCCTCTTCCTACCCGATGAACCGCCTCCTCCAGGGCGACGTCGGCTCGGGTAAGACGGTGGTCGCGGCGGTGGCTATGGCCCTGGCAGTGGCCGCTGGTGCCCAGGCGGCGCTGATGGCTCCCACGGAGATTCTGGCGGAACAGCATTACCGGACCCTATCCCTCCTCTTCGCCCGCTTCCCGGGACGGCCCATCCAGGTCCGCCTGCTGACCGGCAGTGTTACCGGCGCGGAGCGGGAAGCGGTCTACACAGGCCTGGCCAATGGATCAGTGGACGTTGTCGTGGGTACCCATGCCCTCATCCAGGAGTCTGTGGCTTTCCACAACCTGGCTCTGGTGATTATTGACGAACAGCACCGCTTCGGGGTCCGCCAGCGCGCGGCGCTGCGGCAAAAGGGCTACAACCCACACCTGCTGGTCATGACGGCCACCCCCATCCCCCGCTCCCTCCAGTTGACCCTCTGGGGCCATCTGGATGTCTCGGTCATAGACGAGATGCCGCCGGGTCGCCAGCCGGTTACCACGCGCGTGATTATGCCCCGGGAGCGGGAGCGGGCCTACGCCTTTGTCCGCAGTCAGGTCGCCAAGGGACATCAGGCCTTCATTATCTGCCCGCTGGTGGAGGAATCGGAAAAAATTGAGGCGAAGGCCGCCGTAGCGGAGTACGAACGGCTCCGGCGTGAGGTCTTCCCCGACCTGCGTTTGGGCCTCCTGCACGGGCGGATGAAGGGCGAGGAGAAAGACGCCATAATGTCCGCTTTCGCCCGGGGGGAACTGGACATCCTGGTGGCGACGTCGGTGGTGGAGGTCGGCATTGACGTCCCCAACGCCACAGTGATGCTGGTGGAGGGGGCCGAACGGTTTGGCCTGGCCCAACTCCACCAGTTCCGGGGCCGGGTTGGCCGGGGCGAGCATCCGTCCTACTGCCTGCTGGTGGCGGAATCTGCCTCCGCCGAGGCGGAAGAGCGGCTGCGGACAGTGGAGGCCACCACCGACGGCTTCGTCCTGGCCCAGAAGGACCTGGAACTGCGGGGGCCCGGGGAGTTTCTGGGCACCCGTCAATCCGGGCTCCCTGACCTAAAACTGGCCTCCATCGCCGACCTGCGACTCCTGGAGCGGGTGCGGGAGGCCGCCGCGCGCTTCCTGGAATTGGACCCGTCGCTGGAAAAGCCGGAGCACCGCCTCCTGGCCCGTCGGGTGGCAGACCTCTGGGCCTCCGGCGAGGGAGAGCTCAGTTAATCGCATCTCGGCAATGGATACGTCTGGGCCGTTACGAAGCGGAGCGACGTTCTGATGGGCGGGCATATTCCCGGTAGACCCCCAACTCAGGCGCAAAGGAGAATTTTTATGTGTCGTGCGCTCTACCCCGGCACCTTTGATCCCATCCACCTTGGCCACGTGGACATCGCCATTCGCGCCGCGGCCATTTTTGACGACCTGGTCATCGGCGTTTATGACCGCCCCTCCAAAAGCCTCCTCTTCTCGCTGGAAGAGCGGATAGAACTGGCTCAGGAGGCCCTGAAGGAGATGCCCAATATCCGTGTCCTTCCCTACGGTGGGTTAACGGCAGAATTCGCTCGCCGCATTGGCGCGAAAGTCATCGTCCGGGGCCTGCGGGTGGTCAGCGACTTTGAATGGGAGTATCAAATGTCTCTGACCAACCGACAGGTTGCCCCGGAGATTGAGTTTGTTTGCCTGATGACCCGGCAGGAGCACGCGTTTCTCAGTTCCAGCATTCTGAAAGAAGTGGCGCTCCTGGGTGGGGATGTATCCCAGATGGCTCCGCCCAACGTGGTCGCCGCGCTGGCCCGCAAACGCGCGGAAATGGAACACCAGCGAGGCCCGGTCCCTCTGGTCTCGCTCAGAGATTGACAACGGACAACAGACGACAGACGAAGATGGCCTGGGGTCAGTCAGCGCGAGGTGAAGCATGGACATCCTGTACCTGGTAGACCGGCTGGAGGAAACGGTAAAGAAAAGCCGTCGACTGCTCTTTTCCTCGATTCGCCTGGTGGACGAGCGGCGAATCCTGGCGCTGGTGGAGCAAATGCGGATCTCCATTCCCGAGGAGGTCCGCCGTGCCCAGCGGGTCAACCAGGAGCGGGAGCGCATCCTGGCCCAGGCGCGCGAGGAGGCGGAACGGCGGGTCCGGGAGGCCGAGCAACGGGCCATGGAACTGACCGCCGAGCACGCGGTCGTCCGCGCCGCTGAGGCCCGGGCTGCTGCCATCCGGGAACAAGCGGAGCAGGAAGCAGCCACCCTGCGCCGGGAAGCCGATGAGTATGTCTTTGGCGTCCTCTGCCAGTTAGAAGAGGAACTGCGCCGTACCTTGCGGGTGGTGGAGAACGGCCTGCGTAAATTGCAGAAAAGCGAAATGCGGAGTACGGAGTAAGCAGCAGGGAATGGAAGCTCTTCGCCTTCTCCACTTTGCGGACCTGCACATTGGGATGGAAAACTACGGGCGGCTGGACCCGACCACCGGCGTCCACAGCCGAGTGCGGGATTTCCTGGATCGGCTGGACGAAGTGGTGGAGTACGCCCTGAATCATGAGGCCGACCTGGTCCTCTTCGCCGGGGATGCCTATAAAACCCGCGATCCGAACCCCACTTATCAGCGGGCCTTCGCCCGGCGGATCAAGCGGCTGGCCGATGCAGGCATCCCCGTCCTTCTACTGGTCGGCAACCACGACCTGCCGACTATGCCCCAGCGGGCTTCCAGCGTGGACATCTTCCACACCCTGGCTGTCCCCAACGTCTACGTGGGCCGGGAGGAGGAACTGCTCCGCATTCCCACCCGGCGCGGTCCCGTCCAGGTGGCTGTCGTCCCCTTTCCGGTCCGCCAGCGCCTGTTGACCCACGAGGAGTTCCGGGGGCTTTCCCTGGAGCAACTGGACGAGGCGCTGCGGCACATCGTTACCGCCAACATTCAGGCCCTGGCCCGAAAGGTGGACCCGGAAATCCCCGCCGTCCTGGCGGCTCACCTGACCGTCTCCGGCGCAACCTACGGCTCCGAGCGCGGGGTGATGATCGGCCGGGATACAGTGGTTCTCCTCTCGGCCCTGGCCGACCCCGTCTGGGACTACGTCGCGCTGGGCCACATCCACAAGCATCAGAGCCTGAACGGGAGCGCGTACCCACCGGTGGTCTACGCCGGTAGCCTGGAGCGGATAGACTTCGGCGAGGAGGGGGAGCCCAAGGGCTTCTGCTGGGTTCAACTGCGGCGCGGGGAGACGACCTGGGAGTTCGTAGAGGTGGCCGCCCGCCGATTCCTTACTATCCGGGCTGACCTACGGAGGGAGGCGGATCCACTGGCCGCGCTGCGGCGAATGGTCGCCGCCCACGACCTGCGGGACGCCGTGGTCCGCGTGGAGATCCAACTGCGCCCAGAGCAGGAGCGATTGGTCCGAGATGCAGAAATCCGCCCCCTGCTGGCGGAAGCGGCCTTCGTCGGGAGCATCCGCCGGGAGGTGGAACGCCCGGCGCGCCTGCGCCTGGGTACCCTCCGTCCGGAGGAACTGACCCCACCGCAACTCCTGGAGCGGTACCTGGAGGCCAAAGAAGTTCCCCCGGACCGCCGCCGGGCACTGCTGGCGGCGGCGGCCGAGATTTTCGGCGAGCATTCCTCGTAGTTCTCTGATTTATGGAGCGTACATCCTGGGCCGGCCTGGCTGTTACCCTGTTGCTGGTCGTCCTGCATGGCCTGCTGGCAGGCATCCGGGCCGCGTTTGCCAGTGTCCGGCGCGGGCGGCTTCGCCAGATGGCCGATGAGGGAGCCCCGCGCGCCGCGCTGGCCCTCCGTCTGGCGGAGGATTCCAGCCGCATGCTGGGCACCCTTTACCTGGGTAAAGCGTTCCTGGCCGCGCTGGCAGCGGCCCTGGCGGCCCTCACCCTGGTCGCCCCGCTGGCCCGGGCTCTGACCACCGACGGACTCCCGCACCCCTGGGCAGACGGCGTCGCGCTGCTGATCGTCATCGGCACCCTCTCAGCCTTCATCCTGGTCCCAGGACAACTGGTGCCGGAGGGCATCACCGCTGCCCGCCCGGAAGAGTGGGCCATCCGCTTCGCCAGACCGCTCCAGGTGCTGACCGCCATCCTCTGGCCCCTGGTCCGTCTGCTGGTCTGGGTGGGTAACCGCCTGGCCGCCCCCTTCGGCGGTCTCCCTCTCAGCGGCACCACCCTGGTCACCGAAGAGGAAATCCGCACCCTGGTGGACGCCGGAGAAGAAGAAGGAGTCATTGAAGAAGAAGAAAAAGAGATGATTTACTCCATCTTTGAACTGGGCGAAACGATGGCCCGAGAGGTCATGGTCCCGCGTATAGACATCGTCGCGGTGGACGTCCAGACACCACCGGAGGAGGTGGTCCGGGTCATCGCGAAGACCGGTCATTCCCGCATCCCCGTCTATGAGGGGACAGTGGACGGGATTGTGGGATTGGTGTACGCCAAAGACCTGTTGCTCCACCTCCAGGGAGAGGGACCCCGGCCCCCCCTGCGGGAAATACTTCGTCCAGCCTACTTTGTGCCAGAGACCAAGAAGGTGAACGACCTGCTGCGGGAAATGCAACAGCGGCGCATCCACATGGCGATTGTGGTGGACGAGTACGGCGGTACCGCAGGCCTGGTAACCGTGGAGGACATCCTGGAGGAAATTGTCGGAGAGATTCAGGACGAGTACGACATAGAAGAGCCCTCCTTTGAGCAGGTTAGAGACGGCGAGTACATCCTGGACGCGCGGATGAACCTGGACGACGTCAACGACCTCCTGGAGGCCAGTCTGCCGACCGGAGCCGCAGATACGCTGGGAGGGCTCATCTACGACGCGTTGGGCCGGGTGCCCATCCCCGGCGACCATCTCCAGATCGGAGAGTGGCGGATCGAGGTGCTGACCGTCTCCGGTCGGCGCATCCGCAAAGTGCGGATGACCCGAGAGAAGTGAAGGACAAGGGTTGGGATGGGATAGCCACAGGCCACCCCTCTGGAACAGCCTGGAACCATGAACGCATCCTCAGAGGCCGAATGGGACCCTCAGCTCCTGCTGGAGCACGCCCGCCAGGCCCGGGAGCGGGCCTACGCGCCCTATTCCCACTACCGCGTCGGCGCGGCGTTGCTGGGCCGCTCCGGGCGTATCTACACCGGCTGCAACGTGGAGAACGCCGTCTACCCGCTCAGCACCTGTGCTGAGCGGACGGCCGTGGTGAAAGCCGTCTCCGAGGGGGAGCGGGAGTTCGTGGCCATCGCGGTGGTAACCGAAAACGGTGGGATGCCCTGCGGCGCCTGCCGCCAGACCCTGCGGGAATTTGCTGATGACCTCATCATTCTCATCGGCGACGCAGCGGGCCATTACCGGCAGACCACTCTGAGCCAGTTGCTGCCGGAGAGTTTCAGCGCCGCTGACCTGCCCTCCGTGCCCCCGGAATCTTCCTGCCCCACCTGGCGTTGATAGGGAGAAGCAGGGGACCAATCCCACGGATGCCGATCAGGGGGACAGCACGGGCTATCTTCTGGCCCAAGGACAGGAGGGTAACAGCGATTGGCGCCAGCGACTGACCGGGCTTGCACCGAAGCAGAGAACGTTGGACTCCTCAGAAGCGAGCGAGTACCCATGCTTTCCCTGCTTGGGCGGGGATGCAGGAATCGGTCAGAGGACAAGCAGTGCACGGTTCCGCGCAGGCGGCGATCGGTTTCACATACCCGGCGCGCGCCAGTTCCTCCAGCATCATCTCTACCAGCGCGGGTGTCGTATCCAGCATATGAGCCAGGTCAGACACCCGATGGGTGCCTCCGGCCTGCAGAATCTCCAACAACCGTTCCAGCAAACCGTTCACCCTTTCACCTCAATGCATGGTCTGAAAATTCAGGTTCTCCAGGGACTTGGGGCGCCGTAGCGCAGGCCGCCAGACCTGCAGCATCCAGGCTCGCAGCAGCCTGCGCTACGGGGCGGAAGACCGTCGGGCCACCCATCACAGACGAACCGCCTGCGCTACGCGACCTTCGGTCTTTTTCAGACATGCTCTCAGATACGCTCTCGGCAGCCCTCTCCTACGTTCAGAGCCCGGCTATCCATGTGCCCACTTGGAAGACCAACATCCCGGCCGCCAGGGAGATCACCAACAGCAGTCCCACGCTGAAGAGCGTCCAACGCCAGGAAGCCGTCTCTTGATGGACAACTCCCACGGTCGCCACGCAGGGGATAAAGAGCGTCTGCACCACCAGATAGGCCAGTGCCACGACGGGCGAATAAGTCGCTGCCAGCAGGTCGGCCAGACTCTCCTCTCCGGCTCGGAAGAGCACTCCCAGCGTGGCGATGGAATTTTCCTTGGCGATGAAACTGCTCAGCAACGCCACTGTCAACCGCCAGTCCAGCCCGGCCCCTCGTCCGAGCGGTTCCAACCATTGCCCGATTCGGGCCAGATAACTCTCCTCCACGTTCTCCCCGGGGAAGGCTGAAAGCCCCCAGACCACTACCGAGACCGCCAAGATCACGGTCCCAGCCTTACGGACAAAGGAAAGGCTTCGGTGCCAGAGGGAGAGACCAATCGTCCGCCAATTGGGAAGGTGATAGAGGGGCAATTCCATAATGAACGCCGACCGCTGTCCCCGAAACAGCAGGGAGTTGATCACTGCGCCGGTGAGCGCCAGGATAAGGATAGGGGTCAGGATCAGGCCCCAGGAGACCAGGAGGGCGGCGGGGCCGAAGAAAGCGGGTGCCAGGAATGCCACCACGGCCATGCGGGCTGTACAGGGAACCAGCGGAGCCAGCAGGATGGTTAAAAGGCGCGCCTGGCGGGATTCAATCACCCGGGTCCCCAGGATGGCTGGGACATTGCACCCGAATCCCAGGAAGAGGGGCAGGAATGATTTGCCGTGCAATCCGATCCGGTGCATCAGGCTGTCCATCACATAGGCCGCGCGGGCCATATAGCCCACATCCTCCAGAAACGCCATGGCCGCAAAGAAAATGACCAGGATAGGGAGGAAGGTCAACACGGCACCAACTCCGCCTATCATCCCATCCGCCAGGAGATTGGAGAACCAGGCGGGCATGCCTATGAACAGACTTCGTGCTCTCTCCGCCAGTGCACCGATGACATAGACCTCCAGCCCATCCTGCAATGGGGTACCAACGGTATAGGTCAGCCAGAAGACCAGCCCCAGGACGCCCGCCAGGATGACCAGTCCCCAGAACGGATGGGTGGCCCAGCGGTCCAGCCGCTCTGTTAGCCCGATTTGCCCCAAGCGCGGTCGGGTAACAGCGGCGCGTACCATCCGGCCAATCCACTCATACCGCCCGCTGGCGACGGCGACCTGCGCATCGTCGTGGGCACGAAGGAGCGCGTAGACCTTCTCCCACTGTTCCGGTGGCATCGTTCCCTGCATCATCCGGGTTACCTCTGGGTCGCCTTCCAGCAACTTCAATGCCACCCAGTCCCGGGGATACGGCGCCGGAACGTACCTGGCGATGTGTTCCCCAATGGTATCCAGCACTTCCTGGTGATCGGGGCGAATCCGGGGAAGGCGCGGGGCGTAAGGAAGTTCGCCCCGCGCGAGCCGCTCCACCGTCTCCACCAACTCCGGCACCCCGATCCCGCGCGTCGCCGACATCGGCACCACCGGGACTCCCAGCGCGGCCTGGAGAACCTCCGGTTCCACATAAATCCCCTCCTGCCGGGCGACGTCCATCATATTCAGGGCAACCACGACAGGCACGGGCAAGGGCAGGAGTTCCGCCACCAGATACAGGCTGCGCTCCAACGTCGCCGCATCCACCACCGCCACGACCACATCGGGCCGCTCTCGCAGGATAAACTCCCGGGCAATGAGTTCCTCCGGCGAGTTGGCCGTCAGACTGTAGGTACCGGGGAGGTCCACCAGCCGATAGGAGACCCCGTTGCAGGTGAAATGCCCTTCCTTACGCTCCACCGTCTTACCCGGCCAGTTCCCCACATGCTGGTGGAGGCCGGTCAGTCGGTTGAAAAGCGTAGATTTGCCCACGTTGGGCTGGCCCGCCAGCGCGACCAGAATGGAACGTTCTCTGAGCCGGGAGGAAACCTCGGTTTCCGGTATGGCATGAGCGCTCACTCCATCCTCCGTCGGACCAGAATGTTCGCGGCCTCTCCTCGTCCCAGGGCCACCCGGGTGCCCCGTACCTGGACCATCATCGGGCCATGCCCGTAGTTCTGCAGGACAGTAACCTCGGCACCGGGGGTGAGACCAAAAGCCAGCATCCGGCCACGCAGGCTGTGCCCGCCGGAAAGAGCGGCCACAACGCCCACCTCCCCACCCCGCAGCGCGCTCAGCGGGCAGACCCTTTCACCCAACGAGGGGGGTCGCTCATTGGGCATCTCCTCCTCCGGTGCGGCAGTGGGCACAATAGCCAATGAGAGCGAACTGGACGCCGCAGACCTCCAGCCCTTCCCGCTCCGCCAGTTCCTGAAGGATCTCCTCCACCTGGGGGGCATCAAACTCCACCACCGCTCCGCAACCCAGGCAGGTAAAATGGTAATGGGGAACCTCCCGGACGGTCTCAAAGTGGCCATGCTCCTCTCCCAGAGAATGTTCGGTAATCAGCCCCATTTGTTTCAGGACCGCAACCGTGCGATACACGGTTGCCAGGCTGATACGGGATGTCCGTTGGCGAGCCCGTTCGTACAGAGCCTCCGCATCCAGATGCTCGTGGCTCTCCTCCAGTACCTCCAGAACGACTCGTCGCTGGCGGGTAAGGCGATGCCCTCCAGCCTGCAGAGCACTAGCCAGCGAACGAACGACCTCTTCTTCCATCGGTCAGCATCTTTGCAATTGATTCTCATTTACAATTATAACCTGTTAGCGGTAAATGTCAAGCCCAGGGGCGCGGGCGTCGGGTGTTCGGGCGCGGGGTGCATCCCAATGTTGTCGGGCATCGGTTAGCCGCTGCTGGGCACCGAGGAAAGTTGCCCTTGCTTGGGCCTTCGGCCAGGTGGCTCCCTTCGTTCGCAACAAGTCAGCCTTCGCCGACCCTCTATTCGGCGTCAGCAAAGGCGGGCGGCGTCGCCTTACCCTTTCCGAAAGAGTGCGGTATAATGCTATTAGGAGGACCCAATGCGAACGCTCTGGACCGTTCCATGCGCTGTGTTGCTGGCCCTGGTGGCCACCGGGTGCGGAAGCGTAATCACCCCGCCAGCCACAGAGACTCCGCCTTCTCCCTTTCCCACCCTGACCTCTCCTCCGCCCTCCGTTTCGCCGGTTCCTGGCGCGAGCGGCGAACTCGTGGGGCCTTCCCCGACCCCCACGATCACCCCGACTCCCATTATCTACGTCGTCCGGGAAGGCGATACCCTCTCGGGGATCGCCGCCACCTACGGAGTCAGCGTGGAGGCACTCCAGCGAATCAACAATATCCAGAACCCGCTGTTCCTCCGGCCCGGCCAGACGCTGATCATCCCCACCGGTCGCGAAGAGGCGATGGCTCCTACTGAACTCCTCCCCACGCCCACCCCCATGCCCTTTGGCATCCGTGGGGTGGGTTTCTACGAGACGCCGGTGGGGAGCCTTCACTGCCTGGGAGAAGTGGTGAATACCACCGCCGAGGTGTTGACCAACGTGCAGGTGCGGGTAACTCTCTTTGATGCCTCCGGCAATGCGCTCATTGGAGGGAACGTCTTTGCGGCGGTTGACCTCCTGCCCCCGGCTGCCCGGGCACCCTTTTCTCTGTTATTCACTGCTCCCCCTCCCAACTTTGTCAGCCATCAGGTAGTAGCCCTACGCGGCGAGGCAGCAGGCGAATTAGCCGCCCGATATGTGCCGATGGCCATAGAAGAGGTTACGGGTACCCCGTACGGCCCCCACTTTGAAATTTCCGGAGCCGTGCGGAACCGCGATCCGGAGCGTATTGCCGCGACGGTCATCGTTGTGGCCACCACTTACGACGAGACCGGCCTGGTTACCGGCTTCCGCCAGCAGAGGGTAGACGTGGGAAACGGTCTGGCCCCCGGCGCTGCTGTCCCCTTCCAGATGCGTTTTACGGTCTATAAAAGCGTCCCCGCCGATTTCGCCGTCATTGCCTATGGCAAGGCCCAGTAGAAAACAGGGCCCCTTATGGCCTTGGGAGACTATCCTGATGGATTTGTGGCTCGGCGACGAACACCGCATGATCCGGGACATGGCTCGGGAATTTGCCCGAAAAGAGATTGCGCTGGTCGCCAGCCACTACGACGAGAGAAAAACCGGCCGCCGCTACACGCTGGAGGCCTCTATGGACAAACTCTTCGCCTCCGAGACATCCACGGGGGTCACCAAAGAGGCCATCCAGATTCACGGCGGCATGGGCTACAGCAAGGAACTGCCCATTGAGCGGTACTTCCGGGATGCCAAAGTGACGGAGATTTACGAGGGGACCAGCGAGATTCCGCGTCTGGTCATCGCCCGCCTGGAGACCGGGCTCCGATAACCACAGGATAAGGTGACAGTCACCTGGCAGGTGACATACCGCAGTGCCTCTATGGGGTTGAGGCGGGAGGCCCGCCAGGCCGGATAGAGCCCGGAGGCCATCCCCACCACTACTGAGACCGACGTCGCCAGGAGCACAGCCTGGAGGGTCACTGCGGTGCGGATGTCCGCCAGCGCGGCGACGGCCTGCGCGCCCAGCGCGCCGAACCCGATCCCCAGCACTCCCCCGGCAAAGGCCATCACCACCGCCTCCATCAGGAACTGCACCAGAATGTCCCGTCGTCGGGCCCCAACGGCTTTCCGCAGGCCGATTTCCCGCATCCGCTCCGTCACCGAGACCAGCATGATGTTCATAATCCCAATGCCGCCCACCACCAGGCTGATGCCCGCAATCGCGCCCAGAAAAGTCGTCAGGATGCCCGTGATGTTGCTGAAACTGGATACTCCCTCACCACGGGGATTTCCAGAGCACCTGGCTTGTTGACTCTCCGCACCGGTACAGTACGGTACCCCGGTCGACTGGTCCTCCCTGGCCTTCACCGCCTGCGGGGCTGAACTCCGGGACGACCGTACAGGACGCCTGCAGCCAGGCCGCGATGTCCTGCCGACCGCCCATCCCGCCGTACAGGATGTATCGCAGCCGGCCGCTGGCAACCATCTCTTGCAAATCCTCCGCCGTCACTACCCGGTCCTGCCCACTGAAGCCACCCATATAGAGGACTGGGCGGCCCGTTGCCAGCACCAGCGGCGCGCCGGTCTGGGAAGATGGCACGGCGACCAGATACTCCACGTCCTGCGTGTTGGCCTGCAGATAAGCCACCAGGTCCGCGTCGGTCATGCCGACTCCCGGCTGAGCCGCGACGCCCGCGCGGAGCCCCGGCCCGGGCCGGAACGGCCGGGCCCCTGGATACGCTGAGGGGAGATTCTGGTCCGCGCCCGCCGCGACCGTCATTCCCGTCCAGTACGCGGGAGCGAACAGCATGGCTGCCAGAATCAGCACGACGGCCACCCGCCGGGCCTCCGCAGAGGCCAAAAGCAGGCCCCCGGCCAGAAGCAAAAGCGCCGCAATGGCCAACACGCCCAGGGGTTCATTGTACTGCTGGAACGCGAAGGCCTGGTATGCCAGCGTCCCTGCGGCAGCCGCAACCAGCAAGACACCCACCCGGGGACGCTCCCGCGTCCGGTCCCAGAACCAGGCCGCACCCATCCCGACCACTGCACCCAATGCCGGAGCCAGCATAATGGTGTAGTAGGCGTGGAAAATCCCGGAGACGATGCTGAAGAACATCAGGCCGGTGACCAGCCATCCGCCCCAGAGGACCAGCGCCCGGTGCGTTCCCCATCCCAGCGGAAGCCGAACCCGGCGGCCGAACAGCGGCAGGACCAGGCTAACCAGTGCGAAAGGCAACAACCAGGACATTTGTTTGGAAAGCGGGGCCGTGAAGAAGCGAAGGACACCCGGGTTGCCCGTCTCGTTGCTGAAAGGAGTCGTCCCCCGACCAACCTGGGGGAGCGCGCCCGGGGGCGGCGTTCCTTGTGGAAACGGCGGGGTGCCGGGCCCGCCCTGCGGCATGCACACCAGTTGGTCCGTGCTGGGAGAACGACTGCAGGTCCCGGTCACGGTGCGGCTGGCCATGCTGAAAGAACAGGTCGCGCCTTCGGCCAGGCCTGTGCAGGCGTCTATGGCCTGCTGGCTCAAGCCCGGAGCCCCGGGCTGTGGCCCAGCCTGGGGGGCCGGTAGGGCCCCCGGAGCCACCGGAGCCTGCGAGAATGGCATCCCCTGCGGGGCCTGCACAGCCCGCGCACTGCCCCCCATCCCCCGGTTGAGCACCCGCGAAAGGCCGTTATATCCGAAAATCAGGCTCATCACGCTGTTATCGCCCGATGAGCCGATGTACGGCCTCTGGTCCGGCGGCGTCAGGTCCACCGCGATGGCCCAGGAAAAAGAGACTGCCAGGAGCAGGACGGTCGCCAGGGCCAGGTGGACCAGTTTGCGGCCCCAACCTTCCCGGGAACCGAGGAAGTAGAGGGCATAGAATGCAGGCAGCGGCAGGAAAGCCTGGAGCATCTTAATGTTGAACCCCAGGCCAACCAGAAACGCGCCCAGGAGCAGCCAGCGCAACCGCCCCGATTCCGTCGCTTGGACGAACGCCCACGCCGCCAGCAGCAGAACGAAAACCAACATCCCGTCTATGGTGTTGTTGCGGTTGGTGGCGACGAAGACCGGCGTCAGCGTCATCGCCAGAGCAGCGACCAGGCCGGCCCCCTCCCCCGCGTGCCTGCGGACAATGGCGTACAGCACTGGCACGGCACAGACCCCTACCAGGATATTCGGTAGAGCCGTGCTGAAGCCGCTCACACCCAGCACAGCCGCGAAGGCGGCCTCCATCCAGAACCCCAGCGGAGGCTTATCCACCGTGACCGACCCGCCCGGCTCTGCGGCGGCAAAGAAAAAATTGCGCCACGATTGCAGCATAGATTTGACCGTTGCGGTGTAGTAGGCATTGGCATCGCCGATAGAGCCAATGTTGAAGAGATGAAGCCCCAGCGAAAGGGCCATCAACGCCGCCACCAACGTCCACGCGACGGTAACGCCGGGCAGCCAATTCCTGGAAAGAAGGGACGGACGAGAAGAGAACTGGGCCGCCATACCTTTCTCCTGACTGACCGGTTATATGGTACAGCCGACCGTTGAAGAAATGATGAAGAAGTTGCAGAGGATGTGTGAAGAGTTCAGGGCAGAGGAGGAGAACTACGAGCCGCTGTCCCTGCACCCATATGGAGGCATCCGGGTTAGAGGCTGGAGTTTGAAGCGGATGTCGGTGCTCATAACGGAAGGTTGCGCCGACAACGGGAGCAGAACGCCGCGCCCTTCACATCCGTATCGTGGAGTGTGTTGGAGAAATGCATCACACACTGGGGGTCGGGGCAGTGGCCCAACCCCCAGGTGTGGCCCAGTTCGTGAACGGCCTCTTTGAGCACCCGCTGGCGGAAGAGGGCGGGGTCGTCAGGAAGGCCGTAAAAAGCGGGACGTAGACGGGGCAGCGCGACGAAGGCCTCCCGCCCCCGCAGCGTCGCCTGCCCAAAGATGAAGTTCAGTCCCAGGGCATAGCAGTCTACATCCACCAGGCCCAGAATCCGTTCAGCCGGCCCGGGGATAGCCCGCAGCGCCGCCAGCATGAACTCTCCCCGATACTGACGGCGGTACGGATCGTATCCTTCTCCCGGAATGGGGACCGGTTCACCAACAGCCACCGGATATCTCAGGACCGTTTCCAGTTCCTGTGCCAGGCCGGCCGTCAGGTCGGCCTCTACATCTCCGATGGGGATGATCAGGATTGTTCCGGGCATCGCACCGGAATCCCCCCTTGGAGGCGACGGCTGCACCGCCCCTCCCGGCCTTCCCATCAGAACCCGGAGCCCAGACGTTGGTGCGCCTCGTTGGACATCATAGAGGGGTCCCAGCACTCCGTGCCCATCACCACCTTCACTGGCCTCTCGGTGACGGCCTGGGCGGCCCGCCGGGCTTCCTCCAGGATCACCCTCGCCAGCGGACAGAAGGGAACCGTGAGAATCATCGTAATCTGGACCTCTCCGTCTACCTCCTCAATCTTCCGCACCATCCCCAGGTCCACCACGCTGATGCCGATTTCAGGATCGTAGACATCCCGCAGCGCTTCTCGGATACGGGCGATTTCCTGCTCGGAAAGGGGTTGCTGAGCCTCGTTCATAGTTCACTCCTCAAAGAATACTTGGTTTTTGCGGCAACGGGTTCACGGTTGTCGGAGAAACGACCTTCTTTGGATATTATACTACAACCTTCCGCCCTGTCAAAAAAGCAGAGAAGTGTCTTTGAAAATGACCTGGCCAGTTGCATGGATAGGCGATTATGGTATACTACCTTCGCGCAAATTATCGCGAGGTGCAATATGCTGGATGTAGAGCGCATTCGGGCCGATTTCCCTGCCCTTTCCCGAACCGTTCACGGCCATCCTCTGGTCTTCCTGGACAGCGCGGCCAGTTCCCAGAAGCCGCTGCCCGTCCTGGAGGCGATGGAGCGGCTATACCGGGAGTATTATGCTAATGTCCATCGGGGTATCTATGCTTTCAGCGAAGAAGCCACTCTGGCCTACGAGAGCGCACGGGACCGGGTGGCTTCTTTCATCAACGCCCCGGTACGGGAAGGGGTGATTTTCACCCGTAACACCACGGAGGCCATCAATCTGGTCGCCTACACCTGGGGACGGGCAAACATTCGCTCCGGCGACCGCATTCTCCTGACCGAGATGGAGCATCATTCCAATCTGATCCCATGGCAATTGCTGGCCCAGGAGAAGGAAGCGCAACTGCTCTACCTCCCCATCACCGACGACGGTCTTCTGCGGATGGATCGGTTGGACTCTCTGCTGGACGAGCGGGTCAAACTGGTGGCCGTAACGATGATGTCCAATGTGCTGGGGACGATCAACCCGGTGCGAGAGATAGTTGGGAAGGCCCACGAGGTCGGTGCGGTGGTGCTGGTGGACGCGGCGCAGGCGGTGCCCCATATGCCAGTGGACGTCCAGGACCTGGATTGCGACTTTCTGGCCTTCTCTGGCCACAAAATGTGCGGGCCCACCGGCATTGGTGTCCTCTACGGGAAGGAGGTGTTATTGGAGAGGATGCCACCGTTCCTGGGCGGCGGAAACATGATTCACCGAGTGGAATGGGAATCCGCCACCTGGAACCGACTGCCCTGGAAATTTGAAGCGGGCACTCCGGCCTTTGTAGAGGGGGTCGGCCTGGGGGCAGCGGTGGACTATCTGACAGGTATCGGGATGGAGGCCATCGCGGCCCACGAGCGGGAACTGACTGCCTATGCGTTGGAGCGTTTATCGGCGCTGCCGGGCTTGAGGGTCATCGGCCCTCCGGCCCACCAGCGGGGCGGCGTGTTGGCCTTCACCTTCCGGGGAATCCACCCCCACGATGTGGCTCACTTATTGGATCGGGAAGGCATCGCGGTTCGGGCCGGGCACCACTGCGCCCAACCACTCCACCGCCGCCTGGGGCTGACCGCCACCGTCCGTGCCAGTTTCTATCTCTACAACACTACCGAAGAGGTAGACCGTTTGGTTCAGGCGCTGGAGCAGTTAGGAAATACACTGGGGCAGTAGAATGAGCACCCTGTATTCCGAAACCATCCTGGACCATTATATCCATCCTCGTAACTGGGGGCGGCTCTCTTCGCCGGACATTGTCGCCGACAGCGACGACCCTTCTTGCGGCGACCAGGTCCATTTGGAAATTGCCCTGAGCCCGGACGGGCGGGTGGCACAGGTGGCCTTTGAGGGGGAGGGATGCATGATCAGCATGGCCTCAGCCTCTCTCTTCACCGAACGCCTGCAGGGGATGCGGGTGGAGGAACTGGAGGCGCTCACCGAGGAGGACGTGCTGGGCTGGATGGATGTGCCTATTCCGCCGAACCGCCGCCGTTGTGCCCTTTCCCCGCTGGTCGCTCTGCGCGCGGGTCTGGCCGCGTACCGCCGTGGCGGTGAGCCGAAGGCACCGGCCCAGAAGGGCTGATCCGAAAGGATCAGCGAATGACCATCCGTACATCTACCGCCCACGCTCCCCGCTCTCCAACGATCAGCGGATTCAGGTCCACCTCAGCGATCGGTGGGCATTCCACCATCAGCCAACCCACCCGAAAAAGAGCATCCACTACGGCCTCCGTGTCCCGGGGCGGCAGACCGCGCACTCCCGCCAGCAACCGTCCCAAAGCGATCTCCTCCAGCATCCCGCGTGCTTCCCCCCGGCTCAGGGGCGCCAGCCGGAAAGCCACATCCCGCAGCACCTCCACATAGACCCCCCCCAGGCCGACCATCACCAGCGGGCCGAACTGAGCGTCGCGGTGCGCGCCCACAATGACCTCCAGTCCCCCGGATGGAGCCATCCGCTGGATCAGCGCCCGCTCTCCGGACCGGATGGCCCGGGCGAAGGCCTCCCGGACCTCATCGGCCGTTTGCAATCCGAGAACAACGCCATCGGCATCGCTTTTATGAACCAGACTGGGAGCAACCCGTTTGAGAACCACGGGATACCCCATCCTGTCCGCAAGGGCGGCGGCCTCGTCAGCCGAGGCGGCCAGGCCCGAAGGAGGAACAGACAGACCACAAGCCGCTATGATTTCTGCTCCTGCCTGGGGGTCTAATATACCTGCTTTCCCAGCCAGGAGCGCGTGCACCTGTGCCCAATCCACGTCCGCCAACGGCTCTGGCTCCGGAATGTGGGTCTCCCGGATGCAGGTGTATTTCCAGAGCACGCCCAGGCCGAAAGCGGCCCGACACGGGGTCGGGTAGTAGGGAACAGAGTGGGCATGCAGCGCCCGCGCAGCGGCCCGGATACCGCTTCCGCCGAAGATGGAGCAGACCACCGGTTTGGGGGCCATCTCTCCGACCTGCCCCACCACCACCGCCACATCGTGGAGAGGAGTGATGGCCTGAGGGACGAAGATCACCATAACTCCGTCCACTTCCGGCGCGTCCAGCAGCACCTGCAACGCGGCAGTGTAGTGCTCGGCCTGAGGGCCGCCCAACATATCCACCGGATTGCCCGTCATCGTCCCTGGCGGACAGACGTTCTGTAGCCGGGCCTGCGTCTGGGGGGAGAGGTCCACCAGATGCATCCCATGCCGGTCCAATTGGTCGGCGCCGATCGCGGCCGGCCCTCCGGCGTTCGTCAGAATGGCGATGTGCGGCCCCGCCAGAGGGGACCGGAAGGCCAGGGCCACCACCGCGTCCACCATCTCCTCCAATGTTTCCACCGGAATGGCCCCGGCCCGACGGCAGGCCGCCAGAAAGGCCTCATTCGCGCCTGCCAGCGCACCCGTGTGGGAAGCGACCGCGCGGCTTCCACCTGGCGTTCGTCCGGCTTTCAGGACCACCAGAGGTTTCCGGGCCGTCAGCCGCCGGGCGGCCTCTACAAAGCGACAG
Organism: Anaerolineae bacterium; assembly: GCA_025060135.1. GTDB lineage: Bacteria > Chloroflexota > Anaerolineae > B4-G1 > DUEL01 > SpSt-77. The sequence goes on along the minus strand of JANXCY010000002.1, from coordinate 9,741 downwards.
CCGTTCGGCAGGCCTTCCACATAGGCTGCCACGACCCGGGTGTGGGGATCGGCAGCCAGAGAGTCCAGTGCATCGGCAATGTCGATATCCGCCTGGTTGCCCAGACTGATGATGCGGGAAAAGCCCACGCCTACCCCGCTGGCCCCATCTATCACCCCTCCACAGACCGCGCCGGAATGGGAAACCAGACCGATGCTCCCTCGCTTGGGCATAGTACGAATGAAGGTGGTGTCTATAGGAGCATAGGTATCCAGGACGCCGACGCAGTTCGGGCCCAAAAACCGGATACCATATTGCCGGGCCACCTGACACAGGCGCTCCTCCTGCGCCTTACCCTCCCTTCCCAGTTCGCCGAAACCGGAGGCCATCAGAATGGCATGCCGGATGCCCCGCCGGCCGCAATCCTCCAGCGCCCCGGCGACCTGCCCGGCCGGGAGAACAATGATGGCCAGGTCCACCGGATCAGGCACGTCGGCAATGGAGGTATAGACCGGAAGCCCCATGATCTCCCCACCCTTGGGGTTGACGGGGTAGATCGGACCCGAATACCCGTGCGCGACCAGATTGTGGAGAACACCGTAGCTGAGTTTAGTCGGGTTGGCACTGGCGCCCAGAACAGCGACGCCCCGCGGGTGAAAGAAGGTCCACAGAGGGTCGTGCATAGAACCTCCATCTAATAGAGGTGGCTGACAGCCGCTATCGACCGGGTGGCCTGCATGCCCAGCGGATCGGTCTACAGGCCCACATCCCAGCCGACGCCCAGAGAGGCGAGCCACGTGCCCAGGACGCGCAGCCAGTCCATAAAAAGGAGGACGCCGAAGAGGAGAATGACCACACCGGTAGCGACCTGGATGGGGTGGAGATAACGGTGCAGGTATCTCAGGTACCTACCCATCCGGTCCACCACCAGCCCGACCAGTAGGAAGGGGATACCCAGACCCAGAGCGTAGATGGTCAGTAAGAGCGCGGCCGCTTCGGCGGTTTCCTGGTTAGCCCCCAGGGCCAGGATGGCCCCCAGCACCGGTCCAACACACGGCGTCCATCCAGCGGCAAACGAGACACCGACCAGGAGGGAAGAAAGATAGCCCCAACGGGAGCGGACACGGAGATGGAGCCGCCGTTCGGTGTAGAGCGCCGGGGATCGGATGGCCCCTACCAGCACCAGACCAAAGAAGACCATGATCAGGCCGCCGATCCAGCGGACCCAGTCGGTGCGCAGGAGGCGCCCCACTCCGCCAGCGGCCGCGCCCAGAGTAACGAAGACGGCAGAGAAACCCAGGACAAAGGCCAGCGCGTGCAGGAAAACCGTGAAGCGCTTCCGGGCAGAGGCAGAGGACCCGGCGTCCGTTTCGGCGATGACGTGGCCGCCCAGGTAACCCATATAGGCCGGCACCATCGGGAGAACGCAGGGGGAAAGAAAGGACGCCAGACCCGCCAGCAGAGCCAGGAACAGCGAAGGGAGTTCCATCGCCCTCTGGTTACGGCGTACAGTGGCCCATCGCCAGCCAGACCGGGATGAGGGTCCTGCAGCCCGGCGGAGTCCCTACCTGCCATCGGGTCTGGATGACCCTCGGGTGGTACATCCGGTCCACCCGTTCGGGGGTCTGACCGAATTCCCGACCCCGCCACTCCTGAATGGCCGAAGGAAGGCTAAACATCTTCTGACGCAAATGATGGGCTTCCTGCCGGAGTTCCGTTCTCATCAGGAGTGGAAGCAAGACCGCGTAGCGGCCCCCTACAATTTATAGCCGATTTTTCGCAAGAACTCTTTGCGGTGGGCCACGTCCTCCGGCCCTTCCACCCCTTTGGGGCTCACACCGTCCACCACCCCCAAGATGGCCCGCCCCTGCTCCGTCTGGGCGACGACGACCTGGGCAGGATTAGCAGTGGCACAGAAGATGCGACAGACCTCCGGGACCATTTTGATGGCGTTGAGGACATTGATAGGGTAAACACCCGGGGCAAGGAAAATAATAAAGGAATGGCCCGCGCCGATCGCCAGGGCATTTTGCTTCGCCAGTTCGATCATCGTCTCGTCGGTGCCGCTGCAGCGGACCAGGGCGGGGCCGGAGGATTCGCAAAAGGCCAGCCCGAACCGGATACCCGGGACCGTGTTGACCAGTGCCTCGTGGATATCCTCCACCGTCTTGATGAAATGGCTCATTCCCAGGATGCAGTTCACATCATCGGGCTTCTGGATGCGAACAGTCAGGAGTTCCATGGGGCCTTCCTCCGTGCTCTCGGTCATCCGACCGTTGCTTTCAAGAAATCCCGAATCAGTGCAGTAACCCGCTCTGGTTGCTCCAAGTTGCTAATATGGCCTGCCTGAGGGATGATCTCCAACCGCGCGCCCGGAATCCGGCGGGCCATTTCTTCGGCTTCGTGAGGTGGACGGGAGCGGTCGTCTGCTCCAACAATGATCAGGGTGGGCACCTTCAATCCGGGCAACTGCTCCAGCAGAGAGGAACGCCCGAAAATGGCGCGCCCAATGGTCAGGATGCCCGGAATGCGTTCTGCGGGAATAGAAGCCAGCGCGGATTGGAAGCGCGCGGGCAGATCCGGGTTCTGTTGGAGAGTAACCGGAGAGAAGAAAAGGGGAAGCACTGCCTCTCGTATGGGGGGCGGGATCATGCCGGCCTTTTCCACCAGGTCCATCATCCCGAAATAGCGGAGGCGGTTTTCCTCCGGCTCCGAACCCACATAAGAGTCCATAACGACCAGGGCCGCCACCGCCTCTGGATGACTCAGTGCCAACTGGATGCCCCACATTCCGCCTACAGAGAGACCCACTACGGCGAAACGCTCCATTCCCAGCAACTGGGTGAGGGTCCAGAAATCTTCCGCCAGGGCCTCGATGGAGTACGGAATCTGGGGTGGCGGATCGGAGCGGCCATGCCCCCAGAGGTCGGGGACGATGCAACGGTAGTGGGCGGAAAGAGCGGATACCTGGGGCTCCCACATCGCTCCGTCCCAGAGATAACTGTGGCCGAAGAGAAGAGGGAATCCATTCCCCCGGTCTTCGTAAAACAGTTGGTGACCTTTAATGGCAACGTGTGGCATGGGGGGTCCTCCTGATGATGGGGAATAAGGTTAGACGACCAGTCCTCTTGGACTTGCGCTGGGGAATCGGTTGTCAAGCGCGCCAAAACCTCCCGGGACTCGGACGCGGGTTCCGGTAATGGCCTGATCGGGATAGGATCTCAGACAGAGGGCTCTTCAGCGGGAGCGCCTCGCCGAGTGACGGCTTTACGGGCGGCTTCAACGGCCTCGGTCAATTGACGACGGCTCTCTTCCAGAACAGCCTGCCCCTGGGCCTGGATTTCTTCAGCCCGGCGGCGCAGGTCTGCGGCCACGGCCTCGGCCTTGGCGCGGGCCTCTTCCAGCGCCTGTTCCGCCCGCAGGCGGGCTCGCTCCACCTCTTCTTTGGCCTTTTCGCTCAGTTCCACGCCCTTGGCGCGAATCTGGGCCCGGGTCTCCTCACCGGATTGGGGAGCGAAAAGCACAGCCACAGCCGCCCCCACCAGCCCACCGACCACGAATCCGGTCAGGAAAGCCACCACATCACTGCCGTTGTCTTTTGCCATGGGAAACCTCCTCGAAGAAAGTAATATCGCTATTCCACTATTCCCGGGATGAGAACAGGAATATCCATATCAGACACTCCCTCGGCATTCCAGGTCCCACACAAACTGCCCAAAGTAGGATACCCTTTGCACCTTGTGTTTCTGCCAGCCCCGCGCGTCAAGTTCTCTCCCGAGGGCGCTGTTGAGAGCCCGAGGGCTATAGAGAATTCGGCCCAGCATCGTTTTCTCACGGCTGGCTTTGGTCCGACATCGGGTACTATCCACTGCTGCGATAACTGGTTGTACTCGATGAATTCCTGGGAGTACTGCGCTTCAATGACCTCCTTCCCGTTGTTATACGGGTCCAACACCCAGTCTCCTTCGTTGGTCAGAGCCAACACGCACCGTTCGGCCAGTTCTATCGGGTGATTGCAGAAGTAACGGCTTCTCCATAGCCACCTGTTACACCCTCAGCGCCCGACGAAGAATCCCGCGATCTCCTTCAGCACCCGCCGCACGCCCGCCAGAAAACTGGCGGCCTGAATGGTCGGGGAGACCACGTGATGGCTGACAAATTGCGTTGTCCCCCGGACCGTTGCCAGGGTGTCGTTGATGGTCTCCAGCATCGGGCGAATCTCGTCCCGGAGAAGCGACACCAGTGCCTGTACCTGGACTGTCAGGACGATGAGCAGGATACCGATGAGGAGAGTCTCAAAGGCGACCAGGATGATGGCCGCATCCCGCAGCAGAGAGACGACCGCCGCCCCCGGACTGGGCTGGACGGGAGAGCGATAGGCGTCCACCGCCAGCACCACCAGCAGAGCGATCATGCCCAGCATCAGCACGCCCACGATGACCAAACTCAAAATCAGGTTGCGCTTCAAGCGGGCTTCAGCGGGCATGGGGACAGCCCGTGGATGCTCAGTACTTGCTTCCATCTCGCTCCCCCTTCTCAACGGGATGGCGGTTCCTCAAAATGATGCTCGTAGATCTCCCCGGCGACAGTAATACACTGGCGGGCATCCTCCACCGCTTTCCGGGCATCGGTTTCATCAAAGAGGTCGATCACGTGTACGCTCTATCAGTTCCTTCTCCACTCATTCAAGAACGTGCCGTTTCATCCCGATGGATCCATCGGTTTTTTATTGTATCACGCTTTCCCATGGCGCACAAATCACCCCGCCTCCCAGGACAACCTCGCCGTCATACAGCACCAGGTACTGACCCGGAGTAATGTCCCGTTGAGGGACGGCGAAACGGACGTGAAGGCGACCTTCCGGCAGGGGCGTAGCGACAACGGGAGCCTCTTTGTGCCGGTAGCGAATCTGGGCAGTGGCCTCAAAGGGACCCGATGGCTCCACGCCGGAAATGTAGTGCATCCGGGCAGCCACACACTCCGACCGTCCTAACTCCTCCGCCCGTCCCACGATTAGGGCATTGCGCTGAGGGTCCATAGCCAGGACGTACAGGGGAACCGGAGCCGCGACACCGATGCCCTTGCGCTGGCCGATGGTGTAGTGGATCAACCCTTTGTGCTCTCCCAGCACCCGGCCTGCCGTATCCAGAATCGGGCCCGGGCGGACCGCCTCTGGCGCGTATTCGGCGACAAATCGTCGGTAGTCCCCATCGGCCAGAAAGCAGACATCCTGGCTCTCCGGTTGGTCGGCGACGGGGAGGCCCCGGGCCCGGGCCATCTCCCGCACCTCCGTCTTGGTCAGGTCGCCCAGGGGGAAGAGGACGCGCGCCAACTGCTCCTGCGTCAGCGTGTGCAGGACATAGGACTGGTCTTTCGTCCGGTCCCGGCCCCGCAGCAACTGATAGCGGTCCCCTACCCGGCGGACGCGGGCATAGTGGCCAGTCGCCAAAAAGTCCGCACCGTGCTCCAGAGCCCATCCCATCAACAACCCGAACCGGATGTCCCGGTTGCAGGGAATACAGGGGTTGGGAGTTCGGGCAGCAGCATATTCGGCCACGAAGGTCTCCACGACGGCGCGGCGGAAGGGCTCCCGCATGTCCACTTCGTGGAACGGAATCCCCAATTGCGCGGCAACGTTGCGGGCGCGCTCCACTGCCTCGGGCGTACAACAGAGGTTATCCCGGCAACCCGCAGCAGGCTCCACCCACAGCCGCAACATCACTCCGGTTACCCGATAGCCCTGCTCCACCAGCCGCGCCGCCGCGACGCTGCTATCCACCCCTCCGCTCATCGCGACCACAACATGAAGGCTCATAGAAACCCAATCAAACTTCCGCAGTTGCTCCGTAAGTCAAAAACTCCCTTGACCAACCGGCAAACTTAACACCGCCAGCCATCATGGCGTTCAACCGTGGATGGCCCCTGCCTGCATAATGAGGAGTCCTTCCATCTGCATCCTCCGAGAGGTATTCTACCCTCTCCAGTGGGGATGTCAAGAGTTTGGAGTGTCGCTGGTATTGAAAAATCAACAGTTGCAGGTATAATGGTGCCTGGAACTTCCCTTCACGTGCCTGATCCATCAAGCCGATAAGGCTCCGCAGCGCGGACGCAAGAGGCCGGACGGCAGGAAACGGTTGCCCCGCGGATCCGACCGCCAGGAGTTGGGCTATGGATAAACGGAGATGGACCTTAATCCTGTACAGTCTTTTCGGGTTGGTCTGTATTCCCCTGTTGATGGTCGTGATCTCCGGGCAATGGCCGATACACGGGTCATCTGCCTCCGCCGCCCCGGCCCAGCAATCCGCCCCCGGCGACTGGCCCCAACTGGCCCGCGACCCCCAGCGCACCAACTACAGCCCCCAGCAGGTCAACCCGCCCTACTGCTACATCTGGAAGTGGTACGAGGTGCCCTTCGCCTCGCGCGCCCAACCGGTGGTCGTCTCCGGTCGGCTCTTTATCGGCGGGATGGACGGCGTCCTGTACGCCCGCAACGCCTCCACCGGCGCCTCTCTCTGGACCTTTCCGGGCGACGGTAGCCCCATCCGCCACTCCGCTGGCGTGATGAGCGACACGGTGGTCTTCAGCACCCACGCGGGGAACACCTTTGCGCTGAACGCGGCCGATGGCGTCCTGCGCTGGCAGCGCTACACCGGCCCCAGCGCTACCGCGCCGCTGATGGACCCCTCGCGCGGCTGGGTTTACGTCGCCTCCACAAACGGCACCCTCACCGCGCTGCGCCTTTCCGACGGCGCGGTGATGTGGCAACACCAGTCCGACGCCCCCATCCTCACCACTCCCGCGCTCAGCCGGGATGGTTCGCTGGTCTTTGCCGGAAACGAGGCCATTTATGCCTTCGCCGTGGATGCCAACACTGGCGCCCTGAGGTGGAAGACCCGCCTCTACGGCCAGAGTCTAAGCGAGCGCTATCCGGTAGTGCTGAGCGACACGGTGATTTACCGCTCCCAATCCCTTTATCCGCAGCCGTATCTGCTCGCGGAAGGCGATGAGGTGATGGACCAGGCCGGCCCGGTCAACCCGGACTGGGACGCCGACTGGAATGCCATTCAACCCTTCATCACCGCCTACCTGGCGGCGAACCCGCACAAGCAGACCCTTTTTGTCCTGGACACGAAAACCGGCATCACGCGGGGGGTGGCGCCGGTGCTCTACACCTTCGGCGACAGCGACGTAACGGCTCCGCCGGTGGTGCGCGCCGGCGCATCCTACACCGTCTACTTGGCGTATCGTCCCCGGCAGGGCATCCAGACCACCGGCGGCTCCGTCCATGTTTCCAGCCGATACGACGCCGAGATCGGCCTGATGCGCACCGACAACCTGAGCCGCATCGTCGGGCTGCGCACGGCGGATTACCCGCAGTCCAGATACAGCGCCGAGTTCCGCCTGACCTCGGATGAGCCAGCCATCCTGACGATGGGCGGCAACATCCTGCTGGTGGACAACTGGGAGCGGCTGGGCGGCATCAGCCTGACCACCCCCATCAGCGGCCAACTGATCCACATCGGCCACGTCTCCAACGTCTGGCCGGAGTGCGGCGGCGGCCCGGGTTCCAGTTGCGGGCCGGAAGGCCCCAACCCCTTCTTCCCCCTCAGCGGCAATCCCGCTGACCCGGCCTATCCCTTCCCGCCCCCGCGCTCCGGGGAGGGCGTCTCGCGCGGTGGAGCGGTGGTGGCGAACAACATGATCTACTGGCGCGTCCTCGGCGCCGGACTGGCGGGTATCGGCACGCGCCCCGGACCCGCTTGTCCCCCTCCGCTGGTCTACACGCGCACCCTCCCGCCCCCGCCGACGCCGACTCCGCCGGTCGTCACCACCTCCCGTCCCCTCACGGACTACGTGACGCTGGACCTGACGACGCCCGTGGACAACCCGCCGCCCGACCTGGTCGCGCGCCTGCGGGATGAGGTGCGCGTGCTGGTCAGCCTGACCCCTTATCCGATGCCCTACGTGCTCCAGCGCGGCCAGACCAACACGGCGGTCTGGCCCCACAACGCCAGCAATACCTCAGAGGTGGCATCCATCAGCTTCTTCGGGTATGGCAACGCTGTCTGGCACGATTCCGGCGAACTCCTGCTCACCCTGGCGATGGCCTACCCCTATCTGGACCCGGCGCTGCAGGTGAGCGTGACCCAGTACGTCTCCAGCGTCGTCGCGCTCTATCCGCCCTGGGAGGGTATGCCCTGGGGCAACTACAGCGACTGGATGAAAAACAGCGCGCCGCGCGAGTACTACCCGGTGCCGGAGGACATTCGCCAGAACCTGAACAACTGGCCACCGGTGGCCGCCAGCCCCATCTCCCTCTACGCCGTCTGGCTATGGGCCAAAAACACGGGCGACTGGAGCGTAGTGCGAGATAACTGGGCGGGCCTGACACAACTGTATCAAGAACGATTGGACGAACTGACTTACTACGCCGATTTTGCCGGGCCCATCGGGTATGCCCGGATGGCGCGGCAACTTTTTGGCTCCACCTCGCCCACTTACACCCAGGCGGTCAGCGTGGCCGTAGCGGCCTTGCAGGCCGGACGGGTCATCACGCCCTATATTGATTACGCCAGGTCCATCACCCAGCACTGGGCGCCGCGGGATGAACAGCCCGAATGGGGGAATTTCTACGGGTGGCATCTGCCCGTCTTCTATGGACTGACGCCCGAAATCGGGCTGTATCTGCGCGAGCAGACGAACGGCCTGGCTGCAGAGCATGTGATCTGGAGCGAAGGGCCAAACGGGATGCGCTGGTGGTTTCTCACCCGCGCCGGCCTCCACGCCGAGGAGGGCGAGAGCGCCTTCCTGCATCCGCTCTACGCTTGGTCCCACTTCCTGGCCCACGCCTACATCCTGGGCGATAACCGGGAGACCCTGCGCCGCTATCTGGATCGCCCCTGGGGCCGTGGCGACCTCTACTCCATCCAGAAGATTGTGGCGACCATCCAGGCGCCCTCTGGCCACGCCGTCTATCTGCCCGTGGTGATGCGAAACTCGCGCTGACACAGGAGGGAACGGAATGGGCAGGAAAAGTCGGAAGCTCGTCCTTTTCATTTTCGCGCTGGGCGCGGCGTGGCTGCTGGCAATGGAGGCATTCAGTTTAGGTGACGGTCACCTTGCAGGTGACCGTCACCTCCCCTCGCAGGGTGAAGGTCACCTTGAGGGTGACCGTCACCTCGCCTCCCTTCAAATCCTCAACATTCGCGCCAACACCACCACCGTCGGCCTCTACGAAAAGTTGGAGTTGACCTTTGACATTACCGGCACCGTTGCCACCAACCCCTACTTTCCCTACGACCCCTCCCCGCCGCCGGGGGTCCCGGCGGGCGTGGGCATCACCGTGGACGGCCTCTTTAGCCCCGATAACTGGACCACCGTCATCACCCAGCCCGCGTTTCTCTACCAGGACTTTCAGCGGCAGTGCATCGGCGACACACCGCAAAACTACTGCCGCAACGGCAACGAGTGGCTCTACCCGGTCGGCGCGCCGGTGTGGAAGGTGCGCTTTGCCCCGCAGCAACTCGGCACGTGGCGCTACCGCATCCGCGCGACCGACGCCTCCGGCGCCGTCCAGAGCCCGGAGGGCACCTTCACCGTTACCCTCTCCACAGACCCCAACAACCATGGCTTCATCCGCATCGCGCGGGCCGACCCCGGCTACTTTGAGTACTCCGATGGCACCCCCTTCATCGGTGTAGGACACAACGCCGGGTTTGAGGAGCCCCGCTTCACCTACTCGGTGGACGAGGAGATGCAGCG